>LS483371.1:2493750-3117187 GCA_900475325.1 Paucimonas lemoignei
AGGACATTCAGGAACTGCTGGCGGCGGGCATCGACGTCTACACCACGGTCAACGTCCAGCATCTGGAAAGCCTCAACGATCAGGTGCGTGGCATCACCGGCGTGCAGGTCCGCGAAACACTGCCGGACTGGGTGCTGCAGGAAGCCTACGAACTGGTGCTGATCGACTTGCCGCCTCGGGAGCTGTTGGAGCGCCTGCGCGACGGCAAGGTGTATGTGCCGGAGCAGGCCCGCGCCGCGATTGATGCATTTTTCACCCAGACCAACCTCACCGCTTTGCGAGAGCTGGCGATGCAGACCGCCGCCGCCCAGATCGATGACGATCTGGCTCAGGGCTATCGTCAATTGGGCCAGGCGGCTCCGGCGTTGCGTGGGCGTTTGCTGGTGGGGGTCGATGGCGATATTCATGCCGAGCGTTTGGTGCGCCATGCCAGTCGCGTGGCTCAGCGGCGCCATTTGCCGTGGAGCCTGATCCATGTCGATAACGGCCGTCCGTTTGATGAGCAGGCCCGCGCCCGGCTGCAAAGCGCGCAACAACTGGCAGAACGGCTGGGCGGCGAAGTGGTGCTGTTGCGCGCAGGTGAAGTGGCCAAGACCCTGATCCAGCACGCGAGTGAGCGCCGCGCCAGTGTCGTGCTGGTCGGCCAGTCCCGCCCGCGCTGGCGCCGTCGCTGGATGGGCGGTGGCGTCGCCGAACGCCTGCTGCGTGAGGCCCACGGCCTGGAAATCAGCGTGCTGGACAGCGAGCCGCTGCCGGATCAGCCGCGTTTGCGTTCATCCTCTCCGGCGCCGTGGCGCGATTATGCGTTGGCGCTGGTTGCCACGCTGTTGGCCAGCGCGCTGGCCTGGGCGGTGTCCAGCCTGCTGGATCTGCCGAACATCTCTCTGGTGTTTCTCGCCGCCGTCCTGCTGGTGGCGGTGCGGACCAGTGTCGGTCCGGCGCTGGCCTGTTCGATCCTGTCGTTCCTGGCGTATGACTTCCTGTTCATGCCGCCGAGTTTCTCGCTGAATATCCAGCGCGAAGAAGACGTGCTGACGTTGCTGTTTTTCCTGTTGATGTCAGCGCTCACCGGCAATCTGGCTGCACGTCAACGGCGGCAGATGCAGGCCCTGCGCGACACCCAGGAAGAAACCAGCGAGCTGCTGGACCTGTCACGCAAACTGACCGCGGCCACCGACCGGCAAGCGGTGCTCAGCGCCGCCGGGCAGCATTTGAATGGCTGGCATCAGTTGGAGGTCTGCCTGATGGATCGTGACGGGCAGGGTACGTGGAAGGTGCAAAGCGGCATTGCTCAATTATCTGAACCAGAGCGAGCCGCCGCCGACTGGGCCTGGCAACACGATCAGCCTGCAGGTCACGGCACCGGCACCTTGCCGTCCAGTGCCTGGTGGTGGTGGCCGTTGTCCGGTGAAGAAGGTCCGCTGGCGTTGCTGGGCGTTCGTCCCCGAGCGAGTGAGGATTTCAGTGCTCAACGGCGGCGCCTGTTGGTCGCCCTGAGTCAGCCGCTGGCTCAGGCCCTGGCCCGTGCGCAACTGGCTGACGATCTGGAAGCCGCGCGCCTGCATGGCGAAACCGAGCAACTGCGTAGCGCCTTGCTCGCGTCGGTGTCCCATGACCTGCGCACGCCATTGACCGCGATGCGCGGCAGCATCGACAGCTTGCTGGCCCTGGGCGAAGCCATCCCCCTGGAAGACCGCCGGGAATTGCTCGAAGGCACGCGCGATGAAGCCGAGCGGCTGGACCGCTACATCCAGAACCTGCTCGACATGACCCGGCTGGGCCACGGCGCGTTGAAACTGGCCCGGGACTGGGTGTCACCCGGCGACATCGTCGGCAGTGCCGTGAACCGTCTGCGCGCAGTGCTGGCGCCGTTGCAGGTTCAGACCCTGGTGCCCGCGGACTTGCCGCTGCTGTATGTGCACGCGGCCCTGATCGAGCAGGCGCTGGTCAATGTGCTGGAAAATGCCGCGCGTTTTTCGCCGGTCAATGGTCGTCTGGAGCTAGAGGCCGGGGCGATCGACGATGAGCTGTTCTTTGCTGTCAGCGATCAGGGGCCGGGCATACCCGAGGATGAGCGGGCCAAGATTTTCGACATGTTCTACACCGCCGCCCGAGGGGATCGGGGCGGGCAGGGCACAGGGCTGGGCCTGGCGATCTGTCAGGGCATGGTCGGTGCCCACGGTGGGCGTATCAGTGTCGGGCAAGGCATTGATGGTCATGGCACCTGCATCACCTTATATTTGCCGCTGCAGACGCAGCCTCAAGGCGAAAGCGACGCCGAGTTGCTGTCTTGAGGCGGGTTCATGCTGCACAACGGCCTAGAAGAACAGGGGATCCATGAGTCAGACCGCAACCATTCTGGTGATCGATGACGAGCCGCAGATTCGTAAATTCCTGCGTATCAGCCTCGCGTCCCAGGGCTATAAAGTGCTCGAAGCGGCAGACGGTGCCGAAGGTTTAGCCCAGGCTGCGCTGAACAAGCCGGATCTGCTGGTGCTGGACTTGGGGTTGCCGGACATGGATGGCCAGCAAGTGCTGCGCGAGTTTCGCGAGTGGTCCAGCGTCCCGGTGCTGGTGCTGTCGGTGCGCGCCAGCGAGGCGCAAAAGGTCGAGGCGCTGGATGGCGGCGCCAATGATTACGTCACCAAGCCGTTCGGGATTCAGGAGTTCCTGGCCCGGATCAGGGCCTTGTTGAGGCAGGCCTCGGCGGGCGAGCAACCCGGCTCGGCCTTGGTGTTCGGGCCATTGATCATTGACCTGGCGTATCGCCGGGTATTGCTCGACGGCGTCGAGGTCGCGCTGACCCGCAAGGAATACTCAGTGTTGGCGCAGCTGGCGCGGCACCCCGGGCGGGTCATCACCCAACAGCAACTGCTCAAGGACATCTGGGGCCCGACCCACACCGAGGACAGCCATTACTTGCGCATCGTCGTCGGCCACCTGCGCCAGAAACTGGCGGATGATCCTGCGGCACCCCGGTTTATCGTCACCGAGGCGGGGGTCGGGTATCGGTTGCGCGAGCTCTAGGCATTTGGCCAGCAAACTGGACACTGGACCTGTGGGAGCGACCGGTTATTCGCCGCGTTGGGATTCTTGACTTGGCTCAAAGGGCAGCGAATGCGATCTGCCTGATACGACGCAGCCCGACGGTGGGAGCGAATTCATTCGCGAAGGGGCCGGTACATTCGATAGAGATGCATCGGCTGTACGGCCGCCGTCGCGAGCAAGGTGGAACGCCACCCCGGTCGCTCCCACCAGTTTTGATTCGCCTGCCTTTCAGATGCTGTATAAACCTGCCCGATACGGCACTTTTAGACGCCTTCGCCGTCCAACTCGCACTATCGATTTCTATCCTGAGGTAACACCCATGAAAGCCTGGATCTGCCTGCCATTGTTTGCTTTGGTTCTCGCCGGTTGCGCGGGTAAAACCGGCTATCGCGACAGCTGCGCCACGCAGCTCGATTCCGCCTGGCACGAGCTGGACCTGGCCAAGGCCGAAGGTTTCGCCGGGACTGTCAGCTACTCCAAAGCCCTGTCGCTGCTGACTGGCGCCAAGACCCAGCAACAGTTCGAAGCGTTCGAAGGCTGCACCAGCAAAGCTGAGAAAGCCCGCTTCTATATCCGCGAGTCCCGCGCCGGGCGTTGATATAGATCCTGCCGTAATTCAAACCTGTGGGAGCGGATTCATCCGCGAATGGGGCGTCACAGCCGGCACCTCTGTTTGCTGACACTCCGCCTTCGCGAATGAATTCGCTCCCACAGGGTATCGACACACGCTCATCCCGACTCATCCCACCCCCGCAAACGCATTTTCCTTATCTCTCTGGCGAAACCACCTACGCTCACCTGTAGGAGCGAATTTATTCGCGAATGGTCGGCACATTCGACATATTGATGTCTTTGTGTAGACCATTTAAGCCATAGGCAGTCGCCTGGAGAGTGTTTTCGATGGGCAGGAAACTCGATGAGTGCCTTAACGCCATAAACGAAGTGGTGTTGGGTAAGGAGCCGCAAGTCCGACTGGCAATGACCTGCCTGCTCGGTGGCGGTCATTTGTTGATCGAGGATTTGCCAGGGATGGGCAAGACCACCCTGAGCCACACCCTCGCCAAAGTGCTGGGCCTGAGCTTTCAGCGTATCCAGTTCACCTCTGATCTGTTGCCCGGCGATATCCTCGGCACCTCGGTCTTCGATCGCGATACCGGGCAGTTCACCTTTCACCCAGGGCCGATTTTTGCCGAGCTGGTGTTGGCCGATGAGATCAACCGCGCCACCCCCAAAAGCCAGAGCGCCTTGCTTGAAGCCATGGAAGAGGGCCAGGTGACCATTGAGGGCGCGACCCGTCTGCTGCCCGATCCGTTTTTCGTGATTGCCACCCAGAATCCTTTCAGTCAGGGCGGCACCTTTGCCTTGCCAGAGTCGCAGCTCGATCGGTTTCTGATGCGCCTGTCCCTGGGTTACCCGGCACGCTCGGCGGAAAAGGCCTTGCTGCTGGGCGAATCCCGCCGGGACCTGCTGCCGCGTCTGCAGCCGCTGTTGAGCCACGCTGAACTGGGCGTACTGCAAAGCCAGGCGCGGCAGGTGCGGGTCAGCGATGCGCTGGTGGATTACGTGCTGAGGCTGGTGGAAGCGACGCGCAGCCAGCCACAGTTCGCGTATGGCCTGTCGCCCCGTGCCAGTCTGGCAATCCTCTCGGCAGCCCGGGCCTGGGCATTGTTGGCGAGCCGCGATTATGTGATCCCCGAAGACGTGCAAGCGGTCCTGCCCTCAGTGGTCGGCCATCGCCTGCGCGAGCGCACCGATGCCACCGGGCACAGCGGCGGGGCTCTGGTCCAGTGGCTGCTGCGCGAGGTGCCGGTGCTTTGATCGAACAGTTCAAACCGATCTGGCAACGCTGGCTGGTGCGACGCATCCCCCCCGCATCGCGGATCAAACTCGACCACCGGCGGATTTTCATCCTGCCCACCCGCACGGGAGGCAGCTTCGCGCTGGTGCTGTTCCTGATGCTGCTGGTGGCGATCAATTACCAGAACAGCCTGGCTTACGGGTTGACCTTTCTGCTGTTGTCACTGGGGGTGCTGGGCATCTTGCACACCTATCGCAACCTCAGTGGCTTGATCCTCAGCGCAGGCGTCGCGCGCTCGGTGTTTGTCGGTGAGGCGGTGCAGTTGCGCCTCAAGCTGGAGAGCGACGGTCACGCCCATCAAGCCATTGCGCTGGGCTGGGATGCCGAGCACCTGCAGCAAGTCGATGTGCCCGGCGAAGGCCTCACGGAGGTTGAACTGACCCTGCCGGCCCAGCGCCGCGGCTGGCTGCATGCGCCACGGCTGCGGGTAGAAAGCGTTTACCCGCTGAGCATCCTGCGCACCTGGAGCTGGCTGGACCTGCAACAGAGCGCGCTGATTTACCCCCGCCCGTTGCCCGGTGCCATGCCGCTACTCAAGGGCCTCCAACCCCACGCCGAAGATCACGGCCAGGCAACCCAGGGGCCGGGTGTCGATGACTACCAGGGCCTGCGCCTTTACCAGCCTGGTGACAACCGCCGCCGTCTGCACTGGAAGGCCTATTCCCGTGGTCAGGGGTTGCTGGTCAAGGATTTTACCGACCTGAGCGGTCACGATCTGTGCCTGGATTTCATGGCGTTGGGCGGCGACATCGAGGAGCGGCTGTCGCGCCTGTGCCACTGGGTACTGATCCTGTCTCAGCGGCACCAGCCGTTCGCCCTGCGTCTGCCGGGGTTTCTGTCGCCGGTGAGCAGCGGTGAGCAGCATCGGGAAACCTGTCTGCGCGCCCTGGCGCTGTATGGGGTGCGGTCATGAGTGTGGCGGGCAGCGTACTGGAGCCGAGCGCAAAGGGCCTGAATCAGCCCATCCCCCGGACCAGCCTGACTTGGCTGATGCTGGGCCAGGCGTTGGTGGTGGTGCCATTTCTGCAGCACATTCCGCTGTCGATGATTGCGCTGTGGGTGGGCTGTACGCTATGGCGCATTCAGGTTCTGCGCATGCGGGCGCGCAGCCCCGGCACCTGGGTCAAGGCCGGGTTGCTGGTGGGCACTGCCGGGGGCGTTTATCTGGCGCGAGGCAGCCTGGTGGGCCTGGACGCTGGCGCGGCGCTGCTGGTGGCTGCCTTCGTGCTGAAAATGCTCGAAATGCAAACCCGCCGCGACGCACTGGTGCTGATCTTTCTCGGCTTCTTTTGCGTGGTCGTCGGCTACCTGTTTGAAAACCACCTGCTGTGGGCGGCGTTCACGCTGCTGCCCGTCACCGCGTTGTTGGCGGCGTTGATCGCCTTGCAGGAATCCGCCACGTTCAGCAGACCGGGCACCAGCCTGAAACTGGCCCTCAAGCTGATCTTGCAGGCGGTGCCGCTGATGCTGGTGCTGTTTCTGTTCTTCCCGCGGCTCGAACCGCTCTGGTCGCTGCCACAGCCGAGCAACAAAAGCCTCACCGGCCTTTCGGACACGATGGCGCCGGGGGACATCGCCGAGCTGAGCAAGTCGGCGGCGCTGGTGTTTCGCGCCAGCTTTGAAGGCCCCATTCCGGCACGCAACCAGCTGTATTGGCGCTCCCTGACTCTGGAGCAATTCGACGGGCGACGCTGGTCGCAAGCCGGCCGCGCGCAAACCGTGCAGCTGCCGCAGTGGCAGAAACGTGGCGATGCATTGCGCTACAGCATTGTGATGGAGCCTAGCGGCCGCCCGTGGCTGTCGAGCCTGGACGTGGGGGAAAGCAACCTGCCGGATGTGCGGCAGATGAGTGATTTCAGGTTGCAGCGTCGGCGTCCGGTTGATCAGTCGCTGATGTACAGCGTGACGTCATGGCCAGACGCAACCCGAGACAGCCAGCCCAGTGAAAACATTCAGCGCCAGGATCTGCAACTCCCGCAGAAGGGCAACCCACGGGCGCGGGAGTGGGCCAGCGACTTGCTACGGCGCTACCCCAAGCCTGACGCGCTGGTGGCGGCCATGATGGATTATTTCGCCCGCGAGCCTTATCACTACACCCTCAAACCACCGACGCTGGGGGTCAACAGCGTCGATGATTTCCTGTTTGAAAGCCGCCGGGGTTTCTGCGCCCATTACGCCGGAGCCATGACCTTTGTGTTGCGCGCGGCGGGTATCCCATCGCGGGTGGTGGCCGGGTACCAGGGCGGCGAATTGAACCCCAATGGCCAATACCTGACCGTGCGCCAGTTTGACGCCCACGCCTGGGTCGAATACTGGCAGCCGGGTAGTGGCTGGCGCAGTGTCGACCCCACCGCCGCCGTGGCCCCTCAGCGTATCGAGCAAGGGCTGGAGCAGGCATTGGCGGCGGACGAAGCCTTTCTGGAAGATTCGCCCATGTCGGCGCTGCGCTATCGCAACGTGCCGTGGATCAACGCCGTGCGCCTGAGCTGGGACAATCTCAACTATGGCTGGCAGCGCTGGGTGTTGGGCTATCAGGGTGACGAGCAACTCAAAGTGCTCAACCGCTGGTTCTCGGGGTTGCAGGCTCCGGCATTTCTGGCCGGGCTGGGGCTGGTCCTGAGCCTGCTGGGTTTGTGGATTTTCAAACCCTGGCAGCGCGAAAATGATTCGCAACTTCGGTTGTTCACTGCGTTCGAAAGACTGCTGGCACGCCAGGGTCTCAGACGATTGCCGGGGGAGGGCGCTGACGCGTTCGCGCGTCGTGCGGCACTTTTTCTGCCGGCCCACGCGCAATGGATCGAGGCCTTTGCTGTTGAGTTTCAGGCTCAGCGTTATGCAGGCAGCCCTTCAGCACCCGCACGGTTGCGGCGCTGCCTGCGCCAATTGCGTCGTCGTCTGCCTTGGCGTTTGTCGGCGGCCCGCGCCTCTCATGAATAACGGCACTCACAGATAATCCATAAGGAAAACCGCATGTCATCGATGGTTGACCATTTAGTCGTTCAGATTCTGGCTTTGCACATCAGGCTGATTGCCTGTCATGAGCGGCTGACCGCTGCCACCGACAGCGAAGCGCTGCATGATCTACGCACCACGGTACGCCGTTTGCGCAGCCTGTTGCGTCCGTTGCGCGGATTGTCGGGTGTCGAGCAGCTTGAAGCGGCCGCCAAGGCGGTGGGCGACCTGACCACGCCACTGAGAGATATGGAAGTGCTGGCTGCACACCTGGTCGAACAGGGCCGCACCGAGGCAGCGGCGACTCGCATCAAGAAAGTCAATCAGGCCTGGTCGCAGGTGGCGGCCAGCGCGGAAATCAAGCGTCTGCTGGAAATGCTCGATCAGTTCCCAGGCTTTATCCGGGTGCAGCAGCGACAGAAGCTGCTGCGTGGCTTGAGCACGAGCATCGAAAAGGCTATGGACAAACAGTGGAAGCAATTGCGCAAGGCAATTGCTGACCCGGCCCATGACCGGCATCGTTTGCGTTTGCTGATCAAGCGCGTGCGCTACGCCGCCGATGCCTACCCGGAGCTGAGCCATCAGCCGAAAAAAATGCAGTCGCGCCTGAAGGCGGCTCAGGGCGAACTGGGTAACTGGCACGATCATCTGCAATGGCTGGCCCAGGCAGGTCGCGAACGTGACCTGGCGCCCTGTATCGCGGGCTGGCAGGCGGGGATCGTACGCGCTGAGAGGAAGGCTGATGTGGCGCTGGAGCGTTTGAGCAAGGCCTGCTTCGGCTAGCGCAAACACGGTAGCCTGCAAATCGGTCGCAATAATGGCCGATATAGCGCATGCGCATTGGAGAGTGGCTGGTTAAGATCGCGGGCAAGTTGCCAGCTTTTCTACTGTGGGGTCCTCATGACGTTTTCTGAATTGATCGACGCGGTACAGCGTCAACCTCTGGCGGTGACCATTCCCCCAGAGTGGGGCCAGGGACGGGCCAGCTTTGGTGGTCTGATGGCTGCTCTGCAATACGAAGCCATGCGCGCCAAGGTCCCGAGTGATCGGCCGGTGCGTTCCCTGGCGATTACCTTTGTCGGCCCCGCCGAGCCTGGGGTGCCGATTGCTTTCGAAGTCGAGGTGCTGCGCGAGGGCAATTCGGTCAGCCAGGTCTTGGGGCGTGCTGTCCAGAACGGCCAGGTGATGACCCTGATCCAGGGCAGTTTTGGCGCATCCCGTGAGTCGAGCATTGCGGTGCAGGCGGATCCCGCGCCGACGCTCAAAGCTGTAGAGGAATGCCCGCAGCTGCCTTTCATCAGCGGCATGATGCCCGAGTACTTGCGCTTCATGGACTTGCGCTGGGCGCTCGGCGGCATGCCGTTCAGCAATACGCCGTCGTCTGCGATTGGCGGTTACGTGCGCTTTCGCGAGATAGACGAAGGGCCTCTGAATGAGGCGCACCTGCTGGCGCTGGTGGACACCTGGCCCCCCGCGCTATTGCCACACTTGAGCAAGCCCGCGCCGGGCAGCTCGTTGACCTGGACCATCGAGTTTGTTCAACCGTTGCCCCAGGTCAGCAGCCATGACTGGTGCAGCTACAAGGCGGTGATCGAGCACGCGCGCGATGGGTACGGCCACACCGCCGCCATGCTCTGGACGCCGAGCGGGGAGTTGATGGCGATCAGTCGGCAGACGGTGACGGTATTTGGGTAGGCGCGGGCGCTGAGCCAACCCGTGGGAGCGAATTCATTCGCGAATGCGGAGTATCAGGCACAGATGGGTGACCGGTTGGACGCCTTCGCGAATGAATTCGCTCCCACGGGGAGCATTCCAATCTGAACATTTCTGCTAGCCCTTGGCTGCCAGCGCCTGCCCGTGACGTTCAATGCCCAGCGCAGCGATCAGGCCGATGACGCCGATGGCCAATGAAGAAACGCTCCAGGAAAACAGGCCATCAACGATCAACAGTGCCGCAAGAATGAACAGCGCAACAGCAACGACATGCAGGACAAGGTTCGTCGGGTGGCGATGATTGTCGGCATAACCGCGCCATTGCCAGGTGTGGAGATTGGAAAGTCGCTTGCCCATCACTGTTGTCCTCTTCAAACCGCCGTCACAATCGGCGCCGGTGTTTGAAGAGTAGGCCTGAGTCAGCGTTGCTGCGAATCAAGGCTGACTATCGGTGTGATAGGTGCGCAACCCGTATCTTTTGCAGGAGCTGCCGCAGGCTGCGAACAGCGGCGTGTCGGACAGGTCACTTTCGCAGCCTTCGGCAGCTCCTACAGGATTGCGCTACAGCTTCAACTGCCCAATCGCTTTGCTCAGCTCGCCCGCAAGGGTCGCCAGTTCATCGCTGGTGGTGGCCGAGTCGACGGTCTGGTTGACGGTTTTTTCGGTCACGTCGCGAATGCTGACCACCGCACGGTTCATTTCCTCGGCGACCTGGCTTTGCTGTTGCGCGGCCACTGCGATCTGGGTGTTGCTCTCGCGCATCTGCGCCACCGCACCGGCGATGGCCGCCAACGCTTCGCCAGCCTCCTGAGCCTGCTGCACGCACTCATCGGCCTTGAACGAGCTGTCTTGCATGAAATCCACCGCGTCCCGAGTCCCAGCCTGCAGGGCAGAGACCATGGTGGTGATTTCATCGGTCGAACTCTGCACGCGCTTGGCGAGGTTGCGCACTTCGTCGGCCACTACCGCAAAGCCCCGGCCCATTTCACCGGCCCGGGCTGCTTCAATGGCGGCGTTCAGCGCCAGCAGGTTGGTCTGCTCCGCAATGCTGTGGATCACGCCCACCACGCCGTTGATTTTCTGACTGTCTTCAGCCAGGCGCTGGATCATCTGCGCGGTGTGCTGCACGCCGGTGGACAGCCCCGCGATCGACGTTTGCACGCGTTCCACCACCGCTTGCCCGCCACCGGCCAGCGCGTCTGCCTGCTGCGACTGATCGCGTGTGGTGCCTGCGTGCTGGGCGATGTGATAAACCGTGGCGGACATTTCGTTGATCGCAGTCGCCACCTGATCGGTCTCGCTTTGCTGCCCCAGCATGCCGTGGCGCACATCGCTCATGCCTGCTGCCAAGTGCGCTGCACCTTGATCCAGGCGCGCGGCCGTCTGCGCGACGGTGGTCACCACGCGCTGATAACCGGCCTGCATGGCGTTGAACGCCTTGGCCATCTGGCCGACTTCATCGTCGCCCGCCAATGGCACGCGCGCTGACAGGTCGCCGCTTTTTTCCACGTGCAGCATGACGTCCTTGAGGGTGTTGAGCTGGCTGAGCAGGAAGCGGATCAGCAACTGGGAGGCCCCGAGCATGGCCAGCATCAGCACGAACACCGCGACCGCGTAGTGGGTGAAGCGAGCTTCAAGAACCTGGGCCAGGCTCGGGGCAAAAGCCAGCACCGCAGCACGCTGACCATCAGCGCGGGTCACGACCTGAGCGCCGATGAGAGGCTGTTCACCGGCCAATGGCAGGTGGTTCAACTCGATCCAGTCTTTGCCACTGGCCAGTTCCGGCAATGGCTGACCCTTGAATGCCGGGGTCTGCCCTTGAGCGAAGGTCAGCACCCTGACGTCTGAAGGCAGCGATTGCGCGGCGGGCCAGGCGCCGATCATCAGGGCCTGGGTCTGAGCCGCTTGCTGTGCGGCCTCGGTTCGGGCTTGTTGTTCGAGCTGCAAGGCGTAGATCACCAGCAGCAGGGTGGTGATGAACGCGACCGCGTTCACCGCCCAGAATTTGTACTTCAGGGAAAGATTGCTAATCCAGGTGCCCATAGGAGGTCTTCTTTGGTTAGTCGTAAGGGATGTACGGCAAGGTGCCATCATCGTGCGACATTTCCCAAAGCGTCACTTGACCTGGATCAAGCCAGCCTCAGACAGCTTCCTGTGCCGGACGGATTTCTGGTAAAGCGAAGAACTTGCGCGCGGTGAGGCTGGTATGGGCGGCCAGATCTTCGTGGGTTTCGCCACGATGCAGGGCGACTTCGCGCAGCACTTCGGGCAGGTACGCCGGTTCGTTACGGCCGTTTTTAGGCTTGGGTCGCAGGCTGCGTGGCAGCAGGTACGGCGCGTCGCTTTCCAGCATCAAGCGCCCGCGAGGGATGTCCCGCACCAGAGGGTGCAAGTGAGTGCCTCGGCGTTCATCGCAGATCCAGCCGGTGATACCGATGTGCAGGTCCATGTCCAGGTAGCTGAACAGCGCCCGCTGCTCGCCGGTAAAACAATGCACCACCGCCGCAGGCAGGCGGTCGCGGTAGTCGCGCAGGATGTCCAGTAGCCGTTGATTGGCGTCGCGCTCATGGAGAAAGACCGGCATCTGCAGTTCGACCGCCAGCGCCAGGTGCGCTTCGAGCACTTTCTCCTGCTGGCCACGCGGCGAAAAATCCCGATTGAAATCCAGCCCGCATTCGCCCACCGCACGCACTCGGGTTTCTTTCAGCAGGGCACGCAACTCTTGTTCGGTGTTGCTGGTCCAATAGACCGCTGAGTGGGGGTGAATACCCGCCGTGCTGAACAGCCGCTGAGCGTCTGGATCAAGCTCGTGGCACAGCTGCAACGCCTCTTCACTGCCCTGAACACTGGTGCCGGTCACCATCAATTGGCAGACGCCCGCCGCATAGGCACGGTCCAGGACCGCCTGTCGTTGTGAGGCGAAGCTTGCGTTAGTCAGATTGACGCCGATGTCGATGAGCTGCATGGTGCTACCTTGAGTCGAAGGCTGCTGAGAATATCAGAGCTTCGATGCTAAAAATAAAAGCCAACATAATCAGTGGCTTGCGAGGGTCCCTTGAGAGGTTGACGCAGCAACACGCTGCAAGTTCACCTCTTGCTATAGCGAAATACTTTCTTTTTCTGTGCTTTTCGACCGGCATTTCCCTGGAGAGTGAATGATCCGAGCCTCGCTTTACCTCACTGTTTCTCTGTTGGCATTGCTGCCGTTTTCGGCTCAGGCCCGGCAGGCGGGTCCGCAGACCGTTACGCACAAAACCGCCGTGCGCGATCTGGCGGCCATTCGCAGCAGCAAGGTCTTGCGTGTGTTGGTCAATCAGAGCCGTAACAGCTCAGGTGATGTGAAAGGCGAAGAGATAGGCGTCGAATACCACCGTTTGCAAGCCTTCGAAAAATACCTCAACGGTCACGCCCGGGATGGCCAGCAGGTCAGTTTCAAGGTCGTGCCCAAAGCCAAGAACCAGTTACTCGGCGCCTTGCAGCGCGGCGAGGGTGATCTGGTCGCTCCCGGCGAGCTGCTCGACACCCGCAATGCCAATGGTATCGCCGCCAGCGCACCGATCATCAGCCACGTCCCGCTGGTGCTGGTCGGGGTACGCGGCGAGCGCAGCTTCAAACACATCGAGCAGCTGTCCGGCAAAACCCTGAGCCTTTCCACGGGCAGTGCGGCTGACGAGGCTGTGCATCAGTTGAATCAGCGTCTGGCCCTGAAAAAACTCCAGCCAGTGAAAATCGAATGGGTTGATCCGAGCCTTGCCGTGGAAGATGTGCTGGAAATGGTTCAAGCAAAAATCTTCCACCTGACAGTTGTCGAGCAACCCATCGCCGAGCGCTGGGCCAAGGTTATGCCCAAGCTGCGCGTAGACCGGGCACTGACCTTGAGCAGTAGCAGCGACATGAGCTGGTTCGTGCGTCAGGATGCATCGGTGTTGAAGGCCAGCATTGATAGCTTTCTGACTACCTACAAAGCGCCCGCCAATCAGGACCTGGCTTTTCAGAAGGCCTACAAGAACCTCTATCGCGTCCACAACCCTCTGGCCCGTGCGGACCGCCAGCGTCTGGAGCAATTGCGTCCGACCCTGCAACGCCACGCCGATGCCCAGGGCATGGACTGGCTGAACCTGGCGGCGCTGGCCTTCAAGGAATCGGCACTCGAGCCAGGCGCCCAAGGCAGCGGCGGGGCGACCGGACTGTTGCAGATTACCCCTTCGGCGGCCAAGCGCGTTGGCGTGAACAACATTCAGAGTACCGACAACAATGTGCAGGCCGGGGCCAAGTACCTGGCGCTGATCCGCCGCAAGTTTTTTGCCGGGCCACGATTCAATGAGCGCGAACGCATGGCCTTTACGCTGGCGGCCTACAACCTGGGGCCGGAGCGGGTTCAAGGCATGCGCCAGGAAGCCCGGCGGCGTGGGCTGAACCCTGACCAGTGGTTTTTCCAGACTGAGCGGGTTGCAATGGAGCAGGCGGGCATGGGCGTGGTGAGCTACGTCAATAGCGTCAACAAGTACTACCTGGCGTTTGACCGCGAGCGCGATTCCCTTGAAAGGTCATCGGGCGCCAAGTATTCAGCACGCACCGCGCGTCAGTAAATTCGATGTATCGATATATTCGATAATCATGCTGCTTTTTTTACGATTGTCAGATTGGCGGATTCGATTAAGATGGCGCCATTACCTCACTCACGGAATAAAGCGTCATGAACCCAAAAATCAAGGCTGTTTTCTCTACTCGCGCTGGCTTCGGTCTGACTGTTGTACGGATTCTGGTGGGGATTATCTTTGTCGCCCATGGCAGCCAGAAGCTGTTTGGCGCATTCGGTGGCTACGGCCTGGAGGGCACCGGCCAATACATGGAGAGCCTGGGCCTGACGCCTGGCTACCTGATGGCTCTGTTGTCGGGCAGCGCTGAGTTCTTCGGCGGCCTGGGTCTGGTGGTTGGCCTGTTGGCACGTCCTGCGGCGGTAGTGCTGGCAGCGACCCTGGTGGTAGCGATCTTCTCGGTGCACATCAGCCACGGTCTGTTCATGGCCAACAATGGCTATGAATTTGCTCTGGCGCTGCTGGGCGGTGTGGTTGCGGTCTTGATTGAAGGCGCTGGCAAGTTCTCGCTGGATCGCCAGATCGGCAACTGACGTCTGGTGCTTTAACAAGGGGCCCGCCACGTGCGGGCCTTTTGCGTTACTGGCAATTGACAATCAGCGGGCCGCTTCTCTAGGATGCTGTCCATGCGCCGATTTAAACAACTACTTGCGGGGCGCCAGGTGAGCATGATGCTTGCCGATAGAAGCCCCAGGGCTTCGAAATACCGCTAAAGCGTTGGATCGGTGTTGCCTCTCACCGCTGCCCAGCGGAGATTCTGAGGCTGAGACAAAACATCATGAGCCAACCCGTCATTCGCATTTCCCCGATTGCCACCCAGTTTTCCCGGCGCAATCCCCAGATTCTGTTGTGTGGTCCCCACCAACCCACATTGTTGCGCTACCTCGATGGCCGCCCCCGGCGTAACGGCGGGCCGCACGCCTTCCTGATCAAGTTCGTGGAACCGACTCAGTCTCTGGCGCAGTTCAAGGACAATCAGTTTGACCTGGCGGTGGTCCTGGCGCCCGCAGCTGATCAGGTAGAAGACGTGGTGCGCCACCTGACCCGCATCGCCCGTCAGGGGCTGATCACTCGCGGCTGATCTCAAAGGGCCGGTCAGCGCAGGTCGGCCTTGATGATGTTGGCGTGAATGCAGTTCTGGACAATGTCACTGCGCAGCGACCAATCCGTCGTGATGATGTGGAATTTCTGAATGTAGCTGTCGGCTGATTCGGACTTGAACCACAGGTTTATTTTGTCGCTGAAGTCATCTGGCAGGTGGAACGGCAACACGTACTTGGCGCACTGGACCGATTGCAGCTGGTAATCGGGCTTGGGGTTGTCGGCCACCTCATCCATGAACGCTTTGAGACTGGCTGCACTGATCAGGTTTGATCCGACCCAGCACTGATCAACCCCATCCCAGAATTTCCAATGGGTTTGCTGATCGTCGTAAGCGACCACCACGTTTTTACCAGGGTGGTGGGTCCATAGTTCTTCGAGGGTCAGGCAGCGCAGATCATCAGCGATCAGACGCTCCTTCAGGCTGTTGATGATCAGCCGGATCAACTGCTGGTGAGCCTCGCCGGTGAAATGCCTGAACTGGTGAAAATCCAGAATCACGATTTCCCGGGCTGTGTCGCCTGATCGTTCGAGTTCCCGGAAGAAGCCCACTACAGCGCCGAGAATGTCGACTGCAATAGTGCGTCCTGAACTGGTGGCATGGTAAATCTGGAAGCGGCGGGGGTCGCCCACCGGGTGTTTTTCGTAGAACGACACTCTCAAATCCAGCACCCGTATACCGTTCTGGATCTGCTCCAGCGGGGATACGTCTTGTGTGATTTCCTGCGGAAGGCTGATGTTGGGTGACTTTTTGTCCATGCCTGCGTTGTGGGTGCCGGCGAGGATCAGTTCGTCGATACGTAATGTGCCGATCCGGGGCGTCAACGCCATCCAGCGGGCCCGATCGCCAGTAATAGTGTTCATGATGTCATCCTTGACACGATGGGTTGGAGTTGTGCCTGCCCGACGCTGGCGGACATGGCTCAAGAGCGGTCTGGCGCGTGCGATCAGGCTGTCAAAGGCAGGGCAGCTTAGAGGTATTGCTGGAGATGACGGTGGTGGATAGTTATTAAAGGTAGTCGATGGCGACGATGTAACAGAGTTGCTCGCCAGTCGGCGTTTGCACGCGGATTTCTGCATCCAGTGGCTTGCCAATCAAGGCGCGGGCCAGCGGCGAATCGATACTGATCAGGTTCAGCTTCAGGTCCAGCTCATCGGGGCCGACGATTCGATAGCGAGCCTCCTTGCCGTCTTCATCCTCGACCGTCACCCAGGCGCCGAAATAGACCTTGTTCAGATCGCTTGGGTGTTCGCCCACCACCTTGAGGCTTTCCAGCCGCTTGGTGAGGAAGCGCACACGGCTGTCGATTTCCCGCAGCATTTTTTTGCCGTAGGTGTATTCGGCGTTTTCCGAACGATCACCCTGGGCCGCCGCCTCACTGACCGATTGCGTGACCTTGGGGCGCTTGACGTGCCATAGCTCATGCAGCTCCGCCCGCATCCGCGCCTCACCTTCGGGGGTGATCAGCGCGGTGCCAGCGGTACGGGGAGGGCGGTAGCGGCTCATGGAATATCGTTGTGGATGACAGAGCCGCGCAGTCTATCAGCCATCGCGCAGTACCGTCAGGGGGCTGACATTCAAGGCTCGACGGGTGCCGAATACCCCTGCGCCGCCGACCAGTAAGGCGCCGATCACCGGCAGCAACAACAGCCACGGATGTGGCGCCCATTGCAGGTCGAAGGCATAGCGATACAAGGCGAAGGTCACCAGTTCGCAACCCAGTGCCGCGAGCAATCCGCTGACCGCTCCCAGCAGTCCGAACTCGATGCGTCGCGCCTTGATCAGCAAGGCTCGTTCAGCACCCAGGGCGCGGACCAGCGCGCCTTGGCGGATGCGCTCATCCAATGTCGACTGCAAGCCGGAGAACAGCACCGCGACGCCTGCCGCCAGCACGAACAGCAGCACGAACTGCACGGCCAGCGTGACCTGGTCGAGGATGCTGCGCACCTGCGCCAATAAGGCTTCGACGCCCAGGATGCTGATCGCCGGGAAGGTCCGCGAGAGCTCCACGATCTGCTTATCATTACCGGCAGGCAAATAGAAGCTGGTCATGTACGTAGTCGGCAGGTCCTGCAGGGTGCCGGGCTGGAAGATGATGAAGAAGTTGGGCTGGAACGTGTCCCAGTTGACGTCGCGCAGGCTGGTCACCACCGCGTCGCGACTCAGGCCGCCGACCGTGAAGCTCAGCTTGTCACCCAGCTTGATTTGCAGGCTTTCGGCCAGCTTTGTTTCCACCGACACACCCGGCACTGCGCTGGTTTCGCCGTTGGCTGCCCACCAGTTGCCTGCGGTCAGGGTGTTGCCTTCGGGCAAGTCAGCGGCCCAGGTCAGGTTCAGGTCACGGCGGGTCGCGTTTTCGCCACGGGAGTCCTTGGTGACGAAATTATTCACCGGCTCACCGTTGATGTTCATCAGCCGCCCCGGCACAACCGGATACAGCGGCGCGGCGTGGGGCGAAAGTTTGCTGATCTGTTGCGCGAAAGCGTCCTTTTGATCGGGCAGCACGTTGAGCACGAAGTAGTTCGGCGCATCCTTGGGTAGCTGGTTTTGCCAGGTGTCCAGCAGTTCGCCGCGCAACAGCGCAATCAAACCCATGGACAGCAGAATCAAACCAAACGCCAGGGATTGCCCGGCAGCAGCCAGCGGATAGCGCAGCAACTGACCCAGCCCCAGACGCCAGGGCAGAGAGGCGCTGGCCAGCAGGCGGCGCAGGCTTTTAAGTGTCAGCAGCAACAAACCGCCCAACACCACGGCGGCAATCACGCCACCGCCCAGCAGGGCGAAGGTCAGGACCAGATCCAGGCTCAGGCGCCACATGATCAAACCGAGGGCGAGCAGGGCAGCGCCGTAGACCAGCCAGGAGCTGGCCGGGATCGGCAGCATATCCCGGCGCAGTACCCGAAGCGGCGGCACCCGGCCCAACGCGGCCAGTGGCGGCAGAGCAAACCCGGCCAATGCCACCAGCCCCGTGCCGATACCCGCCAAGGCAGGCAGCACGCCGCCTGGCGGCACTGTTGCAGGCAAAAGATCATGCAGCAGACCGAATAGCGCCAGTTGCGCCAGCCAGCCCAGCAGCGCACCGCTCAAGCTGGCCAGCAGGCCGAGCATCGCCAGTTGCAGGCTGAACAACACCAGCGCTTCGTTGCGCGATAACCCGAGGCAGCGCATCAGCGCGCTGGCATCAAAGCGGCGCACGGCAAAACGCGCCGCAGACAGTGCCACCGCGACACCGGCAAGTAACACCGCCACCAGGCTGGCCATGTTCAGATAACGCTCGGCTTTGCCCAGTGCGCCGCCAATCTGCTGGCTGCCATCACGGGCGTCTTTTATTTCCTGATGAGGTTCAAGGCCGGGTTCGATGGCTTTGCGGTAGGCGGCCAGCGCTTCAGGCGGGCCGCTCCACATGTCTCGATAGCTGACGCGGCTGCCCGGTTGCACAACACCAGTGGCTTGCAGGTCGGCCATGTTGATCATGACGCGAGGCGTCAGGCTGTAGAAGTTGCCTGCGCGATCCGGCTCGTAGGTCAGCACGCGGGTCAATTTGAGGGTTTTGGAGCCGACGTCGATGTCGTCACCGATTTTCAGATCCACGGCCGGGAACAGGCGCGACTCGGCCCAGGCTTCGCCGGGTTTCGGGCCACGGCTGACCTCTTCGGGCTGATAAAGGTCGGCTGCGCTTTTCAACTCGCCGCGCAGTGGGTAAACCGCGTCCACCGCCTTGATGCTGGACAGCTGAATACCGGCGTCGGTGGCGATCACGGTGGAGAACACCACGATTTGCGCGTGATCCAGCTTGAGTGCTTCACCCGCCTGGACTTGCTCAGGCTTGGCCGGGCTTGAGCCCTCCACGACCAGATCGGCGCCGAGAAACTCGGTTGCACGCAGCAGCATCGCGCCATTGAGGCGGGCGCCGAAATAACCGATGGCAGTGCTGGCGGCAACGGCCACCAGCAGGGCAAAGAACAGGACTCGCAATTCCCCGGCGCGTGCGTCGCGCAGCAGTTGGCGAGTGGCGAGGTTCAGCAGACGGAGAAACGGCAGACGTACCATCAAGGCTCCAGTGGGGCGACCAGACGGCCACCTTCGAGACGGATCAGGCGGCGGCAGCGGTGAGCCAGACGTTCGTCATGGGTGACCAGCACCAGCGTCGTGCCACGCTCCTTGTTCAATTCGAACAGCAGGTCGCTGATGCGCTCGCCGGTCTGGCTGTCCAGGTTACCGGTGGGTTCATCGGCGAACAGTACGGCCGGGTCGGCAGCAAAGGCCCGAGCGATGGCGACCCGTTGCTGCTCGCCGCCGGACAGCTGGCGCGGTGTGTGGGTCAGGCGTTTGCCCAGGCCGACGCGCTCAAGTAACAGGCGGGCTTGTTCCCTGGCGTCCTTGCGGCCTTCCAGCTCCATGGGCAGCATGACGTTTTCCAGGGCGTTGAGGCTGTCGAGCAACTGAAAAGACTGAAACACGAAACCCACGTGCTCGGCGCGAACCCGGGCGCGCTGGTCTTCATCCAGTTCGCTAAGGTTGCGACCGGCCAGAATCACTGCGCCAGCGCTGGGCAGGTCCAGGCCAGCGAGCAAACCCAAGAGGGTGGACTTGCCGGAACCGGACGCGCCGACGATAGCCAGACTGTCGCCCTTGTTTAGTTCCAGAGAGAGTTCGTGCAGGATGGTCAGGTCACCTTCGGTGCTGGGGACCACTTTACTGAGGCTCAGAGCACTGAGAATACTTTCACTCATGGAGAATCCGATGCGTGCGTGGTTTTTAAGTGCTGGCCTGGGGTTGCTGTTGCTGTCACAAGGAGCGGCGGCGGGCACGGTGCTGGTCGTTGGGGATAGTATCAGCGCGGCTTTCGGCCTGGATACCCGCCTGGGGTGGGTAACGTTGCTTGAGCAACGCATGAAAGACGAAGGTTTCACCGACAAAGTGGTCAATGCCTCGATCAGCGGCGACACCAGCGCCGGGGGCCAGGCGCGGCTACCTGCGCTGCTTGCAGAGCATAAGCCGGAGCTGGTGATCCTCGAACTGGGTGGCAATGATGGCCTGCGTGGCCAGCAGCCTGCTCAATTGCAACAAAACCTTGCATCGATGATTGATCGCTCCAGGGATGCTGGCGCCAAGGTGCTTTTATTGGGCATGCAGATCCCGCCCAACTACGGGCCGCGTTACACCAATGCGTTCAAGGCGGTGTACAGCGATCTTGCTGCGGAGAAAAAGGTCCCGTTGGTGCCGTTTTTCCTGGAGGGCGTAGGTGGGGTCCCGGAGTTGATGCAGGCCGACGGGCTGCACCCGGCAGCCGGGGCGCAGGGCAAGTTGCTGGAAAATGTCTGGCCAGCGCTAAAACCGCTGCTTTGAGGCTTTTCTAGCGGGGGGCTTTCGGCTAAGGTGGCGCCCCCCGATCCGGAGCCCCCCATGCCACGTCCCGCCTGGTCCTTGCACGCGTACCAAATGATCGAGCCTGACGAACAGCTCGACCTGTTCGCGTGCCAGGAAGTAAAGGTGCATCTGGTGGCCCGCCAGCTGGAGCTGGGTGGCACCATCGATCGCACCTTGTGCGGGACGTTGCTGCCCGCCCAGCCGCGCTGGTCGATGGTGGCTCGTGAAGTGTTTCGTGATGAGCGGCTATGCTCGCTGTGCCGGGCCATTGTCGAGGCGCAGAAGCGTGGCACGCGGCCGATCTGGCCTGAGCTGCGGTTCATGGAGTAGTCGTACCATCCAGTAGCACTCGCACGACTCCCGGTTCTGTGGGGCTGCGTGTACACTGCTGCCTTATTCCCGTCTTCTAGCTGTATTGCCCAAGGATTTTCCGGATGTTGTCGCGCATACCAGCCGTTACCCGCTGTTTGTCGCTTGCTGCACTGTGTGCGGCGGGCTCCGTTTCCGCTCTGGAATTCCCTCTGCCGCCGCCGGGTGAAGACATCATTGGCCAGGTGCAGACGGTCACGGCGCGATACGAAGACACCTTTGCCGACCTGGGTACCCAGTACGACCTGGGTTATCTGGAAATGATCGCTGCCAATCCGGGCGTCGACCCCTGGCTACCGGGTGCAGGCACGCAGATCGTTCTGCCGACCCGCTTCGTGCTGCCACCCGGCCCGCGCGAAGGGATTGTGATCAACCTGGCTGAATACCGCATGTACTACTTCCCAAAAGGGCAGAACGTCGTGCACACCTATCCATTGGGTGTTGGCCGTGAAGGTTGGGGTTCGCCGATTGGTGTCACCAAGGTGATCGCCAAGACGCCAAACCCGACCTGGACACCTCCGGCCTCGATCCGCGCCGAACATGCCGCTGACGGCGATCCACTGCCCAACGTCGTGCCTGCCGGGCCGGACAACCCTCTGGGGCCGTTCAAGTTCGGCCTGGGGATGTCTGGCTACCTGATCCACGGTTCCAACAAGAAGTTCGGTATCGGCATGCGCACCAGCCATGGTTGCTTCCGCATGTATAACAACAACGTGCTGGAATTGGCAGAGATGGCGCCGGTGGGCACTACCGTGCGGATCATCAGCGAGCCGTACAAGTTTGGCTTGAGTGGTGGCAAGGTCTACCTCGAAGCGCACACGCCTGTTGATGACAACGGTAATCCGTCGGTGGTCGACAAGCATACGGCGGTGATCAATGCGTTGCTCAAGCGCGAAGATTTGTCGAATAACCTGCGCATGAACTGGGATCTGGTGCGGGATGTGGTGGCGGCTGAGGATGGCATGCCGGTGGAGATTGCGGTGCCGGGTGCTCCGGTGACGGCGGGTGTGCAGGATCAGGTTCCGTTTCAGTGAGGGAAAGTTGTAATTCTTCGGAAGCAACGGTGTAGTGATTTTTGGGTATATATCCATTGCTGGGGTAACGGCCACTTAGGGTTGCGCCCTTACGGCGCCTCACTTTTGAAAGCCGGAATGCCGGCCCAGTCAAAAGTAAGCAAAACGCTCTTGCCCCACCACTCGGCACCTCGCCTAGGCTCGGTGTACCCGACCGCAGACCTTGAACCGTGGGCCGCCGCGAAGGGCCATCCCTGGCCCAGCGCGGCTAACCCGGCGTCCTGCCGGGTTGCCCACGGTTCAAGCTCAGCGTTCGGCCAGCGTGGTTTAACGGGGCGCCCAAGATCAAAATCAAAAGCGCGCGAGGCTGCCTGACAGCCGACCTGCTTTCCTTCGCGTATGCCCCGCCTTATTAGTTGTTTGTGCCATTGTCTTCGCGAATGAATTCGCTCCCATGGGTGCGGTGTAATACTTTGGCCGACGCTAACCTGTGGGACCGGCTTTAGCCGGGAAGGCGGCATTGGGGTCGATACAGATGCAGTGGGTGTGCTGGCCTCTTCCCGGCTAAAGCCGGTCCCACATGGGAATGCGGCTATCTTCGGGATATTGCCTTTTCTGTAGGTGCTCGTGCGCTCCTACAGGGTCTTGTGTTTGCCGTGGGTTGATCGCCGAACCGATACACCGAAGACAGTGGGGTAAGTTCACACTGCAGACCGGCTATCAGGCCGCCTCGCGCGCTTTTGATTTGGCTTTTGATCTTAGGCGCCCCGTTAAACCACGCTGGCCGGAATTCGATATTGAGGCGTGGGGCAAACCGGCAAGGATGCCGGTTTAGCCGCGCTGGGCCAGGGATGGCCCTTCGCGGCGGCCCCACGCGTCAATGTCGGATTACGGGCATCCCGAGCCTACGCGGGGGACCGAGTGGTGGGGCAAGAGCGTTTTGCTTACTTTTGCGCTTTTCAAAAGTGAGGCGCTGTAAAAGCGCAACCGTAAGTGGCCGTTACCGCGTCAATGGATATGTACCCAACATCACATCCAACCTTATCGCGAGCAAGCTTGGCTCCTAGAGTGATTACCAAGCCCGGCTCCAATAAAAAAGCCGACCCGGAACCCGGATCGGCTTTTTTGCAGCAACAACCAATAACCCCGAAGGATTATTACTTGCGGCTAGCCTTGTCCAACATACGCAGAGCGCGCTCGTTGGCTTCGTCAGCAGTTTGCTGAGCTTTTTGAGCAGCAGCCAGAGCTTCATCAGCTTTGCGATAAGCTTCATCAGCGCGAGCTTGCGAACGAGCTGCTGCGTCTTCGGTAGCTGTCAGACGAGCTTCGGTTTCTTTGGATACGCTGCTGCAACCGGTGGCCAGAACTGCGGCCAGAGCCAGAGCAGAGAATTTCAGAACGTTGTTCATCGTGTTCCCCTTCAAGGACTTTTATCAAATTAGTCATCTCTCGAAAATGAGAAAATGACCGGCGTACATAGTACCCATTGTTTGTAGTAAGTAAACTGACGAAGCGCAAGAACCCGCTAATTTTCCCCGCTTTGAAAGTGTTCCCCGTTACTTTTCGTGTGTTTTGCATGAAAAATATCCAGCAACCACAACGTCCATCTACGCAGGCCTGCAGGTGCGCATGAAGTGAGGCCAAACCTTTCAATATTTAGCTCACGTCCTGGTGACTTTCAACTCACCCAGGCGTCTCAATCGACATGATTTGGCAATGTTCGGTTCAACTGTCTGTGCAATCAGATGTTCGGTCGCGGTTTTTTGCGGTCGACACGCTTGAGCATATTCCCAAATGACGCCTACTATTTGCAGGTGCTCTTTTGTTGGGATCAGCAAAGCTCTTCTCGGTGTCCAAAAACAGGCACAGGGTGGCGTAGATGTTCCTTCGCCGGAAAAACATCGGTAAGGTAGGGGTCAAATTCCAAGACCCGCGAGGAGTAGTGATGAGCGAGGCGTTGTCCATCAACCATGACCAGGCCGGTCACCAGTTTGAAATCAGTATCGACGGTCACCGGGCTTACCTGACCTATATGGACCTGGGTAAGCAGACGCTGGATATTTATCGGACCTTCGTCCCCAATGCCCTGCGTGGCAGAGGCATCGCCGCTGCGTTGACCGAGCAGGCACTCGATTATGCCGACAGTATCGGTTATACCGTCATCCCTTCGTGTTCTTACGTCGAGCGCTACATGGAGCGCAATCAGCGCCAGGCCGCGAAGATCTGATCCTGCCAGACCCGCCACAACGAAAAACGCCGAGCATCTGCTCGGCGTTCTTGTGTGCGCTGTCGATCAGCCGCGCTGGCGGTTCGGCAGTACGTCCTTGAGCTTCGCGTGCATGCTGCGCAAGGTTTTTTCAGTGCTTTCCCAATCAATGCAGGCGTCGGTAACCGACACGCCGTATTGCAGGTCTGACAAATCCTTGGGAATTGCCTGACAGCCCCAATTCAAATGACTCTCTACCATGAGGCCGATGATTGACTGGTTGCCTTCCAGGATCTGGTTGGCAACGTTTTCCATCACCAGCGGCTGAAGAGCCGGGTCCTTGTTGGAGTTGGCGTGGCTGCAATCAACCATGATGTTGGGTTTGACCTTCGCCTTGGTCAGGGCCTGTTCGCACAGCGCGACGCTGACCGAGTCGTAGTTGGGCTTGCCATTGCCGCCGCGCAACACCACGTGGCCATAGGCGTTGCCTTTGGTGGTCACGATGGAGACACCGCCTTCCTGGTTGATACCCAGGAAACGATGCGGGCTGGAAACCGACTGTAACGCGTTGATCGCAACCGTCAGGCCGCCGTCCGTACCATTTTTGAAACCCACGGCCGAAGACAGGCCAGAGGCCATCTCGCGGTGGGTCTGGGATTCGGTGGTACGTGCGCCAATGGCAGACCAGCTGATCAAATCCTGCAGGTATTGAGGCGAGATCGGGTCCAGTGCTTCGGTGGCGGTTGGCAGGCCCATTTCGGCCAGGTCCAGCAGCAACTGGCGGCCGATGTGCAGACCGTCTTCGATCTTGAACGAGTCATCCAGGTACGGATCGTTGATCAGGCCTTTCCAGCCCACGGTGGTACGCGGCTTCTCGAAATAGACCCGCATCACCAGGTACAGCGTGTCGGACACCTCGGCGGCCAGGGCCTTGAGGCGTTCGGCGTATTCGTGGGCAGCCTTGATGTCGTGGATCGAGCAAGGCCCGATGACCACGAACAGGCGATGGTCCTTGCCGTCGAGAATGTTGCGAACCACTTCACGACCCTGGCTGACTGTGTGCAGTGCGGCGTCGGTGAGCGGGATTTCGCGCTTGAGCTGATCCGGCGTGATCAGGGTCTCGTTGGAGGAAACGTTCAGGTCGTCAATCGGTAAATCAGCCATCGTGTTACTCATCAGTCACGGATGCCGGCCGCCAACGAACCCCGTGGGGCGAAGCCAAGCAAAGATTGAGCGAAACGGGGGACCGAACCTTAGCGCGTTAGGGCGTTGTTCGACAATGGGCAAACGCCGCTTTATCAAGGCGGGTACGCCGATCACTGGCCCAGCGGCAGGCGATGTGCGAGTCTGGCCGATTTGAAAATCCCCTGTAGGAGCCAACTTGTTGGCGAGGCGCCGGACCTGCGTAATCAGAAATACCGTCTCGCCAACGCGTTCGCTCCTACAAGGGGCTGTCTGGAGCCTGGACTTGACCGAACTTGAACTGAGCGACTTCGATATCGACCATCAGCTATTAGAGCTGCCGGGACTAACGCTAGTGATTTTTACCAGTGTCGGCTGCGCAAGTTGTCGGTATACCCGGCAGCAATTGCCAAAGCTGGCATTTGAGGTCGACAGGGTCTGCTGGATCGACGCCGAAGAAAACGGTGGTGCGGTGGCGCGCTACGAGGTTTTCCATTTGCCCGCACTGTTCGTGGTGCGTGACGGGCAGTTTTACGGGGCGTTGCGTTCGCCACTGACTGCCAGTGATCTTGGTCAGGCATTGGCGAGCGCGTTATCCCGCGAGCCTGATGAGTTGCCATAGAACGTTGCATAGCAAGCTCTACAACAAGGAAAACTAAGGAAGGACAAAGATGAAGACTGAGCTCAAACGGCCGAGGATCGGCATTATTGGCACCGGCGCAATTGGAGGGTTTTACGGCGTGATGCTGGCCAGGGCGGGGTTCGATGTGCATTTTCTGCTGCGCAGTGAGTTTGATGCCGTCACCCGGGACGGGCTGCAGATCGACAGCGCGGTGCATGGCGAGATGATTCTGAAACCCGCACAGGCCTATCGTTCGGCCGCCGACATGCCGCCCTGCGACTGGGTGCTGATAGGCGCCAAGTCCACCAGTAATCCCGGTCTCGCGCCCTTGATCGTTCAAGCCGCTGCGCCGGATGCCAAGGTGCTGGTCCTGCAGAATGGTCTGGGCGTGGAAGACAGCCTGCGGGACGCGCTGCCCGACGCCCTGCATCTACTGGGCGGGTTGTGTTTCATATCGGTGTATCGCGCGGGGCCGGGCAAGGTCGTGCATCAGGCCTTTGGCCGGGTCAACATCGGCTACCACAGCGGACCGGCGTCGACGGATGAAGCGCGTCAGGCGATCGTCGAACAGGGCGCGGGGTTGTTTCAGGCAGCGGGGCTGGAGTCCGAAGCCATGGCCAATCTGGCCCAGGCGCGCTGGCAAAAGCTGGTCTGGAATGTGCCTTATAACGGTCTGTCCACACTGTTTGGCGCAACCACCACGCCGCTGATGAGCGATCCCCACAGTCGGGAGCTGATCCAGGCGTTGATGGATGAAGTGGTGCAGGGCGCCAAGGCCTGCGGGCATGATTTACCGGCTGGTTATGCGCAATCACTGTTTGCCATGACTGAAACCATGCCCGATTACCGGCCCAGCATGTACCTGGATTATCAGGAACAGCGGCCGCTGGAGCTGGACGCCATTTATGGCAAGCCACTGGAGGCAGCGATGCAGGCTGGATGCGCCATGCCACGGGTGCGTATGCTGCATCAGGCGCTGGCATTTCTCGATGCCCGCCAACAGGTGAAACCTCCAGGGCACTGAACGTATGGCAAAGATCCCCGATAACACGTTGGTATTGGCAATTTCCTCTCGCGCCCTGTTTGACCTGCGCGAGAGCCATGCGGTGTACATGGCCGACGGCGTAGAGGCCTACCGCAAGTACCAGATTGACCACGAAGACGAGATTCTCGAACAGGGTGACGCCTACCTGTTGGTGGAAAAACTCCTGAGCCTGAACGCCAATCTGAGCCAGGCCGGGGTCGAGGTGATTCTGGTGTCGCGCAACAGTGCCGATACCGGGCTGCGGGTGTTCAACTCCATCCAGCATTACGGACTGGACATCACCCGTGCGGCCTTTGTCGGCGGTCGCAGCCCTTACCCTTACCTGGCGGCATTCGGTTGCCACTTGTTTTTGTCCACCCACGCCGAAGATGTGCGCAGTGCGCTAGATGCCGGTTTTGCGGCGGCGACGATTCTTTCCGGGGGTGCACGTCGAGCCGCCAGTGCCGAGCTGCGCATTGCCTTTGACGGTGATGCGGTGTTGTTTTCAGATGAATCCGAGCGGGTTTATCAGTCCGGTGGTCTGGAGGCATTCCAGGCCAGTGAGCGTGAGTCCGCACGCGAGCCGCTGCGGGGTGGGCCGTTCAAGCCTTTTCTGGCAGCGCTCAATCTGTTGCAGCGCGAGTTTCCGGAAGAGAGCTGCCCGATTCGTACCGCGTTGGTCACTGCCCGGTCGGCACCTGCCCATGAGCGTGTGATCCGCACGTTACGCGAATGGGACATCCGCCTGGATGAATCGCTGTTTCTTGGCGGGTTGGAAAAGTCGGCGTTCCTCGAGGCTTTTGCCGCCGACGTCTTCTTCGATGACCAGCCGGGGCACTGCGAAAAAGCCCGGGATGTGGTCGCCACCGGGCACGTCCCCCACGGCATCAGTAATGAGTTGAAACCCTGATCGCTGGTTGCCTTGGCGGACAGGGAGGTAATTGCCGTCGCAGTCGTTAGCGCGCTGCTAAGCTCAATCCATCTCCGCCATTCTGGCTGTCCGGGAGGTCGCTTATGATTCGTTCGATGCTCTATGCCACAGACCTGGGTCTGTACGCGCCTTATGTAATGCAGCACGCGCTGGCACTGGCTCGAACTTTCAAGGCAGAGCTTTACGTGGTGCATGTGGTGGAGCCAATGGGGTTGTTTGCCGAATCGGTATTGCAAAGTTATCTGGGTGAAGACGCGTTGAAGGATCTGCGCAGCCAGGGGCTTAACTCGCTGATGGAAGGTATCGAGCAGAAAGTCCTTGAGGGCTTTCGCGAGGAGTTGGGCGACGACCACCAGGACCTGGCATTGATCCGCACAGTGCGGGTGGTGCAGGGCGATCCCTGCAACGTCATCCTGGAACAGGCCGAGGAGCTGGAAGTGGACTTATTGGTGGTCGGGAGCCACAGCCGTGATGGGCAAACCACAACGCCTATCGGGCGCACGGCGGCACGGGTGCTGCAACTGGCGCAGGTGCCGGTGTACATGGTGCCGGGGTGCAGCCGAGGCGAGCGTTGAGACAATGAGTCGCTGGATTGAAATCGAGCGTGCCTTTATCGCGCAAAGATGATAAAAAGTTCTAGCTTTGTTGTTCTTACCATTAATCCAGTTATATACCGTCGCTGATGCCCTTGGCGTCTTCCTGCTTTGAGGGATACATATGAAGCTTCAACAACTGCGCTACATCTGGGAAGTGGCGCACCACGACCTCAACGTTTCCGCGACGGCTCAGAGCCTCTACACCTCTCAGCCTGGCATCAGCAAGCAGATCCGTTTGCTCGAAGACGAGTTGGGTGTGGAGGTTTTCGCCCGCAGTGGCAAGCACCTGACTCGAGTCACCCCCGCTGGCGAGCGCATCATTACCACTGCAGGGGAAATCCTGCGCAAGGTCGAAAGCATCAAGCAGATCGCCCAGGAGTTCTCCAACGAGAAGAAGGGCACGCTGTCGATTGCAACGACCCACACCCAGGCGCGGTACGCCTTGCCGCCGGTCATCAGCAATTTCATCAAGCAGTACCCGGACGTTTCCCTGCACATGCATCAGGGCTCGCCAATGCAGATCGCCGAAATGGCGGCAGACGGCAGTGTGGATTTCGCCATCGCCACCGAGGCTCTGGAGTCGTTCAGCGACCTGATCATGATGCCGTGCTATCGCTGGAATCGCTGCGTGGTCGTGCCCCATGGTCACCCGCTGACCAAAGCGCCCAAGCTGACCCTTGAGCTGCTCGCTGAATACCCGATTGTCACCTATGTGTTCGGTTTCACCGGTCGTTCCAAACTGGACGAAGCGTTCAGCCATCGAGGTCTGGAGCCGAAGGTGGTGTTTACCGCAGCCGACGCCGACGTGATCAAGACCTACGTGCGGTTGGGCCTGGGTGTCGGCATCGTCGCGAAAATGGCAGTGGATGCCAAACTCGACAGCGATCTGGTGATGCTCGATGCCAGTGATCTGTTCGAAGCCAGTATTACCAAGATCGGCTTCCGCCGTGGCACATTCCTGCGCGGTTTCATGTGCGACTTCATCGAGAAATTCGCCCCGCACCTGACGCGCGAAGTCATGGCCAAGGCGATCCAGTGCCACAACAAGCAAGAACTGGAAGACCTGTTCGACGGAGTTGAGCTGCCGGTGCATTGATGCACCGGCGCGGGTGGGTTTGATTGGCCGCCTGTGTAGACTCTGTGAGAGCGAATCCATTCGCGAAAGCGGGATTGCGGCAGGCAGATTTCCATCTGATGCACCGGCCTCTTCGCGAATGAATTCGCTCCCACGGGGTAGGTGGTCCCCCTCAGGAGTGCCGCTGTTACGCTTCGCGATCGATGAACCCGCCCTGGTGGGTTTAACTGGCCCTCTGTGGGAGCGAATTCATTCGCGAAAGCGGTATTGCGGCAGGCAGATTTGCATCTGACGCACTGGCCTCTTCGCGAATGAATTCGCTCCCACAGGGGTGTACATCCCCAATAGGCTCTGCGTTTTACACCTTCGCGATCAGATTCCCCGAGTGCAAACCGCACTCTTTCTGCGTGGCTTCTTCCCACCACCAGCGGCCTTCGCGTTCGTGCTGGTTGGGCAGTACCGGGCGGGTGCAGGGTTCGCAGCCAATACTGATGAAACCGCGCTCGTGCAGGCTGTTGTACGGCAACTCCAGCATACGGATGTAGCCCCACACTTCCTCGCTGGTCATCTGCGCCAGGGGGTTGAACTTGTACAGCGTGCGCTCGGGTGTGGAGAACGCGCTGTCGATTTCCACTGCAGCCACGTGGCTGCGGGTGCCAGGGCTCTGGTCGCGGCGCTGGCCTGTGGCCCAGGCCGTGACGCCGGACAGCTTGCGGCGCAGCGGTTCGATCTTGCGCACGCCGCAGCACTCGCCATGGCCATCACGATAAAAGCTGAACAGGCCCTTTTCCTTGACGAAAGGTTCGAGCTTCTGCTGATCGGGGGTCATGATTTCGATATCGATCTTGTAGTGCTCGCGCACCTGCTCGATAAAGCGATAGGTCTCCGGGTGCAGGCGGCCTGTGTCGAGGCTGAACACCTTGACGTTTTTGTTCAGTTTCCAGGCCATGTCCACCAGCACCACGTCTTCAGCGCCGCTGAACGAGATCCAGAGATCGTCGCCGAAGTGTTCGAAGGCCAGTTTGAGGATGTCTTGAGGTGACTTTGTCGCATAGGTCGCGGCAAGTTCGACGACGTCGAAGGGTGTGCTCATCAGGCGGTTTCCTAAAATATGGCGCTTAGGCGCTCGTAATGAGGCGGATGTTAACAAAATCTTTCGGGGAATTGGCCGGGTTGCGGGGTTCGCACCTTGTAGGAGCTGCCGAAGGCTGCGAATTGCGATGTGTCAGACAGACCGCTTTCGCAGCCTTCGGCAGCGCCTACAGAGGAAGTTTCAGATCTGCTCCAGGGTATTGAGCAAAACCCGCACCTTGGTAAACGTCTCCTGATACTCGGCCTCGCATTCCGAATCCGCCACGATCCCGCCGCCGCCCCAGCAGGACACGGTGCCGTTCTTGACCAGCAGGCTGCGGATGGCAATGGAGCTGTCCATCTCGCCACGCACGTCCAGGTACAACAGCGAGCCGCAATACAGGGCGCGGCGCGTGGGTTCGAGTTCGTCGATGATCTGCATGGCACGGATTTTCGGTGCGCCGGTGATGGAGCCGCCGGGGAAGCTGCCCGCGATCAGGTCCAGGGCGTCATGGTCGTCGGCAAGCTCGCCGGTCACGCTGCTCACAAGATGGTGCACGTTGGGGTAGCTTTCCAGGCTGAACAGCTCCGGCACTTTCACTGAGCCGATCCGGCAGCTGCGGCCCAGGTCGTTGCGCAGCAGGTCGACGATCATCAGGTTTTCCGCGCGGTCCTTGGGGCTTGCCAGCAGTTGCTCCGCCAGGGCTGCGTCCTCGACGTCATCGCGACCCCGAGGGCGAGTGCCTTTAATAGGGCGGGTCTCTACCTGGCCCTGGCTGACTCTGACGAAGCGCTCCGGGGACAGGCTGAGTATCGCGTCGCCTTCGGGCAGCGCCATATAGCCGGAAAACGGCGTCGGGCAGGCGAACCGCAGCGCGCGATAGGCCACCCATGGATCGCCCGCAAAACCCGCCTGAAAACGCTGGGCGAAGTTCACCTGATAACAGTCACCGGCCTGGATGTAGGCCTGAATCCGGGCAAAGGCAGCGCGGTATTGCTCGGCGTCGAGGTCGGCTTTGAAAGGGCTGATCAGTTGGAAAGAGGTTGAGTCCGCTTCGAGGGGCTGGTGAAAAAGCTCCAGCAAACGCTGTTGTTCGGCGGCCTGCACCGAGGGATGGCACATCAACTGCGTGGTGGCCAACTGGTGATCGGTGATGATCGCCCAGGCATACACACCCAAGCGGGCATCGGGCAGGTCCAGGTCATCGATGGCACTGGCAGGCAGCGGCTCCAGGCGACGGCCAAAGTCATAACCCAGATAACCCAGCAATCCGCCGGCGAAGGGCAAGTCGCAGTCAGCGGGCAATTGCGCGTTGCCCAAGCGTGCCAGGCTGTCTCGGCAGCGGTTCAGGAACGCGCCGCCGGCTTCCCCCGGGGCTGGCAGCAATTGCTCCAGCGGCCAGGCGCTGAGCACGTCGAACCGGCCGCGGGTAGCGGTCGGTCGGCCACTGTCCAGCAACACGGCGCCGGGCGCATGGCGCACCCGTGCGAAGTAGTCGGCAGGGTTGCTGCAATAGGGCAGCGGAGCAAGGGAACAGGTTGGCATGCCAGGCTCAGGTCAACGGAGCGGGCGGCGATTGTAACCGCCCGGGGGGAAGAGGCCTAGCCGCCGCTAGGCACTGGCGGGAACCAACAGTCCGGCGTCGCCCAAGGCGTGGCTTCGGGCATTGAAAAACGTGAGCGGCGTCTGTAGGTCGGCAAACAGTTCCAGGTAGCGCCGTTTCTGCGCCACGACGAACGCATCGCTGCGCGGCAGGATCGAAATCGCCAGGCGTTTGGGCTTTGCCTGGGCGATGGCGGCGACGATGTGTGCGTCCTGTTTGCCCAGCGAGTGGCCGAAGATACACAGGGAATCGCTGTGCTGCGCCAGTTGTCCGTGGCAGAACGACAGGTAATCGGAGGTGCGGATGATCTTCAGCTTTTCCGCGCTTGTGCCTTCGCTGATGAACAGCGGTACGTCGTCCAGGGCGTTGATCGCGAAGCTGCCCAGCAGGGTGCTTTCCGAGGACTGCAACTTGCGCACCGTGCCGTTGAGGTTTTTCACCAGCTGCATGCCGCCGTGCAGATACAGGACCCGCGTGCCATTGGCCCGGGACGCATGCAGGTTGAACGTCGCGTCATCGTTGAACAGGTCGTCGAAGTGCTCCGGCGCGTGCATCACGGCCCAGTACGCCAGTAAGTCGTAATTGCTGGAATAGACGCTGTTGTAACGCTGCAATTCGTCATTGAGGTGGGCGAGGGTGTCGGTCTGTATCAGCTTCCAGGGGATGTGCACCGAGCGGATGGCGTGAATCAGTGCTTCCTTGATCGCGAAATAGCGATTGCGCGGCGACGACGAGCTGATGGTCAGCGCCGCATTGACGCGCATGGCGGATTTCAGCGCGGCCAGCACCGGCTCGAAATTATGGGTTTCCATGGCGCTGAAAACCGCCAGTTCGGTGCGACTCATGGGGTTGCTGCGGGTGGTCTGGGACAGCTCGAACAGCGAGTCGTAGGCGAAGTTCTTCCACACCGCGAGGCTCGCGCCATTGCCCATCAGCAAACCCCAGGGTTCATCGCTGGCAGTTCGCAGGTCGTTCCAGTCAGCCAGTGCCGCGTCAATGTCCGTCAATTGCATCCTCTCGCCTTGTTGCGGATTCAAAATGCCCTGGGCGCAAGGCCCCGAAGGCTAAAACCCGGCCATCTTATAGAAACAGTCGAAGAAATGTTGCGGTGGTGTACTTGACGACCTTCACTATGACGACAATACTTCGCCTCAAATTCATATAGATGACTAGACCAATAACAATATGAACAGACTCTCTAGTGACGAGCGCTTACCTCTTTATCAACGCCTGCGCGACCAGTTGGCCGAACAGATCGCCAATAACCGCTGGCGCCCGGGTGAGGCAATCCCTACCGAGGCGGCGCTGTCCAGGGAGTACTGCCTGTCCACGGGCACGGTGCGCAAGGCCATCGACATGCTGGTGGCCGACAACATTCTCGAACGTCAGCAGGGGCGCGGCACGTTTATCCGTCGCCCGCAGTTCGAATCCTCACTCTTTCGCTTTTTCCGTTTCCAGACCGCAGCCGGTGCCCGTCAGGTGCCTGAAAGTCGAATCCTTTCCATCGAGCCGATGATTGCGCCTTCGGCCGTCAGCCAGGCGCTGGGGCTGATTCAGGATGCGCCGGTGATTCGCATGGTGCGTTTGCGTTTGATGGATGCGCAGCCGGTGTTGGCCGAGGAAATCTGGCTGCCGCGTGTGCAGTTCCAGGCATTGCTGGACAACGACCTGCAGCGTCAGGGCCCGTTGTTGTACCCGATCTATGAAGCGCTGTGCGGTCAGGTGGTGGCCTACGCCGAAGAAACCCTGACCGCCGAAGCCGTCGGCGATGCCCATGCTCGCTTGTTGCAGATCCCGGCCAATAGCCCGGTGGTGGTGATCGAGCGTGTCGCGCGCAATTACGCCGGAGAACCTCTGGAATGGCGTCGCTCACGGGGCCACGCCAGCCACTTCCGCTACAGCGTCGAAATCCGCTGAGGCTGCTGCCTCAGCTTTTCTCTGAAATGTGTGAGTCCGCTGTGGGACCGGCTTTAGCCGGGAAGAGGCCGGCACATCCTCTCGATGCAGGGCCAGGGATGCAGCCTTCCCGGCTAAAGCCGGTCCCACGGGATTAACTCAAACATAGATCTGTAACAGGCCCGACAAGGGCGCCGGGTAAACCCTTATAAGGACAAAAACAATGTTCAGCTGGTATCGCCAAGTCACTCCTCGTGAGCGCAAAACCTTTTGGGCCTGCTTCGGCGGGTGGTCGCTGGATGCGCTGGAAGTGCAGATGTTCGGTCTTGCGATTCCCGCGCTGATCGCAGCGTTCGCACTCACCAAGGGCGATGCCGGGCTGATCAGCGGTGTCACGCTGGTGACCTCGGCGCTGGGTGGCTGGGTCGGCGGGACGTTGTCGGACCGTTACGGCCGGGTCCGCACGCTGCAATGGATGATTCTGTGGTTTTCGTTTTTCACCTTTCTGTCGGCTTTCGTCACCGGCTTCAACCAGTTGCTCATCGTCAAAGCCCTGCAAGGCTTCGGCATCGGTGGTGAGTGGGCGGCGGGCGCTGTGCTGATGGCCGAGACCATTCAGTCCAAGTACCGCGGCAAGGTGATGGGCACCGTGCAGAGCGCGTGGGCCGTGGGTTGGGGCCTGGCAGTGCTGGTCTTCACGCTGATCTATTCGCTGGTGCCGCAGGATATCGCCTGGCGCTTGATGTTCCTGGTGGGCCTGCTGCCGTCGCTGCTGATTATCTGGGTGCGCCGCAACGTCGAAGAGCCCGACAGCTTCCAGCGTCAGCAGAAAGAAAAGACTCCGCCCAAGAGCTTTTTCAAATCCATGGCCGGGATCTTCCGTCCGGAGCTTATTCGCGTGACGTTGCTCGGCGGCATTCTCGGCCTGGGCGCCCATGGCGGTTATCACGCGGTCATGACTTGGTTGCCAACGTTCCTCAAGACTGAGCGCAACCTGTCCGTGCTCAACTCCGGCGGCTACCTGGCAGTGATCATCGTCGCGTTCTGGTGTGGCTGTATCGCCAGTGGCTTCCTGATCGATCGTATCGGTCGACGCATGAACATCGTGTTATTCGCCCTGTGCTGCGTCATCACCGTGCAGTGCTACGTGTTCATGCCGCTGACCAACACTCAAATGCTGTTCCTGGGCTTCCCGCTGGGTTTCTTTGCGGCAGGCATCCCGGCGAGTCTGGGTTCGTTCTTCAACGAGTTGTATCCCGCTGACGTGCGCGGTGCCGGGGTTGGTTTCTGCTACAACTTCGGCCGGGTGTTGTCTGCGGTATTCCCGTTCATGGTCGGTCACATGAGTGAGTCCATGTCCCTGGGCACTGCGATTGGCATCGATGCCGGTATTGCCTACGGCGTGGCGGTACTCGCCGCACTTTGCCTGCCCGAAACCCGTGGTCGCAACCTGGAAGCCACCACGGCCGCGACGGATGAAGCTCAAGGACGAGAAGCACCGCAGCAAGCCTGACGTGTTGTAAACCCGCGCGATGCGCCTGCACCGCGCCTCCTTGATAGATGAGATCCATGCCTGACGACACCCGTACTTTCCCGATGCAGGGCATTGATGGTCATGCCCATGTGTTCAGCCGCGACCTTGAACTGACTTCCGGGCGCCGTTACACCCCGCAATATGACGCCACTCTGGAGGCTTACCTTGAGCAACTTCGCGAGCATGGTTTGAGCCATGGCGTGCTGGTGCAGCCGAGTTTCCTGGGCACCGATAACCGCTACATGCTTGATGCTCTGAAGCGGGCGCCATCGCAGCTGCGTGGCGTGGCCGTGGTGGACGTCGCGATTAGCCGTGCCGAGCTTCAGCGCATGGCGGAGCAGGGCATCGTCGGCATCCGTCTGAACCTGATGGGCAAGCCGCTGCCGGACTTTTCCGAACCTGCTTGGCAACGTCTGCTTGATGACGTGGCGACGCTGGGCTGGCACGTTGAGTTGCATCGTGGCGTCGACGATATTCCGGGGCTGATCAGCAGCCTGCTGCCGTTTGACTGCAAAATCGTGGTTGATCACTTCGGTCGCCCGGACGCCCGGCTCGGGGTTGATCACCCGGCCTTTCAGGCGTTGCTCGAATGCGGCGCGAGCGGTCGAGTGTGGGTCAAGGTCTCCGGCATCTATCGCCTTGGCGGCAGCACTGAGCAAAACGCTGCATTTGCCTGCGCCGCATTGCCGTTGCTCATCAAGGGTTTTGGCCTGGACCGACTGGTCTGGGGCAGCGACTGGCCGCATACCCAGCACGAAAGCGAAATCGGCTATGGCGATGTGGTGGGGCAGTTGCGGGATCTGGGATGTTCCGATGAAGTGCGACAAGCGCTGCTGATTGATGCGCCGCAACGGTTGTTCGATTTCGCATAACCCGTCGTCGTGGGACCGGCTTTAGCCGGGAAGAGGGCGGCACTGGCACTGCATATGTGTTGGTAGAACCGCCGCCTTCCCGGCTAAAGCCGGTCCCACGTATCCATTTTTATTGCATTACCCTCAAACCACCGCCACCGTCTGCCTGCACTCCAGGCTCAGCATCGCGCCGCCCAGTTCGCTGGTGCCAATGTGCAGGGTGAAGCCGTGCAGGTTGACGATGGCCGCGACGATGGACAGGCCCAGGCCGAAGCCACTGTGCTGGTTGCCTTCTTCGCTGCGATAGAACCGCTGGAACACCATTTTTCGCTCGGCTTCCGGGATGCCGGGGCCCGCGTCCTGAACGTCGATCCAGGTGCTGTCGCCATCTGCCCTGGCGCTCAGAATGACCTTGCCGCCGGGCGGGGTGAACTTGATTGAATTGCTCAGCAGATTGGCCAGGGCCTCAAACAACAGCGCGCGGTCGCCGAGCACGGGCGGCAATGAGCCTTCCGTTTCCAGTGAAAGCATGACGCCGCCTTCTTCCGCGAGCGGCAGGTAGAAGTCATGCAGCTCGCGCAGCAGCGCGGCGGGATCCACTGCGACAAACGCCGAGCGTCGCTGGTGGTCCTCGATCTCCGAGATACGCAGTAACCCGCGAAAGCGCGCCATCAAGGTGTCGGCTTCGGCAATCACCTGATCCATCTGGGTGGCGACCAGCGAGTCCTCCGGCGACTGCTGCTGAATGCGATAAAGCTTGGCCCGCAGGCGGGTCAGGGGCGTGCGCAGGTCGTGGGCAATGCTGTCGCATACGCCCTTGACCTCATTCATGAGTTTTTCAAGGCGCTCGAGCATGGCATTGACGATGACCGCGAGCATGTCCAGTTCGTCGCGCCTGGCCGAGACCGGGAGGCGTTGCGCCAGGTTGCCGGCGACGATGGCTTCGGCGCTGGCCTGGATATCACGGATGCGTTGCAGCGGGCGCCGCCGCAACAAATGCCAGCCCGCGACGCCCGGAATGATCGTCAGTGACAGGCCCCAGAGCAGCGCATGCAAAATCAGGGTGGTCACGGCAAACAGCGAGCCGTTGTCGCGCACCAGCACCAGCCAGTGCCCGTCCCGGGTCTGGGTGGCGACCGCATCGCAGGTGTTCTGCGGCATATGCGGGTCTTCGGTGTCGATGCAATTGCTCAACTGGTGGATTTCGCCGTCCAGCGGCAGGCTCGGCGGGATCGCCTTGATCGGGCCGCTGAGGGGCCGCAAGTCAGCGTCGAACAGGCCGTAGGCGTCCACGGCACGCATGTCGAAGGTAATGCTGGCGGTCAACGCTTCGATCAATTGCTCGCCCTCGAAACGGGCGAACAGTTGCTGGCGTTGCATCAGGGAATGGTGGGCGAGGTTGCTCAGGTAAGTGCTGACTTCCCAGTACACGACGCCAATCAGGGTGCAGCTCCAGGCCACGAACAGAAAACTGTAGAGCGCCAACAATCGGCTGCTGGATGAGCGCCAGCCTTTAGACGGGTTCAGCAATGACATAACCCGAGCCTCGCACGGTTCGAATCAGCGGCGCCACGCCAGGCGGGTCGATCTTCTTGCGCAGGCGACCGATGTGCACGTCAATCAGGTTGGTGCCGGGATCAAAGTGATAGCCCCAGACTTCCTCGAAAATCATCATGCGGGTAATGATCTGCCCGCTGTTGCGCATCAGAAATTCCAGCAGCTTGTACTCGGTGGGCAGCAGGGTCAGCGGGCTTTGGCCACGGCTGGCTTCGCGCTTGATCAGGTTCAGCTCCAGATCCGCGACCCGCAGCAGGGTCTCGGCAGCGGCCACCGGATTGCGGCGACGCAGCAGCACTTCGACCCGGGCGGCCATTTCATCGGACGCAAACGGCTTGGCCAGATAATCGTCACCGCCTGCGCGCAGCCCACGGACACGTTCGTCGACATCAGACAGGGCGCTGATCATCAGAATCGGCGTGGAGATGCCTTGCGCGCGCAACGTCGTGACAATCGCCAGACCATCGACTTCCGGCAGCATGCGGTCCAGGGTGATCAGGTCGTAGTCGCCACTGACGGCCCGAGCCAGGCCTTCGCGGCCGTTGTCGACCCAGTCCACCTCAAGGCCGTGGCTACTCAATTCAGCGACGATTTCCTGCGCCGTTACAGCATCGTCTTCGATGGTCAGAATTCGGGTCATCTTGCCGCCTGAAGGGAATTACAGCCAAAAACGGTATTCTGGCGGAAAAGACCTGAACAGATTCTGAAAAGATTTTCATCTACCAGGGACCAACATCATCCCTGTGGGAGCAAGCTTGCTTGCGAAGGCTTCATTCCGGGCACAGAAATGCTTTGCAAATGATGGCCTCTTCGCGAGCAAGCTCGCTCCCACGGAACAGCGTTTAAATTCAGGCAGTCTGCTCTTGCTTTTCCTTCTCTTCTTTCTCGCGCTTCCTGTCATCGATTTTCTTCAGGCGATCACGCTCCAGCTTGGCGGTGGTGTCTTTCTCGCTGCGGATCTGGGCGTGGCTGAGGATGGCGAAGATAAAGCTGCCGCCAATGATATTGCCGGCCAGGGTCGGTGCGGCGAATATCAGCCAGAAGTCACTCCAGGACAGTTCACCGGCGAACACCAGGTAGGACGCTTCAGCAGACCCGACCACAATGTGAGTGAAATCGCCCAAGGCCATCAGGTAAGTAATCAGGATGATGATCCAGATCTTGGCGGCTTCCATGGACGCGATCATCCACACCATGGTGGCGATCATCCAGCCGGACACGATGCCCTTGGAAAACATGTGCATCACATCGTTTTCCATGACTTTGCGGCCGATCTCCAGAAAGGCGTGGTCAGTCTGGGTGTCGAAAATCGGCAAATTCAACATGACGTACGCCACCAGCAAGGTGCCACACAAGTTGCCGAACAGCACCACGCCCCACAACCGAAACAGGCGGCCGAAGTTCTGCAGGGTGGGTTTGCTCATCACCGGCAGCACGGCGGTCAGGGTGTTTTCGGTAAACAGTTGCTGGCGCGCCAGGATGACCGCGAGAAAACCGGCCGAGTAGCCCAGGCTGGCAATCACGTGGCTGGATTCGACATCCGGCAGGCGCGATTTGAACAAACCCATCGCCATCAGCGAAAGGCCCATGGTCAGGCCCGCCGCCAGGGCTGACCACCACAAGGCCGCGATACTGCGCTCAAGCTCGTGATCGCCTTGAATGCGAATGGTCTCGTGCAGCACCGCGGCGCGGGGCGGCTGATTCTCGTCGACTTCGCGCTCTTCTTCAGCGGATAACCCCGGTGTTCTGCCTGCTGCGTTATCGTCCATACAACTTCCTTAATGCGAGTGAGGGCGTAGACGGTTTAATGCTGCGCCGGGCTGCTGGTTGAGACACAATCGCACGCCGGTCGTTCGTGCCGAACCCACCGGATTGTTCAATAAAAAGGAGACAGTCGTGAGCGTACACATTCGTCAAGCCACCCGCGCCGATGCCGAGGTGATTCTGGGCTTCATCACTGAGCTGGCGATCTATGAAAAAGCCGAGCATGAAGTGCTGGCCAGCGTGGCTGATATCGAGCGTAGCCTGTTTGACGAGGCCTCGCCGGCGCATGGCTTGATCTGCCTGCTCAACGACAAACCCATCGGTTTTGCGGTGTATTTCTTCAACTATTCCACCTGGCAGGGCCGCAAGGGCCTGTACCTGGAAGACCTGTTCGTTTCCCTGGAACACCGCGGCGTGGGCGCGGGTAAACAATTGTTGCGTCACCTGGCCAAAATCGCTCATGACAGCGGTTGCGGGCGTTTCGAATGGAGCGTGCTGGACTGGAACGAACCCGCCATCGAGTTCTATAAATCCATCGGCGCCGCGCCGCAGGACGAATGGGTGCGCTATCGCATGGAAGGCGACAGGCTGAAAGACTTCGCACTCGGCGCTTCCTGAACCCTGGGGCGGCGGGGCAGTCAGACTGCTATCGTCGCGTCCCTCAGGAATGATCCATGCTAAGTCGTGCCCTGTTCCCTGCGTTTATAGCCGCTCTGGCGAGCATTTCCTGCGTTCAGGCCGAGGAAGCCTTGCGGGTCGAGCGCCTGCAACGCTGTGACGACCTGACAGGCCGCGAGCAACAGACGTTCTGCGTGGGCGTGCGCGGCCTTGGGCCTGGAGATGTGCAGCTCAAGCTGGACGGCAAACCGCTGCCGCAGTGGCTGCTGGAACGCGATGGCCAGCAGCTCAAGCTGCGTCTCAGTGCCGCCGACTGGCGCAGCGGGCCGCTGTGGCTGGAGCAGGATGGCCGTAGCAGCAATGCGGTCTGGCTGAGCATGGCAGGCAGTCACGTGCTGGCTGCAACGCCGCAGGAAGTGGCGAAAAACATGGACGGCCTGACCAGCTATGTCGACCTGGTCAGCGTGATCATCGAAGAACGCTTCAAAGGCGCCGAGGAAGCACAGCGCATTGCCCACAAATTCGGCGCGACGGTGGTGGGCGCCATCGCGCCGCTCAATACTTACCAGTTGCGTCTGCCGGTAAAGGACTTGATACACCGCGACGCCCTGGTCCTGCGTATTGGCAGCGAAGTCAGCGTGGATGCGGTGGTGGTCGAGGAATCTGCTGCTGAGCTCAAGGGCAATCAATCCTCAGAAACCGAAGCCGCCCCCAGCGACGGCAAGCAGCCCAAGCCCACTCAGGAGCAATGGGCGGCGAACCGGTTCATGGACGCGGTGAATTATTATCAGCGCCGGATTCCCGCTAAAACCTCGCCGATCAAGCCGGTGCCGATCCGCATCGGCATCATCGAGCGCGAGGTGGATTTCGATGCGCCGGACTTCGCCGATTACCTCGGCGACTGCCAATCCGGCAAGCCGCGTACCTGCCTGTATGCCCGCGACGCGAAAAAGCCCGATGGGCACGGCTCGACAGTGGCCGGAATACTCGCCGCCGACACGGCCAAGGGCGGCAATACCGGCTTTCTGCGGGCGCTGGACGGCGTCAGCCAGGGTTTCGAGGTGATCGTCGAGCGCAACTCGGACGCCGGGATCACAGCCAACGTGGCTGCATCCGTCAACCTGGTGGAGGACGGCGCACGGGTCATCAACTGGAGCTGGGGTCTGCATCGGGTCGGGGCGAAAAACGTCGAGGGTGATGAAGTGGATTCGCTGATTCGCTCTGGCCTGGCGATGTCCGGCTATGAAGAGCTGTTGGAGGAGTTCTTCCTCTGGTTGCGGCGCGAGCACCCGGATGTGGTGGTGATCAACTCGGCGGGTAACGGCTCATCCTTTTCAGGCAGCGATGAATACCGTTTGCCGTCGTCGTTCATCACCGATCAGCTGCTGGTGGTCGGCGGGCATCAGCGCAGCAAGGACGACGATCTGCCCATCGACGACCCGGCCTACGTTGAGAAGCGTGCGTCATCCAACGTCGACAGCCGCGTGGACATCATGGCCGCCGCCTGCACTCGCGCCTCCACGCTGAACGCTGACGAGCAGGGCGCGGTGCACTGCGGCACGTCCTATGCCACCCCGATGGTTACCGGGATTGTCGCGGCCATGCTGTCGATCAACCCGCAATTGACGCCCGAGCAACTGCGCATGCTGTTGCGCCGCAGCGCCATGCCCATCGGTGGCAATTTCGATTTCGAGGCCATGGATGCCGACGACCTCACCGCTCCGATCCTGCCGTCCGAGCGCAATTATCAGCTGGACGACAAAAACATCGGCCGCTCGGCGCGACTGGATATGCAGAAGGCGCTGGACCTGTCGGTGCAAAGCCTTTCGCGTGAGCGTTGAATACGCCGGCACGGTACGAGTGTTGTTGAAGGCCGCAATAGTACTGTGCAGCCTGTGTGGGAGCGAATTCATTCGCGAAAGCGGTGTGTCAGACCCTGATATTGTTCAGGGCTGACCCCTTCGCGAATGAATTCGCTCCCACGGATTTGAGTAGGCCACAGAATCTGTGGAAGCAGGCTTGCTCAAGGATGCCACAAACCCTGTGGGAGCAAGCTTGCTTGCGAAGGCTGTATTCCAGGCGATCAATAACTCTCGGAATAATGGCTTGATCAAAACCATAGAATCTCCCACATGAGACCCTGCGCCGCCATCGTGGACGTTGTCATTCTCTCAGTATTTCGCTGCTGGCCATGCGCGTCACCCCGGCAGCCTGCATATCCCCCCAGGCCTTGTCCAGCGTGCCATTCATGTCGATGGCGCGGCAGGCGTCTTCGATCACCACGGTGGTAAAACCGGCTGCTCGGGCATCCAGCGCTGACCACGCCACGCAGAAATCCAGCGCCAGGCCGACTACGAATACGTTCTTGACCCCGCGCTCCTTCAAGTAACTGGCAAGGCCCGTGGGTGTCTGGCGGTCGGCTTCGAGAAAAGCCGAGTAACTGTCGATGTGCGGATTGCAGCCTTTGCGCAGGATCAGTTGCGCGTGGGGCAGGTCCAGTTCGGCATGCAACTGCGCGCCATGGCTGCCCTGGATGCAGTGATCCGGCCAGAGAGTTTGCGGGCCGTAGGGCAGGGTGGTGACCTCGAACGGCACCCGCCCGCTATGGCTGGACGCGAACGAAATATGCCCGGCTGGATGCCAATCCTGAGTGATCACGACACCCCGAAACTGTTGCCCGAGGCGATTGATCAGCGGCACCAGCGTATCGCCCTCGGCCACCGCCAACGCGCCCCCTGGCATGAAGTCGTATTGCATGTCGATGACCAGCAGGACGCTGTCGAGGTGGAATGGGTTCATGGTTAACGTCCTCAAGCTTTTGTTTTCGTCGTGGGACCGGCTTTAGCCGGGAAAGCGGCAGTCCTTGCGACACAGATGCAGTGAATGTACCGACCTCTTCCCGGCTAAAGCCGGTCCCACATATCCCGGTTGTATGCAGCTGGTCGTTCAAGCAAATACCCTTATCGGTGCACCCGCATCCCACGCCTGAATATCTTCGATCATCTGGCTGAAGAACATTCGGTAATTATTTTCAGTCACGTAGCCGACATGAGGGGTCGCCAGCACATTGTCCAGGGTGCGGAATGGATGTTCGGCGGGCAGTGGCTCGACGGCAAACACATCCAGCGCGGCACCGGCGATGCGGCGTTGCTGCAGGGTTTCGATCAGCGCGGCTTCATCGACAATCGGCCCGCGAGCGGTATTGATCAGGTAGGCGGTGGGCTTCATCCAGGCCAGCGCCTGTTGATCGACCAGCCCGCGACTGCGGTCGCTGAGCACCAGGTGAATGGACAGAATATCCGCCTGCTCGAACAGCTCCTGCTTGCTGACGTAGGTCACGCCGGACTCGGCCGCCGCTTCGGCAGTGAGGTTTTCGCTCCACGTGATGACCTTCATGCCAAACGCCAGGCCGTAGCGGGCGATCCATTTGCCGATGCTGCCCAGGCCCAGAATGCCCAGCGTCTTGCCATGCAAGTCACTGCCCAGGCCGATCTGCCACTGACCCTCGCGCAATGAGTTGGCTTCGCCTGCCAGATTACGGGTCAGGCCCATGATCAGCGCCCAGGTCAATTCCGGCGCGGCATGCTTGTAACTCTCGGTGCCACAGACCTGAATGCCGAGCCGTCCGGCGGCCTTTACATCAATGGCCGCATTGCGCATGCCGCCAGTCACCAGCAGTTTGAGGTGCGGCAGTTGGCTGAGCAGGGCCTCATCGAACGTCGTTCGTTCGCGCATCACGCAGATCACGTCATAGCCTTGCAAGCGCGCGGCCAGGGTATCGGTGTCGGCGGGGTATTCGTGCAGGAAGCTGACCTGGCCGATGCTATCGAGCACGGACCAGTCCACTACGGTGCTGGCGACGGATTGCCAGTCATCGAGCACTGCGATTTGCATTTGCGTCATGTCGGGTTCGCCTTTTTAAGCGCTTTTATAGGGTTGTGACGCCACCTTAGCGCCAGATTGCGCGCTAGCCAAACAGCCCGGCGGCAATATTGATCGAGAAGCCCAGGATCGCCGTGTTGAAAACGAAGCCGATCAGGCTTTGCGCCAGGACGATTTTGCGCAGGCCAGGCGTGGCAACACCCACGTCCGAGGTCTGCACGGCCACACTGAGGGTGAAGGAGAAGTACAGGAAGTCCCAATAGTCCGGGTGTTTCTCGCCATCGGCAAAACGCAGGGCCGGTTCCTTGCCTTTCCACGTGTAAAACAGGCGGGCGTAATGCAGGCTGAAAATCACCCCGGTCACCAGCCATGAACCGACGATGGTCAGCCCGGTAAAGGCGTAGTGCATCGCCCGGTCATCGTGGGTCATCTCCTTGCTGCCCGCCAACTCCAGGGTGATCGCTGCCAGGCTGGCCAGCGCCGCGACACAGACGGTGAACAACACCAGCCCGGCGTTTTCGTCCTCGATCATGGAGATCCGCTCGGCATCGGCTGCATTGGTGCGAAAGGTGCGTATCAGGATCAGCAGCAGATAGATCCATACCCCGACATTCCAGGCGATCAGGCATTTGCTGGTGACTGAGAAATGCGGGAAGAGAAGGGCCGCGGCGATACCGCTCGTTACGCCGAGGGCTGCGGCGATGCTCAAGCGAGGGTGGGTATGCGCGATATGGGACATGGCAGGGCTTCGTGGCGAGAGATGCACGAACCTTAGCACGGGGCCGAGCGCCCATAAAAAACGGCGCACAAGGGGGTTGCGCGCCGTATGCCAGCTTGGCAAATATTCAGACCTGCAGGCGCCGTAACAGCCTGGGGTGAAATGGGGTCAACTGTGGGAGCGAATTCATTCGCGAAAAGGCCGGTACATCCGATAGAGGTTCGTCGTGTGCACAACCGCATTCGCGAATGAATTCGCTCCCACAATTGTTCGATATCAAGTGTTCAAAAAATCACCGCACCAGGCACGGCTGCTTGTTGTTGAACTTCCAGTCCGGCACCAAAAATTGCATGGCGGCGCTGTCATCCCGTGCTCCCAGGCCCATGCCTTTGTACAGTTCGTGAGCCTTGTGGACCTGATCCATGTCCAGCTCGACCCCAAGGCCCGGCTTCTTCGGCACCTGCACGCAACCGCCGACGATTTCCAGCGGCGCTTTGGTGAGGCGCTGACCGTCCTGCCAGATCCAGTGGGTGTCGATGGCGGTGATATCGCCCGGCGCAGCGGCGGCCACGTGGGTGAACATCGCCAGGGAAATATCGAAGTGGTTGTTGGAATGCGAACCCCAGGTCAGGCCCCACTCGTTGCACATTTGCGCGACGCGTACCGAACCCTGCATGGTCCAGAAATGTGGGTCGGCCAGCGGGATGTCCACTGATTGCAGCTGAATCGCGTGGCCCATTTCACGCCAGTCGGTGGCGATCATGTTAGTGGCAGTTTTCAGGCCCGTGGCGCGGCGGAATTCGGCCATGACTTCACGGCCCGAATAACCATTCTCGGCACCACAAGGGTCTTCGGCATACGCCAGCACATGATGCTGATCCCGGCACAGGCGGATAGCCTCTTTCAGCGACCAGGCGCCGTTGGGGTCGAGGGTGATGCGTGCCTCGGGGAAGCGTTCGGCCAGGGCCGTCACCGCTTCGATTTCCGCGTCACCGCTGAGCACGCCGCCTTTGAGTTTGAAATCCTGGAAGCCGTAGCGTGCCTGGGCGGCTTCGGCCAGACGCACCACGGCGTCCGGAGTCAGGGCTTCCTCATGGCGCACGCGGAACCAGTCGTTGTCAGCATCGTTTTCCCGGCGATAGGCCAGGTTGGTCTTGCCTTGATCGCCGACGTAGAACAGATAGCCGAGCATCTTCACTTCATCGCGCTGCTGACCTTCGCCCAGCAGGGCGGCGACCGGTACGTCCAGGTGCTGGCCCAGTAGGTCGAGGAGGGCGGCTTCCAGGCCAGTGACGGCGTGGATGGTTACGCGCAGGTCAAAAGTCTGCAGGCCACGACCGCCGGAGTCGCGTTCGGCAAAGGTGGTGCGCACGTCGTTGAGAATCTTCTGATACGTGCCAATCGGGCTGCCGATCACGCGTTGCCGGGCATCCTCCAGGGTCTGGCGAATACGTTCGCCGCCGGGGATTTCGCCGACACCCGTATGCCCGGCGTTGTCCTGCAGGATCACGATGTTGCGTGTGAAGTAAGGGCCGTGGGCGCCGCTGAGGTTGAGCAGCATGTCATCGTGGCCGGCTACCGGGATCACTTGCATGCTGGTGATCACGGGAGTTTTGTGCAGATTCTGGTTCATGGTTGTCAGTCCTTTTTTATAGTCGTCGCGGGATCAAGAGTGGGCGGCAGTCGCGGGTGTGGGGTCTGCCGTCGTCTTGCCGGGCTTCGGGGTGTTGCGTGCAGCGAAAACAATAATGGCGGCGATGATCGAGGTCGCGGTCAGGCCGTACAGGCCGCCCTGGATCGAACCGGTGTGTTGCTCCAGCAGGCCGAAGGTGGTCGGCGCAACGAAGCCGCCCAGATTGCCCACCGAGTTGATCAAGGCGATCACGGCGGCGGCGATGCGGGCATCCAGATACGCCTGGGGGATCGGCCAGAACAGGGACGACGCCGACTTGAAGCCGAGTGCAGCAAAGCAGATCGCGACGAAGGCAAAGATCGGGCTGCCGGTGGTGGACATGAACATCCCGGCGGCGGCGATCAGCAGGGCGCAAGCGACCCAGGCTTGTTGGCGCTTCCATTTGGCCGACAGTGAGGCGAAAGCGTACATACCAACAATCGACAGCAGCCACGGGATCGAGTTGAACAACCCGACCTGGATGTCGCTCAGATCGCCCATCTTCTTGATGATGCTCGGCAACCAGAAGGTGGCGGCGTAAATAGTCAGCTGGATAAAGAAGTAGATCAGGCAGAACAGGATGATCTGGCGGTCCTTGAGCAGCTTGCCAATTGAGGCCTTGATCGGGTTGGCGGCTTCGCGGTCACGTTGCTCCTGGTCGATGGCATTGACCAGCGCGTCCTGCTCTTCACGGGTCAGCCATTTGGCGTCATGAGGTTTGGAGTCAAGCCAGAACCACACGAATGCGCACAGACCCACCGAGAACATGCCTTCGATGAAGTACATCCACTGCCAGCCTTTCATGCCGAAGCCAGTGATCTGCAACAGCAGGCCGGAAAGCGGGCCGGAGATCAGCGAGGCGATGGCAGAGCCACTGAGGAAAATCGCGATAGCCTTGCCGCGCTCGACGCCTGGCAGCCAGCGGGTGAAGTAATAAATCACGCCCGGGAAAAAGCCTGCTTCGGCAACGCCCAGCAGAAAACGCAGGATATAGAAGTGGGTTTCGTTCTGGATGAACGCCATGCAGGTGGCGACGATGCCCCAGGTGAACATGATGCGGGTCAGCCAGATGCGGGCACCGACTTTTTGCAGGAGCATGTTGGAAGGGACTTCGAATAAAGCGTAACCGATGAAGAACAGGCCGGCACCAAAGCCATAGGCGGCTGCGCCGATACCCAGGTCGTGCTCCATGTGCGAGCGCACGAAACCGATGTTTACCCGGTCAATGTAATTGACGATAAACATGATGACGAACAGTGGCAGGATGTGGCGTTTGACCTTCGAGACTGCTGAGGTCAAAACCGAATCTGCACCGTCACCCATCCGGGAATTGGATGTGTTCACAGTTGTATCTCCCACTCGTTATTTTTATGCGGGGTTGGACAAGCTGGTAGCTCGTGTTAATAGACATCATACAAGTGTGCGGCGGTTGCGCAAGTGCCTGTCGGGATGTTTTGAGTGTTTTTTTGAGGTAATGGTTGCGCCTGTTCGAACGCTGTGATCTTTATGTACAAGTGATAAAAATACTATATATATCAATTGGATAGTGTTGGTTTTGCTGGTAATTTGTCTCGGTCGTGGTTGAGGCGGTTTTAAACTGAAGCCCGCTAACTACAGGGTCTCCAGCCCAACGGCGTCATGTCATCAAAGCGCTGTTGTCATACAAGTTGAATGAGTGCTCGACACATGACTTGTCTGACAAGTATCGGTTGCCCGGTGCTAGTATTCGTCACAGCGCTCGGCTACCCGGTGGCTGCGCACGATCATTGGCTGTTCAGGACCTCCTCTCATGCAAGAGCCCACCCGGCCGGCCCCCAAGCGGCGGCAACACAACCTCGCCACTGACCTGGTCACCGACCTGAGTCAGCGAATCCTGCTGGGCAAGATAGCGGCGGGGCAGAAGCTGCCTTCGGAGAACGAAATCGTTCGCCAGCATGGCGTCAGCCGCACGGTGGTGCGTGAGGCGATCTCTAAGTTACAGGCGTCGGGGCTGGTGGAAACCCATCACGGGGTCGGCACCTTTGTGCTGGAGCGCGGCAATCAGACGGGCCTGCACTTGAAGGTCGAAACTGCGGCCAGCGTGCGGGACATCATCGAATTGCGCATGGGCCTGGAAACCCAGGCGGTGGCACTGGCTGCCTTACGCCGCACCGATGAGCACCTGGCGGCGATGCGTCAGGCACTGGATGACTACCAGAACCTGCTGGCCAATGAAGACAGCTGCGTTGAAGCCGACAAGCGTTTCCACATGCTGATTGCCGAAGCCACCGGCAATTCGTACTTCACCGAAATCATGCTGCACCTGGGCAGCGCGGTGATCCCCCGCAGCCGGATCAACGCCACTGAGCGGGCCGGCACCAACCTCGCGCGGCATGGTTACCTGGCCAATCTGGAACACGAAGCCTTGCTCGCCGCCATCCGCCGCCAGGACCCCGACGCTGCCCGCGCCGCCATGTGGACACATTTAAGCAACAGCCGCGAGCGATTGGCTCCGGTGGATTGAGGTAATGCCATATTGGCGATACGGGATACTGTGGGAGCGAGCTTGCTCGCGAAGGGGCCGGGACATCAGCATGTATTTCTGAAGGCAGGAACATTGCCTTCGCGAGCAAGCTCGCTCCCACAGGTCCTGTGTTTGCCGCGCGACAGCACGGCGTCTGGACGACGGGGGGATCTCCTACAGGGATCGGTCATTCGACGGGCGCACCCAACACCTGCATCATCACCGTCGACTGCCATTCAAAATACGGGTTGAACGTCAACCGCGCGTGGACTTTGCCGGCCTCGCGGTAACCCCAATCCGAATACCAGACCGATTCGCCCGCCAGGCAGCGTTGCATGTCCGGGGTTTCCTGGCCGTTCCAGCAGATGCGTTGCTGACCGTCCACGCCGTACAGCGGATTGTCCGGGGCGAACAGCAGACCCATGTGCGAAAACTGGCTGATGCGGTATTCCGGCAAGTAATCCTTGCGCACCAGCACACGCGAGGTTTTTGCTGCGTCGGCGGGGCTGTCGCCGTACCAGATCAGGCGGCTGGCGGGGTGGGTGAAGCGCTGATTGAAGTTATCCAGCACATAACCGGTGTCCAATACTGAGTCGTGCTGGGTGATGGCAACGAACACCGGCTTTTCGTAGTTGCGCTGTCCCAGGCGTTTTTGCGCCAGCACGCTGCTGCGGTAGAACTGCGCGAACCCGTTGGTGGGCACGTTCAGGTAACGCAATGGGGTTTGCAGCGGCCGTAGCGGATCGTCCGGGCTGGCCAGCCATGGGCGCACCCAGGAAATCCATTGGGTGACCCAAGCGTAAGCGCTGTCCGAGCGAAACGCTGGCGAAAACAGCACTAGCCCGGCGATGTCGTCGTGGTCATAGGCATAGTCCAGCACCAGATTCGCACCTGTGGAAAAACCACCCAGGTACACCTTGGGCACTTCCCGGCTCAAGGTCTGCGCCTGCTCGCGGACCACGTCCTGCCATTGCTTGAGCGTGACGTCGAGCATGTCCGATGGTTGTGTGCCATGCCCCGGCAACAGCACCGTGCGCACCAGAAAGCCCTGCGCAGCGAGCCTGGCGCCCACATCATGAAACGACCAGGGCGAATCCCCCAGGCCGTGCACCAGCAGAATCCCGCGTGTGGGCTGACCCTCCGGGCGCCACTCCTGCGGGCCATTCCACTGCACTTCCGTGGCATGATCGACCGTCTGGAAACTGCGCCGTTGTTCGAGGGTCTTCAGGGTCTGCTGACGATACTCGGCAAAGCCTGGCGATGGCTTGTCGGCACTGGCCAGCAAGGTGCAGGACTGGAGCATCAACAGAGCGGGGAACAGGTAAACGATTCGGGGTCTGGCCAAGAGCGATTCTCTTCAGAAGGGCATGCTTCGCGTTACGTGGGCTGGCTTCGTAAGCCTGGGAAGGCAAGCACTGTGCCATGGCAAGTGTTCTGACGGCCAGCGTCAAACAGCACGGCGGGTCACAGAGATACTCTTCGTCCGGCCAAGCTGAAGTTGTGAGGCTGGCTCGGTTCGCATAACCTCTTGACCGCACAAGTAACCGCACAAATAGCCATCTGCATTGGCCGTTCAGGAGCCCCCATGATCGATCATCTTGACCACTTGGTTCTTACCGCCACAGACGCCGAAGCCACCCAGGATTTCTACGTCCGGGTATTGGGCATGCAACTTGAAACGTTCGGTTCCGGGCGTATGGCCTTCCGGTTTGGCGCGCAGAAGATCAACTTGCACATTCGTGGCGCGGAGTTCGAGCCCAAGGCGCATTTGCCGGTGCCGGGCGCGCTGGACTTGTGCTTCATTGCCTCGATTACGTTGGAGCAGGTTATTCAGCGCTTGCAAGCCTGCAGTTGGCCGATAGTCGAAGGGCCGGTTTTACGCACTGGCGCGACCGGCCCGATTCGATCGGTGTATGTGCGAGACCCGGATCTGAATCTGATCGAGATCTCGGAAAAGGTGTGATCCTGCGCGGAGGGAGTTTTTGGTGGGAGCGAATTCATTCGCGAATGGGCCATTGAGGACGAAAAATCTCTGCCGGATGTAACGGCCTCTTCGTTAATGAATTTGCTCCCACAGACGTTGAGCCTTCCTACTTCGCCAGCCCTTCAATCAAACGCATCGCCTCATCCACCCGCAACGGTTGCTTCATGCGCTCGGCCAGCATCGCCATGGCGCGTTCGTACTGACAGGCAACCACGGCGGCAACCTGGTCAGCCTGGCAGATCAGCGCAAGGAATTCGAAGTGTTCAGGCTCGCCGATAAATTGGATCTCGTCCCATTGCTCGGCATGGCCCAGATAATCGATCCGTTTGCCGAAGTGGAAGGTCCAGAAGAACGGCACATCCTCGAAGCGTTGCGCGCCGCCGAGCATGTTACGTGCGGCAATCCGCGCCTGTTGTTGTGCCAGCCTCCAGTGCTCGATACGCAGCGTTGATGCCCCGAACGGAAAGGTCGCAATGTCGCCCGCGGCCCATAAGCCTTGGCAAACCTGCATGCCTGCATCCACCCGCAGCGAGCCATCTTTTTCGCGGTGGGCCTGGGGCACACAATCGGTGGCGGGGCGCACCCCGGTGCCCACCAGCACCAGGTCAGCAGGCAGACGCTCGCCATTGTTGAGCACCACATGGGTGAGGTGCAGTTCACCTTCGAACTTCACGGCGTTGACATGAGTGCGAAACAGCACCCCGTTTTGCTCGTGAAGCCTGCGAATGGCCGTGCCAAGGCGCTGGCCGAATTGGGTCAGGAAAGGAATTTCATGGCGCGCCAGAACGGTGACCTGCAGCCCGCGTTCGCGCAACGCCGAGGCTGCTTCCAGGCCGATGAAGCTGTCGCCGATGATCACCGCGTGCCCGCCCGGCTGCGCCGCATCGAGCAAGGCGCTGGCATCGTCACGAGAGCGTAATGTCAGGACTTGGCGCAGGTGGGCGCCGGGCAACTCCAGTGGTTTTGCAATGCCGCCGGTGGTGATCAGTGCAGCATCGTAAGTCAGTTGCCGACCGCCATCGAAGGTGACCTGTCTGTTCTCCAGATCCATGCCCGTCACTGCCGCCTGAACACGCTCGATGTGCTGATCGCGATAGAAGTCCTCGTCGCGCAACAGCGGGACTTCATCAGGCGACATCTGCCCGGCGATCACGAATTTGCTCAAGGCGGTTCGGTCATAGCCAGGGTTCTGCTGCGGATCGATCAGGACCAGCCGCCCTGCAAAGCCCTGATCGCGCAGCGCAGACGCTGCAGCCGTGCCCGCAGCACCTGCACCGACAATCACGAAGCACCGCGAGTCGGCGCCAACCCTTTCATTGCCAACGGGCACTGGCTGATCATCGACCAACACCTGGCCATCCACTATCTGCGCCGGGTAGCGTTGCAAGCTGTCCAGCGCGGGAGGTTCGCGAAGACTGCCGTCGACAATCGCAAACGCTGCCTTGTGCCACGGACAGATCAGTTGGCCGTTACAGATGGCGCCTTCAGCCAGCGGAGCCCCGGCATGAGGGCATTTGCCTTGATACGCGCGAACCTGATCATCGAAACGTACCAGAGCGATTGTCTTGTCGCCGATCGTGACCTGCGTCGCGCGGTCAGTCGGCAAATCGGCAAAGCGGGCGACTGCGTGGAGAGGCATGGCAGGTCTCCTGAATATAGTTGCGCTATCCACCCGTAGGCGCTGCCGAAGGCTGCGAATCGCGGTGCCTCAGACAACCATGACTCGCAGCCTGCGGCAGCGCCTACAGCTCAAGATGATTTATCACCGCACCAACCCCAACCGTTCATGCCAGTCGGCAATGGACTCCTCGGGATAGCCCTCGAACTCTTTGTCGCCTTTTCTCACACTCACCTCCACCCATGACGCCTTGGAGTACAGCAACAAGTGGGTGTGTTCCGGCGGGGTGGGCAGGGGTGTGTCGATGGCCGAGGCGAACGGGTGGATCAGCTCCGGCCACTCCGGGCTGAACAGCCACAGGCCGCTACCGCACAACTTGCAGAAGTGCCGCTCGGCACTACTGGTACTGACGTGGTGGTCTTCGCGCATTTTCGCGTGGTAGATCGAGATGTGCTCGCGGCCTTTGACGTTGAGGCTCTTGGCATCGCCACCCAGATTGATGGCGTAACCGCCGCCGCCCTGAGTTTTGCGACAGATGGAGCAGTAGCAGCGTTGATAAGGGTAGGGGTGAGCGCTGTTGAGGCTGAACTCGACCTCGCCGCAGTGACATGAACCTTCCAGACGCATGGCAGATCTCCTTTTTGTTCCGCCGAGTGAGGGGGCGGGATTTCTCGCTATTCAAGGTCTAGACAAGCAGATTTCGCGTTTGCGTGACGACGTTCGTCGGACCCCGCTCAAGGGGGTTGTCTAAATATTTTGAAATAATTACTTCGTTGAACTTTTTGCACTCAAGAAGGGCGCATTTCAGTCGATAGCCCCTAGGGTTGTCCTACAACTTACTGCCCACCCCCTTCTGCCAAATAAAAAAGAGCTTGCGCATGAACCTACGCAATTTGACCATCGCCCGCCGTGCCGGTCTTGGCTTCACGCTGATTTCCCTTCTGGTTGCCGTGCTGGGCTGGTTCGCCCTGGCGCAGATGTCGGCGATCCGCGAGAGTGAAGTGGCGGTCGAAACCAACTGGATGCCGAGCATGCGAGTGGTCAACGACATCCGGGAAATCATGCTGCGCATCCGTACCATCTCGCTGCGTATGGCCCTTGACCCGGACCCGAAGAACATTGCCACTTACCGCAGCCAGCTTGATGTTCGCAGCGCCGATCTGAACAAGAAACTCGATTATTTTTCGTCGTTCGTCGATACCCCGGAAGAAAAGGTCCTGGATGATCAGTTCCGCGTGACCCTGGGGCAGTATCAAAAGGCGCTGGATCAATCGTTTGTGATTGCCGCGCAGAATGATCGTGAAGCGTTGAACAAGTTGCTGCTGGTGGACATGAAAACCATCGTCGACGGTTCCGGCAAGCAGTTGTCGGACCTGGGCGATTTTTACGTGCAGCGCGTGGACGCCGAAGGCAAGGCCGCCGAGGCGCAGTACGAGAAGTCGCGCAACATCGTGTTCATCTTCGTGATCATTGCTGGCCTGGGCACTGTCGGCCTGGCCTTGCTGCTGACCCGCAGCATCGTGCGCCCACTGGAAGGCGCGGTCACGGCAGCTGAACATGTGGCCAATGGGGATCTGACCCAGAAGATCAGCGTCGATGGCAGCGACGAAGTGACTCGCCTGTTGGTCGCGCTGGACAAGATGCAGGGCAACCTTCGATCCGCCATGCAGCACATTGGCAGCTCCGCGACCCAGTTGGCCTCTGCCGCCACCGAGCTGAATTCGGTCACCGAAGACAGCTATCGCGGCCTGCACCAACAGAATGCCGAAATCGATCAAGCGGCGACCGCCATCAATGAAATGACCTCGGCGGTCGAGGAAGTGGCGCGCAATGCGGTGTCTACCTCCGATGCGTCCAACCACTCCAATCGCTCCGCCCAGGCCGGCCAGGCGCGGGTCGTTGAGACCGTGCAGTCGATCCAGACCCTGACCACCAATGTGCAGGCAACGTCGACACTGGTGCAGAATCTGGCTGACCAGTCCCAGGACATCGGCAAGGTGCTGGACGTGATCCGCTCGATTGCCGAACAGACCAACCTGTTGGCACTCAACGCGGCCATTGAAGCGGCGCGGGCCGGGGAATCGGGCCGGGGCTTCGCCGTGGTGGCCGACGAGGTGCGGGCACTGGCTCATCGCACGCAGCAGTCCACCCTGGAAATCGACAAGATGGTCAGCGCCATGCGCAGCGGCTCCGCCGAGGCACTGGAGTCCATGCAGACCAGCAGCGCCAGGGCCAACGAAACCCTGACCCTGGCCCAGGGAGCCGGGGAATCACTGACCGACATCACCTCGTCCATCAATCAGATTTCCGAGCGTAACCTGGTGATCGCCAGCGCCGCCGAGGAACAGGCGCAGGTGGCGCGGGAAGTGGATCGCAATATCGTCAATATCCGCGACCTGTCGATGCAGTCGACCCAAGGCGCCAACCAGATCAGCGCATCGAGCAACGAGTTGTCGCGTCTGGCCGGTGATCTTAATCAGGTGGTGGCGCGCTTCAAGGTCTGATCCTGAAACGCTGTTACCCGGCGCGCTTGCTGTAGGCGGGTGGCGCCGGGCATGATTCGCCTCTGCTCAATTACAGAGGCGAGACAGCTTCATGGACAATAAGAACAATCTCTTCAGCAGTTGGCTGCGTGCTGCCGGTCACCAACAGTGGCTGGCCAGCGAGGGCAACCGACTGGTCGATTTCGCCAAGGCCTCCCGGCTGCCCCAGGGGTTCGGCAACCTCGATGAGCGCGGCGTGCTGCCCGACAACGCTCGCGCCGAAACCATGAACACCGCCCGCATGACCCACAGCTTTGCCATGGCACACGTGCGCGGCATCCCCGGCTGTGCGGCGCTGGTGGACCACGGCATCGCTGCACTGGCCGGGCCTTTGCGTGATGCCGAGCATGGCGGCTGGTTCAGCGCACCGCTGGCGGAGGGCGACAAGGCCGACAAACAAGCCTATCTGCATGCCTTCGTGGCACTGGCGGCCAGTTCGGCTGTGGTTGCGCAGCGGCCGGGGGCACAGGAGTTACTGTCCGATGCCATTCAGGTCATCCAGACCCGCTTCTGGGGCGAGGAAGAAGGTGCGATGCGCGAATCGTTCGCCCGGGACTGGAGCCAGGTAGAAAGCTATCGCGGCGCCAACAGCAACATGCACAGCGTGGAAGCCTTTCTGGCGCTGGCTGATGTCACGGGGGATGCGCAATGGCTGGACCGGGCCCTGCGCATCGTCGAGCGGGTGATCCATGGTCACGCCGCTGCCAATGATCATCAGGTGATCGAACATTTCAGCCAGAGCTGGGAGCCGTTGCCGGAGTACAACCACGACAATCGCGCCGATGGCTTCCGCCCTTACGGCACCACCCCCGGGCACGCGTTTGAATGGGCCAGGTTGCTGTTGCACCTGGAAGCCTCACGTCAGCGCGCCAGGCTGGTAACGCCGACCTGGTTGCTGGTCGACGCTCGCAAGCTATTCGCCAATGCCTGCCGCGACGCGTGGAATGTCGATGGCCTGCCGGGCATTGTCTACACCCTGGATTGGCAGATACAGCCGGTGGTGCGCCATCGCCTGCATTGGGTGCATTGCGAAGCGTCGGCGGCAGCGGCGGCGTTGTTGCAACGCACGGATGAACAGCAATACGAGCACTGGTATCGCTGCTTCTGGGAGTTCAACGAAACCCATTTCATCGACCGTAAACTGGGCAGCTGGCATCACGAATTGAACCCGCACAATCAACCCAGCGCGGATATCTGGGCCGGCAAGCCGGACCTCTATCATGCCTATCAAGCGACGCTGCTGCCCGTATTGCCTCTGGCACCAAGCCTGGCCAGCGCACTGGCGGCGATGGGCTGAATGGTTTTAACTGGACGGCTTCGGTTAACGATAAGGTGGTAAGTTTTGGTTCGCATTGATCAGTACATCAGTGGTTTTGCAGGTTCCGTGTTAGCACCCTGGAGCGCGCTTGCGCCGTGGGAAATGGTTGCGCAGGCGCCGCAGATTGTCAGGGCGCTGCTGAAGGGGTTGTCGGCCGAGGAGTTTGAAATCGTCGACGATATCGCGGTGCATCGCAGCGCGGAGGTGGAAGCGGGCGCGGTGCTCAAGGGGCCGTTGATCATCGGGGCCGATTGTTTAATCGCCAGTGGTGCTTATCTGCGAGGCGGCTGCTGGGTGGATGAGCGCTGCATCATTGGCCCTGGCGCGGAGCTTAAAACGTCGTTCGTGTTCAGTGGCAGCAAGTTGGCGCATTTCAACTTTGTCGGTGATTCGGTGCTGGGTTGCGGGGTCAATCTGGAGGCGGGCAGCATTGTCTGTAATTACCGGAATGAGCGGGCTGACAAAGAAGTCAGGGTCAATATCGGCGGGCAGTTGGTTGCGACTGGCTGTGACAAGTTTGGGGCGTTGATCGGTGATCAGGCCAGGGTTGGCGCCAATGCGGTGCTGGCGCCGGGTGCGATTCTTGAGCAGGGGTTTGTAGTGCGTCGGGGGCAGGTGTTTGATGGCGAGGTTGAACACTGCACCTGAAGCCATGCTTTTGATCTTGACCCTGGGAACCTGAGGTTTTGGGTCATCTCAGTCCACAGCATCCAGCGCGGCCAGATAGCGGCTAATACTCGACTCGATTTCTTCCGTGCGCCGCTTCAGTTTGGCGCTGGTCTGGTTTCGGTCGCGGTGATTAGCCGCCTTGAATTTGCTGCCATCGACAGCAGCGAGGCTTTCCGAGAAAAGATCCAGGCCCTGCCAAACACAACAAACTGTCGGCACCCGCCGCGGATGACTTTACTGGTTTATGGAAATCGCTTTGAAACCCTGGGCCGTAGCTCCAACTATTCTCAGACCTTTGTTACCCCCAGTATTCTTCCGGTGTCTTTCGCAGGAGGTAACCCGAAAACCCGTGCATAGTCTCGACTGAACTGGTTCGCGCTTTCATAGCCCACCTCGAAGGCAGCCGACGTGACGCTTTTGCCGCTGGCGATCATCAGCATGCGCGCGTGCAGCAGGCGTACGCGCTTTTGATATTGCAACGGGCTCAATGTCGTGACTGCCTTGAAATGGCGATGAAACGCCGAGACGCTCATGGCCGCTCGTTGCGCCAGACTCTCGACCCTGATGGGGTCTGCGTAGTCACGCCGAATCCATTGTATAGCCTGGTTCACCCTGGCCATGGCCGTGTCGGGCGCAGCGATTTCTCGCAACATCCAGCCATGTGGCCCTTGCAAAACCCGGAACAGAATTTCGCGCTCGTAAGCAGGCGCCAAGGCTGCAATATCGTCCGGCTTGCCCATCAAGCGCAGCATCCGCACCCAGGCGTCCATCAACTCAGGCGTGGTGGCGGCTACCGAGAAGCCGGGATCGCTATCGTGGCGCCCGGCAGGTTTAGGCAGGTCTGCCAGCAGCGTGGATAACACCAGAGGGTCGAGCGTCAGGCTGACCGCCAGATATGGCTCGCCGGTGGCAGCAGGGTGCACGGCGCCCACTGCTGGTAGCTCGATGGACATGACGAAATAAGTGGCTGGGTCGTACTGCAACGTACGGTCGCCGACCGTCATGGTTTTGCTGCCCCGCAAAATCAGGTTGATCATCGGATCATAGACCGCGGCCAGCATGTGCTCCGGTATCTCACCCTGAACCATGGCGACGCGCGGGATCCCTGTCTCGGTGCGACGGTTTTCGGCCTTGGCGGCCAAGGTGCGCAGTTCATTCAGTTGGCTGTTCATGCTGGGCATGCTGACGTGGCCACGGCCTACAGCGCAAGCAAAAAGCAGAAACAGGCAAGTTTGGAGGAGAAACCATCGCGCCTGTCGAGCCGTGGCCCTTTACCGTAGAGGCTCATTCAACGAGCTGCGGAGCAAGATCATGGGCGTAATTGTCATCACCGGAGGCAGCCGTGGCATAGGCGCCAGTGCAGCGGAGCATGTGGCCCAGCGTGGCCTGGGCGTCATCCTCACTTACAACAATCATCCGGACGCCGCGCATGCGGTAGTGCAGCGCATCGAACAGGCCGGTGGCAAGGCCGTTGCACTCAAGCTGGATGTTGCCGACGTTTCCAGCTTCGAGGCTTTTCGCAGCACTGTGAACACGGTCCTTCAGGAAGTCTGGGGCACGACCGTGCTGGCGGGCTTGGTGAACAACGCAGGCTACGGCCTGTTCAATCCGCTGGAGTCGGTCACCGAGGCGCAGTTTGACGGGCTCTTCAATGTCCACCTGAAAGGGCCCTTTTTCCTGACCCAGTCGTTGCTGCCGCTGCTTGGGGAGCAAGCCAGCATCGTCAACCTCACCAGCGCCACCACGCGTGTGGCCACCGCCGGGGTAGCGCCTTATGCAGCCTTCAAAGGTGGGCTGGAGGTGCTTACCCGTTACATGGCCAAGGAGTTTGGCGAGCGTCGTATCCGCGCCAACGCGGTCTCGCCGGGTGCGATTCGTACCGAGTTGGGCGGCGGGCTTAATGATGAGTTCGAAGCCCTGCTGGCCGGGCAGACGGCATTGGGCCGGGTGGGTGATCCCGAAGACGTTGCACGGGTCATCGCCATGCTGTTGTCGGAAGAGGGCGCCTGGATCAACGCGCAAAGCATCGAAGTCGCTGGCGGTTACATCATCTGAGGAGGGTCACCGTGCTGGATCATATTTTCCTGTCGGTTAGCGACATCGAACGCTCCATTCGTTTCTACGAGGCGGTGCTTGAGCCGCTGGGCATCACCGCACGGCTGGACTACGACGGCAAGGATGGCCCGCCTGGGCATCCTGACCTGAAGGGGTTTGGCGCCAATGGGCGGATGTGTTTCTGGTTGCGCGAGGGGGTTGTCGAAGGCGGGTCGGTGCATGTGGGTTTCGTCGCACACAGCAAAGATGAGGTTGAGACCGCCCATGCTACCGCGCTGGACCATGATGGCGTCGACAACGGCGCACCTGGAGCGCGTTTGCACTACGACCCCAATTACTACGCCGCCAATGTGTTGGACCCGGATGGGTACAGCCTCGAATTCGTCTACAAGAACTGGCAGCACGTCCAATGAAAACGCTTCTGATTTATGGCGCCACAGGCTATACCGGCCGTATGGCTGCCCAGCGGGCCAAGGCGCTGGGTCTGCCTTTCGAAATAGGCGGTCGCAATCGCCAGCACCTCATTGATCTCGCAGGCCAGTTGGGCGTGCCCTATCGCGTGTTCGAGGCAGATACCGACGCCGCCCGTTCGTTGTCAGGCATCACAGTCCTGCTGAACTTCGCAGGTCCCTTTGCGCATACGGCTCCAGCTTTGATGGCGGCGTGTATCGAAGCCAAGGTCGACTACCTGGATATCACCGCAGAGATCAATACCTATCGGCTGGCTGAGCAGTTGAATGTGTCTGCGGCGGCCGCAGGGGTGATGCTGTTGCCCGGCGTTGGCTGGGATGTCGTGCCCACCGATAGCCTGGCGGCGCACGTTGCCCGGCGCGTCGTTAATCCCTTGGCGTTGAGCATTGCACTCCAGGTGCCTGGGTCGATGTCGCGGGGTTCGGCGATGAGCGTTGGCGAGATCATTGGGGCGGGTGTGATGGCGCGAATCGATGGCGAACTGGTCCCGACTCCGGACGCCCAGCCACGCCATTTTGATTTCGGTGACGGCGAGGTCTTGTGTGTGCCGTTTTCATTCGGCGATTTGGTGACCGGTTGGCATACGACACGGATACCGAACATCGCGATGTTCGTGCATATCTCCGGTGATGCGTTTCCTGAGGGTGATTTGTCACTGCTGCCCGATGGTCCCAGTGCCCAGGAGCGTGATGCCAATCAAGCCCGCGCTGTGGTCGAAGTGATGACGCAAGATGGTAGCAGGGTGTGTTCGAGGATCGAGACGGTGAACGGATATTCCTACACACCGTTGGCGGCCATCGAGGCTGCACGGCGTGTTCTGGACGGTGACCGACGCCCCGGCTTTGCGACTCCCGTAGGCGTCTTCGGTGTCGGGTTCGCGCAGACTATTCCCGGGACGATCATCAGCGATCTCTAGGCCCGATGCTCGGTTTTCACAGGGCGAAGCTGCGTTGCACAGGTTCTGTGTCAATGGCGGGCGGCAGTTTGAATCTCGCTGCATCGCGCGCCGGCGGCAGACCAAAAAGCCGTGCGTACTCGCGGCTGAATTGCGAGGCGCTCTCGTAGCCTACGGTGTACGCGATGGACGTGGCATCTCGCGTGTCGAACAGCATCAACCAGCGTGCTCTCAGCAGGCGCAGGCGCTTCTGGTATTGGATGGGTGTCATGGCGGTCACCGATTTGAAATGGCGGTAGAAGGCCGCCACGCTCATATCCGCCATTATCGCCAGTGGCTCCACGCGAAACGGCTCGGTGTAATGTTCGCGGATCCACAGGGTCGTCCGTCGAATTTGCGCCAGTCGACCCTCCGGGTGCGCAACGTCTCGTAGCATTCCGCCCAAGGGCCCCTGTAATGCGCGAAACAGGATCTCGCGTTCGACCATAGGGCCCAGAACCGCAGCTTCATGAGGGTGATCCATCAAGCGCATCATCCGCAACCAGGCATCGATCATCTCGGCGGGGGCCGGCACGGGTTCAAAGCAGGATGCGCTGGAGGGTTTTGCAGTTTGCAGGTCTTCGATCAACAACGTCGAGATCACTACTGGGTCCAGGGTGAGGCTGACAGCGAGATAGGGTTGGTCAGTGGCGGCACTATGAATCTGGCCCGTCGCGGGAACATCCACTGGAACCAGAAAATAGCTACCCGCCACGTATCGAGACACTGCATCACCTATCGACAGCGTCTTCTGACCCTGAAGCACCAGGTGCAGCATGGGCTGATAGACCTGGTCGGCGCAGGCCTCGGCGCGGACCATTTGCACGCGAGCCAATCCTGTATCGGTCCACTTATTGCGTGCGCGCATCACGATGCTGCGCAGTTCTGCCATCGCTCTGTCCATGGCCGAGAAGATGGTCTTCTTATCGGGGCAGCGCAAGCCATGTGAGAAGAATAGGCAAGTTTGTGCGAGAAACCGGCACACGGTGGAGCTGACGGGGGGCGAATACTGGGGCACGCAGTTCGTTGCGTTCCGGCGAGAGGCCGGTAGCGACGGACCTCCAGTAGAACCATCACTCAGAGAATAGAACATGAAACTCGAAGGAAAAATCGCGGTAGTGACAGGCGCCTCCAAGGGCATTGGCGCAGGCATTGCCAAGGCACTCGGCGCCCAGGGCGCGACAGTCATCGTCAATTACGCATCGAGCCAGATCGAAGCTGAGGCCGTCGTCGCACACATCACCGGGCAGGGAGGCAGGGCCTATGCCTTACAGGCCGACATGAGTACCGGCGCCGATGTCGTGCGTCTGTTCGAAACCGTAAAGGCTGAGCATGGAGCCCTGGATATCCTCGTCAACAACGCAGGCGTGGCCGTGTTCCAGATGATCGATGACCTCACCGAAGAGGCCTTCCACAAACAGTTCAACCTCAATGTGTTGGGCTACCTGCTGGCGGTGCGCGAGGCGGTCAAACTCTTGGGTGCCAAGGGTAGCATCATCAATATCAGCTCCATCCTCAGCACCGACCCTTACCTGGCCTCCAGTGTGTATTCGGCCACTAAGGGTGCTGTCGACACCTTGACCTTTGCTTTGGCGCGAGAGTTGGGCGTACGGGGCATCCGAGTCAATTCGATCCTGCCAGGACACACCAATACGCCAGGTACGCACGGCAACTTTGCGGGAGAGCTGGGCGAGAAGCTGCTGGCGGGGACACCGCTGGGGCGCTTTGGTGAGCCGGAAGATATCGCTGCGCTCGCGGTCTTCCTCGCATCCGAGGATTCGCATTGGATCACCGGAGAGTCCATTCGCGCTTCGGGCGGCGTGCGAGGGGTCGGTTACTGACCGTCGTGGTCAAAGGGCAACACGTGAGGCCACGTGTTGCCTGTGTCATTCAGGCGATCACAGGCGGGTGCGTCGCAAAAGCTACTCCTTACCCAGCTCATGAGCAATGAACCGGCCTGCCGTCTGCGCGGCCTCGATCAGCCGTTTGCGGGGCATGCCGTTACACGCTGCGGACGAGAGCCCGCGCAGGGTAATCGAAAGGTAGTCGGTTAGGCATTGGGCTTTTTCGGGAATAGCCTGGTCAAGATAATCCCGGATCGTCTTGATACCTCCGTCTGCCAGGTTTTGCGCCATCTGGCGGGCCACTTCATCGTCCGCGCGCATGCCTTCAGTGATCATGCAGCCTCGCAAGACATTGTCTTTTCCATACTGCTTCGCCGCCGCGATCAGCAAGGCGGCGAGCGCCTCAGGCACTGGTCGATCCGGAGCGAGTAGTTTGTCCAACGGCAAAGCGTGCTCGCGGGCGTAGCGCAGCATCGCCTTCTCGAACAACTCAGCCTTGCTGCCATACGCAGCGTAAAAGCTGGGCGGCTTGATATCCATGGCTTCGACCAGATCCGTGAGGCTCACCGCATCGAAGCCATGTTCGTGGAACATGGCCTGGGCGATGGCGACTCCAGCCTCTCTGTCAAAAGCAGGGCGGCGTTGGCGGATTTTGTCGGTCATGGTGATCTCGTCGGTTTGGTCGCGAGTGTAGCGATCGATATATGGCAGAGCAACTGCACGGTGCTGAACGTGGGATCTATATAGTGATCGCTAAATATATTGCGTCATTCGAGGCATCTATGTAGTGTTCGCTATATAAATTCATTCCTCTTCATCACACCCAGGAGCATCAGCATGCAGTTTCAAGACAAAGTCGTTCTCGTCACCGGAGGGTCTTCGGGATTGGGCCTTGCCATCGCCCAAGAATTGGCAGGTCAAGGTGCCACTGTGGTGATCACTGGACGTCGGCAGGAGCAACTGGACAAGGCATTATCAAAGCTCGGGGGGCGGGCCAGTGCGGTGGTAGCGGATGTGTCTGTAGTAGCCGATCTGACGGCGTTGTTTGACGAAATCAAATCCCGTCATGGCCGTATCGATGTGCTGGTGGCCAACGCCGGGATGGGCGAAATCGCCCCGCTGGGCACCATCACCGAGGCCTATTTCGATCGAGTATTCAGCACTAACGTAAAGGGCGTGACCTTCACCGTTCAGGGCGCCCTTGCGCTCATGAGCAAGGGCAGCAGCATTGTCATCATCGGCTCTACAGCCTCCATCGATCCTGGCCCTGGCTTGAGCGTGTACGGTGCAACCAAAGCGGCACTGCGCACTCTGGTCCGAAGCTGGACGCTCGATATCAAAGGCAGCGGGGTGCGCATCAACCTCTTGAGTCCGGGCCCTGTGGATACCCCTTCACTGCGTCATATGCTCGCGGAACACGCTGAGGCGGTGATCGAGTCCTTGAGTGAGAAAAGCACCATCGGGCGTATTGGCCAGGCTCATGAGATTGGCGCTGCCGTGGCCTTTCTGGCCAGTGACGCCGCCAGCTATATCAACGGTGTCGAACTGTGCGCGGATGGCGGGGCGTCGCAGTGCTAGATCGCCGGGTCGCTTCGGACCCCGAAATTCAACCGCAAGTGTTGATCTCAGTCCGCCGCCTGCCGCAAGACTGACAGTTCGCTTATCAGAATTATTGTTTGTCAGACGCCCTATTGGATTGCCGCCAAGGCCGTCTGTCGAGCGCCAAACGTATGGCCGCCGCTATACATCATTACTTTGTGGGCTCAGGCCCTGGAGAGAATCATGACCAACTCACCAGAAGTATTCGCACGTCTCGCCGCCGAGAGTGCCATTCACCGCCTCCATGCTACCTACATCCATCGTCTTGATAACGGAGATTTCGCGGGTGTGGCCGAGGTGCTTCAGCATGCGGTGATTCATGTGCTTGGCAACGAGGCATCCTCGGTTGAGGGGCTGTCAGGTTTCTTCGAGGCGGGCCTTCAGATCCACGCCGATGGTACGCCCCGTACGTGGCATTCGATCACCAACGTGCTGATTGATGTCGCTCCGTCAGGCGATAAGGCCAGTTCGGAGAGCTACTACACCGTGCATCAAGAACTCGACGGCTTTCCATTGCAGCCTATCTGCGTCGGCAAGTATCTCGACCAGTTCCAGCTGCATGATGGGGAATGGCGGTTTACTCGTCGTGAGGTGACTTTGCGTTTTGCTGGCGACCTACAGCACCACGTTAAAGGTGCTCAAAGTGATGCGGTGGCCCAGACCGCCTGACAGGACAAAACAGGCTCCATGCCCAGCTCGCGAGACGCCTCGGGTATGGGGTTCTGAGTCTTCGCGTTGGCAGCCCAGCGCCTTTAAACGTACAGAAAAACCATCTCCCGATTCCGAGGACTTCCACGATGACTATCAAACGACAGGCGCTCGTCACCGGCGCAAATAAAGGCATCGGACTGGCGATTGCCAAAGGGCTTGCCGAGGAGGGGTTCTTTGTCTGGATCGGCGCTCGCGATCGGAGCCGTGGCGAGCAGGCAGTTGCCCAATTACGTCATGCCGGGCTCGATGCAGGGATCTTGGAACTGGACGTTGCGGTCGAAGACAGCGTGTATCGAGCGGCAGCGACTTTATCTGCTCAAATTGGTGCTCTGGATGTACTGGTCAACAACGCGGGGATCGCGGTGGACATGACTAAGGCACCCAGTGAAGTGCGAATGCAGGACATGAAAGCCGTTTACGAGGTCAATGTGTTTGGCCCCGTGCGCGTCACCCAAGCGTTCCTGCCCTTGCTGAAAAACGCCGACCAGGCCCGGATCGTCATGATGAGCAGCGGGGTTGGTTCGCTCACGTTGATAACCGATCCGACATCGATCTATTCGACCGTCAACCTTCTCGACTACACGTCGTCAAAAGTGGCGCTGAATGCCGTGACGGTCTCCTTCGCGAAAGAGCTCGAGCCGCTGGGTATCAAAGTGAATGCGGTCGAACCTGGGCATGTGCGGACCGATCTCAATCACAACTCCGGCGTATTGACGCCTGAAGAAGGGGCGACAACAGTCATTAAGATGGCGCTGCTGGGTCCCGATGGCCCTACCGGTGGTTTTTTTCGGGAGTTACGGTCGGCAGCCCTGGTAGTCACGTGAAGGCCCGACGCTTGCGCGTTGGTCGGTGATTAGCGCCATGTCCGAACGATAAGAGTGTCCGCATATGGCCCGCATGCGGACCAGCCCCGGCGCCACAGGATGGTGCGCCAGCCTCGCGAACTCATTCACCCCGCCATATCCAGCTCAATCCACGTCGGCGCATGATCACTGGCATGAGGCTCATTACGAGGCCAGTGGTCCACCCCCGCCAATTGCAGCCGAGCGCTGGTCTCGGCGTTGAGCAGCAGGTGATCAATGCGCAGCCCCGAGTTGGTCTGCCAATGGTTACGAAAGTAATCCCAGAAGGTATAGATACGTTCATCGGGGAAGCAGGCGCGGATAGCGTCGGTCCAGCCCTGGCTCATCAGCCGCTGGAAACACTCGCGGCTCTCTGGCTGCAACAACGCATCCTTGAGCCACGAGCGGGTGTTGTAGATGTCCTCATCGGTGGGCACCACGTTGTAATCGCCTGCCAACACCACCGGGTGCCCGCTGGCGTACAGCGAGGCCGCATGCTCAATGAGTTTTTCGAACCAGGCGAGCTTGTAATCGAACTTGGGCCCCGGCTGGGGGTTGCCATTGGGCAGGTACAGGCAACCGACGATGACGCCGTGGGCGGCGGCTTCCAGATAGCGGCTCTGGGTGTCTTTCTCATTGCCCGGCAAACCGCGCCGGATCTCCAGAGGCTCCATGCCCTTGGCCAGAATCGCCACGCCGTTCCAGGACGTTTGACCCTGCCAGATCGCCCCGTAACCGGCTTCGCGAATTTCATCGATGGGGAAGGCCAGGTCGGTCGCCTTCAGTTCTTGCAGGCAAACCACATCCGGCGATTCACGCTCCAGCCAGCTCAGCAGAATCGGCAAGCGGGCACGAACGCCATTGATGTTGAAGGTGGCGATTTTCACGGTACTCATCACATCCTCTCAAGGCAGCAGCGATTAGCTGTTTGAGAGGCGCAGCGCGGCAAGATTCAACACTCAGTGTGATGGCAGGCGTTTATCCGTCAGGCGGATGATTTGCCGGGCCAGAAAGGCGCCTGTGAGGATCACGCCAATCAGTCGCAAGGTCTGCATGGCCAGCACGAAGCCGACGTCGGAATGGGTGTCGATGGCGATGATTGCCATGGCGTCCAGGCCACCGGGGCTGGTGGCGAGGTAGACCGACAAGTAGTCCTTGTTGAGCATCACCGCGATCAACCAGGCCGACAGCGCGCAGAGCACAATCAGAATCAGCGAGCCAAGGATCATCGCGGGCAGGCGGCGCCAGACATAGGCGATGGTCGGCCGATCAAAGCGCAGGCCGACGTAGGCGCCAATCGAGCCGTATGCCAGGGCCAGCATCCAGGACGGCAGGGTGATCTGCAGCAGCCCGCTCAGTTGCAAGGCGCCGCCGATCAGCAGGGGGCCCATCAGCGCCCCGGCCGGTATCTTGCTGGCGACAACGATGCCGAACACGATGACGGCCAGGCTCAAGGCAAAGTTCAGCAGGTTGATGCCTTGCAGGGCCACATCGGCGCTGTGGTTTTGGGTGGCGCCACCTTCGACACCGATCAAGCGGCTGACAATCGCGCCGATCATCACCACGCAGACCACCCGCACGTATTGCATCGTTGCAACCACTCGCGAGTCGGCGCCGTAGTCTTCGGACATGGCGACCATCGCCGACGCAGCGCCCGGCGACGTGCCCCAGGCCGCGGTGCTGCCCGCGATGCCGCCAAAGCGCACTAGCCCCAGGCCGACCGCCGCGCTGAGCAGTACGGTCAAAGCGGTGGCAAACAGCATGACGTGCCAGGAGTGCAGGGCGGTGACCAGTACGGCCATGGTCATCGAGTGGGCGATCAGCACGCCGACCGTGCCCTGACCCAGGCGGAAGAGGTTTTTGTGCACCCGGATAGTAGCGCCCATCACCCCGAAACCAATGGCCACCAGCATCGGGCCGAGAAACAGCGCCGCTGGCATTTGCCAGTATCTGAGCAGTTGCGCGGCGCCGCCAGCGAGTACGATCAGGCCTAGCCACTGCAATGGTTTAGGGAGAGTGTGCAGAGAAAAGCCAGCGGCACGGGACAAGGTGAGGCTCCAGAGGCGGACGAGACAGGACGTCCGTACGGACAAAGTATCGACACATCAATCGATCAAGTCTATTTTCTAATAGTCATGAATTGATAACTTTGGTTGATAGATTATGGATCTGCGCGATCTCACCTATTTTGAAACGATTGCCGAGCTAGGCCACCTGGGTCGCGCGGCGCAGAAGCTCAACCGCAGCCAGCCCGCGCTGACCAAAAGCATCCAGCGTCTGGAGGAATCATTCGGGACGCGGCTGTTTCAGCGCGATGGGCGGCGTATCAAGCTGACGCCAGTCGGCGAGTTGTTGCAGGCCAGAGGCAAGGTGTTGCAGCAGAGCATTGCCCAGACCCAGCGCGAGGTGCGGGATTTCGCCAGCGGTGCGGTGGGCAATATTCGGGTGGGTTGCGCCTCCACCATGGCCGAGTACCTATTGCCGAAACTGACCTCGGCCTTGTTGCAACGCACGCCGGACATCACCCTGAAAATGGTTATTGGTCAGGACGACCTGTTGCGCGAGTCCCTGCGTTCCGGGCAGTTGGACATGATCATTTGCGCGCTGATCACGGACGATGAGCAATTCCAGAGTTTTGCCATCCTCAAGGATGAGGCGGTGGTGATCGCCAGCAAGGACCACCCGATCTTCAAGGGCCGCTACAGCATGGCCGACCTGTGCACCTATCGCTGGGTGTTGCCGCCTACCGGCGTGTCGTCGCGCAAATGGCTGGATCGGGTTTTCGCCGCTGAAAATCTGCCCTTGCCGGTGGTGCAGATTGAAGCCAATTCGATTCCCTTGCTCCCCGGCCTGATCGAGCGCACCAGCCTGCTGAGCTTCACCGCCAGGGAAACCCTGGAGTTCGGTAACAACATGCAACACTTGCGCGAGGTCGTCGTCAAACAGACCACCATGAAGCGCACCATTGGCTGCACCGTGCGTAAAGGGGGCTATCTGTCGCCCGCCGCCCAGGCCATGGTGCAGATGCTGCATGAGAGCAGCGGAGAATTTTTGAGCTGGAGTTGACGTCGGGTGGCTGCTTTTTAGGGGCGAGGCGGGTTAGCCTTGGCGCTTGGCCATCTTCGAAACCCACTCTGGAGAATCACACGATGCAGGCACCTTCACAGTTGCACACACACCTGACGTCATTGCGGTTTTTTGCCTGTACCGATTACCAGTTCGGAGGCGATCAGTCTCCGCTGAACGACGCAGATGCCGATGAGGACAATGATCCGGAAGGCTATCTGGACCTGGACGTACTGGGGTTGGACGAATTCAGCGACTCGGACAAGCTGGACCCGATCTTCAGCAGCGATGTGGGTTCTTCCTCGGTTAATTGATTGGGTGCGCAGAAACCTGTAGGAGCTTCGACGAATCAGAGTGGTGCGCCTTGAATCGAGTTTCAACACAGCATCCGGATGCTGCTGAGTCAGGTTCCGTCCTGACGGCCGGGTCACTTTTGGTGCCAAAAGTAACCAAAACCATTGCGCTGGTGTCAGCCCCTGTACCGCAGGGGTTCCGCCCTCCGATATCGTGGGGCGGGCACGCGCCGACGGGCCATCCATGGCCCAGCGGCGCTCGCTCGGCATCCATGCCGAGCGACCCACCCCACGGCACCTCCACTCAGCCTCCCGACGCGCATTTTGCGTCGTCTGGGAAATCGTGGCAGGAAAAGCAAAAGCCAAAGCAAATCTGCTCTGCAGATCTTTCCAGGATGATTTCCTTCCCGGCTCGCACTCTGCTTTTGATTCTGGAGGCGTGCGCAAAACGTATGGCCGACACAAATTGCGACTTGTGGCCGGCCGAGCGCAGGTATTGCGCAGCGGGTCTCTTTGTTTAAAGGCAGCGGCAAGGATGCCGGGTTAGCCGCACCGGGCCATGGATGGCCCATTGCGGCGGCCCACGGAGCAATGCCGGAGTGAGGGAAGTCTGAGCCTTGGCGAAGACCCGGACAAAGGAGCGGGAGCGTTTTGCTTACTTTTGACTGGGCCGGCATTCCGGCTCTATCAAAAGTGAGGCGCCGTAAGGGCGCAAAGGTGAATCAGCGTCACCGCCGCTGCTGGATATACATGGTTTTAGGGCTCCACCAACAGAGTATCTACAGGTGCGGTTTATGTCTGGCCAAATAGATCGCCAGCGCCTCAGCCGCCAGTTCCACCGTGGAACTGCTCCCCGCCCAGCTGCAGGCCAGCATCAGATTTCTCGGCAGACCGAAGTCCTCCACCACGTAACCCTGCTGATCACAGCCGTTGAGGTCATGGGGCACCAGGTCGCGCAGCGAATGCACCGGATCGAAGTACACCCACACCGGCTTGTTCAGCGCCACCGCGATGCCGACTTCGAACGCCGTGCCTGAGTCCGGCTCCAGGCCGCGGAATACATTGAGATTGGCCAGTACCGCGTCGCACCCGCGAATCATCGCGATGTTCATCGCGCAAATCACGCTGGCTGTTTCCTGTGGGGGCAGGTTGCTGGCCACCTCGTTATCGAACGGATATAAACCCTCCAGGCTGTGGGCGCTGCACAGGGCCTTGAGGTATTGCCCATGCTCGATGGCGTCCTGGCGGAACACATCGAAGCCTGCCAGGTAGACCCGGGGGTTAGTGGTGATGTGCATGACGATCTCCCGGTGAGTCTGATGTCAGGCGATTCTAACGCTTCGGCCACCTGACTGCCGCGGACCATTTATCAGGCCAACGGCCCGCACGCTGGAATCTGTACGGATAACCAGTATCCTTGTGCGCCATGTCTGGCCCTCGCGTGAATCTGGCAGTGAACACGTCACCTCTTGAAAACCCGTTCTATTACCTTGAAAACTTTCGTCAGGTGCTGGACTGGATCGCCCGGCGTTATGACGACCTGCTCGAAGAACAGGAGCGTCGCTTCATCGCTTCGTTCGCCCGCTTGCCGCAGGAGGCACAGGGGCTGCTGGTGCGCATGGTGATGCGCAAAGGGTCGCTGTTTCGGGCGAGCAAGCTCAGCTATGCGGAGTTGGGCGACACCTTGCTCGCGGTGCAGCCGCTGCTGGAAAACGGCTGGGTGGATCCGCGTCCGGCGTTGAGCCTTGAACAATTGTTTGTGCTGTTGCGCAAGGCCGAACTCGCCGCCTGTTTCCATGCCCATGGCGTGCGTGCCACGCAACGCAAGGACGAACTGCTGACTGCGTTGCAGCCACTGCACTCCACGGCACAGGCCCTGCAGGACTGGTACGCCGGTTTCGACGAAACCATCTTCGCCCTGACCGTGATGCCGATCTGTGACCGGTTGCGGCTGCTGTACTTTGGCAATCTCTACCAGGAGTGGTCTGAATTCGTGTTGGCGGACCTGGGCGTGTATCGCTACGAGAAGGTCGAGTTTTCCGCTGACTCGCGGGCCATCGTGCAGCGCGCCGACATCGACGTTTGCCTTGAACTGCATGCCTGCCGTCAGGCCCTGGACGAGGGCGCGCCGCTGCCTGAATTGGCCCGGCGTGCCCTGGACATCGAGACCCTCAACCCGTGGCTGCAAATGCGCCGGGCCAAAGCCCTGTTCCAACTGGGCCAGCAGGCCGAGCGCTTGCAGGATTGGCCGTTGGCTCTGAGTGTCTACCAACAGAGCGATTATCCCGGAGCCCGAGCCCGGCGCATCCGGGTGCTGGAGCGTGCCGAGGACTACGCTGGCGCCCTGACACTGCTCGAACTCGCCCAGGCGGCGCCGGAAAGTGCCGCTGAAGTGCAGCAACTGTTGCGGGTACAGCCGCGTTTGCAGCGCAAGCTCGGAATGCCGGGCAAGGCGCGACGGGTGACGCGCCAGGTCGAACGGGTGGATGTGCGGGTGGCGCCCAGGCCGGACCTCAGCGTTGAACAACTGATCCGGCAGCATCTGGCGGAGGAGGGCAGCGAAGTGCATTACGTCGAGAATGCGCTGATCAATTCCCTGTTCGGGCTGTTGTGCTGGCCGGCGATTTTCGCCCCGTTACCGGGAGCGTTCTTCCATCCGTTCCACACCGGGCCCAGCGATTTACACAGCCCTGACTTCTATCAGCGTCGCGCCGACCTGTTTGACAGCTGCCTGGCCCAGCTCGACAGCGACGCGTGGCAGGACACCATCCGCCACCACTACCAGAGCAAATATGGTCTGCAGTCGCCCTTTGTCTTTTGGGGTGCCTTGACCGAGCCCTTGCTGGAACAGGCGCTGCAGTGCCTGCCGGTGGAACATCTGCGCCACTGGTTCCGCCGCCTGCTGCTCGACATCAAGGCCAATCGCACGGGGATGCCGGACCTGATCCAGTTCTTCCCGGCCCAACGCCGCTACCGAATGATCGAAGTCAAAGGTCCCGGCGACAAACTTCAGGACAACCAACTGCGCTGGCTGGATTTCTGTGCCGAGCATGGCATGCCGGTGGTGGTGTGTTATGTGCAGTGGGAAGAGCAGGCATCAGTTGAATCCCTGTAGGAGCTGCCGCAGGCTGCGAAAGCAATGTGCCTGCAAGGTCGCGTTCGCAGCCTGCGGCAGCTCCTACAGGGTGTGCGCAACGTTTGAATTGCCTCAAAGAATCGAAATCGGGTAATCAACGATCACCCTGAATTCGTTCTGATCGCCTTCGGCCTGATCCGTATTGCCGCGATGCCAGGCCTGGCGCAAGCGCACTGAAAGATCCTTGGCCGGGCCTTGCTGGATCACGTACTTGGCCTCAAGGTTGGTTTCGTGATGCTTGCCGTCCTCGCCATAGCCATAGGCGCGATAAGGGCTGTCGAGGGCCATTTTGGTGCCGTCGATGTCCTTGCCATTGGCGTAGCGCGCCATGAAACTCAAGCCGGGTAGGCCGTAGGTGCTCATCTCCAGGTCGTAGCGGGCCTGCCAGGATTTCTCCCCGGGGCCGTTGAAGTCAGAGTACTGAATCGAGTTGGCGAGGAAGATCGAGTCGGCACTTGAGCCGGAACCATTGTCGCCAAAACCGACATAATCAAAGGGCTCATCGCCATGCACCTGCTGATAAGCCAGGGTCAAGGTATGCCCGGCAAGAAACGAATAGGCGCCCGCCAATGACCAAGTGGTATTGCTTATATCCCCGGCATTGGCCGAACCTTCATCATTGGTTCGATAGATATTGAAGTCGAACGTCAAGGATTGATCATTGGCCAGCGCCAGGGTGTAGTTGGCGTTGGCGTAATACTGGCGATAAATATCTTCCAGCTCCGCGCCATATAAAGAAATCGACAGGGCGTCATTAATTGCATAGCGGCCGCCGATAAAATCAACGCTGTTAGCGGTGACGTTGGCATAGGTGGCGAATAGTTCACCGTCGGAGTCAGTATGGTTCGGTCCATTGCCGGCAGTAAAATGACCGGCTTCAAGATCAAGGCCATCAATTTCACTGCTCAGTAAATTAAAGCCCGTGGCTGTTTGTGGGAACAGTCGTGTCCCGCCTGCTGCGAAGACGGGCGCAGTAGGTTGCATCTGGCCCCATTTGAGCATTGTTTTGGAGAACCGGATTTTAAGTGCCGCGCCTGCGCTGCTGAAGTTGCTCTCGGAACTGCCATCGCTGTCGACCGGAATATTGCCCGTGCCGGAGTGACCTGCGCCGCCGTCCAGCTTGAGCCCGAACCAGCCATAAGCGTCAACCCCAACCCCAACTGTCCCCTGGGTAAACCCGGAATCAAAGTTACCCTTGATGCCCTGTGACCAGTCGCGACGATCAACGCTGCCGTTTTTTCCGTCGCGATTGAAGTAGTAATTACGCAGCAGGATATTGGCTTTGGCATCTTCCATAAAACCCTTGACCTCTCGCTGATCACTGACAAAAGGTTCGGCAAGCGCATCAGGAAGACTGGCCGCAATAATAGCCAGCGCGATCAAACTCATGTTTATCACTTTCATAATGGCCTCGCGTTAAGCTCGTCAAGTTGCTCGCCAATGTTGTGCAGTCTGGCAAACATCATTACTTCACTTTACAAGGAGCCAAGCTTAATCGCGGTGTTGAAAAGCGCCACTTCCACGTCCTGATCAAGCACAAGTTGCTGGATGTTTCTGACGGTCGGTGGAAAGTGTTAAACGAATGACAGCGGGGAGGGTACTCGTTGTTTCACTGACGAAACACCAAACCTGTAGGCGCTGCCGAAGGCTGAGAATTGAGGTTTATCACATAAACCCGACTTCGCAGCCTGCGGCAGCTCCTACAAGTCACATTTCAAGCCGATGACGTATCAGCCGCCACCATTCGCGCCACCTTTGCCACCGGCGCCGCCTTCAGCCCCGCCGCCATTGCCGCCCATGCCCTGGTCGTTGGTCATGCCACCTTTCCCGGACTCGGTACCGGTTTTTGGCGCGGGGTCCATTCCCTTGGTACCGGGGCTTGTGCCATCAGCGCCGGGCGAGCTTCCGTCTGTGTCTTTCTTCAAGATCGGGGGCGGCGTCTTGGCCGAGCCATCCACGGGATCAGTCGGGCCGGTGGAGCCTGCCATGGCTGAACCTACCGCCATCGTCAAAAGGCTGGCCAGCGCCAGGGTCCTCAATCCATGCTTGTTCATAAGGTGAATCTCCATTGTTGTTAGGGGCGTTACTTCCTTTGGTACCTGCAGGATCGCAATAGGTGCCGCAGCTCCTGACCAATGGCATATCGCCCGGGACTCAGTGCAAATGAATGATTGATGGCCTAGCGCTATTAATTTCAACCGGCTCCCTGAGAAATCCTCCAGTGCCCGATTTTATTGCGCGAAACCCGCATTAATGAGGTTTTTCGACGTAAGCGAAAGCGTACAAAACCGTCTGAAAGATGCCGGACTCGACTGATTGTCATGAAACCGCAACATTGGAGGGTTTAAATCCGCCTCGGGCCTTCCCATGGATGGGCCACCAAATTTCCCTTGTTGAGGTATCGCCGTGATTCTGCTGACTAAAAAACGCTTGTCGGTTCTGCTCGCTTCGATGTGCCTGAGTGGTATGGCTCATGCGGTAGACGTAACAGGCGCTGGTTCGAGTTTCGTCTTCCCGGTTATCTCCGCGTGGTCGCAGAATTACAGCAAGTCTGCCGACAACCGCATCAACTATCAGTCCATCGGTTCCGGCGGCGGTATCGCTCAGATCAAGGCTGCAACCGTAGACTTCGGCGCATCCGATGCTCCTCTGTCCGCTGAAGACCTCGAGAAAGGCGGCTTGGGTCAATTCCCAAGCGTGATCGGCGGTATCGTGCCAATCATCAACGTTGAAGGCATCGAGCCTGGCCAACTGAAACTGGACGGCCCAACACTGGCCAAAATCTTCATGGGTGAAATCAAGAAGTGGAACGATCCAGCCATCGTTGCCTTGAACCCGGAGCTCAAAGACAAGCTGAAAGACCAGGCCATCACCGTTGTTCACCGTTCGGACGGTTCGGGCACTTCCTACAACTTCACCAACTACCTGAGCAAAGTCAGCCCAGAGTGGAACGAGAAGTTGAAGTTCGGTTCGACTGTTCAATGGCCAGCCGGTGTGGGCGGCAAGGGTAGCGAAGGTGTTTCGGCCTACGTGAAGCAGATCAAGGGTTCGATCGGCTACGTTGAGCACTCCTATGCTGAAACCAACAAACTGTCTTACACCCAGCTGAAAAACGCCGCTGGCAAGTTCATCAAGCCTGACGCCAAAGCCTTCGCCGCTGCCGCTGACACTGCTGACTGGAACAGCGTCAAAGACTTCAACCTGATCATGACCAACGCTCCGGGCGAAACCGCATGGCCGATCACGGCTACCACCTGGATCATCATGTACAAGAAGGCCAAGAACGCCGAGCAAAGCGCTGCTGCTTTCGACTTCTTCAAGTGGTCGCTGGAAAACGGTCAGAAACAAGCTGAAGACCTGTCCTACGTAGCACTGCCGAAAGCCCTGGTCACCAAGGTTGAAGACTACTGGAAAACCGAGTTCACCAAGTAATTCGACGTTTCTCCGGCTCACCCCTGTCATCGCTGCCCGATGACAGGGTTTCTTTGCGAGTGGACCCAAGATGACTGAAAACACCCAATATTTGTCCGCTGCGATCCCTGCGTCCGTCTCCGAGGGTGAACGCCGAGCGGCTCGCGATCAGCGTCATGATCGCTGGTTCAAGCGCACCATGGGCGGTGCTGCAATGCTGGTTCTGGCATTGCTCGGCTGTATCGCACTGTCGACCTTGTGGGGCGGCAGCCTTGCATTCCAGACCTTCGGCTTTGGGTTTCTGACCAGCACCGAGTGGGACGTGGTCGGTGGCAAGTTTGGTGCACTGGTGCCGATCTACGGTACGTTGGTGACCTCTTTTCTGGCTTTGCTGATCGCCGTTCCGGTGAGTTTCGGCATCGCGATTTTCCTGACCGAAGTAGCGCCGCCATGGTTGCGACTGCCGATTTCTTCGGCCATCGAGTTGTTGGCGGGTATTCCTTCGATCATCTACGGCATGTGGGGCCTTTTCGTGTTCGGGCCGTACATGGCTGAGCACATCGCGCCGTGGATCAACGACAACCTTGGTGAACTGCCTTTCATTGGCCCGATGTTCCAGGGCCCGCCGTTGGGTATCGGCATGCTCACCGCCGGTATAGTGCTCGCGATCATGATCACGCCGTTCATTACCTCGGTCATGGTTGAAGTATTCAAAAGCGTGCCGACCACCCTTAAAGAGTCGGCGTATGCCCTGGGTGGCACGACCTGGGAAGTGGTCTGGGACATCGTCCTGCCTTACACCCGTTCAGCGGTGGTCGGCGGGATTTTCCTCGGTCTGGGTCGCGCACTGGGTGAAACCATGGCGGTGACCTTCGTACTGGGTAACTCCCACCAATTCTCGGCGTCGCTGATGATGCCAAGCAGTTCGATTGCGTCGGTGATCGCCAACGAGTTCAACGAGGCCTACACCGACCTGCATCGCTCGTCGCTGATCGCGCTGGGCTTCCTGCTGTTCGTGGTGACCTTCATCGTGCTGGCCCTGGCCCGCATCATGCTGTCGCGTCTGTCCCGCAAGGAGGGGTTATGAGTAAGGATGTGACTGGCAACGAGAGCCTCTACCGGGTTCGCGATCTCAAGAACAAGGCCGCCATGGTTCTCAGCTGCGGCGCGACGGCGTTTGGCCTGTTGTGGCTGGTGTGGATCCTGTTGACCACCATTGTTAACGGCGTGGATGCATTGAACCTGCGCCTGTTCAGCGGCATGACGCCACCGCCGGGTGTTGAGGGCGGCCTGGCCAACGCCTTTTACGGCAGCGTGCTGATGTCCGGCATCGGCCTGTTGATCGGTACGCCGATTGGCTTGATGGCTGGCGTGTGGCTGGCAGAGTTCGCTCGTTACTCCAAGCTGGGTAACGCCGTACGTTTCGTCAACGACATCCTGTTGTCGGCACCTTCCATCGTGCTGGGCCTGTTTGTGTACACCGCGGTGATTCTGCCCCTCAACGAGTGGACGGATCACAAGGTCGGCTTCTCGGCAATTGCCGGTGCCCTGGCCTTGGCGCTGCTGGTGATTCCGGTTGTGGTGCGGACCACCGATGAAATGCTCCAGCTGCAACCTTCGACCATGCGCGAAGCCGCGCTGGCCCTGGGTGTGCCGCAATGGAAGCTGACTTTGCAGATCGTCCTGCGTGCGGCCAAGGCCGGTGTGGTGACAGGCGTCTTGCTGGCGCTGGCCCGTATCACTGGCGAAACCGCGCCGCTACTGTTTACCGCGTTCGGCAACCAGTTCTGGAGCAGCGATTTGCTCAAGCCGATGGCCAGCGTACCGGTCGTGGTGTTCCAGTACGCCATGAGCCCATTCGACGATTGGCACTCTCTGGCCTGGGCAGGCGCCCTGGTCATGACACTGTTCGTGCTGGTCCTCAGCCTCGCTTCCCGCTTAATTCTTTTGCGCAATAGGGCGTCTTGATGAATAACCTTTCCCTTGCCAATGAAAAAACCAAGATTCAAGTTCGTGGTCTGGAGTTTTTCTACAACGACCAGAAGTCGCTGAAATCCATCGACATGATCATCCCGGAAAAGCGCATCACCGCGATCATCGGTCCATCGGGTTGCGGCAAGTCGACCCTGCTGCGTGTGTTCAACCGTATCTACGCGATGTACCCCAAGCAGGAAGCCAAGGGTGAAGTGCTGCTCAATGGCGAAAACATCCTGGCCCCTGGCTACTCGATGAACCGCCTGCGCAGCCACGTAGGCATGGTGTTCCAGAAGCCGGTGCCGTTCCCGATGTCGATCTACGACAACATTTCGTACGCCATCAAGCACCACGAAAAGCTGTCGCGCCGTGAAATGGAAGATCGCGTCGAAGAAGCGCTTCGCGGTGCCGCGTTGTGGGATGAAGTCAAAGACAAGCTCAACAAGAGCGCCACGGGCCTGTCCGGTGGTCAGCAACAGCGTCTGTGCATCGCTCGCACCATCGCGCTGCGCCCACAAGTGCTGCTGCTGGATGAGCCGACGTCGGCACTCGACCCGATCTCTACCGGTCGTATCGAACAGCTGATCACCGAACTCAAAGAGCAGTTCACCGTGATCATCGTGACCCACAACATGCAGCAAGCGGCGCGTTGCTCGGACTACACCGCGTTCATGTTCATGGGTGAACTGATCGAACACGGCGACACCGACACCATCTTCACCAAGCCGTCCAAGACCCAGACCGAAGACTACATCACCGGTCGTTTTGGCTGATTGGCAGCGTCACTGCTCTATAACATGGGAGGCCGGGCTTCGGTCTCCCATGAATTCCTCCAGTCTTTTACGCAGCCAGCGCTCCGCCGGGTCTGTGTCCATCACACTCAGCCAGGTCATCGACAGCTCAAGATTGGGCGTGATGAAGGGCAATGCTTCACCAAACAACCTCCCGGTACTGGCCATCGCCTGAGTCAAATGATCCGGCAGATTGCACAGCAGGTCTGTGCCCGCCATCAGCGCAGGCAGCGTGCTGTATTGCGGAACCGACAACACGGCATGACGCTTGCGGCCAATGGCGTCCAGCCACTCATCGGCGAAACTGCTGATGTTGGCGACATGGGACACCACCACGTGGGGGCGGGTGCAGTATTCGTCCAGGCTCATGGGCGTGTCTGATTGATCGGCGCGCACCACCATGGGTTTGACCGACCGCAGCAGTTTACGCTTGGCATTGGCTGGCAACTCCCGGGTCAGGCAGACCGCCACGGTGATTTCGCCGGACATCAGCAATTCCGAGACATTCCAGTAGTTGACCTGCTTGATCACGATCACCACCCCCGGCGCCTCTTGGCGAATCGCGCGCAGCAGAGGCGGCAACAGGCTGTACTCCACGTCATCGGAGAGGCCGAGGCGGAAGGTCATGTCGCTGCTGGCCGGATCGAACTCCCGAGTCAGGCTCAGGGCCATGGACATGGCGTCCAGCGCAGGGGACAGGTGATGGATGATCTCCTGCGCCCTGGCGGTGGGTTCCATGCGATGGCCGACGCGGATGAACAGCGGGTCATTGAACAACGCCCGCAACCGATTGAGCGCAGCGCTGATGGTCGGCTGGCCGAGAAACAGCTTCTCGGCAGCGCGGGTCACGTTGCGCTCCTGCATCAATGTCTCGAACACCACCATCAGATTGATGTCGGCCTTGCGCAATTCGTTTCGGTTCATGGGGGTAGCGGTCCGCGGCGGGGGTTTAGCTCGGTGTGGGGCACGCTACCAGCCTCAAGCTACAAGCCGCAAGCTACAAGCCACCCGCGTAGCTCACTTGCAGCTTGAAGCTTAAAGCTTGCAGCTGCTTTTACTTGAACTTCGGCCGAGCCCCACCGGTCAGCTTTACATGCTGATCAAGAGGCTCGAATCCATGCATATTTCACTGGAACAACAAGTCGCTTTGGTCACCGGGGCCAGTTCGGGTCTTGGGGCCGCGGCGGCCAGGGGGCTGGCTGCGGCGGGGGCTGCGGTTGTCATCAATTACAACTCGCAACCCGAACCTGCCGAAAAGCTAGCGGCAGAAATCATTGCCGCAGGCGGTCAGGCCATTGCCGTGCAGGCCGACGTTTCGAAGGAAGAAGACGTCGAGCGGCTGTTCAGCAAAACCCTGGAACACTTTGGTCGTCTGGACATCCTGGTCGCCAACTCCGGGCTGCAGAAGGATGCGTCGATTGTCGACATGAGCCTGGCGGACTGGAACAAAGTCATAGAGGTCAACCTGACCGGCCAGTTCCTCTGTGCCCGCGCCGCGTTGCGTCAGTTCATCCAGCAGGGGATTCGCCCTGTGGTGTCCCGGGCCCTGGGCAAGATCATCCACATGAGTTCCGTACATCAACTGATTCCCTGGGCCGGACACGCCAACTACGCTGCCTCCAAGGGCGGCGTGGACTTGCTGATGCGCAGCATCGCCCAGGAAGTCGGCGAGCAGCGCATCCGGGTCAATAGCATTGCACCCGGCGCGATTCGCACGGCGATCAACACCGAGGCCATGGCCGGCGATAAAGAAGCCGAGTTGCTCAAGCTGATTCCCTATGGGCGAGTGGGCGACGCCGAAGATGTCGCCAACGCGGTGGTCTGGCTGGCGTCAGACCTGTCTGATTATGTTCACGGCACCACGCTGTTCATTGACGGTGGCATGAGCCTGTATCCGGAGTTTCGAGACAATGGCTGACTTCCCGGAAGAAGCGCAAAACCCTATCGAGAACCACGGCATCATCGGCGACATGCGCAGTGCCGCGCTGGTGGCGGATACCGGCAGCATCGATTTTTGCTGCTGGCCTGATTTCGACAGCCCTTCGATATTCAGCGCGTTGCTGGACACCAACAAGGCCGGCATTTTTCAGCTGGCCCCCGATCTGCCCAATGCCCGGCGGCAGCAGATTTATTTGCCTGATACCAACGTGTTGCAGACCCGCTGGATCGACGAACAGGCGGTGGTGGAAATCACCGACCTGATGCCCGTGGGCGATAACGTTGATGATCTGCCCCGTGTCGTGCGGCGCGTTGATGTGCGCTACGGCAGCGCGACGATTCGCCTGCGCTGCCGGGTACGTCTGGATTACAGCCGGGCAGAAATGACCGTGAGCATGCGGGGTGAGGACGTGTGCTTCGAGGCCGAGGGCCAGCCGGGTATGCGCCTGTCTGCCACTGCGCCATTGAGTATTGTTGAGCAAACCGCGGTCGCCGAAGTCACCTTGAAACAGGGCCAAACCCTGGAGTTCATTCTGGGCGGTGTCGACGACCAGCAGGTCAGTGCCGGTCAATGCCAGCGCTATTTCACTGACACCCTGGCGTTCTGGCGGCGCTGGAGTAATCAGTCCGAATACCGTGGCCGCTGGCAGGAAATGGTCAATCGTTCGGCCCTCACCCTCAAGCTGCTGACCTCGCGCAAGCACGGCGGTATCGTGGCTGCGGCCACCTTTGGCCTGCCGGAAACACCGGGCGGCGAGCGTAACTGGGATTACCGCTACAGCTGGATACGCGATGCATCGTTCACGGTCTACGCCTTCATGCGTCTGGGCTATAGCGATGAGGCCAATGACTTCATGCGCTGGGTGCGCGGGCGCCTGGGCGATTGCTGCGAAGACTCGAACGAACTCGGCATCCTCTATACCCTCGATGGCCGCGAAGAACTGCCCGAAGAACACCTCGAGCACTTCACCGGCCACGGCGGCGCGCTGCCAGTACGTATCGGCAATGAAGCCTACAAACAGACGCAGCTCGATATCTATGGCGAGCTGCTGGATGCGGTCTATCTGGCCAACAAGTACGGCGAAGCCATCTCCTACGAAGGCTGGCAGCACGCCACCCGGCAAGTGGATTACGTCTGCAAGCATTGGCGCGACAAGGACGTGGGCATCTGGGAAATGCGCGGCGGTGACCAGCACTTCCTGCACTCGCGGCTGATGTGCTGGGTGGCGCTGGACCGGGCGCTGCGCCTTGCGTTCAAACGCTCGCTGCCTGCGCCGTTTGATCGTTGGGACAAGGAACGTCAGGCGATCCACGACGACATCTGGAAGAACTTCTGGAACGCTGACCTGGGGCATTTCGTGCAGCACAAAGGCAGCCGCAACCTCGATGCATCTATGTTGTTAATGCCGCTGGTGCGCTTCGTCGGTGCCAGTGATCCACGCTGGCTGGCGACGCTGGATGCCATCGAAGCCACCCTGGTCCGGGATGGCATGGTCTTCCGCTACCGCAACGATGACGACCACGACGATGGCCTGGCAGGTGAAGAGGGTGCGTTTACTGCCTGCTCATTCTGGTATGTCGAATGCCTGGCCCGCGCCGGTCGCGTGGAGCAGGCGCATCTGGAGTTCGAGCAACTGCTGCGCTACGCCAACCCGCTGGGGCTGTACGCCGAAGAGTTCGACAGCCACGGCCACCACCTGGGCAACACCCCTCAGGCCCTTAGCCACTTGGCCCTGATCAGCGCCGCAAGCTTTCTGGATCGCAAACTGGATGGCGGCAAGACGTTGTGGCAGCCGTAGTGGCGTGAGGTCTGTGGGAGCGAACTTGTTCGCGAGACGATATTCCCGGCAACGCATGCCCAACGCCTCGCCAACAAGTTGGCTCCTACAAGATTGTGGTATTTCCCGTGGGAGCGACCGGGGTGGCGCTCCACCTTGCTCGCGAAGAGGCCAGTGCAGTCGCTGCAGTTTCGTCGGCGGGTCCATAGCCTTCGCAAGCAAGCTTGCTCCCACGGGTTAAGCGTTTTGCCACAGATAGCGGGGCACTACACATTCCTGTGGGAGCTGCCGAAGGCTGCGAAAGCAGTGTGTCAGATGTCCCGCTTTCGCAGCCCTCGGCAGCTCCTACAGACTGCGATATTCCTGTGGGAGCGAATTCATTCGCGAATGCTTGGGTACAGCCGACAGAAATGTATCGGTTGCACCGGCCTCTTCGCGAATGAATTCGCTCCCACAGAAAGTGCCTTCCAAATCCGTTCAGCCGTGATGACGTCTACCGACTCTGCAATGCATACCCCACCGTCGAGCCCTTCAACACAAACCGCTCACCAATCATGCCGCAGTAGCTGGTGCGGGTCAGGAAGGCGCCGGGGCCGTTGAGGTAGACCTGGATGTCGGCGACTTCTTCGCACATTTCCAGGGTGCGGTTCTGCAGTTTTCCGCTGGCCTGGGCCGAGCGCAGGGCGCCCATGGGGGTCCAGTCGGCGATGATCAGCGCGCCGGGTGGCACGATGTGTTCATAGGTGCGCACAAATTGCCGTGCCGAATGGTCCGGCAAGTAGGGGGCCATGAAGTAGTGGATGTCATCGCGAAACGGCAAGGCTTCGGTGTGCACCGGCAATTTGATCAGCCCCCCGGCGTACAGCGCATACACCGACAGGATCGCGGCCGGAGCGCTGAGCACTGACAGGTTCATCAACGCTTTGGCGCCAGGGGTCATGGGCAGCAGCTTCTGCAGCTTCATCACCCCGATGATGCTGAGCAAGGCAACGCCCGGCAGGAAGAACGTGAAGCGGTCGGTGACGTTATAGGACGCCGCAAACACGAAGTTCAGCATCGCGGCGCACCACAACAGCCGCAGGCGACTGTCCTTGGGAAACAGCAGCAGCCCGATCACCTGCGGGCCGATCAGCGAGAGCAGCAGGATGAACACCGAGTTCTTCTCGTGCCACATGTCGTCGAAGCGAAACAGGCTGCCTTCCCAACCCGGCTGCGCGACTTTCGCCGAGGTGCCGGTCAGGTAGCGGTGGAAGATCTCGACAATGTTCATGCCCGCGTGCAAGTCATGAGCAATCGCCGGGAAAGCCACCGAAAAGCCCGCCGCGAAGCCGGGCAGGGTAATCAGCGTGTTGAACCGATATTGATACAACAGCTGCAAGTACAGCGGCAGCAGCACCACGAAGGTCAGTTGATGAACCGCCGCGCCCATGCCGGTGAGGACACCAATGACGAACAGGCGGCTCAGCACACCCAGCCGTGAGCGTGGGTTCAGATGAACCTGGTACGCGGCCAGCACAAACAGCGAGTGAAAAATGTAGACCTCGGCCTTGGTCGAGACCCAGAACACGCCGTGGGCCAGTATCGTTGCTGTCGCCGCCAGTAACGCCTGGCGACGGCTGGACCCGACGTTGAGGGCCAGGGAGTAAACGATCCACGCCAGCGGGATCAGCAGGATCGAATTGAGCAGGCTCAATACGTAGGAGCCGAACAGCTCAAAAACCGCGGTGTTGAAAAACTGATACAGCGGATGGTCCAGCGGGCCCAGGGATTCGCTGAAATAGCGGCCCTCGGTCGCATCGGCGAGAAATACCCCGTTGTCCATCCACTGGACCGGGCCGCTGGAGGCGATAAAGCTGGCGACGATTGCCGCACACAACAGGAACAACGCAAAACGGGTTGAAGACGCACTGCTACTTCCCTGAACCATCGCAAGACTCCTGGGCTTATTGATCTAATGCAGATTGCTTGAGTGGCGAGCGTTCAGCCGCGCCCCCGGCCTTGAGCTGCAGCAACATGGTGGCGCCGATGGCCACGGCAAACCATAAGGTTGCCAGGCGAATCAAGACCGTGGCGGCAATGGCGTCGGCGCTGGACATGCCTTTCCAGACCAGCAGCCCGACCATGACCGCCTCGGCGCCGCCCAGCCCGCCGGGCATGAAACTGATGGCTCCGGCAAGCATGGCCAGGGCGTAGACAAAGACGGCGAACGTCAGCTCGATGTCGGCACCCATCCAGTTGAGGATCCAGTGAAACGCCAATGCCTCGGCGCTCCAGGCCACGACGCTAAGTGCAGTGACCCCCATCAGCAGGCTCAGCCGATGGCACTGTTGCGCCGCGAGCAAGACTTCAAACAGGTGCCGGGTTAAGCCAATCAATTTGCCGCCCGTGGCCGGGATGGCCGCTGCCAGCGCTGCCAGCAGACGTTGCTGGGACAGCACCAGCAAACCGATGGCCACCAGGCCCAGGCCGATCAGGATCATGGAGCGCGATTGCGGGTACAGCGACAGGCCGAACAAGGTCAGCAGCACCACGGCAAACAGGTCCGACAGCCGCTCGCTGAAAAACGCCGCAAAACTCTGCGGGTAGGGCACACCCCAGCGTTTGAGCAGCACGCCGCGCAACGCTTCACCGGCCTTGCCGGGGGTGGTGGTCAGGGCGAACCCGGCCAGGTAGATTTTCAGGCTCGGCTGCCACGGCACCGGATGACCCAGGGTGCGCAGATAGACCTGCCAGCGGACAAAACGCAGCCCGTAATTGGCCGCAGACATGAACAGCGCAATGCCAATGCCGATCAGTCCGACTTCGCCCACCGCCTTGCTCACCGCTGCCCAGCCACCCCAGAGGGAAAAGCCCAGGTAGCCCAGGGCAGAAAACACCACCGAGAGCACCACGGCCCGATAGCGCCAGCCCGAGAGAAAAACCGTTTCGTTCATAGGTTGAGCCTCTTGAACACCGGTTGAGGGATCGAGCGGATGATCAGCATGATCAGCGCCCAGAATCCCGGCGTGTACAACGTGGGCGCTTTGCGCGCGATGCCCGCGACGATGCGTTCGGCCACTTGTTGCGGCTGCGCCAGTAGAGCGGCAGGCAAAGCCAGGCCTTTGGTCATGGGGGTGTCGACAAAGCCCGGCTTGATGGTCAGCACGTGCACGCCGACCTTGAAAAGCCGCGCTTGCAGGCCTTCGCTGAAGGTCGAAACGGCGGCTTTTGCGGCGCCATACAGGTAGTTCGAGGGCCGACCGCGATCACCGGCCACCGATGAGATCACCGCCAGACTGCCCCAGCGCTGGGTTTCGAATTGCTGGGCCAACAGGGTCAGCAACGCGATGACCGAGGTGCCGTTGTTGGCGAACTCTTGCATGGCGACGCTGACGTCACGCTCGCAGGTTTTCTGGTCGGGCAGGGTGCCGTGGGCGATCAGTGCCACATCGATCTGCCCCAGGGCCAGCAGGCAGCTTTCCAGCATGGAGGGGTGGGCTGCGAGGTCAGTGGCGTCCATTTCGTGCACGGTGATGGTTTTGGCGCCACGGGCCTTGAGGTCGGCGGCGGTCTGCTCGAGTTTGTCGGCATTGCGCGCCACCAGGAAAAAGTCGCTGCCCTCGCTGGCCCACAAGCGGGCGCAGGCGGTGGCGATGGCCGAGGTCGCGCCAATGATCAGTACTCGTTTCATATGAATTCTCGTCTCATGAAGACACACGTTCCCAAAAGCGGGACATCAGGGAGGTATCGCGCAGCGCTTCGAGCCGCTCCCAGGCGGGGTACGCCTGGCGGAAATCGCTGCCGCTCATGTGCGCGTCCTTGGCCGGATACAGTCGGCCACCGGCGGCGCGCACAATCGCATCCAGACGCGGAAACAGGCTGTGGTGCAGGTCACTGCTGTGGGGGAAGTCCAGTGCCAGCGAGGTGCCGGGCATGGGAAATGACAACAGCCCCGGCGAAGCGATATCGCCGCAGCGCTTGAGCACCGCCAGGAACGAGCCCTGACCAGAGTCGGCAATCGCACCCAGCAGTTCGGCCATGGCAGCCTCAGCGCTGGCCTCGGGGATCACGCACTGATACTGCTCAAAGCCCTTGCGGCCATAGATGCGGTTCCAGTGCAGGATGCGATCCAGCGGGTAGAAAAACGGCGTGTAGGCACTGCGTTTGGCGGTGCGCTTTTTGGGGTGGACGTTCCAGTACAGCGAGTTGAAGCTGCGCAATGACAGGTTGTTGATCAGCGAGATCGGCGGGGTCAGAGGCACTTTCAGCGGGCTGGCCTGTTCGACCTCCAGCGAGCCGTAGCGCGCGTGGTCGCCCACGATGAACACGCCGCGCCCGGTGTTCGCGCCTTTGGCCAGGCAGTCGATCCAGGCCACGCTGTATTCATGCTGATGGTCCAGCTCGGCCGACAGGCTGAAGAACTCCGCGAGGTTGGCAAAGCGCACCACTGTGCTGTCGATCTGGCTGGAGCGGATCGGCATCAGTTGCAGGTCGGCCCAGTTGATCACTCCGGTCAGGCCCAGCCCGCCAATCGTGGCGGCGAACATCCGTGCGTTTTCCGAGGGTGAGCAGATCTGCGCTTTTTCACCGTGACGCAGCAAGCCAAAGCCCAGCACATGGTTGCCAAAGGTGCCGCGCAGATGATGATTCTTGCCATGCACGTCATTGGCAATGGCGCCCCCGACGGTGGCGAACTGGGTGCCGGGGGTGACCGGCAGAAACCAGCCGTGGGGGATCGCGGCCGCGAGGATCTCGGCCAGGGTGACACCCGCCTCAACGCGCACGGTGCCGTGTTTCCAGTCGGCGCGGATGAAATGATCCAGGCTGCGCATGTGGATCACCTGATCGCTGGCCGCCAGGCAGCTGTCGCCATAGCTGCGGCCGTTGCCGTAGGGCAGGCTGGTGCGATGCGTGTCGATGACGGTGCTCAGGTGATCGGTCAAACCGTCGATCCACTGGCAGGCATGCCCGTTTTGCGGGGCCTGGGGGTAGCGCCCCCATGAGTACAGAGACGCCGTCATGCGGCCACCCAGAACACAATGGCGAACAGCACGCCGACCGCCTGGCTCATGCGATCTCGAATGGCGAACACCACCGGGTCGTCGTTCATCAGGCCGCGATGGGTGAGCATCCAGACCCGGGTGATCCAGAACAGCAGCAGTGGGCAGGCCAGCCAGATCACATGGGGGTGGCCATAAAGGGCGGCGGTGGAGCCATCGTGGATGTACAGGGCCAGCACCATCACGGCCAGATGCCCGGACGAAGCGCCCAACGAGGCAATCATGTCCAGGTCGCCGGGGTAATAACCGCGCCCACGGGCTTTGTCCTGCAGGTCTTTGGCCCGGGCTTCGCGGAGCTCGGCGTAACGCTTGACCAGCGCCAGGCTGAGAAACATGAACATTGAAAAGGCCAGAATCCAGAAGGTCAGCGGCAAATTGAAGGCCGCCGCGCCCGCCAGGATCCGTGCGGTGTAGAGCATCGCCAGGACGATCACATCGGTGACCATCTGCCGTTTCAGGGTCAGGGAATACGCCAGGGTCAGCCCATAGTAGGCCGCCAGAACGGCACTGAACTGCCAGGGCAACAGCAGGGCTGCACTGCCAAACGCGGCGATCAACAGCACGGGCACGATGACCAGCCCGGCCTTGATCGACAACTTGCCGCAGGCAAAAGGCCGTTTGCGTTTGGTTGAATGGTGTCGGTCGTCTGCCAGGTCCAGCAGATCGTTAAGCACGTACACGCTGGAGGCGCACAGCCCGAAAAACAGGAACGCCAGGGCGCCGTTGAGCAGTTGTTGCGTTTGCCCCAACTGGTGAGCGGCCAGCAGCGGCACGAAGATCAGCGCGTTTTTCATCCATTGGTGCATACGCAAGGCTTTGCGCCAGTCGCGCAGGGTCGGGGCGTTGGAGCGGATCACCTGTTCGACATTGCCCAGCACCTTGGCCCGGCTCTCCACGCCCTGCTCGGGGTTGACCACAATGGCGTGGCGCGCCGCGCCCCAGATCGCCAAGTCGTCGCGGGAATTGCCCAGGTAGTCGAAGCCTTTCTCACCGAAGTGGTCCACCAGCAAGTCGCGTTTGGTGTGCGAGGACAGGTTGCGCTCGGCGTTGGAGGCCACCACCAGATCAAACAACTGCAGATGCTCAGCGATGCGTGTGGCAAGGCTTTCGTGACTGGCCGTGGCGAGCACGATCATGCGTCCCTTGGCGCGTTCGGCTTCGATCAGCGCAATGATTTCGCTGTCATAGGGCAGAACTGCCACATCGATATCGGTGGCCAGCGCGAGACCTTCCTTGAGGGCAGCCTTGCCTTTCATTAACCAGCCAAACAGTTTGAACACGTGCAAGGGGCGGCTGCGAATGAACGCCATCGCCGTCTCCATCAACAAGTCGGAACGCAACAAAGTGCCGTCCAGATCGACAACTAAAGGGGGGCTGCTTATTAAAGGGTCAGGAGGGTTAGTTTCTCGAACTCTTCCCTGAACTCTCGCCATGTCTATGCACTCCTGGGGGTTGAGCGCACTATGAAACGGAAAGAAGAATTCGCCACCTCAATAAAATTAAACACCCGCGCTTAGATCGCCAGTGTGCTGGCGTCAGAAACTTCCCGTGTTTGCACCCCTCGATTAATAACGCCATGTTGCATGGAGTTAACGCGTGTCCATCGCTGAAACAGCGTTGACAGCGGCTCGAGTCGGGCCACGAATGTTCTGGGGCGAGCAGGCGATCAGACCAGGGGCTGTCTTAAAAAGACGACAGAGTCATAATGACCGCGTCTTGACCCTGGAAAGCAGTCGTAATGACCAACCCCTTGCTGCTTGCACTGATACCCCTGGTTGCGGATCTGAGCCGCGAACTGCCGGACGAAGAGCGCTATCGACGGTTGCTGAGTGCGCTGCGCCAATGGCTGCCATGCGACGCCGTGGCACTGCTCAAGCTTGAGGGCGACGTGTTGATCCCGTTGTGCGTCGAAGGCCTGAGCCCCGATACCCTGGGGCGCCGGTTCCGGGTGCAGGAGCATCCACGGTTGAAAATCCTTCTGGAAAGCCCGGGGCCGACGCGCTTTTCTGCCGATTGTGAGTTGCCGGACCCCTACGACGGCCTGGTGGAGGGCCATCACGGCCAGCTGGAAGTCCACGACTGCCTGGGCTGCGCGTTGTTCGTCCAGGACAAACCCTGGGGCCTGATTACCCTGGACTCACTGGAGCCTGCGAGTTTTGGCCGGGTTGATCTGGACAACCTGGAAGCCTTTGCCAGCCTGGCTGCCGCCACGGTCACCGCCAGCGAACGGATCAACCAGCTGGCTCGGGGCTTCGAGGATCAGCGCCAACTCGCCGAAGTCTATAAACGCGCGGCGGGCGGTCGCGGCCCTCGGGAGTTGATCGGCCAGAGTGCCATTCATAAACGCTTGCAGCAGGAAATCCAGCTGGTGGGCAACAGCCCGTTGTCGGTGTTGATCACCGGCGAAACCGGCGTGGGCAAGGAGCTGGTCGCCGAAGCTATCCACCTCAATTCGCCACGGGCCCACAAGCCGCTGATCAGCCTCAACTGCGCTGCACTGCCGGAGATGCTGGTGGAAAGCGAGTTGTTCGGGCATGTCAAAGGTGCGTTCTCCGGGGCGGTGAACGGCCGCAGCGGCAAGTTCGAGCTGGCGGATGGCGGCACGATTTTTCTCGATGAAGTGGGCGAGCTGCCGCTGTCGGTGCAATCCAAATTGCTGCGCGTGCTGCAGAGCGGCCAGCTACAGCGGGTGGGCTCCGATCAGGAGCATCAGGTGGACGTGCGGATCATCGCCGCCACCAATCGCGACCTGGCCGAAGAAGTGCGTTGTGGGCGGTTCCGTGCTGACCTCTATCACCGTTTGAGTGTGTACCCGCTTCGGGTGCCGCCGTTGCGTGAGCGCGGTCGGGATGTGCTGCTGCTGGCCGGTTACTTCCTGGAAGAAAACCGCGCCCGGATGGGCCTGCGCAGCCTGCGTATCAACAGCGAGGCGCAGAAGCTGCTGGTCAGCCATGCATGGCCGGGCAACGTGAGGGAGCTGGAACACCTGATCAGCCGCGCCGTGCTCAAAGCCCTGTCGCTGCACCCTGAGCGGCCACGAATCCTGACCATTGAAAGCCAGATGCTCGGCCTTGAAGATCAAGCGCCTGCGGAGCCGTTGCAGGGCGATGCGGCGGGCCCGACGAGGATCCCTGGGCAGACGCTGAAAACATCGGTGGACCATTACCAGAAAATGCTCATTGAAGAGGCGCTGGTCAGGCATCAGGGCAAGTGGGTCGAGGCCGCGAGGGAGATGGGCCTGGATCGTGCGAATCTGAATCGCCTCGCTAAACGGCTGGGCATTCGTTGAGCCTGTTTTGCTGTTTCGAATCAACCATTTGAGTGGTTAATAGGGCGTATCGGCGAGTTCGACGCAACTTGTCGTCAGACGGTAAAAAAGACTGAATTTTTTTCAGCGGCGAGGGGTCAGCTATTGCACTAAGCAATTAATGGAGCCGTTGCCTGACATGTCACAGTACAAACACTACCGAATCGATTACTTGTTAAACGGCGCGTTCAAGTCCTTCTATATCAGTGCAGAGCACATGGATAACACTGAGGCTTGGCATCATGCGAGCGTTGACGCCGGAATTGCGCGGATTCCCAAATATCGTCTGGAGAAAGTCCCGCGTGTGTCCAAACCCTACGCCGAGCATTTCGGGATCACCAACGTCGAGTGGATACAGAGTTGATGGACACCTGCCGGCCCGCTGAGCAAAGCGGGCCGGCATTTGCGCCTCAGGTTAACGATGCGCGATGTTCTCCAGCGCCAGGTTGCGCGTACGCGGTCCGAAGCGGCCAATGGTAATCATCACAATCAGCATGCTGCTGACGATAAACGCCAGAACGCCCGGCGTGCCGAAATGCTCCAGAAAGAAGCCAATCAACAGACTGCTGAACACCGTTGACAGACGGCTGAACGAATAGCAGAACCCCACCGCCCGCGCGCGAATGTTGGTCGGGAACAGCTCGCCCTGATAAGAGTGGTAGCTGAAACTCAACCAGGCATTACAGAACGTGATCATCACCCCGCAAAATACCAGGCCCACGGCCGACGTCTGAAAGGCGAACAGCGTGCCGAAAATCATCGAGCCCAATGCCGAGCCCACGATCTGCCACTTGTTCTCGAAGCGGTTGGCGAACTTGACGAATAACAGCGGCCCCAGCGGGTAGGCAAGGGTGATGATGAAGGCGTAACCCAGGCTGTGGGTCACGCTCACGCCCTGGCCGGAAAGCAGCGCGGGCAGCCAGTTGCCAAAGCCGAAGAAGCCGATGGCCTGGAAGATGTGAAACACGATCAGCATCAAGGCCCGGCGGCGATAGGGTGGCTGCCAGATGTCCGCGAAGCGACCTTTGCCGGACACCGCGACCACTTCCGGTTCCGGGGTGTCCAGCGCCTTGCCGTGATCACGCTCGCATCGGGCCTCGATGTCATCCATGATCCGTTCGGCTTCATCGAAGCGCCCATGCTGCGCCAGCCAGCGCGGTGACTCCGGCAGCCGTGAACGCAGCCACCAGATAAACAGCGCGAACACCGCACTGGCGAGCACTACCCAACGCCAGCCGGAGTAACCGAACGGCGCCTGGGGCACCAGCCACCAAGACATCAGCGCCACCGCTGGCACTGACAGGAACTGGATGAAAAACGCGAAGGCGAACGCCGAACTGCGCATGCGCTTGGGGACCAACTCCGCAAGATAGGCGTCGATGGTCACCAGCTCGATACCCAGCCCGATCCCGACCAGAAAACGCATGCAGATGATGCCCAGTGCATCGCTCTGGATTCCCATCAGCACTGTGGCGACCGTGTACCAGATCAGCGCGAAGGTGAAAATCGCCCGGCGACCAAAGCGGTCGGCGATGGGGCTGAGCAGGCTGGCGCCGAGGAACAGACCTAGAAAGGTCGCCGAGGCGAAGGCTGCCTGGTCCGAAAAGCCGAATACGCCCTGAGCGCCGGTGGCAAAGATGCCGTCGCGCAATAGGCCGGGGCTGATGTAGGCGGTCTGAAACAAGTCGTACAGCTCGAAAAAGCCGCCAATAGACAGTAGCGCCACCAGCTTCCACACCGTTGCGACTGCTGGCAGACGGTCGATCCGCGCGGAAATCTGCGCCGCACGAACCGGGTCGATGCCGTGCTCACTGAGGTGGGTGGTCGAGGAGGAAGACATACGCGAGGTTCCGTTATGTTTTGATGCCGTATGGTAGGTTTTTTACAATTGGTAATGTTTGTTGGTTATGGCTATTTATCTATTAAAGCTGTTCGAAAATGGCGCCTAACTCGGTATTTGAGCAATTTAATTTCGTTTAGCCTTCTTTGTGCTCCTGGCGCGGATTATGTAGGAGCTGCCGGAGGCTGCGAGGGCGGTGTGCCAGGAATACTCTCTTCGCAGCCTTCGGCAGCTCCTACAGGGGGTTAGGCGAATCATGAGCTGTATCAAGATGTGTCGCAAAACCCTAAGATAAAGCTCCCGTTCCGCTGCCAGCCTGGTTCCTGTGACGTTCAAACTCCCCGATACCGCGACCGCCCCCTTTTGCCCGTCGGCTGTGACGGACAGCGTTTCCATTCCGGCCAACGCTTCGCTGGCGCGCAAGATGCTGCTGTTTGTCGGCCCTGGCCTGCTGGTGTCCATCGGTTATATGGACCCCGGCAACTGGGCCACGGCCATCGAAGCCGGGTCGCGTTTTGGTTATGCGCTGCTGTTCGTGGTGGTGCTGGCCAGTTTGTCAGGCATGGTGCTGCAGAACCTCTGCTCGCGTCTGGGTATCGCCACCGGGCGGGATCTGGCGCAGCTGTCGGCTTCGCGCTACAGCCCTGGTGTCGCCAAGGGGCAATGGCTGCTGGCGGAACTGTCGATCATAGCCACTGACCTTGCCGAAGTGCTGGGGGCGGCTTTGGCTTTTCACTTGCTGCTCGGGGTTTCAATCACCACCGGCGTGGCGCTGACCGCCTTCGACACCCTGATCGTGCTGGCGCTGCAGGGCGCCAACTTCCGGCGTCTGGAAGCTATCGTGCTGGGGCTGATCGCGACGATTGGCGCTTGTTTCACGGTCGAGCTGATCCTGATCAAACCCTTCTGGCCCGACGTTGCCGCCGGGCTCAAACCCAGCTGGGACGTGCTGAGCAGTCAGGAGCCGCTTTACATTGCCATCGGTATTCTGGGCGCGACGGTGATGCCCCATAACCTGTACCTGCATTCTTCGGTGGTGCAGACCCGGGTCAATGGCAGTGACACCGCGCACAAGGCCAGCGCGATCAAATTCGCGCGCATCGACACCATTGCGTCGTTGAGCCTGGCCTTGTTGATCAACGCCGCGATTCTGATCCTCGCTGCCGCGGCCTTCCATAAAAGCGGGCATACCGACGTGGTGGAAATCCAGGACGCCTATCACCTGCTTGACCCTCTGGTGGGTGGCGCCGTGGCCAGTGTGTTGTTCGGGATTGCCTTGCTGGCGGCGGGGCAGAGCTCGACTTTCACCGGCACGATTGCCGGGCAGGTGGTACTCGAAGGCTTCCTGCAGGCCAAGATCCCTTGCTGGCAGCGGCGCCTGATCACACGGGCGCTGGCCTTGATTCCGGCACTCATTGGAGTGATGTGGCTGGGCGACAGCTCGGTGGGCAAGATGCTGGTCCTCAGCCAGGTGGTGCTCAGCCTGCAATTGCCTTTCGCCCTCTGGCCCCTGATTCGCTTCACCAGCGACCGCCAATTGATGGGGCCGTTCGTTAATAGCTGGCTGGTGAAGGTGGTGGCGTGGGGGTTATTCGGACTGATTTCCGCGGCGAACCTGACGTTATTGTGGTTCTGGGTGAATTGAACCCCCGGTCACAGGATGGGCTCTCATATGAGGACCTATTGGCTGTGACCCGCCTGTGGGACCGGCTTTAGCCGGGAATGCAGTGTGTCGGTTGATGCAAATGCAGTGGGTGAACTGTCCTCTTCCCGGCTAAAGCCGGTCCCACGAGTAAGCACTGTAAGGAGCGAGCGCAATGACCCTCCAAGACACCGCTCTCCAGGGCCAGATCTTCGAAACCGATCTCCCGGCGCGCCTGGACCGTCTGCCCTGGGGGCGGTTTCATACCTTGCTGGTGTTTGCCCTGGGCATCACCTGGTTGCTGGACGGGCTTGAGGTCACCCTGGCCGGGTCTGTTTCCGGGGCGCTCAAAGCCAGCCCGGCGCTGCAGATGACCAACAGCGATATCGGCCTGGCGGGCGGCGTGTACATCGCGGGTGCCGTCCTGGGCGCATTGTTTTTCGGCTGGCTGACCGACCGCCTGGGGCGTCGCAAGTTGTTCTTCATCACCTTGCTGTTGTATGTCGGCGCCACAGCCGCCACGGCCTTTTCCTGGAGCCTGGAAAGCTTTCTACTGTTCCGCTTTCTGACGGGGATGGGCATCGGTGGCGAATACACGGCGATCAATTCGACGATTCAGGAATTCACCCCCGCGCGTTATCGCGGTTGGGTGGACCTGAGCATCAATGGCACCTTCTGGCTGGGTGCGGCGCTGGGGGCGGGCGGATCGATCGTATTGCTCGACCCGCAATGGATCGGTGGCGACCTGGGCTGGCGGCTGTGTTTCGGCATCGGTGCCGTGCTGGGGCTGCTGATTCTATTCATGCGCCTGTGGCTGCCGGAAAGTCCGCGCTGGTTGCTGATCCACGGTCAGACGGCCGAAGCGACACGTATTGTCGAGCAGATTGAAAACCGGCTTCGCGCCCAGGGCCATGAGCTGGCCCCGCCTCAAGGCCCACCTTTGCGTTTGCATGCCCGGGATCACACTCCGCTCAGGGAAATTTTCCAGACCTTGTTCGTGACCTTCCGCCAGCGGGCGCTGGTGGGGCTGACGCTGCTCACGGCCCAGGCGTTTTTCTACAACGCGATTTTCTTCACGTACGCCCTGGTTCTTACCGATTTCTACGACGTGCCCGCCGACCACATCGGCTGGTATGTGCTGCCGCTGGCGCTGGGCAATTTCTGCGGGCCCTTGCTGCTTGGGCGGCTGTTTGATGTGGTCGGTCGCCGGGTGATGATCAGTCTCACGTACGCGGTGTCGGGGATTCTGCTGGCCATCAGCGGCTATCTGTTTCAGCAGGGGCTGATGGATGTCACCCAGCAAGCCATCGCCTGGATGGTGATTTTCTTTTTTGCGTCGGCGGCTGCCAGTTCGGCGTATCTCACCGTCGCCGAAACCTTCCCGCTGGAAATTCGCGCGCTGGCGATTGCGGTGTTCTATGCATTCGGGACGGGACTGGGCGGGATTATCGGGCCACTGCTATTTGGCCGCCTGATCGAAACTCACGACCGGGGTTATCTGTTGATCGGTTATCTGATCGGCGCGGGGTTGATGCTGTTGGCCGCGCTGGTGCAAAGCGTTTGGGGCGTGGCGGCTGAACGCAAGTCACTGGAGCAGGTGGCCAGGCCATTGTCCCAGGCCAGAGATTGATCAGCAGTCCAGGCGTTGCGCCACGTCGCGCAGGTCAACGGCGGTGGCTTGCAGCTTTTCGATCTGCAGGGCGACGTCGTCAACATCCTGGGTGTTGACCGAGTGCTGCAGGTAGCGCAAGTGTCCGGCCAGGTTAAGCGACACGCCGTCCAGGTCGCTGGCAGTGCGCTGCAGATCGCCTTGAATGACCTTGAGATCTTCGATGTTCAAACTCATGACTCCAGAAGTCGGCAGGCCCAGGGGCATTTGACGTCCAGGTCAAGGTTTACCATTCAAACGAATAGTTTAATGGCACATTGATATATTGCGCGTTTTTTAAACGAGTGTCTTGCTCATTCGTCTTCGAGATCGGAATCAGGGTCTGCGTAGGAGTCCAGCAATGCGGCCAGCGCCAGGGTGCGCTGCAGCCCCGAGGTGGTGGCCATGATCTCGGCGACCGCTGCCATGGCCGTGGCTTTGGCCTGCGCGCGTTCTGCGTCGGTGTTATTGGGCGTCGCGTCTTGCGCGGCTTCTATGATGGACTCTTCAAAACTGTTCATGGAGTGCGCTCTGCAAATGATGCGGGCCATTCTGCCTGATTCGGCTGCCCAGAGGCAGTCGTCATGGTGCGCTGGGTGATTTTCTTCAATACCCGGATCCGCCTGATCCCTACCTTGATCCGTACTTGTTGACGAATCGAGGGTTATTACATGAGTTTGCTGGTTTCCATGGCCGCGTTTGCGCTGGCGTCTTCCATCACGCCGGGCCCGGTGAATATTGTCGCCTTGAGCTCGGGAGCCCGGCATGGGCTGGGCCCGGCGTTGCTGCATGTCAGCGGCGCCACCCTGGGCTTTACGCTGTTATTGATCCTGATCGGTTTCGGCTTGCATGAAGTGCTGATGCAGTGGCCGGTGCTGACCCTGGCAATCCGCTGGGCGGGGGTGGCATTTTTGTTGTACATGGCCTGCAAGCTGGCGGTGGATGACGGGCGGCTGAATGCGGACGGTGCGGGTGGCAAATCGTCGATGCTCAACGGCGCAATCATGCAATGGCTCAATCCCAAGGCCTGGCTGGCTTGTGTTGCGGGGATGGGGGCGTTCGTTGCCAGTGGCGAAGCTCGGCTGATCTGGCAGTTTGCCGGCATTTATTTCGTCGTTTGCTACCTGTCGCTGGCCTGTTGGGCCTTCGCCGGGACGTATCTGCGGCCGTATCTGAACAGCGCTCGAGGCGTGCGGCTGTTCAACCGCTGCATGGCGGCGTTGCTGGTGGGTTGTTCGGTTTACCTGCTTTTTTACTGAGCATCGGGTGCTCTGAGGTCACGGCAGACGATATTGCCCCGGCGTCGCCGCCAGGTGTTTTTTGAACACCCGCTGGAAGTGCGCCTGATCGGCAAAGCCCAGCTCCTGCGCCACGTCGACAATCAGGCTGCCTGCCTTTAGTCGGGTCCGGGCATGCTGGATACGGAGGTTGATCAGATAAGCATGGGGCGTCATGTGGTAGCGCTGTTCGAAGGCGCGGATCAGGTAGGAGCCGGACAGGTTCGCCGCACTGCACATGTCGTCCAGGCTGATCGGGTGTTTGAAGTGGTCATGGATGAACTGCGCGACCCGCTCAATACGCTGTATTGCCTGCTCCGGCCTGACCGTTGCAGTCCCGAGGGTCTGCTGCATCAGGGTGAAAAACGAAACAGCGCTGCACTGCTTTTGCAGCAGTGGTGCGTCGGCGTCTATCAGGGTTTGGTAGAGCCCGGTCAAACCGCCGAACAACGTGGGGTCGGTGCTGTGGGTCGCCGCCAGAGGCTGAAAATCATGAGTGGGGTTCAGGCCGAGCTCATGTTGCAGTTTCTTCAGCCATTGGCTATCCACATACAGCATCAGGTACGCCCAAGGCTCATCGGCGATTGGATTACAGGCGTGGACTTCGCCGGGGTTCATCAGCACCACTGTGCCGGCCTGTACCTGCTGGCAGGTCTTTTCATGCAGATAAGTGCTCTGCCCAGCGGTGATCGCGCCGATGGAAAACACCTCATGGGAATGCCTGGAATAACACAGCTTGCGACCATCACCCACTGAGCGCGCCTCGATGAAAGGCAACCGGTCGTCGCGCCAGAAGAAGGGGGCGGCGGATGGGCTGAGCTGTGCGTCCATGTCGTTGGATCCTGTCAATGTGCGAATCCCTGTGGGAGCGAATTCATTCGCGAAGAGGTCGGTACATCCGATAGAGGCGTGTCCGCTGTACGGCAGTCTTCGCGAATGAATTCGCTCCCACAGATCGGGTGTCTGGCCTGAGAGCGCCTCGATTCAAACGATATTGTGCTCGGCAATCAACCCCTGCAACCAGTCCATGAACACCTTGCAGCGTTGCGGCAGATGGTGGCGATGGGCGTAGAGCAGGGAAATCTTCATCGGCGCCGGGCGATAGTCGGGCAGGATCTCGATCATATCGCCAGCGATCAAGTGCTTTTTCATGCCCATGCGCGGTGACTGGATAATACCCAGATTGCCACGGCAAGCCGCTTCGTATGCCTGCACATTGTTCACCGCCACACTGCGCGGCATGGGCAGCGTGCGGGTCTTGCCGTCTTCCTGATACTCGAACACCGCCGTGTTCGAACCGAATGCCATCACGTAATGGATCAACTGGTGGTGCTGCAGGTCAGCGAGGGTCTGGGGTATGCCATGGCGTTGGGCGTAGCCTGCACCGATGCAATTGACCATGTCGAAATCGCCGAGGCTGCGCGCCACCAGCGTGGTGTCCGGAAGATCGCCGACCCGAAGCACGCAATCGAAGCCGTCGCGGATCAGATCCACCCGGCGGTCACTGCTGCTGATCTCCAGGTCAATGCCCGGGTGCAGTTCGAGAAACTCACTCAGGCGCGGCAGCATGATGTTGTGCGCCACCGCCGTGGGCATGTCGACCCGCAAGCGCCCGCTGAGGGTTGCATCGGTGCGGAACAGGCCTTCAAGCTCGTCCATTTGCGCGAGCATGTCTTTGCTGCGCGCATACAACACCTCGCCGTCCGGCGTGGCCTGCACCTTGCGCGTGGTGCGCAGTAACAGGCGGGTGCCGAGCAATTCTTCCAGCGCCTGGACATGTTCGGAGACCGTCGAGCGTGGCAGGCTCAAGGCTTCGCTGGCTTGAGTAAAACTCGACAGCTCAGCGACGCGCACGAACGAGCGTAGCAATTCCAGCTTGTTCATGGCCAATCTCCACACTAAAGGGTCTGACGGATTATTCGACTCAAGCGACCAGTCATTTCGTTTTCCGACGGTTTATCGCACGGCCAGCGAACAATAGACTTTTCCTCACGCGCTGAACACAACCCGACTCTCTGAACGCACTAAGCCGAGGAAATACATCATGAGCAGAAAAATCGCACTCATCACCGGTGCCAGCCGTGGACTGGGCAAAAGCACAGCGCTGCATCTTGCTGCCCAGGGCGTGGACATCATTGGGACCTATCAGAGCCGAGCGGCTGACGCTCAAGCCACGGTTGCCGAGATTCAGGCACTGGGTGGCAAGGCCCACATGCTTCAACTGGATGTCGGCAAGAGTGATACGTTCGACGGCTTTGCCGAACAACTGGGCAGCGTGTTGAAGGACGTCTTCAATGCCGAGGACTTTGATTTTCTGGTCAACAACGCAGGGGTCGGGATCTATAGCAACATTGCCCAGACCACCGAAGATCAGTTTGATCAGTTAGTGAATGTCCACTTCAAAGGGCCGTTTTTCCTGACTCAGAAGCTTTTGCCGCTGATCGCTGACGGTGGCCGTATCGTCAACCTGTCCAGCGGCCTGGCGCGCTTCAGCATGGTGGGCTACGCCGCTTACGCCTCAATGAAAGGCGCGATTGAAGTCTGGAGTCGTTACCTGGCCCAGGAACTCGGCCCGCGACGCATTAATGTCAACGTGCTTGCCCCAGGCGCAATCGCGACGGACTTCGGCGGCGGCACGGTGCGCGATAACCCGGACGTCAACAAAATGATCGCCTCCAGCACAGCGTTGGGACGGGTGGGCGAGGCGGATGATATCGGTGCGGCAATCAGCATGCTGCTGGGGGAGGGCGGCAAGTGGATCAATGGCCAGCGGATCGAGGCGTCGGGCGGGATTTTTCTGTGATGTGAAACGATGACCCTGTAGGAGCTGCCGCAGGCTGCGTAAGGGTGTTTCCTGACACACCGCTTTCGCAGCCTGCGGCAGCTCCTACAGGGGGACGCCGATCACTTTTTGATCGGCACAATCTCGGTGATCTGGCTGTTGGTGATCTGCACCTGCACGTACTTGTCGTTGATTTTCACCCACTGTGATTCTTTGGCGGGTTCTTTCAGGCCGCGCTTGGACCAGTCTTTGAGCGCTGCTTCAGGGCGGCGGAATTTTTCCGGGGCGCGGGAGCCGAGTTCCAGGTCATGCATGTTGTCCTTGGATTCTTCGACTTTCGGCTCAGGGGCATCTGCAGCGTGAACGGCAAGGCTGGTCACGGAAACGCAGCCAGCGATAGCCAGACATGCGATGAGTGATTTGCTCTTCATGAGGCTCTTCATATAAGTACTCCTGGGCTCAGTGCTGAATGCTCTGTCTAAGCCTTAGGACCACCGCAATAAAAAATCATTCGGTTTTTGATGATGGCTTTGCGCTGCCAGTTGGCGCATTCGCCCTCATGCCGAGGGCGAATGACAGGGTGGATCAGGCGTTCAACGCGGTTTTGACTGTGTCTTGCCAGGCAGTGGTCGGGCGGCCGATCAGGCGGCTCAATTGCTTGCCGTCGTCGAACAGCGCGCCCTTGGCGGCGGCTGCATCAGAGTCTGCCAGCAAGTCTGCAACGAAATCCGGCAACCCGGCCTGAATCAGTGCCGCTTGAAAATCCGCTTGGGGCAGATCGGTATAGGGGATCTGCTTGCCCGCCTGCCTGGATATCTCCGCTGCAAACTCACTCAGGCTGTAGGACTCATCGCCCGCCAATTCATAAATACGCCCGGCCTGATCATCAGTAGCGGTCAACACGGCTATGGCGGCTGCCGCAAAGTCCTCACGGGCGGCTGAACTGATCCGGCCATCGCTGGCACTGCCGAACACCGCGCCATGTTGCAACGCAGCGGGGATGCCTGCGGTGTAGTTTTCGGTGTACCAACCGTTGCGCAGTACCACGAACGGAACGCCGGATTGTTGCAATGCGCTTTCGGTCTGGCGGTGTTCTTCTGCCAGGCCCAGCGCAGAGGTATCAGCGTGCAGCACACTGGTGTAGGCCAATAGTTTGACCTGAGCCCGTTTGGCGGCATCGATCACGGCCTTGTGCTGGGCGGCGCGCTGGCCGATTTCACTCGAAGAGATCAGCAGTATTTTCTCGGCACCGGCAAATGCGCTGTTCAGGGTGGCGGGTTGCGAATAGTCGGCCTGACGGACCTGAACGCCCAGTGCGGCGAGGTCGGCCGCTTTTTCAGGGCTGCGCACAGCGGCGATGATCTGCGACGCAGGCACATGCTCAAGCAATTGCGCGATAACAAGGCGGCCGAGTTGGCCAGTGGCTCCGGTAACGACGTACATGGTGGTTGCTCTCGAAGTTGTTGAAGACCGCATCACCATAAGCGCTATGCTTACCTTTCGTAAGTACGTACAAAAAGGTAAGTGTCATGAGTGACGTCAAACAAGTCATGAGCCCGCTGCTCTCGGCAGTGATGCAAGCCCGCTCCGGGGAGTTGATGGCGGCCGACTGCCCATCGCGGATCGTGCTGAGTCACGTGTGCAGCCGCTGGGGCGTGTTGGTGCTGGTGGTGTTGCGCGAAGGGATGCACCGCTTCAGCGAACTGCGCCGCAGGATCGGCGGGGTGAGCGAGAAGATGCTGTCCCAGACGCTGCAGAATCTAGAAGGCGACGGCTTTGTCGAGCGCAAGTCCCTACCGGTGGTGCCACCTCATGTGGAGTACCGCCTCACGCCGCTGGGGGAAGAAGTGGCCGAGCAGGTGGAAAACCTGGCGACCTGGATTGAGCATAATTTGCCGAGGATCATGCAGGCGCGGTTGGAATAACACCGCAGCCCCCTGTGGGAGCGAGCTTGCTTGCGAAGGCGGTGGTCCTGCAGTTGGAAAATGTTGGGATGTACCGGCCTCTTCGCGAGCAAGCTCGCTCCCACAGGTCCTGTGTTTGCTGCGCGACGGGGGATCTCCCACCGGTATCCCCCCGCAAAACCTTAAAAAAAAGCCAAAAAAAACCCGGCATCATGACAATGCCGGGCAAGGGGAGGTGAATCGTTTACTTGGGTTGCAGGGCTTCGCGCACCGCTTTCACATCGCTGCTGGACACCGCTGGCGCGGCATTGCCCCAGCTGTTGCGCACGTAGGTGAGCACATTGGCCACGTTGTCATCGGACAGCGCCCAGGCCAGTGATGGCATGGCCGGAGCGGTTGGCGCGGCGTCGGTGGCACCAGCACGGCTACCGGCCAGTACCACGCGGATCATCGATGAGGCATCGGCGTTGTTGACCAGCGGCGCCATGGCCAGTTTCGGGAACAGCCCCTCGGTACCTTCGCCATTGCCCACGTGGCACGCGGAGCAGCGGTCGGCGTAGATCATTTTCCCGGCGACCATGGCCGGGTCCTTGGCATCCAGCGCTTTGGGCAGCTCGACGGGTTTCGCGCCATCCTTGAGGTACACGGCGACCGCCATCAGGTCGGCATCCTGCCAGTGCTGAGAGGAGTGCTCGACTTCCTCGGCCATGGGGCCGGAGGCGATATCGAAGCGGTTGGCACCGGTTTTCAGGTACTTGACGATGTCGTCCTCGGTCCAGCTGCCGATACCCTTGTGCGCATCGGACGTGATGTTCGGCGCCACCCAGTTCTGCAGATTGGCGCCGGTGAGGAACTGATCGTTCTTGTCGCCACCGGTCAGGCCTTTAGGCGTGTGGCAGGTGCCGCAGTGCCCCAGGCCTTCGACCAGATATGCACCGCGATTCCACTGTTCGGACTTCTTCGGGTTGGCCTTGAATTCGCCTTCCTTGAAGTTCATCAGGTTCCAGGCCAGCAGGCTGGTGCGCACGTTGAACGGGAAGGGCAGCTGGTTGGTTTCAACCTTGTTGTCCACCGCGTCAATGGTTTGCAGGTAAGCCCAGATCGCCTGGTTATCCTGTCGCGTCACCTTGGTGTACGCGGTGTAAGGCATGGCGCCGTACAGACGCTTGCCGTCCAGGCCGTGGCCCTTGGACATGGCGTTCTGGAAGTCCGCAAAACTCCAGCGGCCAATGCCCGTGACCGGATCCGGGGTGATGTTTGCCCCGAGCAGTTTGCCGAACGGCGTATCCAGCACCACGCCACCGGAGAAGGCAGGTTTGCCTGGCAAGGTGTGGCAGGCCGTGCAATCGCCCAACGTGGACAGATAGCGGCCTTTTTCCACCAGATTGTAAGAGTCGGCACCGGTGCCAGCCTGTGCGACGTTGACGCTGACGTTCAAAGCCAGGGCCAGTACGCCGACGCTGAAAGAGAGGAGAGTCTTCATACCGGGATCATCTCCCCAGGGCGCTTCAGGTAACGGGTGCGAATCGCGTCGGCGGCCTTGAAAGCCAGTGCCGCCACGGTGCCGGTGGGGTTGTAGCCAGGGTTCTGCGGGAAGGCCGAAGAGCCCACCACGAACAGATTCGGCACGTCCCAGACTTGCAGGTACTTGTTTACCGAACTGGTCTTGGGATCAGCGCCCATGATGAAGCCGCCGACAATGTGCGACGACTGATACGGCGAGCTGTTCCAGTGGCCGGTCTGCGCACTGTCGACCATCTGCAACGGGTTCATGCTCTTGGCAATCTCGTGGACTTTGCCGGTGACGTAGGCCGCCATCTTGCGGTCGTTCTCCGGGAAGTCGAAGGTGATGCGCAACAGCGGACGCCCCAGTGGATCCTTGTAGGTCGGGTCCAGTGACAGGTAATTGCCACGCATCGAATAGCTGCTGGCCTCACAACCAATGGACATGGTGCTGGCGTAACTCTTGACGGTCGCCTGCTTCCATTTCGAACCCCAGGTCGGGGTGCCGGGTGGTACGGGCCGCGCGTCAATGGGCGCTGCGCCAATGGGCGTGACCCGCGTGCTGCCGCCACCGACAAACCCCAGACCCGAGTGGTCGAAGTTGTCGTTGTTGAATTCGTCGATGCCCATGCCGATGGCGCCGCCACCAATGAACGGGTTGAAATTCTTGTCATCGAAGAACAGCTTCACGTTGTTGGCGGTCTGGTAGGCGTAGTTGCGACCTGTGGTGCCGGTGTTGGTCACCGGGTCATAAGGCTTGCCGACACCGGAGAGCAGCATCAGGCGCACGTTTTCGAAGATGAACGCGCTGATCACTACCAGGTCTGCAGGCTGCTCGAACTCGTCGCCGTTGGCATCGACAAAGATGATCCCGGTGGCGCGTTTGCCGGTGCTGTCCATGGTCACGCGCAGCACTTCGCAGTTGGTCTTGGCCGTGAAGTTCGGCTTGCGAATCAACACCGGCAAGACGGTGGTGATGGCGCTGGCCTTGGAATAGTTGGCGCAGCCGTAGTTGGTGCAAAACCCGCAGAAGGTGCAGGCCCCCATCTTCACGCCCAACGAGTTGGTATAGGCCCGCGAGACCAGCGCCGAGGGCACCGGGAAGGGTTTGTAGCCGAGGTTTTTGGCGGCTTCGGCAAACAGGGTGGGCGCGTAGGTCTGCTCGGTAGGCGGGTTCGGGTACTCTTCCGAACGCGCACCTTCGAAGCTGTTGCCGCCTTCCTGAATCACACCCTTGATGTTGCCAGCCTTGCCGGAAACGCCCGCCAGGCGATCGAACTTGGTGTAGAACGGCTCCATCTCTTCCCAGTCGGTGCCCCAATCCTGCAGGGTCAACTCTGGCGACAACTCTTTGCCATACCGCTCGGTCAGGTAGCTGTGCAGACGGAACTCGTTGGGCTGGAAGCGAAAGGTGATCCCCGCCCAGTGGTTGCCCGCGCCGCCTGTGCCGTTGCCGGGGTGGAACGAACCCCACGAGCGCATCGGCAGGGCCGTTTCGGTGACGTTGTTGCGCACGGTGCAGGTGTTCTGTTTGGTGCGAAGCATCAGTTCCTGACGGCGCGAATAGCGCAGCTCGTCGGTGGCCGAGGCGATGTTGAAGTCGGCGGCAGTGTCGCGCCAGGGGCCACGTTCGAAACCCATTACGCTCAAGCCTTCATCGGCCAGTTCGTTGGCAATGATAGATCCGGCCCAGCCGAGTCCGACAACCACCACATCGGTGGACGGTAGTTTTCTAGCCATGTCGATTAACCCTTCTTGTTCCAGGCGGAACTGCCGATGATGGAGATCGGGGTGAGGTCCAGCTTCTGGTTATGCAGGCCGATGTAATCGCGGTAGTCATAACGGGCGCCGGGGAAACCGATCATTTTCCACGACACCATGTCGCGGTTGCCGCCGTAGATCGGGTCGGCGAAGAAGCCCTCCATGGTGTTACCCAGCACCTGCTGGAAAAAGAGTTTGGCGTCGATGCCTTGCAGCTCGATGGCGCCAGCTTCCAGATCGGTCAGCACTTTGTCGCGCTCTTCATTGCCCAGGGCGCTGAAGTTTTTCTGCCATTGTTTCTGGCAGTAGGCGGTCAGGCCCGCAATGCCCAGGCGATAGCGTTGCTGGGGCACCAGAGGCGACTGGTCGCCTTGCATAGCGGTGCCTTTTTCGAACGGGCCTTGCATGTACAGGCGGTCGAAAGTGCCGTATTCACCGGCCAGCTGACGGTCGATGAACACCGCACAACCGGCGTCCTTGCCGCTGACGCTGAGGTCATCAGCCGGGATCAGGCGCTCGACGATGGCTTCCACCTCCCGGGCTTCATCGGCGGTGAAAAACTTCCAGCCCGGGGTTTCGTAGTGCATCGGACCGTTGTGATCGAAAGGCACCCATTGCGGCACACCCGTCAGGGTCGCGGCCTTGGCACTGGCGGCGGCACCGACGGCGAGCGTCGTGGCGGAAGTAAAGAGGAGTTGGCGGCGGGTGAAACCTTTCGCGGGTTTATCAGTCATTCAGGAGGCTCCTGCAAGGCGCGTGACGACAACAGCCATGACTCCCCGATCAAAGGGAATGCGCTTCGCGGTCTAAACACGGTTTTTACCCGACGTGGTCGGGCAAACGAAATCTCACGGATGGGTGTGACATTAAGTCTCTGGCAATGCGGCGCGCATAAGGAGCACGCTAAGCGGGGAGCCGCCAGATTCTGCTGTTATCTTTTCCATGCGTTTTGCCATCATAAATGTGTTGCCAAACATTGCGCCGACCTGATTTCGCAAATTACCTTTGCGCGAAACGTAACAATCAGCCGGGTTTCTTACCGTTCGAGCCTTTATCCGCAACACAATCCTCCCTGAACAGGCACTTCTTGCTATCGTGCGCACCCAGTCGCATTCAGTAATATCTGTTCACATTATTTTGAGCGCCTTGCGGCGTGCGCTGAGTGTCATCACCGAGAAGCTTTAGAAATGCCCGATCCAATCCCGTTAAAAGACCACGAAAAAGATGCGCGTCTGGTCAACCGTCGGTTGCTTGCCTGTGCGCTGCTGGTGGGGGTGTTGAGCCTGTGTCTGGTGGCCAGGATGTACTTCCTGCAAGTCACCGAATTTGCGTATCACTCGACCATCTCCGAAAACAATCGCGTGCACGTGTTGCCGATTCCGCCGGAGCGCGGGCTGATCTACGACCGCAACGGCGTTGTGCTGGCGGATAACCGGCCCAGTTTCAACATGACCCTGACCCGTGAGCGGGCAGGGGACTGGCACAAGGTCATTGATGAAGTCATCGAGCTGCTCAAGCTGCCAGATGAAGAGCGCATCCTGTTTGATAAGGATCTCAAGCAGGTCCGTCACCCGTTCGAACCGGTGACGCTGTTGTACGAACTGACCGAAGAGCAGATCGCGACACTGGCGGTCAATCAGTACCTGTTGCCGGGTATTGATGTTGAGCCGCAGTTTGTGCGCCATTACCCGCTGGGTGCGCATTTCGCGCATTCCATCGGCTATGTCGGGCGCATCAACGAGAAAGAAGCCAAGCAGCTGGACTCGGTGGCGTATCGCGGCACGCAATCGATCGGCAAGACCGGCATCGAGCGGTTCTACGAGTCGCAGTTGCACGGCACCGTGGGTTATGAAGAAGTCGAGACCAATGCCCAGGGCCGCGTGTTGCGGGTGCTCAAGCATACCGATCCGGTCCCGGGCAAAAACATCACCCTGAGCCTGGATATCCATCTGCAGGAAGCCGCCGAAGAGGCTCTGGGTGACCGGCGCGGGTCGGTGGTGGCGCTGGACCCGGCCACTGGTCAGGTGCTGGCGATGGTCAGCAAGCCGAGCTTCGACCCGAACCTGTTCGTCACCGGCATCAGTTTCAAGGAATACGCCGCCCTGCGTGACTCAATCGACCGCCCGCTGTTCAACCGCGTGCTGCGCGGCCTGTATGCGCCGGGCTCGACCATCAAGCCGGAAGTGGCGATTGCCGGGCTCGACAGTGGCGTGGTCAATGCCGGGACCAAAGTCTTCGACCCGGGTTATTTCCAGCTGCCGGACTTCGATCACAAATACCGCAACTGGAACCACAGCGGTGATGGCTGGGTGGACATGGACGCCGCCATCATGCGTTCCAACGACACGTACTTTTATACGCTGGCTCACAAGCTCGGCATCGACCGCATGTACGACTACATGACCATGTTTGGCCTCGGGCAGAAGGTCTCATTGGACATGTTCGAAGAGTCGGCAGGCCTGATGCCGTCCCGTGAATGGAAGCGCGCCACCCGCCGCCAGGCCTGGTTCCCGGGTGAGACGGTGATTCTGGGTATTGGGCAGGGCTACATGCAGGTCACGCCGCTGCAACTGGCGCAGGCGACGTCCCTGATTGCCAACAAAGGCGTATGGGTGCGTCCGCACCTGGCCATGGAAGTCGGCGGCACCGCGCCGGTGGACGAGCACCCGATGCCGAACATCGTCCTGCACGATCCCAATGAGTGGAATCAGGTCAACGTTGGCATGCAGATGGTGATGCACGATCCACGGGGTATCGCCAGGGCGGCGGCCCAGGGCGCGCAATACCGCATCGCGGGCAAAAGCGGCACCGCGCAGGTGGTGGCGATCAAGCAAGGCGAACGCTACAACCGCCTGAAAACCCTTGAACGCAATCGCGATAACGCTTTGTTCGTCGGCTTTGCGCCTGCCGAGCATCCGAAGATAGTGGTGTCGGTGATGATCGAAAACGGCGAGGCGGGCGGCCGCGTGGCGGGGCCGGTAGTGCGGCAGATTCTTGATGCGTGGTTGCTGGACAAGGACGGCAAGCTCAAGGCGCCGGAGGTGGCAGCGGTCAAGCCGGGGGCGCCGCATGTTTAGCATCGCGCAGTTTTTACGCCGGATTTGCGTCGTAGCTGCGGCTTTAGCCGCGATGGCTGCGTTTCGGACGTTGGATGTTTAGCGCCTGTGCCGGCCTCTCGCGGCTGAAGCCGCTCCTACGGGATATCCAGGGGGACGACGAGCCCCTGTCGTGATTCCGGCTGAACTGTCCGCCCTAGAGCGGGTCGATCACTGATGCGTGCCACGCCGCTGGCCACGACTTCCATCTGTCTCGACAAGGAAACCAGCATGTCCAGAACCATTGCCGATCACCTCGCTCAGACCCTCGCCAGTGCAGGCGTCTCCCGGATTTGGGGGGTTAGCGGCGACAGCCTCAACGGCCTGACCGACAGCCTGGAAAAGCTCGGCACCATCCGCTGGATGCACACCCGTCATGAAGAAGTCGCCGCCTTCGCCGCCGGTGCCGAAGCGGCTGCCACCGGTAAGCTGGCGGTCTGCGCCGGGAGCTGCGGGCCCGGCAATCTGCACTTGATCAACGGCCTTTACGACTGCCACCGCAATCAAGTCCCGGTACTGGCCATCGCGGCCCACATTCCCTCATCGGAAATCGGCCTGGGCTATTTTCAGGAAACCCACCCGCAGGAACTGTTCAAGGAATGCAGCCATTTCGTTGAACTGGTGAGCAACCCGGAGCAGTTTCCACGCGTTCTGGAAAGGGCCATGCGCGCCGCCATTGGCCAACGTGGGGTCGCGGTGATTGTGCTGCCTGGCGACGTCGCGTTGAGCGATGCCCCGGATGCCTTGGCCAAATGGCTCGACACCGCAGCGCCAAGCGTGACGCCCGGCGAACAGGACATCCAGAAGCTCGCCGACACCCTCAACCAATCCAAAGCCATCACCCTGCTGTGCGGCGCCGGTTGTGCCGGTGCTCATGAGGAAATGGTCGCCCTGGCAGACCGCCTCGGTGCGCCAGTGGTGCACGCGTTGCGCGGCAAGCAGTACGTGGAATATGACAACCCGTTCGACGTCGGCATGACCGGGTTGATCGGCTTCAGCTCGGGCTATCACGCCATGCTGTCCTGCGACACGCTGGTGATTCTCGGCAGTAGTTTCCCGTACCGAAACTTCTACCCGACCGACGCGAAGATCATCCAGATCGACATCGACCCCACGGCACTCGGGCGGCGCACGCCGATTGACCTGGGGCTGGTCGGCGGCGTCAAGGAAACCCTGACGGCGCTGTTGCCCAAGCTCAACCGCCACGATGATCGACGCTTCCTCGACAAGGCACTCAAGCATTACGCGAAGGCCAGGGAAGGGCTGGATGACCTGGCGACACCTTCCGCCCCCGGCGAGCCGATTCATCCGCAATACCTGACCCGGCTGATCGACGAACAGGCCGACGCCGACGCCATTTTCAGTGTTGATGTGGGCACGCCGACGATGTGGGCAGCGCGCTATCTGCACATGAACGGCAAACGCAGCCTGCTGGGCTCGTTCAATCACGGCTCCATGGCCAACGCGATGCCTCAGGCCCTGGGTGCCAAGGCCGCGCATCCGGGTCGGCAGGTGATTTCCCTGTGTGGCGACGGTGGTTTGTCTATGTTGCTGGGTGATTTGCTCAGCGTTCGCCAATTGGATCTGCCGATCAAAATGGTGGTGTTCAATAACAGCTCACTGGGTTTCGTTGATATGGAAATGAAAGCCGGTGGTTATGTACCTCATGGTACTGATTTATACGAAACCAACTTTGCCGGTATTGCATTGGGTGCGGGGATTCTCGGGATTCGCGTCGAGAGTGCTGAAGAGTTACCGGCCGCTCTGCGCAAAGCCTTTGATCATCCCGGTCCGGTACTGGTGGACGTGGTCACCGCCAAACAGGAACTGGGCATCCCGCCAAAAATCAAACTGGCTCAGGCCAAAGGCTTCAGTCTCTACATGATGCGTGCCGTGTTGAGCGGGCGGGGGGATGAAGTGTTTGAATTGGTGAAGACCAATCTGCGCTAGCGAACTGCCGAGCCTGCAGGAACTGCCGGGGCTGCGAATGAAGGTGTGCCAGACACATCGCTTGCGCAGCCTCAGGCAGCACCTGCCGTTTATGTTTGAACTTTAATAAATATATTTATCTGCCGCCTACTATCCTTTTTCGCAAAGAGTCAGTAAAAACGCCGCAATCTATTCACTGTTTCAGTGAACAACTGTACGCCGTAGTGACTCTTTGTATTGGAAGTATTCCGCATGATGAAAAGTTTGGGTTTCAGCAAGAAGATCCTGCTCGCGGCCGCGTTGGTCGTGGTGGTCGCATTTACTTGTTTTATTGTCGTGAACGACTATCGACAACGCCAGACTTTAAAAAACAACGTGTTTGCCGAGTTGCAACAGTTGGGTAGTTTGACCACTCAGAACATTCAGACCTGGCTGGAGGGCCGGACGCAGCTGGTGCAATCCATGGCTCAGCGCATCGCCGCCGATGGCAAGGCATTGCCCGACCTGCAACGTTTCATCGGCATCCCTGCCTACACCGACAGCTTTCAATTGAGCTACTTCGGCAGCACCGAAGGTGTGATGTTTTCGGTGCCTAATGCTACCCGCCCAGCGGATTACGACCCCCGCGCCCGTGGCTGGTACAAGGCCGCGCAAAACGCGACGGGCACCATCGTGACCGAACCGTATATCGCGGCCTCTTCGGGCAAGCTGGTGGTCACCCTGGCCACGCCGGTCAAGTACCAGAACCAGTTCATCGGTGTAGCCGGGGCTGATATCGCGCTGGACGTCATCAGCAAGACCATCAACTCGTTGAACTTCGGTGGGCATGGTTACGCGTTCATCGTCAGTGGCGATGGCAAGATCCTGGTCCACCCGGACAGCAAGCTGGTGCTTAAAAACATCAGTGAAGCGTACCCGACCAACATCCCGAAGATTGCTGCGGGCGTGAGCGAGATCAATGCTTCCGGCAAAGCCGAAATCATGTCCCTGACCCGTGTCGAGGGTGTGGCCTCGACGGACTGGTACGTGGCACTGGTGCTGGATCAGGATGCGGCTTACGCGATGCTCGGCGAATTCCGTACCTCCGCCATCACGGCCATGGTGATTTCGGTTGTCATCATCATCCTGCTGCTGGGCTTGTTGATCCGCGTGCTGATGCAGCCGTTGCACCAGATGGGCCGTGCCATGCGCGATATCGCCGATGGCGACGGCGACCTGACCAAGCGTCTGGCGATCACCTCGCAGGATGAGTTCGGCGAACTGGCCAAGTCGTTCAACCATTTTGTCGAACGCATCCATGGCTCGATCCGTGAAGTGGCGTCAACGGCCGGGCAACTGGGGGACGTCGCTATGCGCGTGGTCCGGGCCTCAAACTCGTCGATGACCAACTCTGACCAGCAGGCGAACCGGACCGAAAGCGTTGCCGCCGCGATCAACGAACTGGGTGCAGCGGCGCAGGAAATCGCCCAGAACGCAGCGCGGACTTCTCAGCAGTCCGCCGATGCCAGCCAATTGGCCGGTGACGGGCTCAAAGTGGTGCAGCAGACCATCGACGCCATGAACGAGTTGTCGGCGAAGATCAGCGAGTCCTGCGCCAATATCGAAAACCTGAACGGCAAGACCGTCAACATCGGGCAGATCCTGGAAGTGATCACCAGCATTTCCCAGCAGACCAACCTGCTGGCCCTCAATGCCGCCATCGAAGCAGCCCGGGCGGGGGAGGCCGGCCGTGGTTTTGCGGTGGTGGCCGATGAAGTGCGCAACCTGGCGCATCGCACTCAGGATTCGGCGCAACAAGTGCAGAAAATGATCGAGGAGCTGCAAGTCGGCGCGCGTGAAGCGGTGGTCACCATGACCGAAAGCCAGCGTCAGAGCGAAAACAGCGTGACGGTTGCCAACCAGGCCGGTGAGCGGCTGAGCAGCGTCACCCGACGCATTGATGAAATCAACGGTATGAACCAGTCGGTTGCCGCCGCGACCGAGGAGCAGACCTCGGTGGTGGAGTCGCTCAACGTCGACATCACCCAGATCAACACCCTCAACCAGGAAGGCGTCGATAACCTCAAGCTGACGCTGGATGCCTGCGGTTATCTGGAAGAACAGGCTGCGCGGTTGCAGCATTTGGTGGGGACGTTTCGGATCTGATGGTTGAGGCTTTGGTATTCACACGTTTTGTGTTTGTGGTGTGTACATATCCGTTGCTGCGGTAAGGGCTGCTATTGGTTGCGCCCTTACGGCGCCTCACTTTTGAAAGGAGCCCAAAAGTAAGCAAAAGGCTCTTGCCCCACCACTCGGCACCTCGCCTAGGCTCGGTGTACCCGCCCGCAGACCTTGAACCGTGGGCCGCCGCAAAGGGCCATCCCTGGCCCAGTGCGGCTAACCCGGCGTCCTGCCGGGTTACCCACGGTTCAAGGTCTGCGTTCGGCCAGCGTGGTTTAACGGGGCGCTTAAGATCAAAAGCCAGATCAACAGCAGATCCAGATCAACTGCGGCGATGGTGGGCGCTACGTGAATTAAGGTAGGAGCTGCCGAAGGCTGCGAAGGCAGCTACCGATTCGCAGCCTTCGGCAGCTCCTACAGAGAATTGCGCACGCCGCTGATCCCGTGGGAGCGAATTCATTCGCGAAGGCAATGGCGCAAACAACGAACAATACGAGACGAGCACAGACAAAAAGCAGGTCGGCTATCAGGCCGCCTCGCGCGCTTTTGATCTTAGGCGCCCCGTTAAACCACGCTGGCCGTAATCCGATATTAAATCGGGGGGTAAACCGGCAGGACGCCGGTTTAGCCGCACTGGGCCAGGGATGGCCCTTTGCGGCGGCCCCCCGATTTAATGTCGGATTACGGGTATGCCGAGCCTAGGCGAGGGACCGAGTGGTGGGGCAAGAGCGCTTTGGTTACTTTCGCGCTTTTCGAAAGTGACGCGCCGTAAGGGCGCAACCAATAGTTGCCCTACCATAGCAACGGATATGTACGCAAAAAGAAGGGTAGACGCAGCCGCGCGATTTACTTGTTGGCCTTCCTCCCCGACGCCCCACCCGAAGGATCAAAACACTGACTGTCATACAGCGGACTCTTGCATTGCGAGACGGCGGTAGGCGGTGGCGGGCGGTCTTTTTGATAGTGCTTGTAACTCTCGGTCTCATACACCGTGACGTGAGTGCGCCCGCTGACCTTGAGAAACTCCGTGGCCTTGAGGTTGATCTTGTGCGCATGATCCACCGGCTCGCCCCGGCGAAGCATGTTCGGCGGGCCGTGCCGCTGAACTGCGATGTCAGCAGCGCTCTCCGGGCTGCAGGGGATTGACGCGTAGCTCACCTGCCCCTGAGGCGATGTGCATTTGAAGATGTCGCTGTAGGCCGGGCTGGCAACGAGCAGGAGGGCGACCGCAGTCGCCGCTGAAATCCATGTCATGGTGTGTCTCCTTGGATGGCGCAAAGCTACCATTTGAGCTGTGCCCAACCCAGCTATTTTTGCCTCATGTACAGCGGCCCTCAGATTGAAGCGTCCTTTTTGCTGGTCAGCAACAGGTGAAGCGAGTGGGCCATGCTGTTGAGCTGCGCTTCAAGCGCTTCGATCTGTTTGCGGTCCAGTGCATTGAGAGGCAATTGCGCACCGAAGCAGGCTTGGGGTTCGGCAACCACCAGTGGCTTGGCTACCAAGCCCAAAGTCTCTCTTAAAAGCCCGTTGATCAAGGTCTGGTAGCCCATGCCTTGTTCGTCTGCCCGGGCCCGCGCAGCGTCGAGTACGACATCGTCCAGCATGATGGTGATTCGGCTTTTACCTCTGGCGGGCGCTACCGCACCGCGTTTGGCATTGGAAAAATCGTATTGGTCTTTCATGGATTCATGCACCTCTGTACTGACTGATTTCCTGGGGGTGGGCCTTTCTTGCAGAGATCAGCCGGATGAAATTCGGGTCGCGGTAGACATACACCACAACCAGTATTTGCCCGCTGCCATCGGCCCCGATCGTGACCCAGCGTTGCTCGTCATGGTCGTTGTCTTCGACGGTGAGCGCGATGGGGTCGTACAAGACAGCTTCGGCATCAGCCAGGCGAACCCTGTGCTTGGCGAAGTTTCTTGTGGCTTTGGCTGCGTCAAACTGAATTCTGGTCTTCATTATGCATATCTTATATGTATATAGAAAGAGGGTTTTTGCACCTGATGAGCAAATCGGCAGGGCAGACCAAGGCTAGCCGTATGGGGGCAGCCCGGGTGCGGCGGCTTTGTTTCCAGCTGTTGGAGGCATGATTCGGTTCTGCTACGACTTCAACCTTTCATGAAACGGTTGCCGAACCGTCATCCGCTATTCACCCCGCTGAAATACCCCGGGCCTACTGTCGTTTGCAACCCAAGGCAACCAGACAGAGAACGCCATGAACTCAGCCGCCTATCCAGCCATACAGGTCGAACGTCTGAACAAGACCTTCGCTCGCAAACCCGCGCTGGTTGATCTGGCATTGTCTATACAACCCGGTGAGATGGTCGCCCTGATCGGCGCATCGGGTTCGGGCAAATCCACCTTGTTGCGTCACCTTGCGGGCCTGGCCTGTTGCGATCGCGGCAATGGCGGCAGCGTTCGGGTGCTGGGCCGCGAGGTGCAGGCTGCGGGCCGGCTCAACGGCAAGGTGCGCAAGCTGCGCTCCGACATCGGCTACATCTTTCAGCAGTTCAACCTGGTCAATCGCTTGAGCGTGCTGGACAACGTGTTGCTGGGTTGCCTGGGGCGCATGCCCGGCTGGCGCGGCAATCTGGGCCTGTTCAACCACGAAGAAAAACAGCGCGCTCTGCAGTCCCTGGACCGGGTCGGGCTGGTGGACCTCGCCGGGCAACGGGCTTCGACTTTGTCCGGTGGACAGCAGCAGCGGGTGGCGATTGCCCGGGCGCTGACCCAGCGTGCCGAAGTGATCCTCGCCGACGAGCCGATCGCCTCCCTGGACCCGGAGTCCGCGCGCAAGGTGATGGAGATCCTCGCCGACATCAACCGTACCGACGGCAAGACCATCGTCGTGACCCTGCATCAAGTCGATTACGCGGTGCGCTATTGCCCGCGCGCCGTGGCCCTCAAAGGCGGGCGCATTCATTTCGACGGTGACGGGAGCAACCTCAGCAGCCAATTCCTCAACGACCTGTACGGCGCTGATGTGGGCACCAGCCTGATGATTTCCGATGAAAGCCGCCGCAGTCGCGAAACCCCGCGACTGGTGCTGGCCCGCAGCTGATTCGCAGCACTAACAACAACCGCCAAACCATTACTCAGGAGTGCTTCCATGTTGAACCGTATCGGTCGCTTCATTGCGTCTGCCGCTTTGTTGAGCAGTTGCCTGGTGGGCGCTGCCCACGCCGAAGAGAAAGTCATCAACTTTGGCATCATGTCCACCGAATCCTCGCAGAACCTGAAAAGCATCTGGCAGCCGTTTCTGGATGACATGGGCAAGAAGACTGGCCTGAAAATCAACGCCACCTTCGCGTCTGACTATGCCGGTTTGATCCAGGGCATGCGCTTTAACAAGGTCGACGTGGCCTGGCTCGGCAACAAGGCCGCGATGGAAGCGGTGGACCGCTCCAATGGCGAGATCTTCGCCCAGACCTCAGCGGCTAACGGCGCACCGGGTTACTGGAGCGTGATCATTGCCCGCAAGGACAGCCCTATCAATTCCGTCGAAGACATGCTCGAGAATGCCAAGACCCTGACCTTCGGTAACGGCGATCCAAACTCCACCTCTGGCTACCTGGTGCCGGGCTATTACGTGTTTGCCAAGAACCACGTGGATGCCGCCACCGCGTTCAAGCGCACGCTGAACTCCAGCCATGAAGTGAACGCCCTTAGCGTTGCCAAAGGCCAACTGGATGTCGCGACCTTCAATACCGAAAGCTGGGACCGCCTGGAAGTCACCCAGCCGGACATGGCCGCCAAGCTCAAAGTGATCTGGAAATCACCGTTGATCCCAGCCGACCCTATGGTCTGGAGCAAGGCGCTGTCGGAAGAGAACAAAAACAAGATTCGCGAGTTCTTCGCAGGTTACGGCAATACCGATGAAGAAAAGGCGGTGCTCAAGGGCATGCAGCTGGGCAAGTTCCTCAAGTCCAGCGATGACCAGTTACTGCCGATTCGCCAGCTGGACCTCTTCAAGCAGCGTACCGAAACCCTGGCCAGCACCAGCCTCAATGCTGATGAAAAGGCCGCGCGCCTGAAAGAGATCGATGCGGGTTTGAGCAAGCTGCAGGAACGCCTGACCGAACTTGAGAAGAAGAACCCGGCCAGCGCCGGTTGATCAAGCCGGGCGCGCAACTCAAGGCGCGCCCATCCTCCGCCGAACAGGATTCGACTATGACCAGCACCACCCACGCTGCCTACGCTGAGGCGGTCGGCAAGCGCAGTTGGCCGCAGTATCTGGGCTGGGGCCTGTTTCTGGCCATGCTGGCCTGGGCCTGGAAGGGCGCCGAAATGAACCCGCTGGCGCTGTATCGGGATTCGGCCAACATGGCGACCTTTGCCGCCGACTTCTTCCCGCCGGACTTCCACGAGTGGCGTTCGTACCTCAAGGAAATGATCGTTACGGTGCAAATCGCCCTGTGGGGCACGGTGCTGGCAATTGTCTGCTCGGTGCCGCTGGGCATTCTGTGCGCCGACAACATCACGCCCTGGTGGATTCATCAGCCGCTGCGCCGGGTCATGGATGCGTTTCGCTCGATCAACGAAATGGTCTTCGCCATGTTGTTCGTGGTGGCCGTGGGGCTTGGGCCATTCGCCGGGGTGTTGGCGCTGTGGATCAGCACCACCGGTGTGCTGGCCAAATTGTTCGCCGAGGCGGTGGAAGCCATTGATCCAGGCCCGGTGGAAGGGGTGCGCGCCACCGGTGCCAGTGCCTTGCAGGAAGTGATCTACGGAGTGATCCCGCAAGTCATGCCGCTGTGGATTTCCTACGCGCTGTACCGCTTCGAATCCAACGTGCGCTCGGCCACGGTGGTGGGCATGGTCGGAGCAGGCGGGATCGGGGTGATCCTCTGGGAAAACATCCGCTCCTTCCAGTTCACCCAGACCAGCGCTGTGCTGCTGGTGATCATCCTGGTGGTGAGCTGCATCGACATCGTGTCCCAGCGTTTGCGTAAGCAGTTTATTTAGTGGCGATTTTCCCGTTGAGGACTTGTGGGAGCGAGCTTGCTCGCGAAAGCGGTGGGTCAGGTCCGAATGCTTTGGATGTAATGGCGCCTTCGCGAGCAAGCTCGCTCCCACAGACCCCATATCACGTGGTCATGCAGTATTCGAAGAGAATTTTTAGCGATGGACATGTCTAGACAATCCGCCGAGCCGGTGTATCAGGAGCTGGCCAATATCCTGCGAAGGGAACTGGGCAGTTACACCGCTGGCGACTACATGCCCGCCGAGGTTCAGCTGGCGGCGCGCTTCGAGGTCAACCGCCACACCGTCCGCCGCGCCATTGATGAACTGGTGCGCGAAGGCAGCGTGCTGCGCCGCCAGGGCAAGGGCACTCAGGTGTTGCAGCGGCCCTTGATATACCCGATGCAGGCCGACAGCGCCTACAGCCAGTCACTGTCGGCCCAGGGCATCGGTGTCGAAGCCCTGTTGTTGCAGCGCCAGCATTGCCCGGCCAGTGCCGAAGACGCCGAACATCTGCAGCTCGATGAATACGCCGAGCTGATCGAACTGCACACCCTGCGCAAACTCGATGGCCTGCCCGTCAGCCTGATCCGCCATCGCTTCTGCACCAGCCGCACCGAATTGCTGGCCCGCTACAAGCGTGGCTCGTTGCGTCAGTACCTGGCTGAGCGCGACCTGCCGCTGACCCGAACCTTGAGCCTGGTAGGCGCGCGTCTGCCCAGCCGCGAAGAGGCGGATCTGTTGATGATGCCGCGCCATTTGCCAGTGCTCACGGTACTCACGGTTTCCCAGGATCGCAGTGGCAAGCCGGTGGAGTTATCGCGCTCCACCAGCCGCTCCGACCGTTTCCAGTATCAGTTCATCGCCTGATGGAGAACACGTCTATGACAGCCGCAACAGACCCTGCCACTGCCACCCGTCAACGCTGGATCGGCGTACTCGCCCGCGCCGTTGGCGACGAGTTGAGCCGCCATGAAGCGGCCCTGCGTGACGCCGACTACCAACTGATCCGCGCGCCGGAAACCGGCATGACCCTGGTCCGTGGCCGTATGGGTGGTACCGGTGCGCCGTTCAACGTCGGCGAGATGACTGTGACCCGCTGCGTGGTGCGTTTGGCCGACGGACGCACCGGTTACAGCTACCTGGCCGGGCGCGACAAACCCCGCGCCGAGCTGGCCGCGCTGGCCGATGCCCATCTGCAAGGCCCGCAACAGACTCACTGGCTCCACACCCTGATCGAACCGCTGGCCGAGGCTCAGGCCCGCCGACGTGCCGAGCAGGACGCCGCCACCGCCGCCAGCAAAGTGGAGTTCTTTACCCTGGTCCGAGGAGAAGACTGATGAACGCAGCGCTTTTGCAACCGGCTTTTGCCGACCCGGTACTCGACGCCCAACGCAGTTTTCGCGCCGCCCTCAAAGCCCTGGCAGGTCCCGGCGTGATGCACACCTTGCAAGCCGCGCAACGCCCGCCTGCGCTTGCTGGGCTGGATTCGTCCAGCCATGCACTGTGCCTGGCACTGCTGGATATCGACACGCCGCTCTGGTTGGCGCCGGTCTTCGACACCCCGGCGATTCGCGCCAACCTGGCATTCCATTGCGGCTGCCCGATCGTTACCGAGCGCCAGCACGCACGTTTTGCCTTGCTCGACGAAAGCCAACTGGACGATCTGAGCGGCTTTGACCTGGGCAACGACCGCTACCCGGACCAGTCCTGCACCTTGCTGGTTCAGCTGCCGAGCCTGGGCGGCGGTCCGGCCTTGAACTGGCGCGGGCCGGGCATCGAGCACGCACACAGCGTCGCGCTGCCATTGGGTCGCGGGTTCTGGCGGGAGCGTGATTCGCGCAACGATTTCCCCCGTGGTCTGGACGTGTTCTTCCTGGCGGGCAATGACTTGCTCGGTCTGCCGCGCAGCACTCGTGTCGCCCATAACCTGCAGGAGCGTGCCTGATGTACGTCGCTGTCAAAGGTGGCGAACAGGCCATCGATAACGCCCACAGCCTGCTGGCGCAAAAACGCCGGGGTGATACCTCCATCAGCGAACTGAGCGTCGAACAGATCCGCCAGCAACTGCCCCTGGCGGTGGCGCGGGTGATGACTGAAGGCTCGCTGTACGACGAGCAACTGGCGGCCCTGGCGATCAAACAGGCGGCGGGGGACATGATCGAGGCGATCTTTTTGCTGCGCGCCTATCGCACCACCTTGCCGCGTTTCAGCGCCAGCTTGCCCATCGACACGTCGGACATGCAGCTCAACCGCCGACTGTCCGCGACCTTCAAGGACCTGCCTGGCGGGCAACTGCTCGGTCCGACCTTCGACTACACCCATCGCCTGCTGGATTTCAGCTTGCTCGCCGACGGTCAATACCCTGGCCCGCAGCCTCAGGCTGAGGCGACCCTTGAGCCTTGCCCGAGAGTGCTCGGCCTGTTGGCGAAGGAGGGTCTGATCAAGCAGGAAGCCGACAACGGCGAGGCAGTGCCCGACATCACCCGTGATCCGCTGGAGTACCCGGCCAGCCGCGCCCAGCGCCTGCAAGCCCTGGCCCGGGGTGATGAAGGTTTTCTGCTGGCCTTGAGTTACTCGACCCAGCGTGGGTATGGCCGCAACCACCCGTTTGCCGGGGAAATCCGCATCGGCGAAGTCGAGGTCTGGATCGAGCCGGAGGAGCTGGGTTTCCCGATTGCCATTGGCGCCATTGAAGTGACCGAGTGCGAAATGATCAACCAGTTTGTCGGCTCGGGCTCGGAACCTGCGCAGTTCACACGGGGTTATGGTTTGGCGTTTGGTCATGCCGAGCGCAAGGCGATGGCCATGGCGCTGGTGGATCGCTCCCTGCGCGCCGAAGAATTCAATGAAGAAATCCAGTCCCCGGCGCAGCAGGAAGAATTCGTCCTTGCCCATTGCGACAACGTCGAGGCGGCCGGTTTCGTCTCCCACCTGAAATTGCCGCACTACGTGGATTTCCAGTCCGAACTGGGACTGATCCGCAAGCTGCGCGCGTCCACACACAAGGAGGCAAAGCCATGAATGCGTATCAGCAGGCGCAACCGCAACGCGACGAAGCCTACAACTTCGCTTATCTGGACGAACAGACCAAACGCATGATCCGCCGTGGCTTGCTCAAGGCCGTGGCGATTCCTGGTTATCAGGTGCCATTCGGCGGGCGGGAAATGCCTTTGCCGTATGGCTGGGGCACCGGCGGCATGCAAGTCACGGCCGCGATCCTCGGTGCCGAAGATGTGCTCAAGGTGATTGACCAAGGCGCAGACGACACCACTAACGCGGTGTCGATCCGCCGCTTCTTCGCCCGTACCGCCGGCGTCGCCACCACTGAGCGCACCCCCGAAGCAACGGTCATCCAGACCCGCCACCGGATTCCTGAAACACCCTTGAGTGCCGATCAGATTCTGGTCTATCAGGTGCCGATCCCCGAGCCGCTGCGCTTCATCGAGCCCTCGGAAACCGAAACCCGCACCATGCACGCCCTGAATGATTACGGAGTCATGCACGTCAAGCTGTACGAAGACATCGCCACCTTCGGCCACATCGCCACCAGTTACGCCTATCCGGTGATGGTCGACGAACGCTATGTGATGGACCCGTCGCCGATTCCCAAATTCGACAACCCCAAACTCGACATGAGCCCGGCCCTGATGCTGTTTGGTGCCGGAAGGGAAAAGCGTCTGTATGCAGTGCCGCCGTTCACTCGGGTGACGAGCCTGGATTTTGAAGATCACCCGTTCCAGATCCAGCACTGGGAGCACAGCTGCGCCATCTGCGGCAGCGAGAATTCCTTCCTCGACGAACTGATCCTCGACGATGCCGGTACCCCGAGTTTTGTTTGCTCAGACACCGATTACTGCGCGCAGCGCCTGATCCAGCAACAGGGCCAGCAACAGGAGGCGGGCCAATGAACAGCGCACAAGCGATGCACAACGTCGCGCCGGTGCCGGAGCGTGCCCAGCCGTTGCTCAAGGTCCGCGACCTGACGCGCCTGTACGGCCCGGACACCGGCTGCCAGGGTGTGAATTTCGAGCTGTATCCGGGAGAGGTGCTGGGCATCGTCGGCGAATCCGGCTCAGGCAAGTCAACCCTGCTTTCCCTGCTCAGTGGTCGCTGCCCACCAGACCGGGGCGGCATCGACTACCGAGGCAAGGACGGCCGGGTCCTGGATCTGTACAGCGCCAGTGAAGCCGAGCGCCGCACTCTGTTGCGTACCGAATGGGGCTTCGTCGAACAGAACCCCCGTGACGGCCTGCGCATGGGCGTCTCGGCCGGGGCCAATATCGGCGAGCGGCTGATGGCCCAGGGCGTGCGCAATTATCAGCAACTGCGCGGGGCCGGGATCGACTGGCTGACCCAGGTCGAGATCGATCCGCTGCGCATCGATGACCTGCCGCGCACCTTCTCCGGCGGCATGCAGCAACGTTTGCAGATCGCCCGCAATCTGGTGTCCAGCCCGCGCCTGGTGTTCATGGACGAGCCCACCGGCGGGCTGGACGTCTCGGTGCAGGCGCGTTTGCTGGACCTGCTGCGCGGCCTGGTCCGTGAGCTGGACCTGGCAGTGGTGATCGTCACTCATGACCTGGCGGTGGCGCGGCTGCTGGCGGATCGGCTGATCGTGATGCGCCGCTCACGGGTGGTGGAAACCGGCCTGACTGATCAAATCCTCGATGACCCTCAGCACCCGTACTCGCAACTGCTGGTGTCGTCGGTCCTGCAATCGTGAATCGCCTGTTGGGGGCTGTCTGATGAATACGCTGATCGAGGTCCAGAGCCTCTCGAAAACCTTCACCCTTCACCAGCAGAACGGCGTGGTGCTCAACGTGCTGCGCGGCCTGAATTTCAAAGTGCGCGGCGGCGAATGCCTGGTGTTGCACGGGGACTCCGGCGCAGGCAAGAGCACCTTGCTGCGCACCCTGTACGGCAATTACCTGCCAGCGGGCGGCAGCATTCGCGTGCTGCACGACGGTCACTGGCTGGAACTGGTCGACGCCGAGCCCCGGCAAGTACTGGAGGTGCGGCGCCAGACCCTGGGCTATGTCAGCCAGTTTCTGCGGGTCATTCCCAGGGTTAACAGCCTGGATGTGGTGATGGAGCCAGCCCTGGCGCGGGGTTGGTTGAAAGCCGACGCCAAGGCGCGTGCTGAAGATCTGCTCTCGCGCCTGAACATCCCGCAACGCCTGTGGCAGTTGGCGCCGGGCACTTTCTCCGGTGGCGAACAGCAGCGCATCAATATCGCCCGAAGCTTCATGGTGCCCTGGCCGGTATTGCTGCTGGATGAACCCACCGCGTCCCTGGACGAGCGCAACCGTCAGGTAGTGCTGGAACTGATGAACGAAGCGAAAAACGCAGGCGCTGCACTGATCGGGATCTTCCATGACCGTGCAGCCCGCGAAGCCGTGGCTGATCGCTTTCTCGACATGACCCCGCTGGACCTGACCGCCAAGGAGTTGCTGCAATGCTGACCGAACGGATCTTGACCAATGCCCAAGTGGTCACCGCTGACCGCGTGTTCAACGGCACAGTGGTGCTGCGCGACGGGCTGATTGCCGAGGTGCAGGAAGGCCGCAGCCAGTTGCCTCAGGCGCTGGATATGCAGGGCGATTACCTGCTGCCGGGCCTGGTGGAACTGCACACCGACAATCTGGAAAAGCACCTGTCGCCGCGCCCCGGCGTGGACTGGCCCTCGGCGTCGGCAGTGCTCAGCCATGACGCGCAGATCATTTCTTCCGGCATCACCACGGTGTTCGACGCGCTGTCCATTGGTGACGTGAACCCCAAGGGCAAGCGCATGCAGCAATTGCCTGCCATGCTCGAAGCCATCGCCAGCGCCAATGCCGCAGGGCTGACCCGCGCCGAGCACCGCCTGCACCTGCGCTGTGAGGTCTGCCACCCCGATACCTTGAGCGTGTTCCGTGATCTGGTGGCGCAGCCACTGGTGCAACTGGTGTCGGTGATGGATCACTCGCCGGGCCAGCGCCAGTTTGCGCTGGAGTCCAAATACCGCGAGTACTACATGGGCAAGTACCACCTGACGACGGCGCAGATGGATGAGTTTATCGTCGAGCAGGTAGCGAACTCCCGCCAATACAGCGACCTTTACCGCCGGGCGATTGTTCAGGACTGCCTGGCGCGCGGCCTGTCGGTGGCCAGTCATGATGACGCAACCGTGGGCCATGTCGAAGAGTCTGCAGGCTACGGGATGAGCATCGCGGAGTTTCCCACCACGACAGAAGCGGCGCAGGCCTGTCGGCGGTTGGGCATGAGCGTGTTGATGGGCGCACCCAACGTCGTACGCGGCGGATCGCACTCGGGCAACGTATCGGCAGCGGATCTGGCCAAACAAGGGCTACTGGATATCCTCTCCAGCGACTATTATCCCGCCAGTCTGTTGCAGGCTGCGTTCACGCTGGCCGGGCAGGGCGAACACTGCACGCTGCCACAGACGGTGGCGATGGTCAGTCGGGCTCCGGCGGTGGGGGCGGGCCTGGAAGATCGCGGTGAAATTCGGGTCGGGCTGCGTGCCGACCTGGTCCATGTAAGGGCGCAAGGTGCGCTGCCGGTTATCCAGCACGTCTGGCGGCATGGCAAGAGGGTGTATTGATGGCAGGCAGGTTGATCTATCTCATCGGGCCCTCCGGTTCCGGCAAGGACAGCCTGCTGGATGCGGCCCGTGAAGCGCTGAGCCAGCGCGGTTGTCGGGTTGTGCGGCGTGTCATCACCCGTTCGGCCGAGGCGGTGGGCGAGGCGGCGCAGGCGGTCAGCGTCGAGCAATTCCTGACCATGCAGGCTCAGGGGGATTTTGCCTTGAGCTGGCAGGCCAACGGTCTGTATTACGGCATCCCGGTGGACATCGACGAGTGGCTGGCTCAAGGGCATGACGTACTGATCAACGGCTCGCGTGGGCATTTGCCCCAGGCCCGGCAACGTTACCCGGACTTGCTGGCAGTGTTGCTGACTGTCAATGACAGCACCTTGCGTGAGCGGTTACTGGCCAGGGGCCGGGAGTCGGTGGCAGACATCGAGGCCCGTCTGCAGCGCAACTCGCGGTTCGCCGTTGAGTTGCTGGCCAGTGATCCGGCGCTGTTCGTGCTGGATAATTCCGGGCCATTGGCGCAAACCGCGGAGCGACTGCTGCAGCGCATTGCCCATGAGCACACATGCGCCTGACCCTGCTTGGCACCGCCGATGCGCGGCAGGTGCCGGTCTATGGTTGCCAGTGCCCGGCCTGCGCGGCGGCATTGCGTGACCCGCGCTTGCGGCGCTTGCCGTGCAGCGCGCTGGTGGAGTGTGACGATCAGCGCTGGTTGATCGACAGCGGCCTGATCGACCTTACCGAACGCTTCGCGCCCCGCAGCCTGAGCGGCATTTTACAAACCCATTACCACGCCGATCACGCGCAAGGTTTGCTGCACCTGCGCTGGGGGCAGGGTTTGATCATTCCGGTGCACGGTCCTGTAGACCCGGAAGGCTTGTCCGACCTGTACAAACATCCGGGAATTCTCGACTTCAGCCAGCCGTTCAGCGCCTTTGAGACGCGCCAGCTGGGTGCGTTGAGGGTCACGGCTTTGCCGCTGGTGCATTCCAAGCCGACCCTGGGCTATTTGCTTGAAGGTGAGGGCAGGCGCATCGCGTACCTGACTGACACTGTCGGCTTGCCCGAAGCCACGCAAGCATATCTGCAGCGCGAACCGCTGGATGTGCTGGTCCTGGACTGCTCCATGCCGCCCCAACCCAAGGCGCCGCGTAACCACAATGACCTGAATCTGGCCTTATTGACCATTGAACAGCTGCAACCGGCCAAAGCGGTGCTGACCCATATCGGCCATAGCCTGGATGCGTGGTTGATGGAGCATCTGGATCAATTGCCGGAGCAGGTGGTGGTTGGCAGAGAGGGTATGGTGCTGTGATTCTGCGGGGGAAAATGCAAGCTCGTGGGACCGGCTTCAGCCGGGAAGGCGGCATTGCAGACGATAACCAGGCAGTGGATGACCTGGCCTGTTCCCGGCTAAAGCCGGTCCCACGGATCAACTGACCCCCTCAAACCGTAACGATCCAGCTGGAGTAAGGCTTTCATGACCACCCAACCCTACGCCACAACCGCCCCAACGCGTGCCGAAGTCGATGCCTTGCCCGGTGCAACGCTGATCCAGTTCGGCACCGACTGGTGCGGCCATTGCAGAGCCGCCGAGCCGCTTGTGAATCAGGTTCTCAAGGATTACCCGCAGGTCCGGCACCTGAAAATTGAGGACGGAAGCGGGCGACGGTTGGGGCGTTCGTTTCGGGTCAAGTTGTGGCCGACGCTGATTTTCATGCGTGATGGGGTGGAGTTGAGTCAACTGGTGCGACCGGGCAATGTCAGCCTGATTGAAGAAGCGTTCGAGGGGATGGCGCGGGAGGGGTGAGTGACCACGGACTCTGTGGGAGCGAATTCATTCGCGAAGAGGCCAGTGAATTCAATGCATCTTCATCGGCCAGAACATTGCCATCGCGAATGAATTCGCTCCCACGGGTTCAGAGTCGAGGGTTACCCACCCGTCATGTTCATGAACCGCACCACCTGCACTTCGTCATTCACGCTGAAGTTATGGCTCCAGGGCTTGAGCTGCATGGCGTCGATGATGGCTTTTTCGAGTTTTTCCGGTTGCCCGGGGTTGGCGCGCAGCACTGACTTCAGATCAGCCGAATGCTCATTACCCAGGCACAGCAGCAAGCGGCCTTCCACGGTCAGGCGGACCCTGTTGCAGGTCGCACAGAAGTTATGGCTGTGGGGCGAAATGAAGCCGATGCGAATGTCCGGCGCTTCTGCCACACGCCAGTAGCGCGACGGCCCTTGGGTGGACTCTGTGGAGTTGATCAGCGTGTAGCGCTCGGCAATCCGTTCGCGTACCTGATCGCTGGAGTAGAACGACTCGGCACGGCTGTGATCGCTGATCACCCCCAGCGGCATCTCTTCGATGAAGGAAATATCCAGCTTGCGCTCGATGGCGAACGCCACCAGGTCGTTAATCTCGTGATCGTTACGGCCTTGCATCACCACACAATTGAGCTTGGTGTGGACGAAGCCTGCGGCATTGGCTGCGTCGATCCCGGCAATGACTTTGCTCAGATCGCCGGTGCGGGTCATTTCCTTGAAGCGGGCGGCGTCCAGGCTGTCCAGGCTGATGTTGAGGCGCGAGACACCGGCGTCAAACAGCGGCTGAGCGAGGCGGTCCAGCTGTGAACCATTGGTGGTCATGCACAGTTCGCGCAGGCCGGGCAGGGCGGCGATCTGTTGGCAAAGGCCGACGATGCCCGAGCGCACCAGGGGCTCACCCCCGGTCAGGCGGATTTTTTTGGTGCCCAGCGCCACAAAGCGCTCAGCGACCTGAAAGATTTCTTCCAGCGACAGGATCTGCTGGCGGGGCAGGAAGGTCATTTCTTCGGCCATGCAATACACGCAGCGGAAATCGCAACGGTCAGTCACCGACATCCGCAGGTAATCCACTTTGCGTGCAAAAGCATCCATCAGCATTCGGTCAGACATTTCCACCTTCTCAACACATTCCGCCAGACCTGTAGGCCTGGCGTTCCTGATCAACCCTGGAGCAGCGCTTTGTTTATCATCAGCATCTTGCACACCAGCTTGCATACTTTCTGCGAGCTGGCAGCCGATGTCACGCGCTAATCGACCCTGGCGGATTCAACAGGCAAATTAACCGAGTGTAAATGTAACGGTCCAATCGCTTGTTCTGATGGGCCTATCGAGCGTGTCGATCATGAGCCTGAAAGAGATGCATGGGGTTGATCAGCAGTCAACGGAGAACGTCAGCCTGACCCGGGCGCCGCCGCCTTCCAGAGCCGGGGCGTTGTCGCGCACTACAGTGGCACCGCAGCGTTTGCACAGTGCGTCGGTCAGGCTGATCAGCGCAGAGCGTCCCGTACTGGCAGAGCCTCTGAGGATCTGATCGTCGAAACCCGCGCCTTGATCGATGACGCTGATCTGTGCGGTGTTGCTGTCCAGCTTGAACACCTGCAGATCGATGCGGTTGCACTTGCCGTGCTTGATGGCGTTATCCAGCAGCTCGTTGAGGATCAGCCCGAGATTGGACGCAGTCTGAAACGAAACATGCACCGGCTGGGTTTCACTGCGCAGAGTCATGGTCCTGCTGTGCTGGGCGTCAACGACACCTTTGGCCAGGCTGGGCAGGAAATCCGCCAGGTCCACCTGACCTTTGCCATAGCGGTGCAACTCATCCTGCACGGCCCCCACGCCCACTACGCGGCTGATGGCTGACTGCATGATTTTTTTTGCTTCGTCGCCTTGAGCGCGCATTTTCGACAGTTGCAGCAGGCTGATGATCAGTTGCAGGTTGTTCTTGACCCGATGATTGAGCTCCGACAACAACACCTGCTGATGCGCTTCCAGCTCGCGCTGCTCGGTGATGTCGATGCAGCTGCCAAAGTAACCAGCAAACTCACCCTGGCGGTAGAACGGCGCGCCATTGTCCAGTAGCCAGCGGTATTGGCCGTCATGACGCCTGACACGATAAGGCAAGGTAAAGCGTGTGCGGTTTTCGAATGCGGCGTGATAGGCGTCGACGCAGGCTTGCACATCGTCTGCGTGCACATCGTCCTTCCAGCCATAACCTATCAGTTGCTGCTGGGTTTTGCCGGTGAAGTCGGTCCAGGGTTTGTTGAACCAATCGCAATGCCGGTCGGTTCTGGCGCGCCAGATCATCACCGGAGCGTTATCGGCCAACTCCCGGAATTCGAGTTCACCCAGGGTCGCGGGATCTACGGAAGGGTCATTTTCCAGCGTCATGAGGCCTATCCATTGGCATGCCTGGCGAGCCGGTGCTGAACAATTCCAGTAGACCGTGCGGCGGGAGCGCCGAGAGCTCCTGGCCGTCGAGCAAGGCCTGGGCGACGGACGCGCACTGGGTCAGATCTTCCGGGGCATAGGGCTTGCGCAGCAGACCCAGCGCTGCGTCGGCGTTGGCACGGGCGCAGAGCACCTGGCCGCTGACGAACATCGAGGTCATGCCATGGCGGGCCATGAGGGCGCGAGCCAGCTCAATGCCTTCGTCATGGCCGGCCAGATTGATGTCGACAAACGCGATATCCGGTTTCTCTTGCGCCGCCAATTGCAACGCATGGCTGACGTCATGGGCCGGACCAATCACTTCGTGATGCTCGGCAAGCGTGGCAGCTGCCAGCAAGGCCAGGATGGGATCGTCTTCTACCAGTAGAATGCGCATGTTTAATATCTGCTTTTGAGGCGGTTGCTGCGAAACACCGACCCTTTAATGGTCGATCACGTAGTGGGCGCAAAGGTTTTACGAGTTGCAAGGCTACGTTGTTGAAGATTGGGCTGTGCTACTGCAAATTGGTTCATATGAATCTTGCGAAACATTCAAAAGGGTGGAGTTAGCGGCTGTTGGGCTGATTTTTTTGCCCCGGCTTTGCGCGCAATGCTGCGTTCATAGCGCTCCAGCAACGGCTGAATGCTGACCCCATGCACCAGAATGCTCAGCGCCACTACCGACAACGTCAGGCCGATGCTCACCTGTTTGACATCCTCGGGCAGGCCATGGCCCAAGGCGAAGCACAGGTAGAACAGGCTGCCGATCCCGCGAATTCCGAACCAGCCGACCAGCGCCTTTTGCGCTCGGGTCAGCAGCGTGCGGCTGACCAGCAGCCAGACCGCCAGCGGCCGGATCACGCAGAACAGTGCCAAGGCCAGACCTATCGCGCGCCAATCCCAATAAAGCGCCAGTGATGCGCCCAGCAAGGTGATGAGCAGCACCTCCATGGAACGCTCCACCAGGCTGCTAAAGGCCAGCATGTCACCCATCATGACCCCGGCCGCCAGTTGCGATTCACTCAAGTCTTTTTCTTCAGCGACCGTGGCGCGCTCCACGCTGCCACTCATGTGGCCCAGCACCGGTTGCGCCAAGTGTTCGGCGGGTACCTCTGATTGGGTGATATGCGCTTCTGCACGGCGCAAGCCCAGGCCTGCGGCGAACACCGAGAGGAAGCCAAAGGCACCCAGCGTGTCGGCTACTACGTAAGAGACCGCGATCAGGGCCAGTGCGAGGAAGTCATTGGGCGAGGTGGTGCTGTCGGCATTCTTGATCCGCAGGTAGATCATCAGGTGACCCACGCCACGACCCATTCCGTAGCCGATCAATAACCCGGCCGGTACTCCCCACAGCAGGTTTTTCACCGCCCAGTGCTGGATCCAGTCCAGATCGCCATTGCCATGGGTCAGGAACAGCAGGGCAAAGATCACGAACGGAAACGCCGTGCCGTCGTTAAGCCCCGCTTCGCCGGACAGGCCAAAGCGTACGCGATCGAAATCCTGGGCGTTGTTGACCTGCACCAGCGAAGCGAGCACCGGGTCGGTCGGCGAGAGCATCGCCCCCAGCAACAGGGAAATCCCCCAGGACAGCCCCAACAGGTAATGCACGGCCAGGGCAGTACCGGCGATGGTCGCCAGCATGACCGGCCCGGCCAGCCAGTACGCCGAGCGCCAGGCTTTGCTGGTCAACGGCAGGCGCAATTTGATTCCGGTGCTGAATAAAGAGAACAGAACGGCGGCTTCGGTGAGGCGCTCCAGCCAGTGAGTCGCTTCGCGAAAGTCGAGTTTGAGAACGTCCAGCCCCATGGGGCCGATGGCAAAGCCGAACGCCAGACACACCGCCGAAGTGGTGACCGGCAACCAGCGCAGATAGGAGGAGGTCAGGGCAAGCATCATCAGCAGCGCGCCCAGGACCGTCATGCACAAAATGAAGCTCATACGGATCTGGCTCTCACAACAACGCTGCGCAATGCACGCAGCGATTGAAGTTGTGACTGCTCAGTGACGCGATAGTTGAAACATTTGGTATTGAAGTGTGAGGCTTGCCCTCGAAGATAGGACCCCGATCCCTGTAGGAGCTGCCGAAGGCTGTGAAACGGATTTTCCTGAAACACCGCCTTCGCAGCCTTCGGCAGCTCCTACAGATTGCACTTCAATCCGCGGGAGCCGTGCTCGCCCGCGAAGAAGGATGCCGGGTTGGTCCAGATGGTCCCGGATCTCACCGGGGGAATGCGGTCTCTTGTGGGAGCGAATTCATTCGCGAAGAGGCCAGTACATCCGATGCATCTTCAACGGCCTCACTATTGCTTTCACGAATAAATTCGCTCCCACGAGGGCCTTGGTTTACCCAAGGCATACGCAAGACCTGTAGGAGCCAACTTGTTGGCGAGGGGGCGGTACATTCGATTCATATTTTTCGGATGTACTACCGCCTCGCGAACACGTTCGCTCCTACAGGTCCCGGGTCAACCACGGCTTATGTTTGGTCTGTAGCAGTCCGAAACTACCGCTCCACCGACCGATTCCAGCGTGCATTCCACTCAGGCCGCAGCTGGTTGACCTGATCCCAGTCGATGGTCACGGCAGTCTCCAGGTATTTATTCATGGCTTCCACCTGACCCTTGGTCTTGGCGGTGGTTGGCGTGGTGGGGTTGGACGGGATCTGGTCGCCGAACTCCAGTGCCGGCGCCTGGGCCTCGGGGGTGAGCAGGTAGGCGGCCAGTTTCTGGGCCAGTTCCGGTTGATCGTTTTTGGCGATGGCACACTCGGCCACGTTCAACACCACACCGCCTTCCTTGGGTGGTGCGTATTCCACTGGCACGCCTTTGATCTTCAGCGCAGTGACCTGGGTCGGAGTCAGCGGGAACAGCGCCGCTTCACCGGTCTGCACCATTTCCGATATCTTCGCCGAGCTGGCGATGTATTCCAGGACGTTGGGCCCAACCGTTTTCGGCCAGGCCTTGAAGCCTGGTTCCACGTCGGTTTCGCTGCCGCCCTGAATGCGGTTGAACATCAGGAAGCCATGCAGGCCGAAGGTGGAGGAGGCCATGGACTGGAACACCACCTTCTCCTTGAACTTCTTGTCGGCGAGGTCCATCCACGAGGTCGGCGCCGCCCAGCCTTTTTCGCTGAACATCTTGGTGTTGTAAGCCAGGCCGGTGACGCCCAGGCTGACGGCAGCCGCTTCTTCCTTGATCTTCGCCTTGTCGGGCAGTTGCGCGAGGGCGGGGCTTGGCTGCAGCTTGTCGCACAGGCCCATGGAAATCGCCCGGTACATGATGCCGTCATCGAGGAACATCACGTGCATCTGCGGGTTGTCTTTGCTGGCCTGGACTTTGGCGAGGATGTCCGACGAGGTGCCCGGCACGATCACGACCTTGACGTTATTGGCTTTCTCGAAGGCAGGCAGCACCTGGTCGGCATAAAGGCGCTCCATGGTGCCGCCGTTCATGCCCAGATACAGCGTCGGCACGGCGTGGGCCGGTGCTGCGATCAGCAACCCCACCAGTGGCAGGCACGACAAGCCGGAGAATGCGATACGTTTCATGTTCTTCATTGAGCGACCTTCCTGTTTGCAATGAATGGAATCAATGGCTGACATTAGTGGAGCGTTGAACAGTGGATTGAAAGCGGCGGATGGAAAACGCATCCAGGGCAATCGTCGATTGGCCGGTGCACACCGTTTGCGCCAGCGCTTCACCGGCAGCAGGGCCGATCTGAAAGCCTGAGCCTGCAAAACCGAAGCCATGCAGCAATCCTGGCGTTGTGCTGCTGGGGCCGAGCACCGGTTCGCGATCGGGCAGATACCCTTCGGTGCCACTCCAGGTGCGAATCGCCTGAGCCCCGGCCAGTGGCGGGTAAAGCTCGACGGCGTTGCGCAGGATTTCCAGCACAGCGGCCTGGCCGGGTCTGGCTTTGCCCGGATCCAGCGCAAAGCCCTGACCGCCGCCCAGCACGCAGTTGCCCCGGGCGACTTGCCGGGCATAGATGCCGCCGCCTTCGACGCCCGTGCTGACGTCCATGAACAACGGCAGAGGTTCGGTGACGAGCATAGCCGGATGGCCGGATACCATTGGCACGGGCTCGCCAAACTGCGCGGCAAGGGCTCCGGCCCAGGCGCCTGCGCAATTGAGCAGCCAGGGCGCCCGCAGGCTCAAATGGTTGGCAGTGTGCACCTCGAACGTCTGGCCGTCGTGGCTGACCTCGACCACCTGTGCCTGTTCGAAAATCTGTGCGCCTGCTCTTTGTGCTGCGCGGGCAAAGGCCGGGGAGACCAGGCGCGGATTGGCGTGGCCGTCATCGGCGCACAACGAGGCGCCGACCGCCACGTCACCGGCCCAGGCAAATCGTGCTCGCAATTGCTGGCGATCAAGCAATTGCAGATCCAGCCCGAAACCGCGGCTGGTCTCGGCATAGCTGCGCAGCGCCTCCATGTCCTTGTCGCTGCGCGCCAGCTTGAGGTGGCCGGAGCGCAGGTATTCGCCGTCGATGCCGATCAGGTCTTGCAGCCCGCTCCAGATTTCGTGGGCGCGTTGCGACAGCGGTAACTGGCTCAAAGGCCGACCCTGACGGCGCACACCGCCATAATTCACGCCGCTGGAATGCGAGCCACAGAAGTCCCGCTCCAGCAAGGCCACTCGCTTGCCCTTGAGCGCCAGCGCCAGTGCGGCAGAGGCGCCGACGATGCCGCCGCCGATGATCAGCACGTCTGTTTCAATAAACCGGGTCATGGCTGGCTCTCCACACCGAAAGGCAGCGGCTTGATCGGCGCCTGGCCGCGCAATCGGCCGACGCTTTGCAGGGCCCGGCCGCTGCAGTGCGCGACGAGCTCCGTTGCCGCCAATCCGCACATGCGCCCCTGGCAACGACCCATGCCCACCCGGCACATGGCTTTGACTCGATTGATCTCCCAGTGGCCCTCGTTGACCGTGGCGCGGATGTCGGCGGCGCTGACTTCTTCACAGCGGCAGATGATGGTTTCGTCCGGGACCTTGCCCGCCCAATCCTCGGGGAACGGGAAGGCGGTTTCCAGCCCTTGGCGAAAGCGTTGGATGCCTGCCAGTTTGCGCTGTAAGTGTTCGCTGCGAACGGTGTCGATGGGCTGGCCGTGAGCTGCCAGAACGGCCAGCGCAGCCAGCTCGCCGGCCATTTCGGCAGCGCCCGCGCCCATAATGCCCGCGCCATCGCCTGCCAGATAAACTCCCGGCACGCTGCTGCGCCCGGTGCTGTCCCGACTGGGTAGCCAGGCCCGGTTCAGCTCGCTCCAGTGGAATTCACAGCCGAGCAGATCCGCCAGTTGGGTTTCACTGCGCAACGCATGGGCGAAGGCCACGGCATCGCACTCGAGCCGTTGCGGCTCGCCACTGCCTTGCCACTGCACGGCGCTGACGCGTTTCTCGCCGTCGATGCGTTGCAAGGTGGCGCCCTGGTGCACGGCGATGCCATGAGCGGTGAGCCAGGCCCGGTAATAAAGACCTTTGGCCAGGGTCAGAGGCTGACCGAGCAGGGCGGGCAAGGCACGGCATTGGGCAGAGAACGGCGCGCTGTCCAGCACCGCCAGCACCTTGGCACCCGCCTTGGCGTATTGATAGGCGACCAAATACAGCAGCGGGCCGCTCCCGGCGAACACCACCCGCTCACCAATGGCGCAGCCCTGATACTTCAAGGCGATTTGCGCGGCGCCAAGGCTGTACACACCCGGCAGGGTCCAGCCCGGCACCGGCAGAATCCGGTCAGTGGCGCCGGTGGCGACGATCAGATGGGTGTAATCGAGGGTCCCGGCGCGGCCTTCCTGAAGCACATCGAGCCGCTGGTCTTCGGCATTCCAGACCAGCGTTTGCGGGCGATAGTCGATGCGGGTCGCCAGCGTGTCCATGGCCTGATGCACCGCCGTCGCTTTGCCCGCTTCAAAGCCATACAGGGCTTTTGGGTCGCGGCGGAAGTTGGCGGGCTGGCGACGATAAATCTGCCCGCCGCCGCGCAGGCCTTCGTCCACCAGACAGGCGTTGACGCCGTGGGCGTGCAACGTCTGAGCGGCGCGAATGCCTGCCGGGCCAGCGCCAACAATCACCACTGATGGCGGGGTTGTCATAGCTGGCGCCCCGGATCGCGGCTGACGATCTGCCCGGCTTCCAATAGCGTCGAACAAGCGCGTACCCGCTGCCCGTCGCCCAGCCTGACCCAGCAATCCTGACACGCGCCCATCATGCAGAATCCGGCCCGGGGCTCGGCGCTGAAATCGCTGCCGCGCAGGTGTTCGCTGCCGGTCAGTACCGCGGTGAGCAGGGTGTCCCCCAGCAAGCCGCTGGCAGGCTGACCGTCAAGGGTGAAGGCCAGCGTCGGACGGTCCTGTTCGACCAAACGTTTGAGCAGTGCCATGGGTTTCGCGCTCCAGGCCCGGGATTAATGTTTGCCGACCAGCACCCGATCCAGGCCATAGACCCGATCGAGGACAATCATGGTGGCGGCAGTCAAGGCGATGACCAGCGCTGAAACGGCGGCCATCATCGGGTCAATGGACTCGGTGGCATACACGTACATGCGCACCGGCAGGGTTTGCGTCGACGGCGAGGTGACGAAGATCGACAGCGTGACTTCATCGAAGCTGTTGATGAACGCCAGCAACCAGCCGCCCGCCACACCCGGCAGAATCATCGGCAGGGTGATCTGGCGGAACAGCGTGAAACGGCTGGCCCCCAGCGACTCCGCAGCCTGTTCGGCAGCGCGGTCAATACCGATGGCTGCGGCGATCACCAGGCGCAAGACATAAGGTGTGATGATCACCACGTGGGCCAGGGTCAGCCAGAAGAAGCTGCCATTGACGCCCATCAGCGCAAACAGCCGCAGCAAAGCCACGCCCAGCACCAGGTGCGGAATGATGATCGGTGACAGAAACAGGCCGTTGAGAAAGTTACGGCCCGGGAATTGATGCCGGGTGATCGCCAGCGCAGCAGGCACCGCAATCAGGGTCGCCAGTGTCGCGGCCACGAACGCCAGGATCAGGCTGTTATAGAACGAGTCGATAAAGTCGGCACGCTCGAAAATCGCCCGGAACCAGCGCAGGGAGAAACCCGACGTCGGCAGGCTCAGGGTGTTCTCCGGAGTGAACGCCACCAGGCAGACCACCACCAGCGGGGCCATCATGAACACCACCACCAGGGCATGAAACGACAGGGCCAAAGGACCGTTTTTAGACATGGTTCATTCCCCCAGGGTTTTCTTGTAGCGGCCTTCGACCATGCGGTTCCAGGACAGCATGACCAACAGGTTGACCAGCAACAGCGCCACGGCAATGGTCGCGCCCATGGGCCAGTTCAGTTCCGAGAGGTATTGGTCGTAGACCACGGTAGCCACCATCTTCAGGCGGCGGCCGCCCAGCAGGCCGGGGATCGCAAAGGAACTGGCCGACAGGCCGAACACGATCAGCGTGCCGGACAACATGCCCGGCATGATCTGCGGCAACACCACCAGACGCATCACCTTGGCCTGGGTCGCGCCCAGGGACAGCGCGGCTTGTTCTGCGGCGGGGTCGAGCTTTTGCAGGGAGGTCCAGACCGGAATGATCATGAACGGCAGCATCACGTGCACCAGGGCGATGATCACCGCGAACGGCGTATAGAGCATCTTGATCGGTTGCCCGCCCAGGGCCTGAATCCCCTGATTGATCAAGCCGTCGGCGCCCAGCAGCAGGCTCCAGCCAAAGGCCCGTACGACCACTGAGATCAGCAGCGGGGTGAGGATCAGAATCAGGAAAATCGAACGCCACGGAGTGCCCATGCGGCTGAGGATGTAGGCTTCCGGCACGCCGATCACCACGCACAGCAACGTCACCAGGGCACTGATCCAGAAGGTGCGCAGGAAGATTTCGTAAAAGTATGAGTCGGTGAGCACCTCGCCGTAGTTGGCCAAGGTGTATGAATCACTTTTGACCCCGACTTCGTAGTCGAACACGTTGAACGACAAGATCAGGGTCAAGGCCAGCGGCACCAGCAGCAGGCACGTGAACAGGATCAGCGCAGGGGCCGAAAGCAGATACCCCCGGCCACCGCGACGCATTTCGCCGACCAGGCTCATGAATGCACCTCGTCGGCATCCAGCACCCGCAGCAACCCGGCCTGCCAGTCCATGCCCACTGCCGTGCCTTCTTCCATGGGGGCGTCGCCATCGTTGCGGCGTACCACGGTGATTTCTCCGATGGCGGTCTCGATGCGATACAGCCACTGGCTGCCGAGGAAGTAACGGGTGATGACTTTGCCCTGCAAGCGACCGGAGCCCGCCGCCACCAGGTCGATCTTCTCCGGGCGCAGGCTCAACACCAGCGTCCCGTCGCCGGGCACCTGACGCACCTGCGCGCAGCCCTGGCCGTCCAGATCACCCGGCAGCATGTTGGCCTTGCCGACAAAGCCGGAAATGAACTGGGTGCGCGGGTGTTCGTAGAGTTTGTAGGGCTCGTCGATCTGGGTGATGCGCCCGGCCTGCATCACCACCACGCGATCACTGATGGACAGCGCTTCGGCCTGATCGTGGGTGACCATCAAGGTGGTAATGCCCACTTCGCGCTGGATGCGGCGAATCTCGAACTGCATTTCTTCGCGCAGGTTGGCGTCCAGGTTCGACAGCGGCTCATCGAGCAGCAACACCGGCGGCTCGATCACCAGCGCGCGGGCCAGGGCGACGCGCTGGCGCTGCCCGCCGGACAGCTCACGCGGATAACGCTCGGCGTGCTGTGTCAGGCGTACCAGGTCCAGCACCGTTTTTACCCGACGCTGAATATCCGCCGCCGACACTTTGCGCATGCGCAGGCCAAAGGCGACGTTATCGGCAACGGTCATGTGAGGGAACAGCGCGTAGCTCTGGAACACCACACCCAGGCCGCGACTGCTGGGTTTGGCGTGGGTGATGTCACGGCCGTCAAGCACGATGCGCCCGTCGCTGACTTCAACGAAGCCCGCGATCATTTGCAGGGTAGTGGTTTTGCCGCAGCCGGAGGGACCGAGCAGAGAAACGAATTCGCCTTTTTCCACCGCCAGGTGAGTGGCGACCACTGCGTCGATGGCGCCGTAGCGTTTGGAGAGACCTTCAAGCTGCAAAAAAGCCATGGCTGCGTTCCACCTTTTCATCGCGCGCTGCAAGGCAGTGCGGTTTTGTTATGGGCAGATGCGAAATGAGTCTTGCAGTTGCAGTGGACGTTGGTGCTCGCTCTGAGTCGGCTACCAGCTTTTGTTCAAATCGCCCTGTGGACTGAGATTAAGGCGAAGACTAGGATGGGTGAAAGGGCGAATTTCACTGAATGGTATATTTCTTTGAGTTCTTTCGTTCAATGAATTAGTTATCTATAAGTGAAGATATGAATTCCACTGAACGGAATGAAAATCCAAAAGACACGGGCGTCGGTGCGGTGTCGCGGATGTTTGCCGTGTTGCGTTGCCTGGGTGACTGCCCGGAGGAAGGCGAGCGGGTTACGCAATTGGCGCAGCAGGTGGGCTTGTCGCAACCCACGACTCACCGCTTGCTGCGCAGCCTGATTGATGAGGGCATGGTCGAGCAGGATCAGCGCAGCAAACGCTACCGGCTGAGCATCGAGTTCTTCGCGCTGGCTGCCAAGGCAGGCAAGACCGGTAACCTGCGCGAAATCGTACGGCCGAGCATGTTGCGGCTTTCCGCTTCTCTGGGCGACTCACTGTTTCTCTTGGCGCGCAGCGGCTTTGATGCGATCTGCCTGGACCGCAGCGAAGGCCCGTACCCGATTCGTACCTTTACCGGGGACATTGGCGGGCGCGTGGCCTTGGGCGTGGGGCAGGGCAGCCTGGCGATTCTCGCCTTCCTGCCCGAAGAAGAGCGCGACACGGTGATCCGCTATAACCTGCCGCGCCTCAAGGACTTCCATCTGTATGACGAAGTGTTCCTGCGCTCGGAAGTCGAAAATGTCCGCCGCCTGGGCTACGCCGCCCGCAACACCGGCGCCTTGCCGGGCATGGCGGGGCTTGCGGTGCCCATCTTCGACCGCGAAGGCCGTTCGGTCGCCGCACTGAGCGTCGCCACCATCAGCGACCGCCTGGGCCCCGACCGCCTGCCCACCGTCGTCGAGTTGCTCAAGCGTGAAGCAGCCCTGATCAGTGCGCGGATCAACCCGTTTGATCCGTCGTTGCGACGACCGAGTCAGGTGTTTGGGCAGGTGGATTAACGGGGTGCGCGCCGATAAGCGGCTTGTAATGGCACGCCCACCTCGGCAACATCTGCAGCAGGTGGCCGGGCTGGTCTGACTTAACACACTGCAGTGGTTGTTTGATGAGTGACGATATGACGGATGATCGGCCTGAGGTTGACGGCCTGCTGGACTTTCCGGTGCGCAACACCGCCGAGCGCCTGCAGCTGGCGCTGGACGCCGAGGCTATCGTAGGCACCTGGGTGTGGGATGTGCCTGCCAACCATGTGATTGGCGACGCGCGTTTTGCCCTGTCGTTTGGCATCACCGAGCAGCAGGCCGCTGAAGGGTTGCCGCTTGAGCGGGTGACGACGTCGATTCATCCCGATGATCGGGACCGGGTCGAGGCCGAGATCTTCACGGCCCTGGGGCGTGGCGGGGCTTTTGAATCCGAATACCGGGTCAAGCAGCGCGAGGGCGACTATCGCTGGTTCCAGGCCAATGGCCGGGTGGAATACGACAGCGAAGGGCAGCCCAGCCGTTTTCTCGGGGTCTTGCTGGACATCCAGACCCGTCGCAGCGCCGAAGCCGAGCGCGACCGCATCACCGCGCTGTTGCGCACCTTTACTGCGGCCGTTCCAGGCGTGGTTTACGCCAAGGATCTGGAGGGTCGCATGCTGGTGGCCAACCGTGGCACTACCGAGCTGATCGGCAAACCGCCTGAGTTCTACATCGGCAAGACCGACCTTGAGTATCTGGCCGACAAGGAGCAGGCGCGGGTCATCATGGCCACTGACCAGCGGATCATGCAGGCCGGGGTGGAAGAACAGGTCGAAGAGCATGTGCGCCTGGCTGACGGTTCGGCGGCTGTCTGGCTGTCGGTCAAGTCGCCGCTGCGCAACGAGGCTGGCGAGGTGATCGGCCTGATCGGTTCGTCCATTGATGTGACCGCGCGCAAGCAGGCTGAAGCCGCTGTTCAGGAACTCAATCAGACCCTTGAGCAACGTATCCGCGAGGCGATCAGCGAACGCGAGGTGGTGGAAGAGGCACTGCGTCAGTCGCAGAAAATGGAAGCGGTCGGCCAGTTGACCGGTGGCATCGCCCACGACTTCAACAATCTGCTGGCAGGCATTTCCGGCAGTCTGGAATTGATGCAGCTGCGCCTGAATCAGGGCCGGGTGGCCGATATCGAGCGCTACTTGACCGTGGCCAAGGGCGCGGTGCAGCGGGCGGCGTCCTTGACCCATCGGCTGCTGGCGTTCTCGCGTCGTCAAACCCTGGCGCCATTGCCCACGGACGTCAACGCGCTGATCCATGGCATGGAAGAACTGATCCGCCGCACGGTAGGTCCTTCGATTGATATTCAGGTGCGGGCCAACGGTGAACTGTGGACGGCGCTGATTGATCCTGCACAGCTGGAAAACACCTTGCTCAACCTGTGCATCAACGCCCGCGACGCCATGCCTGATGGCGGGCGTGTGGTGATCGAGACTAGCAATCAACAGTTGGAAGAGGGCAGCGAGCTGGATCAGGATCTGCCAGCGGGTGAGTACCTGTGCATCGCCGTGCGCGATAACGGCTGTGGCATGAGCGCGGCGGTGATTGCCAAGGCGTTCGAGCCGTTTTTCACCACCAAACCGGTGGGCGCCGGGACGGGGTTGGGCTTGTCGATGATCTACGGCTTTGCGCGCCAGTCGGGTGGGCAGATCAGGATCACGTCGGTCATCAATCAGGGCACCACCGTGTCGCTGCATTTGCCCCGGCACAAGCGCGACGTGTTGGTCCCGCCGGCTTCCGGCACGATCGCCGATATACCCATGGCGGGCAACGGCGAGACGGTGCTGATCGTTGACGACGAATCGTCCGTGCGGATGCTGGTCACCGAAGTCCTTGCCAGCCTGGGCTATGTTGCCATTGAGGCGGCCGACAGCCTGGCAGGGCTGCAGATTCTGCAGTCGGACGTGCGAATCGACTTGCTGGTAACCGACGTCGGCTTGCCCGGCGGGATCAACGGGCGGCAGATGGCGGATGCGGCACGGGTTAGTCGCCCGCAACTGCCGGTGCTGTTCATCACCGGTTATGCCGAAACTGCCGTGCTGGATAAAAGCCACCTGGAGCGCGCCACGGACGTGCTGACCAAGCCGTTTTCCCTGGAAGCGCTGGCGTCGCGGATCAAGGAGTTGATTCGGGGGTAATGCGTCGTGTTGTGTGCCTGAAGCAACGCATGACCTGTAGGAGCTGCCGAAGGCTGCGAACAGCGGCGTGTCAGACGGACCGCTTTCGTAGCCCTCGTAACCTCGGTCAGCTCAGGACGAGATGTGCCTGAAACAACGCAAAACCTGTAGATACTCTGTTGGGGTAACCCTATTACCGTGCATATCCAGCAGCGGCGGCGACGCTGATTCACCTTTGCGCCCTTACGGCGCGTCACTTTCGAGGCGTGTACGGACCGGGCACATCGCTTACACGTGTACGGGGACATGGTTAACACTTTCTGGCGAACCCACTTCGCCGGGAAGCCATCATGCCTTGGAATACGAGAGATGCCATGAGCCTGAAAAAAGAGTTCATTGCCTTAGCGCTGCAACCCGGCAGCAACAAAAGGGATTTGTGTCGGCGCTTTGGTATCAGTGCGCCGACAGCATACAAATGGCTTAAGCGTTACGAGATGCAGGGGCTGCAGGGATTGGAGGAGTACTCCCGCCGACCTATTTCTAGCCCTAAGCTGACTCAGCCATCCTTGGAGGCGCAGGTCGTAAAGCTTCGGCAGGAACAACCCGCTTGGGGCGGACGCAAGATAAGCAGCATGCTCAGCCAGTGTGTTGCCCCCAGCACCGTCACCAATATCCTGCATCGCAATGGACTGATTCTGCCGCGTGAAAACCCGGGTCAAGGAGTAGGCAGGCGTTTTGAGCACGAGGCACCTAATGACCTTTGGCAGATGGATTTCAAGGGGCACTTCGCCATCCAACAAGGCCGCTGTCATCCGCTAACGTTGCTGGATGATCACTCTCGGTTCAACCTGGCAATCGAGGCATGTGCCAATGAACAAAGAGGCACTGTCCAGCAAAGACTGACTGATATCTTCCGCCGCTTTGGCCTGCCTGCACGACTCAATCTGGATAATGGATCGCCTTGGGGCGCGCCGCGTAATCCTGGAGAGCTCTCTGAACTGAGTATCTGGCTGGTGCGCTTGGGCATCCGGGTAAGCTTCAGTCGCCCTCGACATCCGCAAACGAACGGCAAGCTGGAGCGTTTTCATCGTTCACTTAAGGCCGAGGTTATCAATGGGCGCCACTTTCGTACCCTCACTGAAGCCCAGGTGGCCTTCGACCAATGGCGTGAAATTTATAACCATCAGCGCCCTCACGAAGCGCTGGGTTATCAAGTCCCGATGAGTCGCTATAGGGCCAGCCCATGGACCTTTCCAGAGAAGCTGTCGCCATTCGAATATGGCCCTGACGATGTATTGGCCAAGGTCTACCACAGCCGATTTCGCTTCAGGAAACGCTACTTCAGCATTGCCAAGGGCCTGGTAGGGCAACTGATTGCCATCAGACCTAACCCTGACAGTGAGGACCTGTTCAATATCTATTTCTGTCATCACTTGCTGCGAACCATCGACATCAATCAGCCGGACTACAGTTGAGGATGTGTAAAGCATGTGTCCGCACACGTGTAAGCGATGTGTCCAGTCCGTACAAGGCGCGAAAGTAACCAAAGCGCTCCCGCTCCTTTGTCCGGGTCTTCGCCGAGGCTCAGACTTCCCTCACTCCGGCATTGCTCCGTGGGCCGCCGCAATGGGCCATCCATGGCCCGGTGCGGCTAACCCGGCATCCATGCCGGGTTGCCCACTGCGCAATACCTACGCTCGGCCGGCCACAAGTCGCAATTTGTGTCGCCCATACGTTTTGCGCAGATATCCAGAATCAAAAGCAGGGTGTGAGTCAGGCAGGAGTTCTGTTGGAGAAATCTGCAGAGCAGATTTGCTTTGCTTTGCTTTTAGTGCCGCGATTTCACAGACGACGCAAAATGCGCGTCGGGAGGCTGAGTGGAGGTGCCGTGGGGTGGGTCGCTCGGCATGGATGCCGAGCGAGCGCCGTTGGGCCATGGATGGCCCGTCGGCGCGTGCCCGCCCCACGGTGCCGGAGCGAGGGTACCGCCGCGAAGCGGGGGCCGTACGCCAGCGCAGAGGTTTTGGTTACTTTTGGCACCAAAAGTGACCCGGCCGTCAGGACGGAACCTGACTCAGTAGCGCCCGGATGCTGTTGTTGCTACTCGATTCCAGGCGCAGCGCTTTGATTCGCCGAAGGCTGCAAACACCGGTGCGTTATCACTGAGCCCCAAACATCGCCGTCCAGTAAATCCCCGCGTCGCTTTTCGGGTCCACCGCATAGGCGGCGCCAAGTTCATGAAAGGCCGGGTTCATCAGGTTGCTGCAATGCCCCGGGCTGGCCAGCCAGCCGTCGACCACCTTGCGGACGGTGTCTTGCCCTGCTGCGATGTTTTCGCCCACTTGCTGGGCGATGTACCCGGCCAGTTCTGCCCGATCACCCGGCGTGCGGCCGTCACGGTCCTTGTGGTCGAAGAAGTTGTTATTGGCCATGGCCCGGCTATGGGCTTCAGACGCGGTGGCCAAGTTGGCATTCCAGGTCAGCGCAGAGGTCGCAGTAAAAGCCTGACCACCACATTGGCGAGCCTGACCACGTGCGCTGTTGACCATGGCCAGCAATTTCTGGCCTTCGGCCTGCCAGTCACCCAGGCGCGCGGTCAACAAGGGCCGTGCCAGCACAATCCGCCAGTCCCGACCTTCGCGGCTGACGCCAATGTCGACGAACTGCGGGTCAAGCACGACCTGGCAGAAGCTTTCCTGCAGGGTGTGCATGGCGGACTGCGCGTCCCTGGGCCCGGAGAGGCTGATGGCCTGGACATTGACCATCGGGTACGTCGCCCGCGCCATGGCCTGCTGCAAATCCACGGTGCTGGTGGCAGAGAGCACCAGACGGGTATCGGTGGCCAGGGGGGGTAATTCTTGGGAGACCTGGCTGCCGCAGCGCTGGGCCTGATTGCGATAGCCGTTGATCGACTCCACCAGCTGTGACTCTTCGGACGCCACGGCGGTGGCGGTAAATACCAATCCTAACGACAAGGCGGCAAGACGCATAAAAGAGGGAATGATGCGCATGAATGTCTCCTTGAACTGACAGCGCCCATGATGCGCGATTCTTCCCGCACGGCGAAACGCGAATTTAGCCCGCGCCCATATTGACGACTCCAGCCGTAGTCAGTTCAGCCGCAGGCCCGGCTGATTTCATCGGCAGGCCTGCGCTGCTGCTGTCCAGGCTTTAGAAATTGGCCTTCAACGCCTCTAGACCGCCGTCGTACACGCCCTGGAACAGCGTCTCGACTTCTGCATCGCTAACCCCATCCGGGGTGAAGCTACCCGACCAGGTAATCACCGTCTCGTGCTCGCCAGCGGCGCTGACCTGCAAGGTGGCCAGGTAGTTGGTCGCCGGGAACGGGCCGGTGTCGATGGAATAGCTGTAGGTGCGGTTGGCGTTATCGTAGGTTTGCAGCCGTTCGACAATGACGGCGCCGTCAGCGGTTGTTAGCTTGCGGACCCGGCCACCTTCCAGGGTTTCACTGCTGGCAATCATGGGCAGCCAGTCGTGCAGGGACAGAAAACCGCCGACCAGTTGCCAGACTTTATCGGCCGAGACCGGTACTCGGATGTTCGCAGAAGCCGTTGCCATGATGTGTGCTCCATTAAGCAGAGAGTGGAGAGGAAAATAAGGCCCCACCTTACAGGCACGCAGGGTGGGGATAACAGTGAAGGATTTCAAATGTATGAGCAGCCCACCGATGCAGTTTGACGCTCGGGCTACCGACGTGGGACCGGCTTGAGCCGGGAAGGCGGTCTTTCAGACGATGGATAGGGTTGTCGTGACTGGCCTCTTCCCGGCTCAAGTCGGTCCCACGGGCGGTTTGCCTGACACACTGCCATTGGCAGGCTTGGGCAGCTCCTGCAGCGGGCGCGCGTGCTTTAGTATTCCACCCCTCAGAACCCGGAGACGTTGAGCATGTTTTCTTCGCTTGTATTGAATGGCCGTGCTGTTTCGTCGCAGGTCACGGAACCTGTGCTGCCTTGGTGGAGTTTCACTAAAACCGTGCTGGCCGCTACGGCGCTGACGTTGGTCCGCGACGGGCTGCTCGTCCTGGATGACCGAGTGGCTGAAGGTCCATTCACGCTAAGGCAGCTGCTGCGCCATGAGGCAGGGCTGGCTGATTATGGTGAGTTGGCCGAATACCACGCGGCCGTCGCCGCTGGTGAACAGCCCTGGCCCGTTGCCGAGATGCTGCGGCGCCTGGATGCCGATACCTTGCGTTATCCCCCCGGCGAAGGCTGGCGCTATTCCAATGTCGGCTACCTGTACGTGGCGCGCCTGATCGAGCGCGTCACCGGTCTCGGGATTGAACAGGCGCTGGCTCGACGCGTACTGACGCCCCTGGGGTTGACCAACGTGACGCTGGCAAAAACGCCCGATGAGCTGTCGGGCCAATGCCTGGGCCTTGACGAGGGTTACCACCCCGGCTGGGTGTATCACGGCCTGCTGTTGGGCACGCTGACGGATGCGGTGCTGCTGCTCGACGGGCTACTGGCCTCGAAACTCCTGCCGCCCTCGCTATTGCAGGAGATGCGCACGGCCAAAGTGCTTGGCGGGCCGATTCCCGGTCGGCCATGGCTCACGCCGGGCTATGCGCTGGGCCTGATGCAGGGCGGGGTTGAACACGGGTTGATGCTCAGCGGCCATACCGGTGCCGGGCCGGGCAGCGTGGTGGCGGTGTTTGGCGCAAGCCATGGCGCCAACACGGCGACCTGCGGGGTGTTCAGCGAGGGGGCGGATCAGGGGCGGATTGAGGCTGAGCTGGTGCGCCAACTGACAGCGGCGCTGAATGCCGACAGGGCATGAAGGCATGCAGCGCGACCAGGCCAGGCCGCGCTGCAGGTAGGGCAGGCTTACAGTTTGAAGCGGCTCACCAGCGTGTTGAATGACAGCGCCAGGTTCGACAGGTCCTGAGTGGACGCGCTGGTCTGGTGGGCGCCAGCGGCGGTCTGGGTCGACAGGTCCTGGATGTTCACCAGATTGCGATCCACTTCCCGGGCCACGTTCGCTTGTTCTTCCGAGGCGCTGGCGATGACCATGTTGCGCTCGTTGATCTGCGAAATGCCGTCAGCAATGACTTCCAGCGCTTCTCCGGTGGCCTGAGCCAGCGATTGAGTATCATTGACCAGTGACTGGCTTTTGCCCATGGCCTTCACGGCCTCGTCGGCGCTGGCTTGCACGCTGTTGATCATGCCTTCGATTTCGCCAGTGGAGGCCTGAGTGCGAGCGGCCAATGCGCGCACTTCATCCGCCACCACCGCAAAACCACGGCCCTGTTCGCCAGCCCGGGCGGCTTCGATCGCCGCATTGAGCGCCAGCAGGTTGGTCTGTTCGGCGATGCCGCGAATCACATCCAGCACCTTGCCGATGTCGCGCACTTGCACCGCCAAATCCTGAACCATGGTGGTCGAGGCGGCGATTTCAGTGGTTGCGCTGTTGATTGCGTGGACGGCATCCCGAGCCTTGTCGCGGCCCGTCGTGGCTTGCTGGCTGGTGGTCCGGGAGGCTTCTGACGTCGACACCGCATTGCGGGCCACTTCTTCCACGGCGGAGGTCATTTCAGTGACCGCTGTCGCCGCTTGCTGGATTTCATCGTTCTGACGCACCAGCCCGCGGCTGCCGGTTTCGGTCACGGCGCTCAGTTCTTCCGCCGCCGACGCCAGTTGGTCGGAGGCGCTGGCGATCTGCTGGATCGTGCCCTTGAGGCTGGTTTGCATGTCGCTCAAGGCTCCCAGCAGTTGCCCGGCTTCGTCGCGACCGGTGCTGACGATACGTTGAGTCAGGTCACCCTGGGCGATGCGTTGCGCGCTGGTCACAGCGGTGGCAATCGGGCGGCTGATCAAGCGACTCATGAACAGACCCAGGGCAAAGGCCGCGATGAAGGCCAGGGTAATGCCGGTATACAGCGCGGTATTGGCCGAGGCTTCCATCGCGCCAGCTTCCTGCGCGCCTTCACCAATCTGCCGGTTATTGGATTCAATCATCACGGTCAATTGGTCCATGATCTTGTGATACGAGTTCTGCAGGTCGCCCAGCAGCAAGGCCCGGCCACTTTCCACGTCACCGGCGGCCATCAACGCCACGTAACGCTGCACGAAGGCCTGATACGCGGGCCAGTCGATCTCCATCTGGTCACCCGCAATCCGCTCGTCATCGGCCAGCGGCGTGGCCCGGTAAGTCTTGAACGCTTTTTCGCTGGCCAACTGGTTGTCCTTCATCGACGCCAGGTATTGGTCCTTCTGGGCCTGCGGCGCATTGGCGGTGGTGGCGAGGTAAAGCCGGTACAAATCCCGGTTTTGCCCAACGGCCTTGGTTTTGGTTTCGGCGGTATTGGCCACCGACACCAGATTGTTACTGAACACCAGTTTCAGATTGGTCGAGAGCTTCGAAACACCCTGGCTCCCCAGTGCACCGACACCAAGGGTAATGAAGGCGCAAAGACCGAAGGCCGTAATCAGTTTGGTCGAAAGTTTTGCATCATGTAGCCAGCTCATGGGCGCGTCCTGCTAAGTGTTTTCTGAGTGAACAGGGAAGTGGTCAGGGCCTGGCCACTTTCGTGGGCCGCGATTCTCCTAACGCTATCGGCCAAGCTGCCCGGCTCTAAAGTGCTAATGGTCGCCTGGTGACCCGGACGGACAGACGAGGCGCAGCTACGGCGCACTATCCAACGGGCGCGAACGCTGCTCGCCGGTCAATCGCGATAGCTGCCGCGTCGTAAGCTGGACGTGCGATTGGGGGGCTTCGCCGTGACCCTGCGGCCTTTTGCCGCCATGGGTTTTTTGAACCAAGGCTCTGGCACAGCGTTCGAAGCTGCAACTTACTCAGAAAGGGAACTCCACGATGTTGAAAACACTTGCCTACAGCCTGATGCTGGCCTCCACCATTGGCTTGACTGCCTGCGATAGCAAATCCGAAAACAAGACCCAGCAGGCCGAGAAGCACGCTGAAAAGGCAGACGACAAAGCCGCTGACGCCGCCCAGGAAAACGCCAAGGCCGCCAAGGCCCAGGCCGAGGCCCGGGAAGCCAAGGCGGAAGAAGACAAAACCTTCGTGCCCACCAGCCCGATGCCGGAAAGCAGCCAGCCCGCGCCGAAGAATTGAGTCCAGGTAGCCGCAGCTAACGCTTTAGGCGCTGCCACAGGCTGCGAAACGCGGTGTGCCTGACACCGTATTCGCGGCCGTCGTCACCTGCGACCCCGCGCAGGATCAGGCAATCAGTCAGAAGGATCGGACTAATTGCCAGGCCAGGCGACGCCTTAGTCTGGACGTGTATTGAGTTACCCACCTCATCACTCGTTTTCCAGACAAGGATAAAAATCATGTCCAGCATCAACAACAAAGTCATCCTCATCACCGGCGCCAGCAGCGGCATTGGCGAAGCCGCGGCTCGGCTATTGGCCGAGAAGGGCGCGCAAGTGGTCCTGGGCGCGCGCCGCACCGAGCGGTTGGCCCAGCTGTGCGAGGAGATTCGTGTCGCAGGGGGCAGTGCGCAGTATCTGGCCGTGGATGTCACCCAACGAGCCGATATGCAGGCCTTTGTCGATTTCGCCGTTCACCAGTATGGCCGAGTCGATGTCATCGTTAACAATGCCGGGGTCATGCCGCTGTCCAGGCTGGATGCATTGAAGGTCGACGAATGGGACCAGATGATCGACGTCAACATTCGAGGCGTTCTGCATGGCATCGCAGCGGGTCTGCCGCTCATGCAGCAACAGAAATCCGGGCAGTTCATCAATATCGCGTCCATCGGTGCCTATGCCGTGAGCCCTACGGCTGCGGTGTATTGCGCCACCAAGTTTGCCGTGCGGGCGATTTCCGAAGGTTTGCGCCAGGAAGTCGGTGGCGATATCCGTGTGACCGTTATTTCGCCCGGCGTCACCGAGTCGGATTTGGCAGAAAGCATTTCAGATGAAGACAGCCGGGCGCTGATGCGTGATTTTCGCAGCATTGCGATTCCGGCCATGGCCATCGCCCGGGCAATTGCTTACGCCGTTGAGCAGCCTGCGGATGTGGACGTCAGCGAATTGATCGTGCGGCCTACCGCCAGCCCTTATTGATCAGCTGCCTGGAAAAGGGCTGGCGAGTCTCCAACGCCTTGAATCAACGCTTGTATGGCAGACCGCTTTCTGCAGCCTTCGGCAGCTCCTTTTATGTTTGTAGCTTCGGCGAATCAAAGCGCTGCGCCTGGGATCGAGTAGCAACAACAGCATCCGGGTGCTGCTGAGTCAGGTTCCGTCCTGACGGCCGGGTCACTTTTGGTGCCAAAAGTAACCAAAACCTCTGCGCTGGCGTACGGCCCCCGCTTCGCGGCGGTCCCTTCGCTCCGGCACCGTGGGGCGGGCACGCGCCGACGGGCCATCCATGGCCCAACGGCGCTCGCTCGGCATCCATGCCGAGCGACCCACCCCACGGCACCTCCACTCAGCCTCCCGACGCGCATTTTGCGTCGTCTGGGAAATCGTGGCAGGAAAAGCAAAGGCAAAAGCAAATCTGCTTTGCAGATTTTTAGCATCAATTCCTTCCTGACCCACACGCTGCTTTTGATTCTGTGGGTCTGCGCAAAATTTATGAGCGACATAAATTGCGACTTGTGGCCGGCCGAGCGCAGGTATTGAGTAGTGGGCAACCCGGCATGGATGCCGGGTTAGCCGCACCGGGCCATGGATGGCCCATTGCGGCGGCCCACGGAGCAATGCCGGAGCGAGGGAAGTCTGAGCCTTGGCGAAGACCCGGACAGAGGAGCGTGAGCCTTTTGCTTACTTTTGGGCTTTTCAAAAGTGAGGCGCCGTAAGGGCGCAAAGGTGAATCAGCGTCGCCGCCGCTGCTGGATATGCATGGTTTTTGTGCACCCCAAACAGAGCATTTACAGATCCTGCGCTGTGTCAGGCACACCTCGTTTTGTAGGGGCTGACCGAGGTTACGAGGGCTGCGAAAGCGGTTTGCCTGACACACCGCTGTTCGCAACCTTCGCCACACCTTCGACTACCGCATGCCGAGGATTATTTCAGCACCAGCAGCCGATAAACCCCCGCTTCGCTTTCGATCCCATGGGTGTCGTGGGTGAAGCCGGGGAACGACAAGTCGAAGTTCTCCAAGGCCTTCAGATACCCCAGCAATGGCCCATCGGCAGGCCCTGCGTTTTCCCCGGGCATCAGCAGCGGAATGCCTGGTGGATACGGCACGATGCCGGTGGCAACGATACGCCCCGCAGCCTGGTCAAGCGTCACCAGCTCGACCTGATTCTTGACCAGTTTTTCGTAGGCCTGCACCGGGCTGTATTCAGCCTGGGGCAGCATGCCGAAGGCCTGGGCCATGGTCGCGGTGGTGCGGTTTTGCTTCATGGCGATGAAGATGTCTTCGGCCAGATCCTTCAAACCCATGCCGGTATAGCGCTGCTGATTGGCCGCCAACAACTCGGGCAGGCACAGCTCCAGTTCCAGATTGCTGTCGTAGTCGCGCTTGAAGTCGAGCAGGGCATTGACCAGCGTGCCCCATTTGCCTTTGGTGATACCAATGGAGAACAGAAACAGAATGGTGAAGTCGGTGGTTTTTTCGACCACGATGCCCTGGCGGCTCAGGTAAGCGGTCAGCACGCAGGCCGGAATACCGAACTCCAGCAGTTCGCCATCGTCACCCATGCCGGGACTCAGGACCGAGACTTTGATGGGGTCGAGCATGCAGTAGCCGTCTTCGATGTCGCCGAAGCCGTGCCAGACCTCATTGGGGTGCAGGACCCAGCACTTGGGCTCGGTCTTGAGGACCGTCGGGTCCGCCTCATGGAACGGCACCCGGGCACTGCCCACCTTGACGGTCGGCGGCTGCCAGCAAGAGAAGAACCAGTCATCGCCCTTGCGTATTTCGCTGTTCATGCGCGAGATCACCTGGCGAAAGGCGATGGCTTCTTCGATGGACTCACCGGTGAGGATCTCACCGCTGGGCGCTTCCATCATCGCCGAGCTGACATCGCACGACGCCATGATCGCGTAATTGGGCGAGGTCGAGGCGTGCATCATGTAGGACTCGTTGAAGCGCCCATGAGGGATGGGGTTGCGGCCATTGCGCACGTGAATCATCGAGGCCTGAGAGAGCGCCGCCAGCAGTTTATGGGTGGATTGGGTAGCGAACACCGTGGGCTTGCTGGCGTCGTGATCGGCAGGGTTGCCGTGCATGGCGAATCGGTCGCGGTACAGCGGGTTGAAGCGGGCATACCCGTACCAGGCCTCATCGAAGTGCAGGCGGTCGACACTTTGCCCCAGCAGCTCTTCGACGCGTGTCACGTTGTAGGTCAGGCCGTCATAGGTGGAGTTGGTAATGATGGCGTGGACCGGCGTCTGATCGATCCCCTCCCTGACCAGCGGGTTATTGGCGATGGCGGCTTTCACGCGCTCACGGCTGAGGGTTTGCGGGAGGATCGGGCCGATGATGCCGTAGCGGTTGCGGGTCGGCACCAGATAGGTCGGGATGGCGCCGGACAAGGTCATCGCGTGTTCGGCGGACTTGTGGCAATTGCGATCACACAGGGCGATCTGGTCGCGGGTCACGCTGGCCATCAGGATCACCCGGTTGGACATCGACGAGCCGTTGGTCACGTAGTAGGTCCGATGCGCGCCAAACACCTTCGCCGCGTAGCGCTCACCCTGGCCGATGGGGCCGCTGTGGTCAAGCAGGGAACCCAGTTCCCCCACCGAAATCGACAGGTCCGAACGCAGCAGGTTTTCCCCGAAAAACTCATAGAACGCCCGGCCCGCAGTGCTTTTCAGAAAGGCCGTACCGCCTGCATGGCCCGGCGTGTGCCAGGAGTATTCGTAGCTGCGGGCAAACTTGAGCAGCGCGCCGAACATCGGCGGCAGCACCGCCTGACGGTAGCGTTCGATGGCGGACAATATCCGGCCGCTGAGAAAACGGCTGGTGTCTTCGGGCAGCCAGATGAAGTCATCGGCGTGCTGCATGACCACCAAAGGAATGGTCGACGCGGTGCTGCGGTCGCTGATCAGGAAGACCGGCACCCGGGTGTTGCGCTCACGCAGCTTCGCCAGCAGCTGGATGCATTCTTCATGACCCTCGCTGCGGTCCATTTCCCAGCTCAGCAGCACGCATTGCACGGCCGGGTCTGAATGCAGAATCGAATTGGCGTCAGCCAGGCTTTCGGAGACCAGCACGCTGATGGCACGTTCTTCGACGTCGGCCAGCAGTTGGTTCAGCGCGCGGCCGAACACGGTACGTTTGTCGGGTGCGGTACTGACCAACAGCGCCAGCATGCCGAGCAGATGGCGATTTTCGCTCATGATCTAGCCTCCAGAGTGGTGGAATTCAGGCTGTTCACCGGCACGGGTTCGGCGGTGAGGTGCTGGGCGCTGACGGTTTGGACCGGCACGCTGTTGTTGATCGCCTCAAGGCGGATCAATCGATTGTTGACGAAGCCGAACAGGGTGTAGCCGAAGATGGTTGCCACGCCGCCGAGCATCAGGGCCTGTGCCCCGGAGCTATAGAGCGCCAGGTAGCTGTAGGCCGCAGCGATGGTGGCGATGATGTTGGTTACCAGTGCCTTGCCCGCCGGAACGTTGGAGACCTTTTGCATCGTCAGCAACGCGGCCATGGAAAGGATGTAAGGCACCAGATTGGTCACTACCGCCAGATTGACCAGCACGTCGAACTGCTTGCTCAGGTCCGGACTGATGGTCAAAAAGCCCAGGGCGGTCTGCGCTGCCAACAGCACCAGCATGCCAATGATGGGTGTGCCCGCTTTGTTGGACTTGGAGAAAATCGGCAAGAAGTAACCGGTGTCTGCCGAACTCTTGAACACTTGCGCGATGGTGAACTGCCAGCCGAGCAAGGAGCCGATGCAGGCCATCACCATCAAGCCCATGACGACGTCACCGATCATCGGGTTGAACATCTTGGCGAACACCAGCCCGAAGGGGGCAGTGGAAGAGGCCAGTTCGGGGTTGTCGACGATCCCGGCGATCACGTTGGTGGACACGATGTAAATCACCGCAGCCCCGAGCGTCCCGCCGAGCACCGCAATGGGCACGTTTTTTTCCGGGTTTTCCACGGCATCGGTATTGGCGCATGCCGATTCGAGCCCCAGAAACGCCCACAGGGTGATCGCCACCGAGGCGCCTGCAGCTTCGAACCAGCCTTTGTCATGCGGGTTCCAGCCTGCTGCATAAATGCTGCTGTCGAACCAGAACCAGCCGATGGTCGATACCAGCACGACCGGTGCGATGACGCCCCAAACGGTTACCGCGCCAATCCTGCCGGTAATGCGCGCACCGCCGAAGTTGGCAAAGGTGGTGATCCACAGGAGCGCTATAGTTGCCAATCCAACTTGCATAGAATCAAGTTGTACATCGAACAGCACCTGAATATAACCAACCGCTGTAATACTGATCGCCACATTGGCAATAAGTAGCGAAAGGCCATAAGTGTAGTTGGTCAGGTAATTACCGGCTTTGCCAAAGGTATATTCGGCATAACCACCCATGCCGCCGGTCTTTCGGCTCAACATGCCGCAACGGGCAAAGGCGTAGGCCAGTGCCAGCGAGCCTGTGGCGGTGACTATCCAGGAGAGAATTGATATAGCGCCGACTTCGGCTAATTTTGACGGCAGTAGCACAATACCGGAGCCCAACATATTGACCGCGGTCAACATAGTTAACTGGCCAACGCTCATCTTCTTAGCGGCTGACATTCCGTTGCCTCTTACAAGTTGCGAAGGGAGCGTTAGCTATAGCAGAAGATTAAGAGGACGCCAGTGAAATAGAACGAAACGTTGATCAGCGTCGTGCTAATTCATGTTTTATGCACTGCTCGTAGTAGGTTTGTTTGATGGCGGCGGGTTTCAGCCGCGAAGTGCTCTTATACGTTTGCTCGGTAATGCCCATGGCGGTCATGCGCATCCACGGCTGAGGAAACTTGCGGTTCTGCAATTTGTTGCGCGCGCCGTACAAGGTGACACCCGACAGCTTGGCTTCCTGAGCGCCTGCCGCAATCCCGGACCCCCAGGTGCAAATCGAGCGCCCGTTTTTGCTGACATCCTTCGCGTGCGCGCCTAGAGAAAGGCCTGCCAGCGCGAGCGTCGCGACGGCCAGAACAAGAATCCGCATAAACACCGCCACCTAACCTTCTGAAAAGAAAGCGAGTTTGCCAAGCACGTTGAAGGCGAGGGGCCAGCTCTTGCAGTTATTTCACGGTATGACGTCTTTAGCGCGTGCCGCTGCTGAAATGACGCGTCACCGCGTGGGGTGCGTTAGGCACATCCATGTTGATCCGACGCCACGCCGCTTCGGCAAAGCTGTACGCAGAGAACGCGATCAAGCCCAAGGCGACGATCATTAACACCACACCGCCAGCGGGCAGAGACTGCAGGCCATTGAGTGCATCCTTGAGGCCCGGCGGGTGCATGGCCTGATAGCGCGAGCCACTGACTGCCAGCAACACGGCGATTTCAATAAAGGCCACGCCACGGGCAATCAGACCGAAGCGCGAAACAGGGGTCACGTAGCGCATCACCTCTTCGTCCGCTTCAAAGTACTGCTCGAACGTGGCTTTCCAGCCTTTGATGATGTGAGTGATACCCACGCCCAACGGCACTAGCGCCACCAGATAAACCAGAAGGTTGGAGTGATCCCAGGACAGGATCCACGTCAGCAGATCCTCGGTTTTGCCACCTGAGTCGCCAGAGCTGGCCATGGCACTGATCATCAGCCCCAGGGCAAAAAATGCCAAAGCACCGTAAGTCACGCCGCCCACCAGTAAGCCGCCACGGATGACCAGGCCTTTGAATTCGGTGCCATGGTGATCCACATCGCGGGTGGCCTGCAGGATTCGCCAGGCGGCAAAGGCAAGCAGCCCGATGACCACCAGCCCGACCATGAAGTGGCCGAACGGCTGGCTCAATAACGCTTCAAGGCTGTCATGGCTGTCCGCTGGCTGGGATGAGCCCTGGGCCGCCAGCACCGCAAAAATACCAATGATCAGATAGACGACACCTCGAGCGGCATAGCCCCCTCGGGCAAGTAAAACAAGGCCACGTTGCGCGGACATAAAGACGATTCCTGAAAAGTGATACAGGAACAGACAGGCCGTGGCAGCAGGGGTTCGGTTCAATGGCCAACAGCGGGCCCGCAACGTTACAGGTCACTCATCTCCACCACCTCAACCCGGTCCCGATGAATCTTGGCGCGATACAGGGCTTTGTCCACCGAACGCAGCAGACGCTCGAAGTCTTCCTGGTTTTCCAGTGCTTCGGTCTGGGCCAGACCGGCGCTGAAGCCCAGAGCGAAGGGTTGCCCCGACTGCGCGTGGAGCAGGTCGCGCAGGCGGGTCAGGAAATGCTGCGCCTCCGGAATGCGGGTATCTGGAAAGGCCAGCAGAAACTCCTCGCCACCCCAGCGGACAAACACGTCGGTCTTGCGCTTGAGACGCCTGACGCTGGCAGAAAAGGTCTGCAGCACCGCATCGCCAGTGGCGTGGCCGTACTGGTCGTTGATCAGTTTGAAGTGGTCCAGGTCAATCATCGCGATGGTCAGCGGGTAACGCCCGGACGTGGCCGCTCGGGGCACACTCAGCAGGCTGGTCATCGCGCCTCGGCGGTTCAGGGCGCCGGTCAGGGTATCGGTGATGCTCATTTGCAGCACTTGATGGCGCAACTGCTCCTGTAGAATCAGGGCGAAACACAGGGTAAACAGGAACGAGACCATGAAGTCCATCGCCAGGGCGCTCAGGGAAAACATGTCCGGCTCATCGAACGCCAGGGGCGGCATGGGCTCGATCACCAGCGCGATGACGTTGTAGCCGTGGAAAGCCAGCAGCGCGACGTGACCGGCCAACAGCCCCCACGCACCGCGATAACGGGTGCGCAACGGGTAGGTCACCCACAGCTGAATGGCAATGGCGACGAATACCATCAACAGGAACCAGGCCACGATGTAGGACGTAAACAGCAGCAGCGCAGCGCCCAACCCGTACATCAGCGGCGGCGTCAGGAGCAGAACGGCTTGCCGTCGAGGGCTGCCGGTACGATCGGACAATTGATACAACGCCAGACTGTGGGCGCCCACGGCAAACAGCAACAGGGTGGTGTTGAGCAAAAACGCGCTGATCGGGTCGAGCACCCCCAGCCAGGCATAATCGCCTCCGGCAACCCCCGGCTGCAGCAGCGTGACGATGCGATAAGCCGCCAGAAACAGATCACCGGCCACCCACCAGTGCAGGGGGGTATGCCGTTGCCCAACGCCGAACCACGACAGGCAAAGCATGAGCGTGGTCATCAGCCCGAACGGGATGATGATCAGCAACAAGGTGACAGGATCGTTCAGAAGCATCGGGCTAAGGCTTTGGTCATGGGGCTAGGTTCAACCGGCTGATGGGGTAGGCGAGCAGCCCCAGGCCAGATCAAAAGTGGCACATGATCGCATATCCGGTAATGTCATGGAGCCATCGCAGGGGCCTGACTGCCAGGTGGTAGCGCACGTATCAGTCATGCTCTTGCAGCCCGTCCCAGAACTGCTCGGCAAAATCGCTCAGCGGCGTCTTGGGGCGGAACAGGCGAATCTGGGTCTGGATGTTTTCCAGTTCCGCACCGGCTTGAATCAGGCGCCCGGCGCTGATTTCCGTTTCGGCCAGGGAGTGGGGTAGCCAGGCGACACCCTTCGCCTGGCAGGCCATGGACAGCAACACGGCCGCCAAGTGTGAGCTGAACACCACGTCCAGATTGCCTTCGGCGAGATGATTCTGGCGGTGAGCCTGAATGATGCGCCCCAACCCGGACTCTGCGGTGTAGCTCAGCAACGGCAGGGGGCGGATAACGTCCAGGTCCGGGGAGTGGAGCGGGCGAAGCACATCATGGCCTACCTGCTTACTGAAAAACTGACTGCTTTCGAAACGCGGCGGCACATCCGGATGCTGATGGCACAGCAGGAATTGCACTTCGCCGCTGAGCAGCATGTGTTCGCACACTGTCATGTTGTCCGAGTGCAGGCGGATCGCTTCAATTGGGGCGCCGCGTTCTACGCTGCGGATCCACGCCGGGAAAAACGTGAACGACAGTGAATGGGTCGCGGCGAAATGCAGGGTCCGCGTCGCCTTGCCCGCCACTTCCCGCACGTCCATGCGCATTTGATACAGCCGCCGGGTCAGCTCGCGGGCATTTTCCAGCATGCTGCGCCCGGCCTCGGTGAGCACCGCGCCTTGCGCCGTGCGCTCGAACAACTCCACGCCCACCCAGTTCTCCAGCGCCCGGATACGCCTGCTGAACGCCGGTTGAGTGACGTGACGCAGATCGGCGGCGCGGGAGAAGTTGGCGCTCTCGGCAAGCGCGTTGAAGTCTTCCAGCCAGACCAGTTCCATGGGCAATGCCTTGTTCGCATAGGGTGGCGCATTTTTAGCATTGGCCCGAATTTGGCGTCCAGTCTTAAAGTCCTGCTGCACCCACCCGGCATCGAACTAGATGGCGGGACTAATAATCAGAGAGGACTTCTACATGCGCATCGTCGACATTCGTGAAAAGACGGTCTCCATTGCTTCGCCCATTGCCAATGCCTACATCGACTTTTCGAAAATGACCTGTTCAGTGGTGGCCGTGGTCACGGATGTGATTCGCGACGGCAAGCCCGTGATCGGCTATGGCTTCAACTCCAATGGGCGTTACGGGCAGGGTGCGCTGATGCGTGACCGGTTTCTGGCGCGGGTACTGGAAGCCGATCCTGAAAGCCTGATCGACCACGCCAATGACAACCTTGACCCGTTTGCCATCTGGAAAGCCTTGATGACCAACGAAAAGCCAGGCGGGCATGGCGAGCGTTCAGTGGCGGTGGGCACCATCGACATGGCAGTGTGGGACGCGGTGGCAAAAATCGAGGGCAAACCCTTGTATCGCCTGCTCGCCGACCGCTATCGCAATGGCGTGGCCGACGACAAGGTCTGGGTCTACGCGGCGGGGGGCTATTACTACCCCGGCAAGGACCACTCCAAGCTGCAGCAGGAAATGCGCGGTTATCTGGAGCGTGGCTACGAGGTGGTGAAGATGAAAATCGGCGCCGTGCCGCTGGCCGAAGACATCAGCCGGATCGAAGCGGTGCTGGAAGTGGTCGGCTCCGGTCGACGTCTGGCGGTGGATGCCAATGGCCGCTTTGACCAGCAGACCGCCATCGCCTACGCAGAAGCGCTGCGCCCCTACGACCTGTTCTGGTACGAAGAAGCCGGTGACCCGCTCGACTATGCGCTGCAAGCCGAACTGGCCAACCACTACGAGTTGCCAATGGCGACCGGGGAAAACCTGTTCTCGCACCAGGACGCGCGCAACTTGCTGCGCCACGGTGGCATGCGCCCGGACCGCGATTATCTGCAATTCGACTGCGCGCTTTCCTATGGTCTTGTGGAGTACATGCGCACCTTGAAAGTCATGGAAGACATGGGCTGGTCATCGCGCCGCGTGGTGCCCCATGGTGGTCACCAGATGTCATTGAACATTGCCGCGGGCCTGCACCTGGGCGGCAATGAGTCCTACCCGGATGTATTCCAGCCCTTCGGTGGTTTTGCCGATGGCATCCGTGTCGAAAACGGCTATGTCGGCTTGCCGGATATTCCTGGCGTCGGCTTCGAGGCCAAATCCGCCCTCTATGCGGTCATGCGAGAACTGGGCGAAGGCTGATCGACGCTTGCTCCACAGCGGGCCCCGTGCGGGTCCGCTGATTCCTCCCCGCTTAATCCTCGTATAACAAAACAACACTGAGGTACAGCCATGAACACCGCCACACGCTGGTATCAGCATCTCTACATCCAGGTTTTGATCGGCATCGTTATCGGTGGCCTGCTGGGCTACCTGGTCCCCGGTTTTGCCGCCAAGTTGCAACCGCTGGCTGACGGCTTTATCAAGCTGATCAAGATGCTTCTGGCTCCGATCATCTTCGGCACAGTCGTCGTCGGCATTGCGAAAATGGGCAGCATCAAGGAGGTCGGTCGGATCGGCGGCAAGGCCTTGCTCTACTTCGAGATCGTTTCCACCCTTGCGTTGGTGATCGGGCTGGTGGTGGTCAACATCATGAATCCGGGGGAGGGCATGAACATTGATGTGGCTTCTCTCAACGCCGGTGCGGTCAGCGGTTATGCGCAGGTCGCCCAGGCCCAGGGCGGTGTCGTCGAGTTTTTCATGAACATCATCCCCACGACGCTGTTTGACGCCTTTGCCAAAGGCGCGATGCTTCAGGTGATCCTGATTTCAGTGCTGATGGGGGTGGCGCTGGTGCAGTTGGGCGAGACCGGCAAGCCGCTGGTCAACATCATCGACCTGTTGCTGCAGGGGCTGTTCAAGATCGTTGCCATGGTCATGCGTCTGGCACCGATTGGCGCGGGCGCGGGCATGGCGTTCACCATTGGCAAATATGGCATCGGGACGCTGTTGTCACTGGGGCACCTGATTCTGGCGCTGTACGTCACCACGCTGTTTTTCATCATTGTGGTGTTAGGCTCGATTGCCCGCTGGTCCGGCGTGCCGTTGTGGACCTTTGTGCGCTATTTCAAGGATGAAATTCTCGTCACCCTCGGCACCTGCTCCACTGAAGCGGTGCTGCCACGCATGATGGTCAAGCTTGAAAAACTCGGTTGCAGGCGTTCGGTGGTCGGCATGGTGTTGCCCACCGGTTATACCTTCAACTCCGACGGCACCTGTATTTACCTGACCATGGCGGCGATCTTTGTGGCGCAGGCCACCAACACCCCGCTGGGCCTGGGGGATCAATTGGTGGTGCTGGGTGTGCTGCTGCTCACCTCCAAAGGCTCGGCGGGGGTGGCCGGCGCAGGTTTTGTGACCCTGGCGGCAACCCTGTCGGTGATCCCGGAAATCCCGTTGGTGGGCCTGGTGTTGTTGCTCGGCGTGGACCGCTTCCTCAACGAAGCCAGGGCCGTGACCAACCTGATCGGCAACGGCATCGGCACAATTGCTATCGCCAAGTGGGATGGCGCGTTTGACCAAGCCATTGCCGACCGGGAAATCGCGGCCATGAAAAATCCGGCTGCGGTGATTGCGCCTGTGACTGCCCCGATGCCTGCCCCGGTGACACAGACGGGCAAATCATGATCCGGCCTTCCCAGGCCTGAGCAGCGTCCCGACCGGTCGGCTGAAGGTTTGCCGACCCCCCTTGAACCCCATCAAGGGCGTGCTGATCTCGGCGATCACCGCCGCTGCCGAGGGTGCGTCGAAGACGATGAAATCGGCGCGACAGCCCGGTTGCAGGCCGTAATCCTGCAACCGAAGCAGACGCGCGGATTCGCTGGAGACCCAGGCCAGGCACTGCAGCAGTTGCGGCACGGTGCCCATCTGGCTGACGTTGGCGAACAGGTTGGCCTGACGGATAAGCGATGCATCACCATAGGGGGTGAACGGGTTGCCGATGTTGTTGGTGGACACCGAGCACGTCACGCCACAGGCCTGCAAATGCGCCAGCGGCGCCAGCCCACGCGGCTTGTTGTGAAACGACTCGCGGCCCATCAGGAACAGATCGGTGCTGGGCAGGCAGGTGACGTGCACGCCGACCTTGGCCAGATGCATGCCCAGTACGGTCATCTGCTCTTTGGATAGCGTCGACAGTTTGGTCACATGGCCAATGGTCACGCGGCCGCCCCAGCCATGCAGTTGGCTGCAACGCGCCACCTCCATGACCGTCATGCCTTCCGGGTTCAGGTCGAAATCCAGGTGCAGGTCCAGGTCGCAGTCGTAGTGCACTGCCAACTCGAACAAACGCTGGATCTGGGCATTCGGGTCGCTGTCCATGTAGGGGCAGCCGCCCAGCACTGTCGCGCCGCTTTCCAGTGCCTGGCACAGCAGCTGTTCGGTACCGGGGTTGTTCAGCATCCCTTCTTGCGGGAAAACGCAGATTTCCAGGCTGATGGCCCAGGCGTAATCCGCTTGCAGGCGGCGGATGGCGTTGAAGCCAATCAGGCCAATCTGCGGGTCCAGTTCCACATGGGTGCGCATGTGGGTGGTGCCTTGCAGGATGGCTTTGTCCAGCACGTGGGCGCCGCGCTGGTACACATCGTCTTCGGTGAATTCGGCCTTGGCGTTTCGGGTCTGAGCCACGGCTTCGGCGAGGGTGCCTTCCTGCAGATGGCAACGCTGCATGATGCAGGCTTTGTCAAGGTGGATATGGGTTTCGATCAATCCCGGCATCAGCAATTTGCCCTGAAGGTCCAGAGTCTCGAATTGCGTGGTGGCGGGGCTGAAGGCGTCGACAAAGTAGCCGTTTTCGACATGCAGCTCGGCGCAGGCGTTGTCTTCACATCGGGCGTTGATGATTCGCAGGGCGTTCATGCGCAGACTCCAGGCTGTGGGACAGCGCTTTCACCCAGATAGGCCGCTGCCAGCTCTTTATCGTCACGCAGTTCAGCGGCGCTGGCGGATTTGACGATGCGCCCGGTTTCCAGCACGTAAGCGCGGTCGGCGACTTGCAGGGCCAGGTTGGCCATCTGGTCCACCAGCAAAATAGTCACGCCTTCATCACGCAGGGCCGACAGGGCGTCGTACAGCTCGCCAATCATGGCGGGGGATAAACCCAGTGACGGCTCATCCAGCAAGAGTATTTTCGGCTTGGCCATCAGCCCGCGACCGACCGCGACCATCTGTTGTTCGCCACCGGAAAGCAGCCCGGCCGGGTTGTCGATGCGGTCGCGCAAGCGTGGGAAACGCTTGAGGATGGCCTCGATTTCGGCGTCGGCATCGAAGGCTTCGCGGCGTGAATAACCACCCAGCAACAGGTTGTCCCGCACGCTCAAATACGGGAACACCTGGCGACCTTCCGGCACCAGCGCCAGCCCCTGTGCGGCAATACTGCTGGCGCTGGCGTGCTCGATGCTTTCGTTGTCCAGCAGGATGCTGCCACTGGTGGCCCGGTGCAGCCCGGCCAGGCATTGCAGAATGCTGGACTTGCCGGCGCCGTTGGCCCCCAGAATCGCCACCAGCTCACCGGGGTTGACCAGCAGATTGACGTGGTCGACCACTGCCGACGCGCCGTAATCAATGACCAGATCCTTGACGTACAGGCGCGCATCACGGCTGCCATCCCAGGGTTGCGGGCGAGGCGTGGCCTGGTAATCGGTGCCGCCCAGGTACGCGGCGATGACCTGCGCATTCTCGCGGATCTCGCTGGGTGGGCCGCTGGCGATGGGCTTGCCAGCATCGAGCACCAGCAAGTGTTCAGACACGGACATCACCAGGGCCATGTCGTGTTCGACCAGAATCACCGTGAGACCGAACCCGGCCAGCGTGCGCAACAGCACCGCCAGCTCGTCGGTGTCGCGACGGCTCAGGCCAGCGGCTGGTTCGTCCAGCAGCAACACTGCCGGTGCCGTGGCCAATGCCCGGGCGATTTCCACCAGACGGCGATCCACATGGGGCAAGTCTTCGGCCGGGATATTCACTTCGCCGCGATAACCGACCAGGGCCAGCAGGTCCATTGCCAGGTTGCGCTGCTCGGCGCTGGAGCGGCTGAAAGGCAGGCCAAGACGGCCCTTCTGCATGGCGACGAGCAGGTTGTCGAGCACCGACATTTCGCCGAACAAAAGCGTGGTCTGGTAGGTGCGGGCGATACCGGCGCGGGCGCTTTTCCAGGCGGGCAGGCCAGCCAGAGGCTGTTGCAGTTCGATCTGGCCGCTGTCCGGGGCGTAAAAGCCGCTGATCATGTTCAGCACGGTGGTTTTACCCGCGCCGTTGGGGCCGATGATGCTGGTGATGCTGCCCGCAGGCGCATGCAGATTGACGTGTTGCGCCGCCTGCACGCCGCCAAAGCGGATGCCGATGTCAGTGACACGCAAGCCGCTGGACGGGCCTCGGCTGCGCAGATGTTCAGCGATGCGTGCGTGATTGCTGGCAGCAGGCGGCAGCAATGAGGTGGGCTTGATCCAGCGCCGGGCGAGGGCGCCCAGCAGCCCGTTGGGGGCAATCCACAGCACCAGCAGCAATAGCACCGAAAAAATCAGCAAGCGGTATTCGGCGAAATCCGACAGCAACTCCGGCACCAGCACGATCAGCAAGGCACCGATCAGCGGCCCGAACAGCATACCGCTGCCGCCCACGATCACCGCGAGGACAAACAGGATCGACTGGGAAAACGGAAAGGATTCGGGGTTGATGAACATCAGCAGTGGCGCCAGCAGGCCACCGGCCAGACCGGTCAAGGCCGCAGACAGGGCAAAGGCCAGCGTCTTGCTCAGCACCGGGTTGAAGCCCAGCGAACGCGCGGCGATTTCCGAGGCCTTGACCGCACGCATGGCCTTGCCCCAGCTGCTGTGGCTCAAACGCTGGTAGAACAGCAGCGCGCCAATCATCAGCGCCGCGGCCAGCAGGGCCAGGAGGGTGGCAGGATCAAGCCCGGCAAATTCCGGCAGCGGGATGCCCATCAGGCCGTTGGAACCACCGGTTACGTCCCGCCATTCAATCAGGCTGTGATGCACCACGAACGCAAAGGCAATGGTGATCATCGCCAGGTAAGGACCGCTGACCCGCAGCGCCGGGATCGCCAGCAATGCACCGATCAATCCGGCAATGACCCCCGCCAGTGGCAGTGCCAACCAGAGCGGCCAACCGGCCAGGGTCAACAAGGCCGAGACATAGGCGCCGATGGCATAAAACGCGATGTGCCCGAAGGAAATCTGCCCGCTCAGGCCAATCAGAATATTCAGGCCGACACCCACCACCGCCGCCAGGGCGCAGAGGGTGAAGACCAGTAAGGAGTAGCTGTCCAGAGTAAACGCCATGACGCCGCAAGACGCGGCCAACAGTGCGATGAATACCGGAGCCGCCAAGGATTTAGTGTCTTTCATACTTTCACCAGTGCCTTGCTGCCGAACAGCCCGTTGGGACGAATCGCCAAGGCCAGGATGACCAGCGCGAAGGTGAAGATCTGCGTAAAGGCCGAACCGAAGTACAGGGTGATCAAGGCTTCCGCCAGGCCGAACAACAACCCGGCAGCAAACACGCCGCCCGCGCTGGCGATGCCTCCGAGAATCGCCACCGCGAAGGCTTTGAGGCCGAACAGCATGCCCATCTCCGCGTTGACGCTGAACAGCGGTGCAATCAGCAATCCTGCAATGGCCGCGAACACCGTAGACAGAGCAAAGGCGATGGCCACGACCCGATTGACGTTGATGCCCATCAGCATCGCCGCCCGAGGATTCTGCACGCAGGCTTCCAGTACTTTGCCCAGCCGGGTGTAGCGCCGCATCAGGTACAGCGCCAGTGCAATGGCCGCGCCAGCCAGCGGGATCAGCAGTTGCAATGCACCGACGTTATTGCCGAACAGCTGGACATTGAGATTGACCAGGCTGCTTTCGAACTGCCTCGGTTCCTTGCCAAACGTGAAGAGCGCCAGGTTGTCCACCAGGATCCCGCCTGCCACCGTTGCCATCAGCCAGGCCTGTGAGCCGCGGCTGTGGAAGGGCCGCACCAGCCAGCGCTCGATGGCCAGGCCGTAAAGGGCGCACAGCAGCAGCGTCAGCGGCAGGGCGAGCCACAACGACCAGCCCCAGGTGATGCAGAAGGTGTAGCCCAATACCGCGCCGACCATCATGGCGCTGCCCTGGGCAAAGTTGACGGTGCGCGAGACGACGTAGGTCAGGTGAAAACCCAACGCCAGCAACGCGTACATGCTGCCCAGACCGAGCCCGGTAACAATGGCGGCGGTGAACATAGTGGCGACTCCTTGAAGGCTTGGCTTACGGCTTGAGCGGTACGATCTGGTCGTTCACGAAGTGCGTGAACAGATAGTCATCCGGGCCCAGCGCGTCGTGTTTCTGCACGGTGAACGGCTGCTTGTAATGCTTGATCAAGCCGTCGTATTCGGTGATTGCGTAAAAGCCGTCACGCACTGCCTTGCCGTCGGTGCTGCCTGCTTTTTCGATGGCCTGTGCCGCCAGGTGCAGCGCGTCGTAGGCGTTGGCGATGCCCACCGCCGGGGTGACGTCAGCCAGGGTTTTGATCTGCGGGTAAGCGGCTTTGAGCGCTGCGAGCAGTGCGTCGCCTTTGGCGCTGTTGTGCTCGGTGAACACGTAGGTCTGGATGAAATGCACCCGTGAGGCATTCGGGCCTGCCAGCTCACCAAAGCGACCACCGGCTGGACCCCAATGGGAAACCACCGGCACGTCCCAGCCCATGCGATCCAGGGATTTCACCACCTGGGCCGAAGGGCCGACGTTGCCGACCATCAGCAAGGTATCTGCACCGGCGTTTTTCAGGCGGGTCAGCTGTGGCACCACGTCCAGGTCGCTGTCTTGAATGCGCTCGACACCGGCATTGGCCAGGCCGCGCTTTTCCAGGGCGCGTTTGAAGCCCGCTTCGTTGGATTCGCCCCACGGATTGTTGATCAGGATCATGCCCGGCTTCTTCATGCCGTTATCCACGCCGTACTTCACCAGCGCTTCGTCCACCAGCTCATCCACTGCCGAGACCCGGAACACGTAGTTATCGGCTGCGCCGTTTTCAGTGATCTTGGTGCCCGCTGCCCAGATGCCCATGAACGGCACTTTCATCTGGTTGGCCAACGGCACAATGGCCAGGGAGACGGGCGTATCAAGGCCACCAAACAGGACCGTGACCTTTTCCCGCTGCACCAGCTCGCGGGCCGCCAGCATGCCTTTGGACGGGTTGCTTTCATCGTCGCGACGCACCAGCTCCAATGGACGACCGAGTACGCCGCCTTTGGCGTTGACCTCGTTGATCGCCATGCTCAGGCCACGGGTCAGTGCTTCGCCGGACTTGGCCGACTGCCCGGAAAGGGCTGCGACCAGGCCGACCTTGATTGGCTCGGCGGCTTGCGAGCCAGCGGCCACAGTCATAGAGAGCGTGACTGCCGCAGCCACGGGGAACAGCAGACGTTGCAGGTTTGGAAGCCGGATGGCCATAGGTCATTCTCCTGATTGCTAGCAGTTGCATATTTATTGCTAGCAAGTAGGATGCCAGTCAGTGCAGGCCGTCAAACCCGCGCTTGTTGGGGTTGACGCTGAACGTTTACGCGCCAATATGCAGCGCGTCGCACCAAGTCAAGGCGTGACGGGCCGCATTCATAATGCTTGAGTCAGGAGAGTCAGTAATGTCGGAAATCAATAAAGATGTGCAGATTGTTAGCAATTTTCTGGAAGCATCCATGGCCCCTGATCCGGTCCGCGCCGCAACCTTCATGAGTGCCGACGTGAAGATCACCTTCACCGGTGGCCGGGCAATGCCGACGCCACAGGACATCACCGCGTTCAACGGTTCGCGCTATGCCTGGGTCAAGAAGGCGCTGGGCAATTTCGACTGGATGGATCGCGGGGATCACACCGTGGTGTATTCCAATGGCACGCTGTACGGCGAGTGGCCCGATGGCCAGAGCTTCTCAGGCAATCGCTACCTGGACCGCTTCGAAGTGCGCGACGGCAAGATCACGCACATGGACGTCTGGAACGACAGCGCCGAATGGATCCTGGCTCCGGAGATTGCCAAGGCTTGATATCTGGTCTGATGGGCCTATGCCAGCCGGAAACCGGCTGAGAAGGGCCCGTCGTATCGCCCACCACTCGAGCAGACTGTGTGAAAACTACTGCGTGCTGGGCACCTTCGGTGCTACGCGAGCCATACTGCGTCAAAAACAGGCGAAAATGCTCATTTAGAACACCTGGACGTCGAGCGCGACCCCGGCCGTTTTTCGCCTGTTTTGATTCGCTTCGCTCACCCTTCGGGCCAGCCTGCGGCTGTTACTCGCTCCGCTCGTTGCGCCTTGTCTTGCCTTCGCTCGCTACGTTTTCACACAGTCTGCGAGCCGAGCGGGTTCCAGTGTTAAATCTCAATCGCTGGGGCCCGCGCCCGCTTTGATCATGGCTCAGTGGAATCTGGCATAGCAGATTGCACTTTTGCTCATTTCGCCGATCTATGTCTGTCACCACACGCCCCGTGCGTAGACAGTAGAGCCAGTTTTGGTACCGATGGATCACCCACTATCGTTCTCAGTTACCCGATGGATACCTCGGTCCCTCTTGCTGTGGGTGGTTTTTATGCTGGGTTGCGCCGGTTGCAGCCAACAGCAGGGCAGCGACATTGCCAGGCAATTTCGTGATGGCAAGCCGGATGAGTTTTTTCAGACCAGTGTCGACCGTATGGCAACGTTGGGCATGCACGACAACTTGCAAAGCTTGTATCTGCTGATGAACAAGCTCTATCTGCGTAACCCCAGCCAGTGGCGTCAATCGGGTTATACCGATGCGGTGAGCGCCGCACGGGCGATCCGTGAGGCCATCGAGCAGCGGCAACCACTGCCTGCCCTGGGGAATCGTCGTGACCTGGTGGCCCTGAGCTATTCCCTGAGTCCGGAGTTTCGCGGTGATCGAGTGGGCGCGTTCATCTTCGCGATTGGCAGCATGCTCGTCACCGCACACGGTGGGCGCACTGAATTTTATGTGACCGATTCAATCAACCCGCAGTTTGTCAGCAACGCTGCGCGCAATATTGAGAAGGCGACCTGGCTGCTCAGTCAACGACAGGACGCCGACGGCTCGTTACTGCTGTCTTCCAACGAAATATCGGAGCAGACCAGCAACCTCAGCTTCGCTGCCGAATTTGGCAAGATCGTCGCGCGCCTGGACTTGTTAGCTCAGATTCTCGACGAGCGCTACCGACGCATTGGCCTCAACTACGCACAAAGCCTGTTGCTGATGAATTTTCTGCCGGTGCAGTAGCGACCTTTTCCAGCGCCGCTCGTAATGCACATCTGCGGCAGCGCCTACCCGTAAAGGTTTATACGAGATACTTGTTGAACCACGCCAACGTCCTGTCCCACGCCAGTTTGGCGGCGGCCTCGTCGTAACGCGGCGTCGAGTCATTGTGGAACCCGTGATTGGCGCCGGGATAGACATGCGATTCATAGGTCTTGCCAGCCGCTTTCAACGCCTGCTCATACGCGGCTGCACCTTCATTGATGCGGGTGTCCAGTTCGCCATAGTGGATGAGCAGCGGCGCCTTGATCTTCGGCACGTCCTCGACATTGGCCTGGCGCCCGTAAAACGGGACCGCTGCGGCCAGTTCCGGATAGGCCACCGCTGCGGCGTTGGCCACGCCACCGCCATAACAGAAACCGGTGATCCCGACTTTGCCGGTGGTTGCATCGTGTTTCATCATCCATTCGATCGCCGCGAAAAAGTCATTCATCAGCTTTTCCGGATTGACCGTCTGTTGCAGTTCTTTACCTTTCTCATCGTTGCCGGGGTAGCCGCCCACTGAACTCAGACCATCGGGCGCCAGTGCGATGAAACCGGCCTTTGCTACGCGCCGCGCCACGTCCTCGATATAAGGGTTGAGCCCACGGTTTTCGTGCGCGACGACTACGGCGGGCAGCTTGCCGCTGGCTTTGGCGGGGCGCACCAGATAGCCGCGGACCTGGTCGTGGCCTTTGGGGGAGGGGTAGGTGACGTATTCGGCGAGGATGTCCGGGTCGGTGAATTCCACCTGCTGAGCCAGCGCGTAGTTGGGGCTCAGGGAGGCGAGCACCGCGCTGGCGGTCATGCCAAACAAGGTGAACGCAGCGGCGCGATCCAGAAACTCGCGGCGGTTGATCTTGCCGTGGGCGTAATAGTCGTACAGCTCCAGCAGTTCAGGGGAAAAATCTTTCGCGGTGAGACGCTCCATCTGTTCGCTCCTTCTTCGGTCAGTCGGCTGATTAAAGCAGCCTTTGGCGTCTGGGCAAACTCGATGCTGGCCTGCAGATCGCCGTGTCCGCCCGCTCAGAGTATGATGGCAGCCGTTCCGGGCCGATGACATCGCCCCAGAGCACGTCTCAAGCCTGGAGTCTCCCATCTCGATGTTCAACGTCACCCGCTTCAAAACCCCGCCAGCCGAGCTGATCAAAAGCCAGATCATGCAGATGGTGGTCGATTACGTCACTGACATCAGCATGGTGAACATCGTGCCCAGCAATCCCCTCTACAGCCTTTATCAATACGGGGTCGGCTTTGAAGTCCACCTGTATATCGAGGGCATGGACGGATCCAAAGGCGTTGCGGCAGAACTGATCGTGGCGCTGGATGCCGATGAACCGGACACGGTCATTGGCTTTGCGCTGTATCTGCCGGCCAAGGACGACCCACAGGCGTGTGCGGTCGCCTATATGGCGGTGCAGGCCCGCCGTCGGCGCCAGGGTGTGGCGCGGGCCATGCTCGGGGCAATTACCGAGCGCTATCCCCATGTGGAGCTGGCCTGCCGCCCGGCGGCGGTGCCGCGTTTCGAAGCCATGGGTTTTCAGGTGCTGGCAGCCCGCGGCCCTCAGGTCCTGATGAACACCCGGGATCATCGCGCTGAAGGCCTGGTCGCTGTCCTGGATGTTGCGCCGATCTACAATTCCCTGGAGATTCGGCAAATTCATGCCTATTTACTTCAGCAGCACGGGAAACGGCCGATGATAGAGGCCGAGAAGCAGCGTGACCGGCATCTGGATCAATTGACGCGACAGGCCAGGGCACTGGTTGAGGCGCGTTTGAGGCCGGCGTCGAACGACACTTTTAATTAAACACCTGTTTGATTATGGGTAAATGTTCGCTCCGCAACCTGTATCCGATTACAATTGCCGCCGCCGGTTCCTGATGGCACCTATATATGTACCGATTCATTAGCGCCCGACGCGTTGTACAAAACGGCGACTGATGAGTTACAGCGTTACGGTTCAGGTGAAATACACCGGATTGCAACTGCCTGATTTGAACCACCTGATTTGCAATACCCGAAGCTTCAATGTCACTCAGCAGCTGAAAACAATGGCGAACAAGAAGTCAGCTCAGGAGGGACATGAAATTGAGGTCGATGGCGGTATATCGACCTTGTATGTCCATCCGCCAGTCCTGCCAATTGCCGCAGTTCACCCGATGCCGCGTCGCATTGCGTGAAGCCAGGCAGCTTATGCTCAAGACTGACGGGGGGATGACGTTCTATCCTGGAAAAATCACAGTATGTTAAAAAAAGTGAACACAGCCCTTCTGGGCCTGGCGCTGTCGATGGGACTGACGCCTTTGCATGCAGCTGAAGCAAAAAAAGTTGATGTGTTGCTGATTGGCGGCGGCATCATGAGCGCTACCCTGGGCACCTGGCTCAACGAGCTTGAGCCGACCTGGACCATGGAAATGGTCGAGCGCCTTGACAAAGTTGCCGAAGAAAGCTCCAACGGCTGGAACAACGCCGGTACCGGTCACTCTGCACTGGCCGAGTCCAACTACACCCCGTACGGCAAAGACGGCAAGATCGAGATCGCCAAGGCCATCGAGATCAACGAAGCGTTCCAGGTCACCCGCCAGTTCATGGCGTGGCAGGTCAAGAATGGCGTCCTGAAAAACCCGCATTCGTTCATCAACTCGACTCCACACATGAGCTTCATGTGGGGCGACGATAACGTCAAGTTCCTCAAGGCCCGCTACGAAGCGCTGAAAACCAGCCCGTTGTTCGCCGGCATGCAGTACAGCGAAGATCAGGCCCAGATCAAGCAGTGGGTTCCACTGATGATGGAAGGGCGTGACCCAAGCCAGAAAATCGCGGCTACCTGGACGCCACTGGGTACCGATGCGAACTGGGGCGAAGTCACTCGCCAATACGTTGCCAACCTGCAGACCAAGCCTGTCTTCGACCTGAAATTGTCGAGCGAAGTCAACGAGATCAAGCGCAACAAGGACGGCAGCTGGCACGTCGAGTACAAAAACCTGAAAGACGGTTCCACCCACGGCACCGACGCGAAATTCGTGTTTGTCGGCGCGGGCGGCGGTGCGTTGAAGCTGCTGCAAATTGCTGACATCCCTGAGGCTCGCGAATACGGCGGCTTCCCGGTCGGCGGTTCGTTCCTGGTGACCGAGAACCAGGACCTGGCCATGCAGCATATGGCCAAGGCCTATGGCATCGCGTCGACTGGCGCGCCACCCATGTCCGTGCCGCACCTGGACACCCGTGTACTGGATGGCAAGCGCATGATCCTGTTCGGACCATTCGCGACCTTCTCCACGAAGTTCCTCAAGGAAGGTTCATACCTTGACCTGCTGTCGACCACCACGACCCACAACGTGTGGCCGATGACCAAGGTTGGCGTTGAGCAGTACCCGCTGATCGAGTACCTGGCAGGCCAGTTGATGATGTCGGACGACGACCGCTTCAACGCGCTGAAAGAGTACTTCCCGCACGCCAAGAAAGAAGACTGGCGCTTGTGGCAGGCCGGTCAACGCGTGCAGATCATCAAGCGTGATGCCGAGAAAGGCGGCGTGTTGAAGCTGGGTACCGAAGTCGTGTTCTCTCAGGACCGTTCGATTGCCGGCCTGCTGGGTGCCTCCCCAGGCGCCTCGACTGCACCGCCGATCATGATCGACGTGCTGGAAAAGGCGTTCAAGGACAAGGTGGCTACTCCAGAGTGGCAAGCCAAGATGCGCCAGATCGTTCCAAGCTACGGCACCCGTCTGAATGGCTCGCCTGAGCGCGTTCAGCAGTCGTGGGATTACACCGCAGAAGTTCTGCAACTGACCAAGCCTCCGGTCATCGACCCGGCTGCGTACCCTGCTGCCAGCGCTGCACCGGCCAAACCGGCCAAGCCAGCGGTCAGCAACCCTGCTTCGGACATGGCCCTGTAACACGCCCTGTCTTCAGAAGTAGCGGGTTCAGGTGGTCATGAGTGATCACTTGAACCCTGACAAAAAACCCGGCACTGCCTTCACGGCGATGCCGGGTTTTTTGTTTTTGGCGGCGGCGATTCTGACCGAGATAATCAATTCGCGTAGATCCAACAAGTAAGCTATGTTGTGAGACGTCGTATGACCTATTTAATAAATCCGTATGCGACGTTCAGCGTATTTCATTAACAATAATAAGGAATAACCATGAATAAGCGTTTCAGGTTGGCGGCTGGATTGGCATGTCTGTTGGGTGGGTATATGGGAGTTGCCCAGGCTTCGGATCAAAGTGATGTCGAGCAGGCCGTGGATAAACTCACTCAGGCCATGTGGCACAAAGATATTGCGCAACTCAAGGCATTGACCGCTGACAACCTCACCTACGGTCATTCCAGCGGCAATATCCAGGACAAGAGCGCCTTCATTGCCGATATCGAAACCGGCAAAAGCGCATTCAATGAACTAAAGATGCTCAATCAAAAAATCACGATGTCTGATGACGTCGCCCTGGTGCGTAACCATTTCTCTGCTCAGGCGGTCAACAGCGGCAAGGTCGTGCCGACAGAAATCGAGAATTTTCAGATCTGGCAGAAGCAGGACGGCAAGTGGCTGCTGATTGGGCGTCAGGCTTTCAAGTTCTAATCCTTAACGGATAACGCTTTGCCGTACAGGCGCCGAACGACCTGTGGAAGCAAGCTTGCTTGCGAAGGCAGTATTCCAGGCGATCAATAACGCCTGGAATACTGCCTTTTCGCGAGCAAGGTGGGGGCCACCCCGGTCGCTCCCACACAAGCGCAATCTTGTTCCATCCCGTTATTCAGCACAATCCCTGAACACCAGCGCCTTCAACCCACCTTCAACTTCCGCGTCCGGGAATTCCGGTGGGTTGTCCAATCGACGTTCGAACTTCAGGGTCGGCGCTTCGATGGCGGTGTGGTCGATCAGGAAGTCCGACCCCAGGCTGGGCTCGTTCATGCACGCAAGCACCTGGCCACCCGGCGCCAGCAGCTCAGGCATGCGCCGCAGCACTTTCTGATAATCCTTGTCGAGCAAAAAGCTGCCGCGCTGAAAGGAGGGCGGGTCGATGATGATCAGGTCATAAGGCCCGGATTTCTTCACTTTGCCCCACGACTTGAACAGCTCGTGATCGAGGAAGCTCACCCGGCGCAAATCGTGCTGATTGAGACGATGGTTTTCCCGGCCGCGGGTCAGTGCGGCGCGGGACATATCCAGGTTAATCACGTGCTCGGCGCCCCCGGCGATAGCCGCCACGGAAAAGCCGCAGGTGTACGCGAACAGATTCAACACCCGCTTGCCCCGGGCCTGCTCACGCACCCAGTCACGACCATAGCGCATGTCCAGAAACAGCCCGCAGTTCTGCTTCTTGCCCAGATCAATCAGGTAGTGCAGGCCGCTTTCGGTAATTTGGCGCTGTTCCACATGCTCGCCCAACAGCCATTCGGTGGTGCTGTCCGGCAGGTAGCGATGTTGCAGCAGCAGGGTATGGGCCTGGCTGGCCTGCCATTGCGGGGTGAGGGTGAGGTCCAGCAGCAAGCGCTTCAACGCCTCAAGCTCAGCCTGAGCCGGTTCGCGGAACAGCGACACCAGCAGCACGCCCTGCATCCAGTCAGCGGTGATCTGCTCAAGACCCGCCCATACACGCCCACGGCCATGAAACAGACGACGGGTTTCGGTCGGGGCGTTGTGCAGGGCGTCGAGCAACTGCTGATTGAGGATGGCGAGTGCTTCTGGGGTCATGGCGCGGGTTCAGTGGCTAAAGGGCGCGACATGGTAAACGCATTCAAGGCGTTGCGGGCAGCGGTGTCAGGTCTGGCTGCCAATGAAATACAGACAAATCGACAGTGTGACCAACGACCCCAGGGTCGAGACCAGGATCGTGCTGGACACCAGCGAGGCTTCGCGTTTGTAGTATTCGGCCAGCATGAACGGCCCGGTGCCGGTGGGCAGGGCGCTGAGCAGCAGCGCGGCGTTGGCCCACAGCCGTGGGACGTCAAACACATGAAACACCAGGACCCAGGTCAGCAAGGGATGAAGGATCAGTTTGATCAGCACCAGCAGCGAGGTGCCGTGCCTGGGGCCTTGCTGTTTTTCCGCGAGGAACAAACCCAGAGCGATCAGGGCGCAGGGGCTGGTGGCGGCGCCCAATAAACTCAGCAGTTTTTCCAGCGGCCCCGGCAATGGCGCGCCGCTGCTGGCCCACAGCGCCCCGAGTATCGGCGAGACCACCATGGGGTTCTTGGCCAGGGCAAGAAACACCTTCAGGGCAATCCGATGGGGCTGCCGTTCAGTCTGCAGGCCGACTTCGACGCAGACCAACGCCAGGGCAAACAACACGCAGACCACCAGCAGTGAGGCGATCAAGGCCGGTTCCAGCCCGCCCTGGCCCAACACCATCACGCACAGCGGGATGCCGATATACCCCGTGTTGGCGTAAGACCCGCCCAGCGCATCAATGCTGGCATCGGCCAGATTGATGCCTTTTTTCCAGCGCAGCAGCAGGGTGATGACAAACACCGCCAGGGTGCTCAAGGTAAAGGCAATGACAAATCCGGGGTGCCAGATCTGTTCCCAAGTGGACGTGGCCGTGACACTGAACAGCAGCGCAGGCAGGCACAGCCAGACAACCATCCGGTTGATCTCTGAAGCCGCATTCGGCCCCAGGCGGTCGGTGCGACGACACACGAAACCCAGCAGGATCAGGGCGAATATCGGTAGCAGCACATTCAGAACAGCAAACATTCAGACCTGACTCGTAGCGCGCGAACAAGCGGGCAGGTTAAGACGAAAATCGTTAGCGTCCAATCTATTTTCTCTGCAGTCCAGTGTGGATGATGGCTTGCCAATGGTCGTCCCGGCCCGGTTCAAGGTCTGGCTCTGTTAAGATCGCCGCCTTGATTTGCGAGGTGTGACATGAGCGAGCCGATTCGACTGACCCAATACAGCCATGGCGCAGGCTGTGGCTGCAAGATTTCCCCTCAGGTCCTGGAAGTCATTCTGGCGGGCAGTGGCGCGCAGAATCTGGACCCCAAACTGTGGGTCGGCAACACTTCCCGAGACGACGCGGCGGTGTATGCCATCGATGAAGAGCGCGGTGTGGTCTCCACCACTGACTTCTTTATGCCGATCGTTGACGACCCTTACGATTTCGGCCGTATCGCGGCCACCAATGCCATCAGTGACATCTACGCCATGGGCGGCGATCCGCTGATGGCCATCGCGATTCTTGGCTGGCCGGTCAACCTGCTGGCTCCGGAAATCGCCCGGGAAGTGATTCGCGGAGGCCGGGCAGTCTGTGACGCGGCAGGTATCCCACTGGCAGGCGGGCACTCCATTGATGCGCCCGAGCCGATCTTCGGCCTGGCTGTCACCGGGCTGGTAGAAAAACGCTTCATGAAGCGCAACGACACCGCAACCGTTGGCTGCAAGCTCTACCTCACCAAACCATTGGGCATTGGCATCCTGACCACCGCTGAGAAAAAAGGCCTGCTGCGCGCCGAAGATCAGGGCGTTGCGCGGGACATGATGTGCACCCTGAACAAGCCAGGCAGCCGTTTCGGCAAGCTCGCCGGGGTGACCGCCATGACCGACGTCACCGGTTTCGGTTTGCTGGGCCATCTGGTGGAAATGGCCGATGGCAGCCAACTGACAGCGCGTCTTGATTACGCCGCCGTACCGCGCCTGTCCAGTGTCGACTTCTACATCGAGCAGGGCTGTGTGCCTGGCGGTACGCTGCGTAATTTCGACAGCTATGGCCAGCGCATCAACCCGCTCAGTGATGCGCAGAAAATGCTCCTGTGTGACCCGCAAACCAGCGGCGGGCTGTTGATCGCCGTTGAGCCTGACGAGCAACCGGGATTTCTCGCCCTGGCCCGCGAGCAGGGGCTTGAGCTGTCGGTCATCGGTGAGTTCGTCGAGCGACAGAGCCTCGCGGTCGAGGTCTTCTGATGCGCGATAACAGCGCCGACTACCACGACATCTTTCTCAATGACGTGCCGTTGATGGACGTGCGCGCCCCGGTCGAGTTTGACAAGGGCGCTTTTCCCCTGGCGATCAACCGGCCACTGATGAACGACCTGGAGCGTGAGCGGGTCGGCACGTGCTACAAGCAGCAAGGCCAGCAGGCGGCCATTGAACTGGGGCATGAACTGGTGTCCGGGCCGCTCAAGCAGCAACGGATCGAAGGCTGGGCGACGTTTGCCAAGGCACAGCCCCAAGGCCTGTTGTACTGCTTTCGCGGCGGATTGCGTTCACAGATCACTCAGCAATGGCTCAAGAGCGAGGCGGGGATCGAGTATCCAAGGGTCATCGGCGGCTACAAGGCGTTGCGCAGCTACCTGATCGATGTCACCGATCAGGCGGTTGCCGAGTGCGATTTCGTCCTGATCGGCGGCCTGACCGGCTCTGGCAAAACCGAAGTGTTGACCCGTTTGCGCAACGCGCTGGACCTGGAGGGCCACGCCAATCATCGCGGCTCCAGCTTCGGCAAACACGCAACGCCGCAGCCTGCACAGATCAGTTTCGAAAATGCCTTGGCCATCGACATCCTGAAAAAACGCGCCCAGGGCATCAATCAGTTTGTGCTGGAGGATGAGGGGCGTGTGGTGGGCAGCCGGGCCATTCCTCTGGAGCTGTTTCGCGGGATGCAGCAGTACCCGATGGTCTGGCTGGAGGAGTCTTTCGAGGCTCGGGTCGAGCGGATTCTGCAAGACTACGTGATTGATCTGTGCGCCGAGTACGTTCAGGTCCGAGGCGTAGAAACGGGTTTCCGAGTGTTTGCCGAGCGCTTGCGCGAAAGCCTGGCGAGCATCCTCAAACGCTTGGGCGGTGAACGGTACCAGCGCCTGGCCGCTTTGATGGATGCGGCCTTGATCGAGCAGCAAAGGTCCGGTTCGGTTGACTTGCATCGCGGCTGGATCAGCGGCCTGCTGGGGGAGTATTACGACCCGATGTACGCCTTCCAGCGTGACAGCAAAGGCGCGCGCATCGAGTTCGCCGGTGACCACGCGGCGGTCCTGCAGTATCTACAGGACCGTCGGGAGCGCCGGGGCTGATCCCTTAAAGCAACGCGATGGCCAGCAGCCCGCTGATGATGCCCACCAGCATGGTCAGCAGTGCCACAGTCACTAGCACTCTGGCATCGAAGGATTTGCGCAGCATTAATAGCGACGGCAGGCTGATGCTCGGCAGCGTCATGAGCAACGCGACCCCAGGGCCGACGCCCAGGCCCAGCGACAGCATGGTCTGCACAATAGGGATTTCGGCTGCCGTCGGGATCACGAACAGTGTGCCGACCACGGCGAATATCACCAGCCAGATCAGGCTGTTGCCCATGGACATATCGACGTGGGGGAACAGCCAGACCCGCGCTGCGCCGAGGATCAACACAGCCAGCACGTAAATGGGGATGGTGGTCCAGAACAACTGCCACAGGTTTTTGCCCCAGCGGGTCATGAAGCCCTGTTGATCAACCTCGTTGGCGTGCGCCGCTGCCTCTAGCGCCTGTTCAGGCACCACGTCCGGGCTTGAAATACGCTGCGCAATCAACGACACGCCGATCACCAGAATCAGCCCGGCCACCAGGCGTAGCGCGGTGAATTCCCAGCCCAGGACAAAGCCCATGAACACCAGCGTGGCCGGGTTGAGCACCGGGTTGGCGATCCAGAAGGCCAGTGCGGCACCCACTGATACCTGTTGACGACGCATGCTGGCGGCCACTGGCGCGGCGCAGCAACTGCACATCATGCCGGGCAGTGCGAACAGACCGCCACGCACCGTGGAACCCAGCCCCGCGCGGCCAAACAGTCGAAGCAGCCAGTCGCGTGGGATCAGCACTTGCAGCAGGGAACCGAGAATCACTGCCAGCACGGCGGCTTTCCAGATCGCCAGGAAATACACCTGGGCGTAGGCCAGCGCTGCCGCCACGGGTGAGGTCAACTGATCGTTGATGATCGACGCGCCGATGCTGTGGCTGTCAGCGGCGACAAACGATTTGAGGTAGTAAGGCGACCATTTGACGTAGTACAGGCCGACAGCCGCCACTATGAGAAACAGCAGAGGCTTCCACCAGAACGACCAGCCGCGGCTTGGTGAGGTTGAAGATAGGCTGGGCATGGGGGTATTCCGGGAAGTGAGGATAGCGCGGCATGATAACAGCCCGCTGCCTGGGTGGGCTGCGCGGTTGTTGCGTCTTGCGCAAACTCGCTATGCGGTATTCCAGAAACGCCACAAACCCTGTGGGAGCAAGCTTGCTTGCGAAAGCGGAGGCGAAGCCGCGGAGATGCTGAGGCTGTACCGGCCCCTTCGCGAGCAAGCTCGCTCCCACGGGATAGGTAGCGGATGAACTGTGGGAGCAAGCTTGCTTGCGAAGACTGTATTCCAGGCGATCAGTAACTGCCGGAATAATGGCTTGGTCGAAACCATAGAATCTCCCAAGGATTTGAGTAGGCCACAAACCCTGTGGGAGCAAGCTTGCTTGCGAAAGCGGAGGTGAAGCCGCAGAGATGCTGAGGCTGTACCGGCCCCTTCGCGAGCAAGCTCGCTCCCACGGGGTAGGTAGCGGATGAACCTGTAGGAGCAAGCTTGCTTGCGAAGACTGTATTCCAGGCGATCAGTAACTGTCGGAATAATGGCTTGATCAAAACCATAGAATCTCCCAAGGATTTGAGTAGGCCACAAACCCTGTGGGAGCAAGCTTGCTTGCGAAAGCGGAGGTGAAGCTGCAGAGATGCTGAGGCTGTACCGGCGCCTTCGCGAGCAAGCTCGCTCCCGCGGGGTAGGTAGCGGATGAACCTGTGGGAGCAAGCTTGCTTGCGTGAGCGGAGGTGAAGCCGCAGAGATGCTGAGGCTGTACCGGCCACTTCGCGAGCAAGCTCGCTCCCACGTGATAGGTAGCGGATGAACCTGTGGGAGCAAGCTTGCTTGCGAAGACTGTATTCCAGGCGATCAGTAACTGTCGGAATAATGGCTTGATCAAAACCATAGAATCTCCCACAGGTCCGGCGGTCCTCTGGGATGCCTTCAAACGACGGACGTACCGTCCATCCACTCACTATCCACAGTAAGCAGTTCGTCACATTCGCTGCCTAGCCTTGAATGCTGCTCACCTTCAACGCGAGGGCTCGCCATGACAGCCTTGGAACCGAATTTACTGGACGACCACCAGATCAAGACCGCGCTGCGGCGCCTGTCTTTCCTGCGGGTCAAGATGGAGGCTGCTGCACAGGCGTCCATCGAGAGCATGCAGGTGCACCCCGATTACCTGGACAGCGCGCGCAATCTCCTGAGTTACCTGGCGCTGCGTCGTCACGACATTCGCCCGTTGCAACGTCAGCTCACCGAACTTGGGCTGTCATCATTGGGGCGTTGTGAAGCCAACAGCCTGGCCGCTGTCGACCGGCTGATTGACGTGCTCCAGCGCCTCACACCGGGTGATGGGCCCAGGGATGCGGCCGGCACCGTGTTATCCGGGCTGGGCGAAAAACGCCTGATCCAGCATGCGGACCAGCTGTTCGGCGCTCAGGCACCGGAACGCGGCATCCGCATCATGGTGACCATGCCTCAGGAGGCCGCAACCAGCCCTGAGCTGGTCAGCGCGCTGGTAGACGCCGGCATGGACTGCCAGCGGATCAACTGCGCACACGATGACCCCGACACCTGGCTGAAAATGATTGAACACGCCCGCAAGGCTGCGCGGGAGTTGGGCAGGAGCTGTCAGGTGATGATGGACCTCGCCGGGCCCAAACTGCGCACCGGGCAGATCCAGCCCGGCCCTGCAGTGGTGAAAATCCGCCCCGAGCGCGATGATTTCGGCCGCGTTGTGGCACCGGCAATCGTGTGGCTCACCGCCGATACCGTGGCCGATTGCGAGACGGAGTTTTGCCTGCAGTTACCGGGCAAGTGGCTGGCGCAAATGCAGGCCGGTGATGAGCTGCAGTTCAAGGATGCCAGGGGGTCGAGCCGCACGTTGGTGGTCATTGAGGCCAGCGAACAGGGCTGTCGGGCCGAGCTGCGCAAGACTGCCTACCTGATTCCCGGCATCGAGCTGTACCTGAAAAAGCCCAAAGATCGAAAAAAGTCTGCCCGGATCACGGGTGTTCCGCTGCCTGAGCAAAGCATCCTGCTCAATGAAGGTGATGTGCTGTTACTGACAGACGATACCGAGAGCGGCCACCCCGCTGTCCGCGATGCCGCAGGCAAGGTGCTGACCCCGGCGCGCATCGGTTGCACCCTGGCGCAGGTATTCGAGGACCTGCGCCCCAATGAGTCGGTCTGGTTTGACGACGGGAAAATTGGTGGCCGGGTGCAGTCTGTCCAGAAGGACGTGGTCTACGTGCGCATCACTCACGCGCCCGGCGGGGCAAAGCTGAAAAGCGACAAAGGCATCAACCTGCCGGACAGCGAACTCAAGCTTGCGGCGCTGTCACCCGAGGACCTGGAAGCACTGGCCTTCGCCGCGCAACACGCCGATGTAGTGGAGCTGTCCTTCGTCAACAGCCCGGCGGATGTGCAATCGCTGTTGGCGCACCTTGATCGTCTGCAGGCCAGGCATCTGGGGATTGTCTTGAAGATCGAAACCCGGCGTGGCTTCGAGAACCTGGCGGCGTTGTTACTGGCGGGCATGCAGAGCCCACGGCTCGGGGTGATGATTGCCCGGGGTGACCTGGCCGTGGAGAACGGCTTTGAACGCACCGCCGAGTTGCAGGAGGAGATCCTGTGCATTTGTGAAGCGGCTCATGTTCCGGTGATCTGGGCCACTCAGGTGTTGGAGACGCTGGCCAAGACCGGCGCTGCCACCCGCGCTGAAATCACCGATGCGGCCATGGGCGTGCGGGCTGAATGCGTGATGCTCAACAAGGGGCCGCACATTCTGGAGGCCATCGGCACGCTGGATGACCTGCTGGTGCGCATGCAGGCTCATCGCAGTAAAAAGCATGACCTGCTGCGCAAACTCAATGTTGCCGAGCACACTGCCTGAGCTCGCGCTCAGGCAGGCTTAGCCTCAGTACACCTGCGGGATGATCAGGTCGCTCGGGGTCGGCACCCGGTTGTAGTCTTCGTGACGTTGACGTTGCGGCAGCTCGACGGCCGGTTGCTCCACTTCTTCATAAGGCATCTGGCCGAGCAGGTGATGGATGCAGTTCAGGCGGGCTTTCTTCTTGTCGTCGGCGTGTACCACCCACCACGGCGCTTCGGCGATATGGGTGCGTTCGAGCATGATTTCCTTGGCCTTGGTGTAATCCTCCCAGCGGCGTCGGGATTCCAGGTCCATCGGGCTGAGCTTCCATTGCTTGAGCGGATCATGAATCCGGCTCAGAAAGCGCAAGTGCTGCTCCTGATCGGAAATCGAGAACCAGTACTTGATCACCTGAATCCCGGAGCGGGCGAGCATGCGCTCGAACTCGGGCACGGTGCGGAAGAACTCTTCGTACTGATCGTCATCGCAGAAGCCCATGACCTTTTCCACGCCCGCACGGTTGTACCAGCTGCGGTCGAACAGGACGATTTCCCCGGCTGCAGGCAAGTGCGAAACGTAACGCTGGAAATACCACTGGGTGCGTTCGCGATCGTTGGGCGCGGGCAGGGCTGCGACCCGGCAAACCCTGGGGTTCAGGCGCTGGGTGATGCGTTTGATCACGCCGCCTTTGCCTGCCGCATCACGGCCTTCGAACAGGATCACGACCTTGTGCCCGGTCTTGACCACCCAGCTCTGCAGCTTGACCAGCTCGCCCTGCAGACGGAACAGCTCGCTGAAATACAGCCGACGGGCTTCTTTTTCCGCGTCGCTTTGAATGTCGCTTTCAAAGAGATTGTCCAGGCTGTAGTCCGAGTCGGCGAGCTCCAGTTCGAGTTCTTCGTCGTTGTGGTCAACCAGCTCCCGATGAATACGACGCGCCAGATTTTGGTGGGTAGGGGACATTTCGCGCGCTCACCTGTAGGAAAAGTCCTCAGATGTTAAGCAGGGGACGTGACGCTCCGATGACAGTTTGGTGGATCATCGTGGCATATAGCGCCGCTGCCAGCGGTAAGGGATCGCCAGGGTCAGCAGGCCCAGCAGCGCAGCAAACCCACCGCTGATCAGTAGCGCATTCAGGCCCAGGTGCTGCTCCAGCCAGGCGCCGATCACCGCGCCGATGAACATCCCGGCCCAGGGCACCAGTTGCACACGCCAGCCGTCCCGGCGCTCGCCCAGCATCCAGCGCCCCAGCCCACGGCCAAAGCGCGACAGCGCACCGGTGACATACGTCAGGCCAACCGGCAGGCCGTTGACCTGTTCGACGGCGGCATTGAGCATGCCCATGGCCAGGATCGCGGCAACGATGGTGAGGATCGGGGAGTCCGGCGGGAAAGCTGCCGCCGCGCACAGCAGCATGCCGATACACAACAGCAAAGGCAGCGCGCGATGACCGGCAAGCCGGGCGACGATCACGCCCAGGGCATTGCCCGCCACAAAGGTAAAAATCGCCAACAGCAAACGAGACGTGGTGCTGATATCGGCGTCACTGATGGCCACGGCCAGGCGGGTGGTGTTGCCGCTCATGAACGAGACAAAATCCCCGGTGGCCATGAACCCGATGGCATCGGTCATCCCCGCCAGCACTGAAAGCGCAGCCGCCAGGCTCAGGCCCACACGACCTTGCCATTTGCGTCTGTGCAAATAGAGCGGGCTGGCAGTACGTGCAACAGGAGAGGGCAGCATGGACGGCACCTTGCAGGGACAGACCAGAAGCAGAGGTTAAACAGCCTTGGCGCGCACGATCCGCTTGGCCTTGACCTCATCGGCATACGCCTTGAGCTGGTCCGCGTCGCTATAGAGCCGATTGACCAACTGCAAAATGGCCGTCACGTCGACATCCTGCATTTGCTCGGCAAGCTTGAGGATGTCATTGGCAGTGCTTTCAAGATTGGTGGCCGTACCTTTGAGGTGGCGTTTTAGCTCCAGTGTTGGCTTGTTCAGCGCCATACCTTTTCCTTTTTATCAGTTCCGACGATTGTCACGCGCGGAGCATGGCTTTTTCTGGGGGAACAAGCAATGTGTCGGTCACTGTGCCAGCCAGGAAGACACGTAATATCTCCAAGCGTTTCGGAAGCATCCTACAACTCGCTTCTGCTTGTTCTGACTGACGCCTCGCACTTGCAACGTCAAAGTCCTGCCCTTCAATCCCGGCCAAGGACTCGCCATGACGAATCACGCCTGTTGTGCTTTTTTCTCGCTGATAGTGGCCCACAGAAACCACCCAATAAAAGGCGGCGCTCATGGCAGATAAAAACGGCACCTTGTCGCAGCGTCGCGATGCAAGGTTTGCCGATAAACCACTGTCCGGCACCGGCACATGCCCGTTCAAAGGTCCCGACATCGCCATCGTCCCGACGCGTTACGCGCTGGATCGCTCGCGCTATGACGTCGACCCCGCCCGACTCACGCCGCTGAGCGCCGAAACCCAGTGGGAGTACTTCAAACCGCTGCAAAGCCGCGGCCACACCTTGCGCCAGCTGCGTGACGGCTTTGTATACGTCTATGACGAAACAGCTGAGGTCCTCCACGAGTACCGCTACGACGCTAAAGACGCCAGCCTGATGCGTGTCGACTGGGCTGAAGCCCTGCCGACGCTCGACGTCCGCCCAGCCGAGGGCGAGCGTCGTACGCATCTGCTGTACCCACGCACGCACAAACTGCGCATCGCGTTTTCGCCCTGGCAGTGGACCTGTCGCATGTGCCAGTTGATGAGCACCAGCACCGTAAATCGCCTGTCATGGATGCGGGAGCTGGACCTGCGCGAATACAGCCGAAAAAAATCCGCACGTCACGGCCTGCCCTTGACCCGTTTGAGCAATCGGGTAGTGGCGGATGTCGATCCTTACCCGATTAACCACGACGGACGTTTTACCGACTCTGCCCACCCTCCGGTGGCGGACGAAGAGGGTAAATACCCCTCTGTTGCGCTGGCCGCCGATGTGCTCTGGACCGGGACGGTTCCCGATAAAGAAAGCGCGGTGCTGATCGCGCTGGATGACCCCGTGGCGATGCTTGAAGACCTGGGCATGCAGCTGGCGGCGGATCAGGCTGCGCTCTTTGAGTTTCAGGCGGAGCATGAGCACGCGCTGAATATCGCGGGTGTCGTCGAGAGTCTGTGTGGGGTGGGGGGAGACAAGGCCCTGTTGCCTGCTTCGGTGCGTGATGATGAGGTGAAGAGTCGGCAATACATTCGTGATATCGAGGCGTATTTCGAGCAGCTTCAGGTGGAAGATGATTCCACCCAAGGTCAGGACAGCCTGACCTATGGGTTGGCTGAGCGGCCGTCGCAAATGCTGGGCGAGGAACTGAAGGCCAAATATGGCAAGTTGCCTGATCCGGCACTGCGTAAAAGCTGGCAAGACCGCAGCAAATGGCGGCGCGAGGTGGATCTGGACGCCGCCCGTGATTACTCAGAGATCCAACAGGCGCAGCTAAAGACTTTGCGCGCCCGGGTTACCGAGACTCAGGAAGACATCAAGGTCATCGCCGAATGGACCGGCACCGAACCGATGCGCCTGTTCGTCGACACCACCCATCCTGCGTCGCTCCTGTGCCTGCTTGACGTGATGTCTGACCTGCTGTGTAACCTCAGCCAGGACCTGAGCTTTTCAAATTGGCTGCAGAAGGAGGAAGAAAAGAGCAAGACTCTGTTGGGTCTGACCCGCTTCGGGTTCTCGCTGGCCATCAAAGAGGCCCTGACCGACGAAGCCAATCGGATCATGCAAGGCGTCTCTGACTTCACAGCGTTGGCCGGGCGTGCAGGGGAGCTGAATGGATTTCTGAACCACCAGGCACTTGCAGAAAAACCCTGGATAAAAACCCTGACTGAACCTGCGCGATTGACGTTGAGTGCTTTAGAAGAGTTGGCCAAGGGGGCGGGTAGGACAGCGCTGGAAAATATCCAGCTGGCTTTCCTGCCCGTCGATAGCCGCCTGTCCAAAGGGGCAGTGGGTGACAGCGCCGCCCTGATGCTGCGCAATCTGGTCATGGGCCATGTGCTGCTCAGCCACCCTGAGAAAATGCAGATCAACGAAGACTTCGCCAAGCGCCACGCCGCTTGGCGAGCCGACTTGAAGAAGGGCCGCGACCTCTACCAAACCGCCGAACATCGCTGGCTTTATCAGGCAAATGAGTACGACCGCCGCGCCACCGCCAAACTCATGCAAGACATACAGCACGAGCTGAAACGCCACCTGCTCAACGAACCCAGACCGTTTGACTACCACAGCAAACGCTACGCCGAGGCGATGCAAAACAAGATCTCCACCTTCTTCGCCCGCAACGGCCAACTCACCCAGGAATGGACCCACCAGGCCAAAGCCTGGAGCGCCGAACACGGCCTCAACGCTGCCGCGATTACCTGGGGCATTGCAGCCATCAACCTGTTCAACACCATGATCACCTACGAAATCGCCAGCCGGGATGGAGAGCTGAGCAAGAAAGATTGGGCCAAGATCGGCTCTGCTGCGGCGTATACGGGGAATGCGCTGATGGCGGTGTTTGTTGAGACAGGGTGGGGGGTGATGAAGGACTTATCAGTACCGGGTAAGGACTCGAAGCCCATTAAAATTACCCACCAATCTGCTGCTCAATGGAGAGCTGTGGGCAAGCCGGGGTGGGGCAAGTTGCTCAACGCGTTCGGAGCAAGATTAGTCGGGTTAGGCGGATTTGCTGTTGTGGCTGCGGCGCTGGAGTTGTGGGACATAGGGGACGATTACGCGAGCACAGATGTTTCGTTGGACAAAAGCGTGATTTTGATGAAAAAGTATGCGGTCCTAGGGTTTCTAATCGTTGGCGGAATTCAAGTTTCAGCCGGGGTTGCTCTGCTGCTGGGCTCTGGAGCGATGGCTGCGTTAGTTATGAGCCCATGGTTTTTAGGGGTGACAGCGCTGATTGGACTTGTTTATCTGTTATCGACCTTGACGCTTAACTATCTGAAACGCGATTTAGTAGGTAGTTGGCTGCAAAAATGCAGATGGTCTCGCTATTGGGAAGAGCGTTTCAAGAGCGAGATAGAAGAAACTCACGCATTTTTTGAAATTCAACTGGCTCCGGCTGTTTTTGTGAAGCCTACATTCGAAATAAAATATTACTCCTCTTCAAGCGTCGGATCTTTGCCTACGGAAACTCAAAATGGTGCCTGGGTGCAGTTACTGTTTCCGGGCGCTGTCCGTGGTGAGATCATCAAGTTGAACGTTGCAGCTACCGGCAGGCCATTTCCTGGTTTTCCAGTAGAAAAAGTGGCCGGCAGTTTGAAAGAATATTTCACAGGCTACGGTACAGTCGAAGCAGTCGGCCAGTGGCGGAATGCGCCACCCTCCAAAACACAGATGCGCTGGAACGAGCCGCCGTATAAGAACTCACCTCCAACAGACGAAGTTGTCATCTGGCAAACTTGGGTTCCACTTGGCGAGGACGCTCAATATCTGGAGCTCCAAGTCTGGTACGCCCCGGAAACGATAGCAATCAGAGAAGGTGATAATGGCTATCGCTTCCAAATAGAGCTCGTGAAAGGAGGGCAGATAGATAACAGTGAAAGTCGTGTGGTTGGCACAAACAAAGGCTCACTCGAAATCGAAACGTTGGGTGGTAGAGATGAGGCGCTTGCTCTCCCAGTACCAATTTAGATATCAGGGCATTCGGCGCCATGTTCTAACGCTGGTTAGTGATCGCGCGAATCAAGTCTATATCTGTCCAGCTGATATGCTTTATCAATTTGCGAACTAGTATTGGATCTAGAGTTGCTGCTGGGAGATTAGTGTTTGGATGTCAAGGGAGCAACAATGGAAAGTGAGCAGTCCGTGAGCAACGTAGGTTTAGATGCCGAAAAGCCAAGTTTACACAAGAATGAAAGTGGGCGGCTGATGAGTTGGACTGTCAAGGCTTATCCCCAGCCTACTTTTGTTATGGATGTAGGCATGACCGTTGTAGCTTTGATGCCTGCAATATATTACATATATGGGAGTTTTTTTTACGAGGGGGAAGACAGTAGGAGTTTTATTTTGAATCCTGCACTGTTTGGAATAGCATTGACTTTCTTTTTCTGGATAAAAATCGTACGACAAAAAACATTTTATTCTTATCGCATAACCGAAAATGGTGGCGAAGTCGATTATTGGCTGCACTTTTCGACATTCTCTAAGATTTTATTTAAAGCCATTGCCATCTTTGTTTTGGTCGCGGTGCTGGCAATGATTTCGATAATGCCGATGATGATTTTTGCGCTGGTGGGAGCTGGAGCAATAGCCATTCCGGCAGCATTAAAGCTATTGACATGGGAGAACGAAGTTGAGCATGACGGTTTTGAATGGGAGAGGGTGCAGCTGGTATCCACGGACCGTAGTAGAAATCTGGTGATTCTTCAAAGAAGGTATGATCCGGATATTCCCTTTGAGCAAAATTACCTGTGCTTCAGGGTTTTTCTTCCGAAGCACCTGATTGATGAGTTTCTTGATTGTTGCAAAGCTTATGCGCCTTCAAATGTTGATTTTGAAGAAGGTAAAAATATTTTTTAGAAAGTTCAGGCAATCTGCGATTAGAGGGCTACAAGCAGCCCTAGATAGCTTCGCGATTGCAGTGTTACTCAATCATCCCGAGTCAGCACTTCCAGCAATTCAATCTCGAAGTACAGGTCCGAGTTCGGCTTGATGTGCGCGCCCATGGTGCGTTCGCCATAGGCCAGGTGAGCGGGCACGTACAGTTTGCGGATTCCGCCGACTTGCATGCCCATGAGGCCTTGGTCCCAGCCTTTGATGACGCGGCCAGTGCCGATCACGCATTGGAAGGGTTTGCCGCGTTCGTGGGAGGAGTCGAAGACCGTGCCGTCTTCGAGGGTGCCGGTGTAGTGGGTGGTGATCAGCGCACCCTTGACCACCGCCTTGCCGTCACCGGGGCGGATGTCTGTGACCAGCAGTTCGTTGCTCATGGCGGGTTCTCCAGGAAAGGCAAAAGCGGCTTTTTCTCAGGAATGCCCGACACGTGCAAGTGTTTTCAGCTGTGTTTGATCTTGGCCATGGTGGCTGGCACTCTCTAGTGCGCTCCGACTTAAACCACCGCAGGTTGATCAGAAGAGGAAAACAACAAGATGACGGATACCACCGCTGCAAAAGTTGCACTCGTTACCGGCGCCGGGAGCGGCATTGGTCGCGCAGTGGCCTTGGGCTTGCTGGAAGATGGCTACCGCCTGGTGCTGGCCGGCCGTCGTCAGGAGCCGCTGAATGAAGTGGCGTCAGCGGTACGCGATGCAGGGGGCGAGGCTTTGGCGGTGTCCACGGATGTGCGCGATCCGGCGAGTGTCGACGTGTTGTTTGCCCAGATCGAGAAAACCTATGGCCGGCTTGATGTGCTGTTCAATAACGCGGGCGTCGGCGCGCCAGCGGTGCCGGTTGATGAGCTGGATGTGGAGAAGTGGCTGAACGTGATCAACACCAACGTGACGGGCGTATTCCTGTGCGCTCGCGCTGCGTTCGGGCTGATGCGCAAGCAAGTCCCGCAGGGTGGGCGGATCATCAATAACGGATCGATTTCCGCTCACACCCCGAGACCGTTCAGCTCGCCCTATACCGCGAGCAAGCATGCGGTGCTGGGGCTGACCAAAACCTTCGCCCTGGACGGCCGCGAGTACAACATTGCCTGTGGCCAGATCGACATCGGCAACGCGCTGACCGAGTTGGCCGCGCGCATGACCACCGGGGTTCGTCAGGCCAACGGCCAGACTGCGGTGGAGCCGATGATGGACGTCACGCAGGTGGCCGACGCGGTGCGCTATATGGCGGGCTTGCCGCTGTCGACCAACGTGCTGAACATGACCGTGATGGCCACCAACATGCCTTTTGTCGGGCGCGGCTAAGTGCAAGGTTGCGCAGTGCTTAGTTCAGATTCTGGCTGGCCACGATCATCGCTTGAGCCATGCTGGTTTTTTCTGCGTCGGTGAAGCCATCCCAGACGTGCACCTTGGCGTAGTAGCCCAGGCCAGCCAGAGAGTAGAGGCTGAGTGTGAAGACGATGAAGATCGTGACGAAGGTCCAGCGACCGCTGTCGCTGTCGTCGCGGGAGGAGAAGTTTTCGGTGTAACGGTCATTGCTGCCATTGCGTGAAACGGCGCTGGAAGCAACGCGTTTGAACCAGTGGAACAGGTAGCTCATGAGAAGACGTAGCATGGGATTAGCCTCAAGGTAGATAAACAGGGCAGTCGGCCACCCGTTTGGGGGACGTCTGGAAAGTGCGTAAGCCGGAAACGAAAAAAGCCCGTCTATGACGGGCTTTTCTTTTTATAAATCGGGTCAAGTCGCCGGGGTTCGAATTCAATGACGTTGGGTGTCATTGATGTTCGTATCCGCGTCCGCTTGCCGGTGTTGCAACATTTTAGAACAAATGAGTTTTTGCGGCTATGTCCATCGAGGGGTTGTCAGACAACTGGTTGAATTTTAGCTGTGGCATATTGTCGCGCGCTGGGGCGCTGCCAGCCTCGCCAGACAGTCAATCAGCACTGCTGGCGAGGACTGTGCTGCGGGTTAAACCATCTCTGGCAACGATTTCATTACCTTGTCCAGTGTGATCGGGTAGTCCCGCACCCGGGCGCCGGTAGCGTTGTAGATCGCGTTGGCAATCGCCGCACTGACGCCGCACAGCCCCAGCTCACCCACACCCTTGGCTTTCATGGGCGAGGACATCGGGTCCGTTTCATCGAGGAAGATGACTTCCTGCTCGGGAATATCCGCGTGCACCGGGACTTCATAACCGGCCAGGTCATGGTTGACGAAGAAGCCCAGCCGCTTGTCGACTGCCAGCTCTTCCATCAACGCCGCGCCCACGCCCATGGTCATGGCACCGATCACCTGGCTGCGCGCCGAGGTCGGGTTGAGGATGCGGCCTGCAGCGCAGACGGCGAGCATGCGTCTGACGCGGGTTTCGCCGGTGGCCATGTCCACGGCCACTTCCACGAAATGCGCACCGAAGGTCGATTGCTGGTACTTCTTGGCCAGCTCCGCGAATTCAATGGAGTCCTGGGCGACCAGTTCTCCGTTACGGGCCGCCTGGCCGAGGGGGACGCTGCGTCCGTTGAACTGCACCTGGCCGTCGCTGAATACGGCATCGCCAGCGCTGTAGCCCAGGCGTTGGATGACTGCTTCACGCAGCTTGACGCATGCGGCGTACACCCCGGCCGTTGAACAGTTAGCGCCGAACTGACCACCGGAACCGGCCGACACAGGGAAGTCCGAGTCGCCCAGGCGAACCACTACGTCGTTGAGCGTAACGCCCATCATTTCTGCGGCGGTCTGGGCGATGATCGTGTAGCTGCCGGTGCCGATATCGGTCATGTCGGTCTCGACCGTCACCTGGCCTGCGCTGTTCAGGCGTACCCGTGCGCCGGAGGTCAGCAGAATGTTGTTGCGATAGGCGCAACCCACGCCCATGCCGATCAACCAACGGCCTTCGCGCTGCGTGCCCGGACGCGGATTGCGTTTGGCCCAGCCGAAACGCTCGGCACCGGTTTCTAGGCACTGGATCAGGTTGCGCTGAGAAAAAGCCCGTTGCGGGTTGCCCGGGTCAACCTGGGTGTCATTGATGATTCTGAACTGGACCGGATCGAGGTTCAGTTTCTCGGCCATTTCGTCCATGGCGATTTCCAGTGCCATCAGCCCTGGTGTCTCTCCGGGCGCGCGCATCGCGTTGCCTTCAGGCAGGTCAAGGGTCGCCAGACGCATGGCGGTCATGCGGTTTTCACCGGCGTACAGAAACTGGGTGGGCTGCACGGCGTTTTCCACGCCGCCGCCTGCCAGGTCTCCCGACCAGCCTTCATGGGCGATGGCGGTGATCTTGCCGTCCGGATTGCTACCGATGCGGATACGCTGAATGGTCGCCGGGCGATGGGTGGTGTTATTGATGATCTGCGGGCGGGCGAGGGCCACCTTGACCGGTCGGCCGCACAGTTTGGAGCCCAGCGCAGCGAGGATCGCGTCAGAGCGGATGAACAGCTTGCCGCCGAACCCGCCGCCAATATACGGCGAGACCAGGCGCACATTTTCCTTGGGCATGCCGAGGGTCTTGGCCACATCGCCCACACTCCAGGCGATCATCTGGTTGGACGTCCACAAGATCAGCTTTTCGCCTTCCCAGGCAGCCATGGAGCTGTGCGGTTCCATCGCGGCGTGGGACTGATTGGGCGTGGTGTACGTCGCATCGAGTGTGACCGGCGCAGCGCTGAAGGCCGCAGCAAAATCCCCACGGGCGGTGTCGGGAGTTTCACCTTCGGGTTTGACGGCGGCTTTCAGGTCACCGGCCAGGTCATAGTGACCGTTGCTGCGCAGGTACTCGACTCGCACCAGTTGCGCCGCAGCCCGCGCCTGCTCAAAGGTCTGCGCCACCACCAGCGCAATGGCCTGGTGATAGTGCTGGATGTCCGGACCGCCCAGCAGCCGAGCCGTGTTGTATTTGCCCTGGCCAAGCTTGCCCGCATTGGCGGCGGTGACGATGCCCAGCACACCCGGCGCGGCGTTGGCTTCTTCCAGGTTCATCGAGCTGATTCGCCCCTTGGCAATCGCCGAGGTCACCACGTAGCCGTAAGCCTGATTCGGTACGGCGTCATGATGCTCGTAGGCATAGGGCGCCAGCCCGGTGGTTTTCAGCGGGCCTTCGATACGGGTAGTGGGTTTGCCGACGACTTTGAGCTGGTCAATCGGATTGGTCGTGGCGGGAGTATCGAATTTCATGAGGCAGCCCTCACCTGAGACAAGACCGAAGCCAGGGTACGCTCGACCAGCGTCACTTTGAATTCGTTTTCGTGGGTCGGGGTGGCGCCCGCCAATAGCTGTTGAGTCACTGCTTTTGCTCCGTCTGGCATCAGTCGCTCAGCCTCCTCGACACGCCATGGCCGATGCGCGACGCCGCCCACCGCCACACGGCCGCTGCCATTGGCCTGGACCACTGCAGCGACCGAGATCAAGGCGAACGCGTAAGAAGCGCGATCCCGAACCTTCTGATAAACGTGGGTCCCGCCGATAGGCGCGGGCAGGGTCACGGCGGTGATCAGTTCGTTGGGGCTCAATGCGGTTTCGATGTTGGGCGTATTGCCCGGCAGCCGATGGAAGTCGGCCATCGGGATGACCCGCGTGGTGCCGTCCGGGCGCACGGTTTCGACCCGCGCATCGAGCAGGCGCATGGCAACCGCCATGTCGCTGGGGTGCGTGGCAATGCAGGCGCTGCTCACGCCAATGATGCCCAGTTGGCGCGTCACGCCTCCAATGGCCGCGCAACCGCTGCCCGGGCTGCGTTTGTTACACGCTTGATGAGTGTCGTAGAAATACGGGCAGCGGGTGCGTTGCAGCAGGTTACCCGCCGTGGTTGCTGCGTTGCGCAACTGGCCGGATGCGCCGGCGAGCAGGGCGCGGGACAACACGCCATAGTCCTTGCGCACGCGGCTGTCCGCGGCCAGATCGGTGTTGCGCACCAGCGCGCCAATGCGCAGGCCACCCTCGGGCGTGGCTTCAATGCGGTCCAGTGCCAGGTCGTTGACGTCGATCAAGTGCAGCGGCGTCTCGATTTCCAGCTTCATCAGGTCCAGCAGATTGGTGCCGCCCGCGATAAACCGGGCGCCTTCGACTTGTGCTGCCTGGGCGGCGGCTTCGGCAGGAGACTGGGCACGTGTGTAAGTGAAAGGTCTCATGCCGTGGCCTCCGCAACTTCGTTGATAGCCTGGATGATGTTGGAATAGGCCCCGCAGCGGCAGATATTGCCGCTCATGCGCTCCTGAAATTCCCTGGCAATCAATTGCGGCTGATCGGTCAGGCTCGTGCTGACGTGGCTCGGAATCCCCTGGCGGATCTCATCGAGTACCGCCACGGCCGAGCAGATCTGCCCAGGGGTGCAATAACCGCACTGATACCCGTCGTGCTTGATGAACGCGGCTTGCATCGGGTGTAGCTTGTCGGGCGTGCCGAGGCCTTCGATGGTGGTGATTTTCGAACCCTGTTGCATGACGGCAAGGGTCAGGCACGAATTGACTCGCCTGCCGTTGGCTATCACCGTGCAGGCACCGCACTGGCCGTGATCACAGCCTTTCTTGGTGCCGGTCAGGTGCAGATGCTCACGCAAGGCGTCCAGCAAAGTGGTGCGGGTATCCAGGTTCAGCTGCCGAGAAACGCCATTGACCTCCAGGGTGACGGCACTGGTGACCGGCCGCGCAATGTTCGCCGCAGACGCCAGCGCCGAGATAAACGGCGGGAGTGCCACGCTGCTTGCGGTAACGGCGCCCACGATCAGGAACTTTCTTCGGGTCAGCTTCATCAGGTCACGGTCGTTCATGGTCATTTCCTATACGTGCAGGGCAGCGATGGTTCGCCTGCGCCGGGCGTTCTGTGCGCCCATCAAGTGCAGCCTGGTCGGGGCTGTCGGGTCTACGATGACTCAAGGTTTACGACCCTGTGTCACGTTGAAAAGTTTGCGCGGCGCAAGCCCGGGGCGACGGCGGGAAGGGTGGGCTCAGCAAATTGCGCGCAACAAGAGGTTGAAGGTAATGGGCTCTGCCGTTGAGGACTATGCGCCAGGCGTGCAATACACCCATGAGGCCTGCTCACTAATGCCCAGGCGGGCATAGTATCCGGCGACCCTGGAGCGTGGCGCGGCTGCGGGTTGGATACATTTGGCAAACAAATGAGGGGGAATATGACGAATGCGATTTGGCAAACCGCAATTTTTTATGTGCGAGCGAGCGAGCTTGCTCGCGAATGCGGCCGTACAGCCAATGCATCTCTGTCGAATGGGCCGGCCCATTCGCGAATGAATTCGCTCCCACGGTGGGCCGCGGTATATCAGGCAGATCGTATTTCAGCCACGAGCAATGGTCAGACCCATGCCCGGATGTGCAAATCGCTCCTTCCTCGTTATGCTGCGCTGCATGAAAACCTCATTGCCGATCCGTCAGCCTTGTCCTCCCGGCGCCTGCAATTGCGAGCGCGAACGGGTGCTGGACGGCAATAACGAAGCTGAGCAACGGATTCTGGCGCTGACCCGGCTGGAGGAGAAACGCCTGCTGGAGCGGCTGGAGAATCTCCAGAGCCTGGCGGATCTGGAGCGGCTGCAGCAGCGGTTGTTCGACCAGTTGGGCATCCGCGTGAGAGTGGCGCCGGGCTTCAACGAAGTGCGCACCATGCGCGGGATCGCCATTGATATCGACGAGCAGCCAGGTCTGTGTCGCAAGACCCGGCAGTCGATCCCGGCGGCTATCCGCCGAGGGCTTGAGAAGAAGCCTGAAATCGCTTTCCGGTTATTGGATGCTCACGATCTATTCCGTGAGTCCTGAACCGCGATTCCAGGCTGAGCCCGTTCAGCGGGTGATGGAAGAAGGGTTGGATTGCAGCATGACCTTCTCATGAATCGGCTTGAGCCCTTCTTCAAGGGTCGACACGCCCGTCAATACGCGTGAGTTGCTATCGTCACGCAGCGCTGAATCGATCATTGCCAACAGATTGCGCGACTGGCTGACCTCTTTGGGGGTGGTGACGGTATCGATCAGTTTGCCCCGCTCGAATGTCTGCACACTGGTCGACTGTCGTGCAGACTGCGTCGAACTGGCCTCCACGAGCGCACCTTCGACGTAAGCGATGCGGGTCGTGCTGCTGGCCTCGTCATCAAGCTGGTAGTACTTATAATTCTGCGACTCGGGGTCCATGCTCAGCGCCAGCTCGACACCTGGATAAAGGCTCTTGTGGTACGCCGCACTCAGGCTGGTGGTCTGCTTTTGCTCGATCGAGTGGTCTGCAGCGGTCGTGCCCTTGATCTCTGTGCTTTGCGAGGCCTTGTAGGCGAATCGGTCAGTTTCCAGCGGGCGCATCGGGTTGGGAAAGCGGGTTGTCTTGATCAGCGAGGCATTGAAATCTGCAAGCCCGGTCAACAACGCGTGGTCCACCTCTGTCAGCGCGGGTCCGTTTGTGGGGCGAGTGGCTGCACCGGTTGCGCTTCGGGTGGAGGTCTGAAGTGTTGAGAAGGCATCCTTGAACAGCGTCATCAAGTCTTTGTCGCCTTCGCCGCGGTTTTGCGCCGCGTCAAACTGTTCCAGGTAGCGTTGCACGGCCTTCGCCTGCTGCTGCGCGTTACCCAGGATGGCGTTGTTGTTCTTGACGCTCAGCTGAAGGTTACCTTGCACGCCCCGCATGTCCACGGACTTGGTTTTGTCGTCAGCCTTGTAGCTAAGCGTCTGGTACTGGTCTTCACCCAGTTTCAGGCGCGCGCTGAGGTCAACCGAGGCAAACATCTGCGGATCCAGCTGGCTGAGCGCGCTCAGGTTCAGGCGAGGCTTTAGCGCGGTCAGGCCGTCAATGGCCTGTTGAAACCCTTGCGCCAAGGCGCCCAGGGCTTTGCGCTCACTGTCGGTGAGTGTGCCGCCCGTGACATCGGCCTGTACGGCTACGCCATCCTTTGCACTGGACAGGTTGAGCGTGATGGTCGCGCCATTTTTGGTTTTCAAGGTCAGGCTGATGGTGTTGTCTGCATCCTCATGCAGATGCGCTTGAGCCAATGCCACCGCAGCGGGGTTTTTAATCTCCTCGGCTGAGGATCGGAGCACCGACTGGGAAATCCTGCCGGCCCCGCTCTCGGCCAATTGCTGTAGCAAAGCCGCGCCCAAGCCCTGAAATCGCCCGGCCGTTGAGGAGGCGTGGATATTCCCCATGACCGCCCGGGTCACTGGGTCGTTCACTTCCTGCTCCCGGGTGTAGACCGGTTGGGTGATAGTCGCTGCACCCAGTGAACGGTAAGTGCTGGATTCAGGGATCTTTGCATCCTGGCCGAGAACGACAAGGGATGCCGGTGAGGAGGGGGTGGAGGCGACTGGCGCCGATTCAGCGCTCAGTTTGGCGCTCGGTGGAACCGCCGTGTTGACAGGACCTGCAATGATTGAGGTGTTCGCGGTGATTAACGAAATTGAGTTCATGCGCTGCGCTCCCTGCTCGCTTGCTGACTTCGTGTCTAGTTTTTAGCGGCCAACGCGCCAGAAACTTTACACTCGGTCAAGCGCAATACAGGTGACAAAATGATTCGAAAAGCGCAGGGGACAGTCAGCATTGCGGGTGAGGCGACTGGGCGCGCTGACTGCCCCATTGGCAGGCCCAGCGCCTCACTAATACCTGAGCGCCTGGTTGAAAGGCTTACTCATTCGGCTCATCGGTGTTGATGTAGGTCGGTACTTTCGCCAAGGGGAGGCGGCGGGCCTGCTCAACGCTGATGCCGGGCCGCGTTGGCAGCGGATCCAGCTTTTGCATCTGGCCGGTCTCTAGGCAGCGCTCGATGGCGGCCAGCACCCGAACGTCGCGCCAGCCTTCGTCACCATCGGGCTCAGGCTCGCGGTCTTGCAGGATGCAGTCGGAGAAATACTGGGTTTCCCCGCCGAACTGATCCACCACCGGGTGGGTATGCTCGTTGGTCTTGCCGCCGATGATCGCCCGGTAGCTGATGGCGACGCCTTCGCCGAAGCCGAACGCTGGCGAGGCTTCGAATTCGCCCTTGGTGCCGATCACTTGATAGCGCTGGGTGCCCGGCAGGCTGTAGCTGACGGTGAACTGCGCCAGGCGCTCTTCGGAGAAACGCAAAGTGACGGCAACGGTATCCGGCGTGTTGATTTCCCGGCCCGGGGTATGGATAGCCACCGCATGGACTTCCAGCGGCTCGGCGTCGAACAGGTTACGTACCGCGTTGATCGGGTAAGGACCCATATCCGCCGCAGGTCCGGCCCAGTAACCGCTCTGCATCCGATGGTTCTTGGGATCGGTGGTTTGCGCGAAGGTCGCGGTGAACAGACGTGGTTCGCCGATATCACCCGCGCGGATTCGGCTGATCATTTCCACGGTTCCCGGCTCGAAGTGCAGGCGGTAAGCAATCATCAGCTTGGCACCGGAGCGCTGGGCGGCTTCGGTGATGGCCAGGCAGTCTTCTTCGCTGGTGGCCATCGGTTTTTCGAGCAACACGTGGATACCGGCCTCAAGGGCCGGGACGGCGAATTCACGATGGCGGAAGTTAGGCGTGGCCAGGTAAATCGCGTCGATTTCGCCGGACTTGAGCAGGGTGTCGAATTCGTCGTAGTGGTAGCTCTTCAAGTCGTAGAGCTCGGCCAGCTTGTCGGCCTTGATCGGGTCGCCAGTGACCAGCGCGGTCATGACCGAGTTATCAGTCTGATCGACACCCGGCATGAACGCCCCTTGGGAAATCCAGCCTCCGGCGACGACTGCGTAACGAATTTTGCCCTGTGCATCTGGCATGAGATAAGCCTCCAGAATCGCCCGGCGGTGTGCCCGGCACGTATAGAAGGGGCACGAATCAGGCCGGGAAGTTCAAACGATTCAGCTCGCTGGTCATCTCCAGGCGTGGAGCGCCAGCGGGATTAAGGCAAATTGACGTTATTCTTTGTAATACTTTTAATGCGTAGGAAAGTGACTTCTCCGTTGTAGGATCATCGTCCGTTATTACTGTCAGGATTATATGAATACCGTTCAGGAGCCTCCCAGTCGCTCTGGTCATCCCTGTGTTGTATCCCGCGTTGAATTGAGCTCCGATCCCGTCGCCTTCATAGCAGCAAGCGGATCATCGCCTCTGATTATCCCGTTCCGTCATTCGCCTCGTGCGCCTTATCTGGTCGCGCGTCCTTCCGCTGCGCCCGCCAAAACCTGTCTTCGAGAGACTCAATAACTGTATGGAATGGATTGCTGATTCTACGGCATGGCTTGGCCTGCTCACCCTGATTGTCCTGGAGCTGGTTCTGGGTATCGACAACCTGGTGTTTATCGCGATTCTGGCGGACAAGCTGCCGCCCGAGCAGCGCGACAAGGCGCGGGTCATCGGCCTGTCCCTGGCGCTGATCATGCGTCTGGGCTTGCTGGCCAGTATTTCCTGGATGGTCACGCTCACCCAGCCGCTGTTCGAGGTGTTCGATCACAGCTTCTCCGGGCGCGACCTGATCATGCTGTTTGGTGGTGTGTTCCTGTTGTTCAAGGCCACCATGGAATTGCATGAGCGTCTTGAAGGGCATGTCAGCGAGCGCACCAGCAACTCGACATACGCTAAGTTCTGGCCAATCGTGGCGCAAATCGTCGTGCTCGACGCGGTGTTCTCGCTGGACGCGGTGATTACCGCCGTGGGCATGGTCGAGCACTTGGCCGTGATGATGATCGCCGTGATGATCTCCATCGGTTTGATGATCGTCGCCAGCAAGCCGCTGACGCGCTTCGTCAATGCTCACCCCACCGTGATCATGCTGTGCCTGGGCTTCCTGATGATGATCGGCTTCAGCCTGACCGCTGAAGGCTTGGGCTTCCATATTCCCAAGGGCTATCTGTACGCGGCGATTGGTTTCTCGATCCTCATCGAGCTGTTCAACCAGATCGCTCGCAAGAGTCGCAAGAAGTCGCTGCACGGCATGAAGCCGATGCGTGAACGCACAGCCCATGCGGTGTTGCGTCTGTTGGGTGGTCGCAAGCTGGGTGCGGACGAAGTGGGCGAAGAAATTGCCGACATGCTCGAGGGCGAGCAGACCGCAGCGGTGTTTGATCGCCGCGAGCGGGTGATGATCAGTGGCGTGCTGCAACTGGCCGAGCGACCGATCCGCTCAGCCATGACGCCGCGTGCCGAAGTCGATCACATCGATCTGGCGGACGACCCGGAAACTGTGCGCATCAAACTGATGCATTCGTCTTATTCGCGCCTGCCGCTGATTCGTGAAGGTCGCATCGATGAACCCTTGGGCTTCGTGCACAAGAAAGAGTTGCTCAAGGAATTGCTGGCCGGTAATGAGCCTAACCTTGAGCTGATTGCGCGCAAGGCGATCAACCTGCTGGAAAGCTTCACGATCCTTAACGCACTGGAGCAGATGCGCAAGGAGTCGACCCACATTGCGTTCGTGATCAACGAATTTGGTGACTTCATCGGTTTGCTGACCATGACCGACATCCTTGAGTCGATTGCCGGTGAGCTACCCGACGCCAGCGAAATCGAGGGTCCGGACATCATGGCCGAGGAGGGCGGCTTCCTGGTTTCCGGTGCCTTGAACCTGAGCCAGGTGCGTGAGCGTGTCGGCTTTCAGGCTCAGGCCACCGACGACTATCAAACCCTGGCGGGGCTGGTGATGAGCCTGCTGGATCGTCTGCCGAGAAAGGGCGACACCTTGCAATGGGATGGCTGGGACATGACCGTGACCGATGTCGAAGAGCGTCGTGTGACCCGGGTTTTGTTGCGCAAGCCTGAGTGATCAATAGCCCGCGTTTGCTGGACAGGCGCGGGCTAGACGCTCCGCGCTCCAGCATCAGCGGCACTGATAATCAGTATCTGCAAGGGTGGTTTTTCTTGAGGCGCTGGTGACTCTAGATTTGGCTCCATCACTTCGAAACAACTTTTGGAGCCACATCATGAAACGCACAATCGCTTTGAGCTTCGCCCTTTCAGTACTGACCGCTACCAGCGCATTCGCCAGCACGTCGCCTACCCAGGTCGCTGCGGCTACGACCTCCACGTCCATTAAACCTGTTCAGGTACAGGCCACTGGTCCTGGCAACAAAACCTTTGATCGCGCTCAGATTCAATCGACCAAAACCGTGGTCGTTGCGGAAAATCGCAAAGAGTTCGGTTCGCAGTATCAGCGTTATTGATTGCAGGTTTTTGTAGAGCAACCCAAGCCCGGTCCGCCGGGCTTTTTTGTGCTCGCTGATAGGCCCCTGTGGGAGCGAATTCATTCGCGAAGGGGCCGGTACATTCAGCCAATATGCACCGCCTGTACGTCCGTCTTCGCGAATGAATTCGCTCCCACAGGGTTATTCGCCGCCTTCGGATTCCTGCCCCGAACCGGAAGCGACTTTAGCAGCCAAGATCGATGGCCTGACACGACGCAGCCCCACAGTGGGAGCGAATTCATTCGCGAAGGGGCCAGTACATTCAGCCGATATGCACCGCCTGTACGTCCGTCTTCGCGAATGAATTCGCTCCCACAGGTTATTCGTCGTCTTCGGACTCCTGCTCCCGAACTGTAAGCGACTTTAACGGCCAAGATCGGCGAAATACGATCCGCCTGACACGACGCAGCCCAACAGTGGGAGCGAATTCATTCGCGAAGGGGCCGGTACTTTCAGCCGATATGCGTCGCCTGTACGTCCGTCTTCGCGAATGAATTCGCTCACAGGTTATTCGCCGTCATCGGATTCCTGCCCCGAACCTTAAGCGACTTTAGCGGCTAAGATCGGCGAAATACGATCTGCCTGACACGACGCAGCCCAACAGTGGGAGCGAATTCATTCGCGAAGGCGATGTATCAGGCAACGTACCTGTCAGTCGACCCGGATCCGTTTCTCTATTTCACCGAGCCTTCAAACTCCGCTCCATCCGCGCGATACCTTCCTCCAGCAACGAACGTGGGCAGCCGAAGTTCAGGCGCACGAACTGCTGGCAGTCCGGGCCGAATTCGGGGCCGGCGCTGAGGCCGACTTTGGCATTCTCCAGAAAGAACTTATGCGGGTTTTCCAGCCCAAGCGCCGAGCAATCCAGCCACGCCAGGTAAGTGCTTTGCGGCAGATGCATAACCACGCCAGGCAAACGCGTGCGAAGGGCTTCGGCCAGGTAGTCGCGGTTGGCCTGCAGGTAGGCGTTCACGTGGCTCAGCCACTGGCCGCAGTCGCTGTAAGCGGCACGTGTGGCTTCCAGCCCCAGCACGTTGACGCTGTCCACCAGCCCCAGACGCCCTGCGTTGAAACGCTTGCGCAACTGCGGGTCCTGGATCACCGCGAAGGCCGTCTTGAGCCCGGCGATGTTGTAAGCCTTGCTGGCCGACATCAACGTGACGGTGCGGCTGGCGATCTGCGGGCTGAGCGAGGCGATGGGCACATGGCGACGGCCGTCGAACAGAATATCGGCGTGGATTTCGTCCGAGATGATGAGCACGTCGTGGTCCACACAGGCCTGACCGATCAGGTGCAGCTCTTCACCGCTGAACACCTTGCCCAACGGGTTATGCGGGTTGCTCAGCAGAAAAGCCCCGGCGCGGGGAAGTTGACTGGAGAGCTCGGCCAGGTCCGTGTGGTACTCGCCTTGGGCGTCAGCCTTGAACGTTAACTCGATACTCGGCTGATGCCGATGGGTGGGCGCCTGGGCCAGCGGGCCGTAGTTGGGCATCTGCAGGATCACCGGCGCGTCATCGGCCACCAGGGCATTGAGCGCCATGTTGAAGCCTGGCTCGACGCCGGGCAGGAACACCAGTTCTTCGGGCTGGACGCGCCAGGCGTAGCGCTGCCAGAGATAGTCGACCACCGTCTGGCGCAGGTTGTCCTGAGCGACTCCATAGCCAAGCAGTGGATGCTCTAGGCGTTTATGCAGGGCCTGTATGACCGGCTCGGCCACGGGGAAATCCATGTCCGCCACCCACATGGGCAGTACGTCGGCGGGGTACAGGCTCCACTTCTTGCTGTCGGTGCCGTGGCGGTCGAATACGGTGTCCAGGTGGGTCATCATGTGCGTCTCTTGAACCAAGTGCGAGGGCGACAGGTTAGCTGCGCCCACTGCATCGGTCCACTCACACGGCGACTGTGCCCCGCAGCGCTTAGCGCTGGTTTTTGTAAGCCTTGCCGTAATGGCGTTCCAGTCGCGCCTGAATCAGCTCAAGCCCAATGGACAGCAGCCAGTAGATCAGCGCCGCAGTGGTCAGCATCTCGATGTAACGGTACGACGAGCGACCGTACGACTGGGCGAGGAACATCACTTCCCAGACGCCCATGACCGAAATCAGCGAGGAATCCTTGAGCATGGAAATGAACTGGCTGGTGGTCGGCGGAATGATGGTGCGCATGGCCTGCGGCAAGGTGATTTGCCAGAACACCACCGTTGGGCGCATGCCCAATGCCGCCGCCGCTTCACGCTGACCAGGGGGAACGCCGATGATCCCGGCACGGAAGATCTCGCTCAGGTACGCGCCGTAGTTGAGCGACAGGGCAATGATCCCGGCGCTGATTGCACCCGGCACAACCCCAAGCTGAGGCAAACCGAGATAGATCAGCAGGATCTGAATCAGCAGCGGCGTGCCACGAAAGAACGACGCGTAGAAACTGGCAATGCCAAACGCCACCGCACTCTTGGACAAGCGCGCCAGGGCCGTGGCAAAGCCGAGAATCAACGACAGCCAGATCGAGCAGAAACACAGAAACAACGTCAGTGCAGCGCCCTGCAGGAAGCCGTTGGGCGCCAGGTGCAGGCCGACCAGATACTGCCATTTCGCCGCGATGATGGAGAATTTCAGATCGAAACTCATGAAAAACGCGATGCACAGACCCAGCATCACCATCCAGGTCAGGTACAGGCGTGTTTTGAATCCGAAGACGCGCAGCAGCCGCGAGCCGTTGGCGTTCAGTTCAGGCGGGGCGGGCTGATGCTGGCTCATTGGGTGATGTCAGAGCCGATCCATTTCTGCGAAATCTTGCCCAGTGTGCCGTCAGCCTTGAGGCCTGCGATCACCTGGGTCAGTTTCGCGTCCCACTCGGCATCGCCTTTTTCGGTGGCGACAACGTTGGGCTCGGCGTAGAGGGTTTCGCCGGAGATCTTGAAACGCGGGTCCTGAGCAATCCGCTCGCGAGCGGTGATCAGGTTGGTGACCATGGCGTCCAGGCGCACACCTGCGCCCAGCGCCAGGTCCTGGAAGGCCACGGTTTCGTTGTCGTAAGGCGCTGCCTGAACCGAGTCGAATGGATAGCTGATCGGCTTGTCTTCGGCGCCTTCGATGACCAGGTCCTTGTTCAGGTACGCCTCGTAGGTGGATGCGCTGATGATGCCGACTTTTTTGCCGGACAGGTCCTTGGCGGATTTGATGGCGTCATTCTTGGCATTGACCACGATCACCGCAGGCGACTGATAATACTCGACCGGGAAGTTGAAGACCTGGGCGCGAGCCTGGCTCGGGGTCATGGAGCAGATGCACACGTCGTAGCGGCTGCCCCAATGCCCGGCGGCTATCACGTCCCAGGACGGTGTGGCCAGTTGCAGTTTCACCCCCAGCTTGTCGGCAACGGCCTTGGCGACGTCGACGTCAAAACCGTCCAGCTGGTTCTGATCATTGAGGAAAGAGAAGGGTGGGTAGTTCTCCATCATCACGCCGACCATTTCGCCTCTTTTGGTGATCCGGTCCAGGGTTTCGCCTGCCATTGCCGTGGAGCAAACAGACAGCAGAGCAAGGCTCGCAGGTAAAACAGCACGCAGCTTCATGGCATCACCGAATAGATCAAAGACAAATAATTGGTATATATTTAAACGCGATATAAAAATTGTCGTTAATTATTTATTGGTATATGCAGCTGCGCTTTGGTTATAAGTCGGTTTCGTCCAGGCATGACCACGCAGTGCGGTTTTTTCTTTTTCAGGAGTTCTCATGTCCGCACTCGACACTTCAGTTCCGCTACGTCTGCTCGATGGCGGCATGGGCCGCGAACTCATGCGCATCGGCGCGCCATTCCGCCAGCCGGAATGGTCGGCACTGGCGTTGATCGAAGCCCCGGAATTTGTCCTCAAGGCGCATCAGGCTTTTATCGAAGCCGGGGCGCGGATCATCACCACCAACAGCTACGCACTGGTTCCTTTCCACTTGGGCCAAGCGCGTTTCGAGGCGGATGCTCTGACGCTGGCGGTCCTGGCCGGGTATCTGGCTCGGGAGGCGGCTACTTACGCCGATGTCCCTGTTCAGGTGGCGGGTTCGTTGCCGCCTGCGTTGGGGTCCTATCGCCCGGATCTGTTTGATCACGATCAGTCGGTCGCTATCCACCGCACGCTGATCAAGGGCCTGGAGGCGAACGTCGACGTCTGGCTGGCTGAAACCCAGAGTTCCATTGCCGAAGTACGCGCCGTCCACGAAGCGCTCGGGCAGAACAGCAAGCCCTTGTGGTTGTCGTTCACCCTGGAAGATGGTCAGGATCATGGCCCGCGCCTGCGTTCGGGCGAGCCAGTCGCCGAAGCGACAAAAGTGGCAATCGAGCTGGGTGCCCGCGCCGTGTTGTTCAACTGCAGTCAGCCGGAAGTCATGGCGGCGGCACTGGTTGCCGCCCGTGACGTCATTGACGGCGCTGGGGTGAATATCGAGCTGGGCGTCTATGCCAACGCCTTTCCGGTGATGCAGGTGGAAGACGAAGGCGCGAACGCAACGCTTCATGATATTCGCGCCGATCTTGGACCGGACTCATACGCTGGCTGGGCGAGCAACTGGGTAGAGCAGGGCGCCACGGTGATTGGCGGGTGCTGCGGCATCGGGCCGGAGCACATCGCGGCGCTGCGCAGCCATTTCAAGCTGGTGTAACCAGGCGTTGGCTTTAGCCGGGAAGTCTCAAAATTATCGAGACGGCTCCCGGCACAGGCTGCAGGCCACGTATCACGCCACGGAGGGTGCCTTACCGCCACGGCCGACCAGCAAGAACACCACCAGGGCTATCAGGGGCAAGCCCGCGCCGACCAGTGCGACGCCATGCCAGCCCTGTTGCTCATAAAGGGAGCTGGCCAGCGCTGAGCCAATGGCGCCGCCCAGGAAAATACTGGTCATGTACAGCGCGTTCAAGCGTCCGCGGCTCGCCGGGTCCAGGGCGTAGACAGCCCTTTGGCCCAGGACCATGTTCAGTTGCACGGCGAAGTCCAGCAGCACACCGGTGATGGCCAGCCCGATGACGCTGTAGCCGGGGTGGCTCAGACCGATCAGAAACGCGACCGGTGCAAGGCTCAGGGCAACCAGCGAAGCCCTGCGCGTATGGCCTGCGTCCGCCAGACGGCCGGCAATCGGCGCCGCGATAGCGCCAATGGCGCCGACCAGTGCGAACAGCGCGATTTGGGTTTGCGACAGGCCAAAGTGCCGGGACAGCTCGATGGGCACGGCGGTCCAGAACAGGCTGAACGCGGCGAACAGCAGGCCCTGGTAAAAGGCCCGCTGGCGCAGCACGGCGTGCCTGCGCAGCAACGTCAGTAATGAAACCAGCAGTTGCCCGTACGAGGACTGGTGATCCGGCGTGCGCTTGGGAATAGTCAGCGCCAGTACGACGACGATTGCCAGCATGATCAGCGAAGCGCCCATGAACACCGCGCGCCAGCCGAAGTGATCGGCGACCAGGCTGGACAGCGGCCGAGCCAGCAGAATCCCCAGCAGCAGCCCGCCCATGATGTTGCCCACCACCTGGCCTCGGCTTTCTTCCGGTGCCAGATGTGCCGCCAGCGGCACCAGCATCTGCACTGACACCGAACTGAAGCCGATCAGCAGCGAGATCATGAGGAAGGCGTTGGCATGTTCGCTGAACCCGGCCGCCAACAGGCTGGCCGAGGCCACCAGGGCGGTGCCGATCATCAGTGTGCGGTTTTCCACCAGGTCGGCCAGCGGCACCAGGAACAACAGGCCCAACGCGTAACCGATCTGCGTCAGGGAGACGATCAGGCTGGCGCTGTGGGCCGAAAGCCCGAGGTCCGGCGCGATGAGTTCAACAATCGGCTGCGCGTAATAAATATTGGCAACAATCGCGCCGCAGCAGAACGCAAACAGCAGGACCAGGCCCCGAGTCAGTGTGTGTCGCGCAGTGGGCGCCGGTGTGGCGGTAGTCAGGCTCATGATGTGTGCTCAGTTGGCTAGAGGTTCAATGCACCCTGGTAGAGGGTGCGATCAGATGGTTGCCACCTTAAATGAGGCCATGAAAGAAGGGTATTGGCTGTGCGTGCAACACAGCGTTGCGCAAAACGCAGAACTGCTCACTTCTCAGGTGCAGCAAGCAAGCCCTCCAGGAACTGTATGAACGCGTTGACCCGCCTGGAGCCCCGGTGATTGGGCAGGTACAGCGCCGTGATCGCCGAGCGGGACTGATTGGGGTTCACGTCATAGTGTTCCAGGACCCGAGTCAGGGCGCCGCTGGCAACGTCCGCTGCCACCAGCCAGTCGGCCAACAGCGCGATGCCTGCGCCGCCGAGCGCCGCTTCGCGCAAAATGTCGGCATTGCTGCTTTTCAAGCGGCCCTGAATGTCGATCAACTGGGTCTGGTCAGCCTGCACGAAGGTCCAGACCTGTCGGCCAGCGGTATGGCTGAAACGCAGGCACTCGTGCCGCACAAGATCACCCGGCGTTATGGGCACGCCCTGCCTGGCCAGATAATCAGGGCTGGCCACTACCCAGCGGGAAAAGTAGCCGAGGGTGCGGCTCACCAGGTCGTCGCTGGGGCCGGCTGCGCCGAGGCGTATGGCGACATCGAACCGGCCGCTCAGAAGGTTATCCAGGTTGTCGCTGAGCGTTACGTCCAGTTCCAGTTGCGGATAACGCGCGAGGAAGCCGCCCAGATGGGGGGCAATCAGGCGCCGGCCAAACTCCACCGGCAGGCAGACCCGCAGTTGCCCGACAGGCTGGTCGCCGCGATCCATGATCATCGCGTCGGCCCGGGCGACATCCTCGAGCACTTTGCGCGCCTGATCGTAGTAATGCGCCCCGGCCTCGGTGACCGTGACCTGCCGCGTAGAGCGATTGAGCAGCACCGCCCCGAGCTGCGCTTCCAGGGCATCGATCATGCGTGTCACCGAAGACGGCGCCAGGTCCAGTCTGCGTGCGGCCGCCGAGAACCCCTTGGCGTCTACCGACTCGACGAACATTTTCAGTGCCAGTAATTTGTCCATAACACCCCTGAAACCCAACGCCCCTACAGGCGTAAACCTGGCCAATATAGACCTTTGGTGGAGCTGTTTTGGTGAATATTTCACGTGCTCAGCGTCAAAGCGGGCTGCATGACGTTGAACTAGAGTGTGGCTATTGGCTACTTATCTTTATGCTCTAACCGAAAGTTCAAGTCATGCACTTGTATTATTGTGCTCACCCGCAACTAAAGTTTATTGAACAGTGCAGGGAGCTATCCCTATAGATAATATCGAGCCAACGATTTAACTGGTTAGATAACCTCGGCAGCACTTGATAAGTCATCGCTGCCAACGATAGATCCCGCTCAAGGCAGGATACTCAGCGCCCCCAATGGACAGCGTGAATAACATGGTCAGTCTCGGTCAAGCCAGTGTTTCTCTTGAACTCAGGGAAGTCTTCAGGAACGGCGTACCCTTGCGCGTCGGGACGCGGGCCTTCGATATTCTGGAGTTGCTGATCAGTTGCCCCGGCCAGTTGGTGACCAAGGATGAAATCCTGCAGCGGGTCTGGCCTGACACCGTGGTCGAAGAAAACAACTTGCAGGTGCATGTCTCGGCGTTGCGCAAAGCCCTGGGAGCTGACCGTGACTTGATCAGGACCATTCCCGGGCGCGGCTACATCCTGATTTGCGGCGAAGACGATGCCAGCCAGGCCGCGCCCTTCGAGTTGCTCGATACCCCGCCGGATCTCCCCCTGGCCAGCTCACTGAGCGCCGCGATGCTGCGCACCAGCGATCTGCCCCTTGATGTGGCGTTGATCGGTCGTCAGCAGGCCTTTGAAGATGTCTGCGAGGCGTTGCTCACCGAGTCGCTGTTGAGCCTTTTGGGGGCGGGCGGCATCGGCAAGACCTCGCTGGCGGTGGCCGTTGCTCATCATCTGTCCCTGACGGAGAGCCTGCATGTGTCGTTTGTGCCACTGGCACAGATCAGTTGCCCGCAACGGATCGTCGAGGCGCTGGGGTTTGCGCTGGACGTGCGTATCCAGCCGGGTCAGCCGATCATCGACGCCATCGTCGATTGCCTCGATCAGCATAACCGCCTGGTGATTCTGGACAATTGCGAACACCTGATCGAAGCCGTCGCGGCGGTGTGCGAGCATTTGCTGCATCGGTGCCCGGGGTTGCGCATCCTGACCACCAGCCGCGAGCCGTTGCGGATCGCTCGGGAGCGAACCATCAGCGTCCCGGCGCTGCAGTTGCCCGATCAGGAGGCTGAGCGTGGCGACATCCTGCACAGCAGCGCGGCGCAGTTGTTCCTGATGCGCCTGCGTGCGCTGGATTCGCGCTTCCCGCTGGACGACAACGCGACCTTCGATGACCCAAGCGTCGCCCTGGTGGGGCAGATCTGTCGGGCGCTGGATGGCATCCCGCTGGCGCTGGAAATGGCCGCTTCGCGCGCTTCGGCCCTTGGGCTGTTCGAGCTGGCGGCGAGCTTGCAGGGCAACCTGCACCTGCTGTCCGGCGGGTTGCGCAGTGCGCCGCCCCGTCACCAGAGCATGGAGGCGTCGGTGGAGTGGAGTTATCGCCTGCTCAGCGCCGACGAACGCACGGTGCTGGGCTGTCTGGGTGGCCTGGCCGGTCCTTTCAGCCTTGACCAAGCCTGTGAAGTGGCCCATGCCGCAGCGATCTCACGGGCGCGTGTCATGGACTGCATCGTCGGGCTGGCGCACAAGTCGCTGTTGATGGTCAGTGCCCAAGGCCCGTTGCGGGTCTATCGACTGTTAGGTGCCACGCGTAACTGGATAGTCGATCGCCTGGGGCTGCAGGGTAAACAAGGTGCTCCCTCGTTCAATTCAGGCCATGATAGCCAGCGATCCAGCGCCCACGTGCGGGTTGCATCCGTTTCGACGATGCGCGCCAGCAACCCGCCCTGTGAGCATGAGCATTTTCATTTCAATCATCAACGAGTGCTGGCGGCCAGCCAGTAGCATCAACCTGCGGACAATCTGGTTATGAGTGCAACACCCCTGGTTTATGTGGTCGATGATGAGTGCTCGATTCGCACATCCTTGTCGCGCCTGCTGCATTCAGCCGACATCCCCACCCAGTGTTATGCCACCGCGCAGGCATTCCTTGAACAGACCTTCACTGCGCAGCCGACGTGCCTGCTGCTGGACATGAACCTGGCGGCCAGTAATGGCTTTGATGTGCAGGAGGAGTTGCTGCGTCGCGGGCATCGTTTCCCGATTATCTTCATGACCGGCTTCGGCACCATTCCCATGTCAGTCAAGGCCATCAAGGCCGGCGCCCACGAGTTTCTGACCAAGCCGTTCGAGCCCGAGCAGTTGCTGGACGTGGTGCGTCAGGCCCTGGCTCATGATGAAAGCGAGCTGCTGGAGCGCTTGCATGTGCAACGCATCCGGCATCGCTTCGACACCCTGACCCCGCGCGAGCGCGAAGTGATGACATTGTTGGTCACGGGCAGGATGAACAAGCAGATTGCTAGTGATCTGGGTACCAGCGAAATTACCGTCAAAGTTCATAAACGGCACATTATGACAAAGATGCAGGCGAGAACTTTAATTGAACTGGTGAAGATGCGAGAGCAACTAACGCGGGTGGGCTGATTAAAAACAGCACAATTATACATAGGGTCAATGATCTTTCCGGCGGCATGAGCGTACCCTGTGTTTTCTATTATTTGACTGGCATGAAGTTCAGCTTATGATCCTCATCTGCGTCGTTGATGACGACGCGTCCGTGCGCAATGGCCTCACCAATCTTCTCAAGTCCCTGGGCTATGCAACTGTGAGTTTTGCTTCAGGAGAAGCCTTTCTGGCGTCTGCCGTCAGTGATCAGGCGCACTGCGTGCTACTGGACCTGGCGATGCAAGGCATGCATGGCCTGGAGGTGTTGCAGCAGTTGAAGCGCACTGGCAAGACCGTCGGCGTGTGTTGCATGTCGGCCAACGAAGACAGCGACATGGTGCGTCGTACGCTGGCCGCCGGGGCGGTGGATTTTCTGTGCAAGCCTTTTTCAGAGGAGGCCTTGCAGAGCGCGATAAAGCGCGTACTCGAACGCAGATAAAGGTCCTTTATGAGCGGTATCAAAGCTGAGCCCGTCGCCAGTATTCGGGTCATGGCCGACAGGCACGTTGAAGGCTATACGCCGCAATGGCTGACGCTGCTGTCCTGGCAACTGTTGTTTGTCGACGGTGAAGTCGAACGCTACCGTGCGCACGTGCCGGGATGTGCCCGACGCTGGCTGATCACCCGGGCTTCGGCCGGTCTTCAGGCGCGCGGGTTGCGCCGTATCGAACATGAGTACCTGCTGGCACCGCTGCTGGAATCCGATTGGGCCGTGCCGCCGGTCGCGGTGCTGCACACCCCTGAAGGGCCACTGTTGATTTGCGACGATCCCGGTGGTCAGTCTCTGGATCAGGTGGCCGGGGGTGCGTTGTCGATAGATGCCTTTTTGCGCCTGGCCATCGGTGCCGCCCATGCGCTGGCCAGGGCCCATGGCAAGGGGCTGGTGCATTGTGATATCAAACCCTGCAGCCTTATTCAGGGGCCGGACGGCAAGGTCCGTCTGACCGGGTTTGGTATCAGCCCCGCCACGGGCGAGGTGCCAGGCGCCGACTCCCTATGCGCGACGCTGGCCTACATGGCCCCCGAGCAGGCCAGGCGGGTAGGGCGTCAGGCTGATGAGCGCAGCGACCTGTACGCTTTGGGCATGACCTTTTATGAGTGGTTGACGGGTCGGCTGCCCTTCGAAGCCAATGACGCGGTGGAGTGGGTGTATTGCCATGTCGCCCGGCAGCCGCCTTCACCCCAGCAGTTTCGTAGCTCGATCCCCGCGCCACTGGCCCGTTTGATCCTCGACCTGATCGCCAAGAACCCCGCTGATCGCTACCAGAGTGCGGCAAGGCTGGAGGCAGATTTGCGCGAGTGTCTGGCGCAATGGAGCGAGTTTCAGTACATCGCGACCTTCGAGCCAGCTTGCAGGGATCCCCGGGCGCGAGGTGCCGAATCCAACGCGCTGTTCCCCCGTCCTGAAGAAAACCAGGCATTGCGTGCCGCCTTTGCGCGGGTGGCGCAGTCGGGTCAATGTGAGCTGGTGCTGCTGTCCGGCGAGACCGGGGTCGGCAAATCCACGCTGGTGCGCCAGTTGCATCAGCACCTGGCGCTCAGTCAGGTGCTGTTCGCATCGGGCAAGTTGGACCCTGATTCGCCTTACGCCTCCTTCGCCCAGGCCCTGCGTTCGCTGGTCATGCGGGTGCTTGGCGAGAGCGCCGTCGAGCTTGATCGGTGGCGCGAAAAGCTCGCGGCGGCAGTCGGCGACCATGGTCGGCTGATTGCCAATCTGGTGCCTGAAATCGAACTGGTTCTCGGCCCGCAAAACGCAGCGCCAGAGCTGCCCGCCAGCGAGACTCGGCATTTTTTTGATTATGTGCTGCACCGGTTGCTCAGCTGTTTTGCCAGCGCGCAACGGCCCTTGCTGCTGTTCTTCGACGATGTGCAATGGCGCGACGATGCGGTGCTGTCGTTTCTGACCTCGTTCAGCGAAGGGCACTCGCGCCACATCCTGCTGATTGCTGCCTACCGAGAGGGGCAGGAAGCCGACGGCATGCCGTTCCAGGGCTTCCTGCAGGGCCTGCGCCAGGCCTCGATCGGCCTGAATGAGATCAAGGTCTCGGCATTGACCCCGGAGGCGGTCGTCCAGTGGGTCGGCCACCTGCTGCATGCCGAGCCCGAGACGTTGAGGCCGCTGGCAGCGCTGGTGCATGCCAAAACCGGCGGCAATCCTTTTTTTGTCGCGCAATTGATGCGCACCTTGCTCGACGATGAACTGATCGGCGTGGGGCCCACCACCGGGGTTCTGGAGTGGAACCTGGAGCAGATCCGCCAGCATCCTCATGCTGACAATGTGATTGGCCTGATGGTCAGCCGTATCGCCCGGCTGCCCGCGCAAACCCGGCGGCTCCTCGGGCTGATGGCCTGCATGGGCGCAAGCATCGACTCGCAGACCCTGGGCCGCGTCACCGAGGTGGCGCACAAGACCTTGGGCCGACACCTGGCGCCTGCGGTTGATGCGGGCCTGCTGGTGGAGGATCACCAGGGTTTTGCGTTCTATCACGATCGCGTGCAAGAAGCTGCTTACCAACTGATACCTCTGGATACCAGGCCCGACGAGCATCGGCGCATCGCCCGGTTGTTGATCAGCGATATCAGTCTCTCAGGTCGCGGCGAGCCGATTTTTCGCATCGCCAGTCATTTGCAGCGCGTTCGACCGCAGGATTCGTCGCAGGCCGAGCGTCTGCAGTTCTGTACCGTGCTGGTACGTGCCGCCCAGCAGGCTCTGGAGTCTGCGGCTATCGACGCGGCGTTGGCCTATGTGCTGACCGGCATGAAGATGATCGACAGGGCATTGTGGGCGTCGCGGTGGGAGCGATGCCCGCAGCTCGCCCACGAACTGGGCGTGACTCACGGGCACTGTCTGCTGCTCGAGGGTCAGTTCGAGCAGGCAGGTCAGGTCATTGATGAGTTGCTGGATCACGCCATCGGCCTGATTCCACGCTCCGCCCTGTACATGCTCAAGGTAGAAGTGCTGGTGCTCGCCTGTCGTTATCAAGAGGCGGTTGCGACGGCCGGGGTGGGCCTGCGCCAGTTTGGTATCCACATCCCGGCTCAGGTGACCGATCTGGACGTGGAGCAACGTTATCACCACCTGCTCGAAGTCCTCGGCCCCCGTGAGATTGCCTCGCTTGACGAATTGCCAGACATGCAGGACCCCAGCTTTGAAGCCGCCATGGGCCTGTTGTCGAGCATGATTGCGTCGGCGTCCTTCATTGATGACGACCTGTTGTTCGTGCTGACCTGCGAAATGGTTCAGTTGTCCCTCGAATACGGTATCTGCGCGGCGTCCACCCATGGGCTGGCCTGGTTCGGTGTGGTCCTGGCCCACAAGCTCGGGGCCTATTCCGAGGGCGCTGCGTACGCCAGCGTCGCCCGGCGTCTGGTGCAGGCGCGCGGCTATCGCAGCTCTGAGAGCACGACGCTGGTGGCGCTGGACCAAGTCTGTGTCTGGACCCAGCCACTGAGTCATGGGCTGGAGCATTCACGGCAAGCCCTGGCCAGCAGCTACAGCGTGGGCAACCTGACCATGAGTTGCTACGCCTGCAACCACATCGTCTCCAATCTGCTGGTGATGGGCGAACACCTGGATCGCGTCGACCAGGAGATTGAACGCGCGCTGGCCTTTGCCCGCCGTGCCCGTTTCGACGATGTGCAATTGGCGCTGCAGACCCAGGCGCGCTTGGTGCGGGCGCTGCGGCTGGGCCGTATCTGGCAGAGTGAGGAGCCTTCGCCCGAGCGTCAGGCGCTGGAAGACCAGGCTCGCAACAGTGCAATGACGCCGGTGGCGTTCTGGTGGCGACTGTTCAAAGGCATCGCCAGGTTTCTGTATCGCGATTTCGACAGCGCTGGGCAGTGTTTTGAGCAAGCGCTCGAACTCGCCTGGTCAACGCCAGCGCATATTCATGTGCTCGAATTGCATTTGTTCAGCGCGTTGAACCTGGCCGCACAATGCCGTCAGGGCGGCGATGCCATCCAGACCCTGGCGCGCATGACACCGCATCTTCAGCAACTTGACGCCTGGGCGGAATTGAACCCGCAGACCTTCAAGGACAAAGCTCTGCTGGCGGGGGCCGAAGCAGCACGTGTGCGGGGTGATGCCATGGCGGCCATGGGCCTTTATGAAGCGGCAATCACCGCCGCGGCCAACGCCGGGTTTGTTCATGTTCAGGCCTTGGCCCATGAACTGGCCGGGGAGTTTCATCATGTTCAAGGGCTGTTTACCTCAGCCCGCAGCCATTACCGCAACGCCCGGGATTGCTACCAGCGCTGGGGCGCGCTGGGCAAGGTGGCTGACCTGGAAGCGCGGGGCGGCATCCTGCGCGGGCAGGCGTCGTTGTCACGGCCCTCGATCAGCTTCCTGGCCAGTCAGGACGCGCTGGACCTGGTGTCGGTCATGAAAGCCTCACAGGCACTTTCCGAGGAGATTGTCCTGGATCGGCTGATCGCTATTCTGCTGACCAACACCATCATTCATGCGGGCGCCCAGCAGGCCTTGCTGTTGTTGGTCAAAAACGACACCCCGCACATCTCGGCCAAAGGCACGGCGCAGCAAAACGGGATCGACATCGACCTGACGGTGCTGTCGCCCTCGGCACAGCAACTGCCGCTGTCGATGTTGTACACCGTGATGCGCACTCGGCAATTGGTGGTGATTGAGGACGCCCAGCACCTGCAGGCGTTCACCGATGATGAGTATTTCAGGGGGCGCGAAATTCGTTCGGTGCTGTGTCTGCCACTGGTCAAGCAAGGGGTGGTGATTGGCGTCCTTTATCTGGAGAACAACCTCTCGCCGGGGGTGTTTACCTCAAACCGCACCACGGTGCTGGAATTGCTGGCGGGGCAGGCGGCAATCTCCCTGGAAACCGCCCGGCTGTACGCAGAACTGGTGGAAGAAAACACCCGGCGGCGCGAGATCGAAGCCGCGCTGCTGACCAGCCAGGCGACCCTGGCGCTGGGCCAGCGCATCAGCCACTCCGGCAGTTTTCGCTGGCAACCGAGCACGGGTGACGCGGTCTGGACCCACGACCTGTTTGCAGTTTGGGGTGTGCCAGTGACCGAGGTGCCACCGTCGCTGGAGGCGCTTATCCCGTTGATTCATGCCGAAGACCAGCAAGGTTTTCTGGCAAAGATCAACCACGCAGTGCGCACTTGCAGCGCATTTCGAATCGCTTTCCGGCTGATGTCGTCCGAAGGCCAGGTGCGTCATATCGAACTGCTGGGCGAGCCCGCCGGTGAAGACGTATTTGTCGGCGTGGCCACCGACGTCACTGAGCGCAAGGCCACCGAGGCGGCCTTGCGCAAAGCGAGAACGGAGCTGGGCAAAGTCTCCCAGGCCACGATCATGGGCGAGTTGGCGGCGTCCATTGCTCACGAAATCAATCAGCCGCTGGCCTCGATTGTGTCCAACGCCAGCGCCAGCCTGCGCTGGCTGGATCGCCCCGAGCCGGTGGTGGCGCAAGCCATGGCGGGTTTGAGTGACATCGTCAATGACAGCAAGCGCGCGGCAGAGATCGTTCGCGCGTTGCAGTCACTGGCCAGGCAGTCGCCACCCCAGCATCAGCCGTTGCAGATCGATGAGGTCATTCGCCAGGTGGTGACGCTGACCGCCACCGAGATAGAGCAACACCATGTGCTGCTCCACAAGGCCTTCAACGGCCCGAACCTGGGCGTCAACGGCGACGTCGTGCAATTGCAGCAGGTGATCCTCAACCTGATGATGAATGCAGTGGAGGCCATGAGCACGGTTAACGACAAGCCACGCAGGCTGTCCATCAGTTGCGACACTGTGGCTGAGCGATACGTGGTGGTCTGCGTGCAGGACAACGGCGCAGGGATTGACGAACAGCACGCGGGGCGGGTGTTCGACGCATTCTTCACCACCAAGGACAAAGGCATGGGGATGGGCCTGGCGATCTGCCGCTCGATTATCGACGCCCACGGCGGAACCCTGCGCGCCTGCAATGCCCGAAGTGGCGGGGCGATGTTTGTGTTTACTTTGCCTGTGGTGGCGGAGCTGGAACGGTAGCTTCTGACAGCTGCTCGCTCACAGATTCTGTGGCCTACTCAAATACTGTGGGAGCGAGCTTGCTCGCGAAGGGGTCGGAACAGCCTGTAAATGTCCTCAACTCCAGGCTCCGCTTTCGCAAGCAAGGTGGAGCGCCACCCCGGTCGCTCCCACAGAGTCTGCACGGGACGGGGATCATCTGTTGTGATTGCCGCTGAACATTACCCCAGCCGCCAGTCATCCTCCACCAGCAAATCGCAGAAATTGGCCCGCTTGAACTGCGCGTCAAAACTTGCTCGCACGTCGTCGTTCAGGTTGCCGGCAGGCTCCGGAGGGCGGCGGGAGAGGGCCTGATGCAGGAGCTGCAGCAAGTCGCGCTTGAACCCTGGCTGCTTGGGAAACGCTTCAAGAATCTGCGCCAGCTCGGCAGCGCTCAGCGCCTGCGCGTGACGCCCGAACAACGCCAGCTCGACGCCTGCCGCCAACAGCGCCACCAACGGCGATTTATGCTCGGCGATACCCGGCGTGGTGTGTAGCGCAATAGCGTCCCAGACCTGGGCAATCTCTTTGTCCGGGCAGCCGTAGCCTTTGAGGAATTCCCGCGCCGCGTGTGCGCTGTCGACCTCGAAACGGTTCAGTGAGCGCGGATACAAAGCCGTCAAACCGATGCAATGAAACAGCGCCGCCACGTAGAGTTTCTCGGCATCGAACATCAGGTTCCGATGCTCGCCGATCAACACGGCAAACACATAAACCCGCTGTGAATGGTTGAACAGCAACGTCGGTTGCGTGCCGTGGATCAGATCCCAGGCAGCCTTGGTCATGCTGCTGGGCGCAATATCGACGCCTGCGACAGGCTGGTTGTTCACGTGCTTCCCTCACGATCAAAGCCCCTGGCACACGTCGGCATCCCAGGGGCTGTCCATTGCTCGCCTTTTATCCAGGCCGGTTATCAAGCCCGGGCGAAATTCATCAGGTCCTGGTTCAACTGGTCTTTATGGGTGAAATAGACCGCGTGGGGTGCGCCCGGATAGACCTTGAGTTTTGCGCCCTTGACCAACTGCGCCGCCGCTTTGCCGGTGACGTGGAAATCAACCACCGCATCGCCGTCGCCATGAATCACCAGGGTTGGCACGTCGAAGCGTGCCAGGTCGGAGCGAAAATCGGTCTCGGAAAACGCCGCGACACAATCCAGGGTGCCTTTGATGCCCGCCTGCATGGCCATGGATTGAGTCCAGTCGAGCATCGGTTTGCCCACCGGCGAGCCAGGGTTGCCGCTGCCGGTAAAGATCGGGCCGAAAGCGTCCAGGAATGCCGCTCGATCTTTAAGGATGCCAGCGCGAATGCCATCGAAAATCTCCGGGTCCATGCCTTCGGGATGGTCATCACGGCGGATCATCAACGGCGTCACAGCGCTGACCAGCACTGCCTTGGCAATGTGCTTGCTGCCATGGCGGCCGATGTAGCGCGCCACTTCGCCACCGCCCATGGAAAAGCCGACCAGCATCACGTCGTTCAGGTTCAGGGTGGTGATCAGGGCATGCAGGTCATCGGCGAAGGTGTCGTAGTCGTATCCGGTCCAGGGTTGGCTCGACCGACCGAAGCCGCGCCGGTCATGGGCGATGACCCTAAAACCGTTCTCGGCCAGGAAGTTCATCTGGTATTCCCACATGTCGGCGTTCAGTGGCCAGCCATGGCTGAGGATGATCGGCTGACCGGTGCCCCAGTCCTTGTAGTAGATCTGTGTGCCATCGGGTGTGGTGATCGTCGGCATGTTCGGCTCCGGCTGTGGGTGGAAATGAGTGAGCTGCGAGGCCCAATCGGGAGCTCAGGCTATGCCGCACGAGGTTTCAGGTCCTTGGCCGGACCTGAAACGTTCTTAATCGGCACCAGGCCCAAGACCCCCGTGGTGGCGGGGCCGCAGCGCCGCTTCAGAACGTTTAATGTTTGCCAAAGGACTTTAAGAACAGCGCGACACAGACTTCGACCCTGCCATACACCCTCTGAGCAGGAGCGTCTGTAATGAACACGTTGAGCCCATCGCCGCTACGCCGAATCGATCCACGTACTGCGGGCCAGGTCACTGGCAAGGAACACCTCACCTCCGGCGTCGACCCACTGTTGAGCGCCTGGGCTCCGGGAGATGAGTCCCAGGCATCGGCCATCGACCCCCTGACGTATCAACTGATCTGCTCCTTGCTGCCTGCGTTGCGTGATCGCCAGGGGCAAACCGAGGATTGCGTAGAGCGGGCCATGTTGCTGTTGTGCTCGCACCTGTCGACGCGTTTTACCAAGCCTGCACCTGCGCCCGCTGTCTGCGAAAAGGTCGCGCTTTCACCCTGGCAGGAGCGGCGGGCCAAAGAGATGATGGCCAGCCACATGGATCGCGGGCTTTCCATTGCCCAGATCGCCTCCGAGTGTTCGCTGTCGCGCAGCCACTTTTCCAGAGCCTTCAAGAAGAATACCGGCTATTCGCCACGTGACTGGTTTCTGCAGGTACGGCTGGACAAGGCCAAATCGCTGCTGACGCAAAGCAGCGTGTCGATCTCGCGCATCAGCCTGGATTGCGGCTTTGCCGATCAATCGCATTTCACCCGGGTCTTTACCCGGATGGTGGGCGTCACTCCCTTCAGCTGGAGACGTTCCTTGTCTGCCCACGCGAATACGCAAACCCGCCACGCTGGGTGACAGGTCGGTGAGTGTCAGCGCAGTTGCAGCGGGTATTCGATCACTAGGTACAGCCGGTCGATATCATCGCCTGCCTGGGCGGTATTGGCGCGATGAGCCACATGGGAAACGTTGAACGACAGGTCTTTTGCGGGCCCTGATTGCACCGTGTATTTGAGGTCGATGTCCCGTTCCCAGTGACGACCCCCTCTGCCCTGGATGGGCTGATAGCGGTCGATGTCAGCCTCAAACGGGTTATAAGCGCCGCCCTGTGGCGCATGGCTGCCGTCGATCTGGCTGCCGGTCACATAGCGGGTCATGAACTTCAGGCCGGGCACACCCAGTTCATGGAAGTCCAAGTCATAGCGCACTTGCCAGGATTGCTCGTGGGCACCGTTGAAGTCGGCGTATTTGATGGAGTTGGCCAGGTAGATGGAATCGCCGCCGACAAAATCAAACGGCGTGTCACCGTCGACTTTCTGATAGGCGAGGGTGAAGGCCTGGCTGCCGACCCTGTACTTGGCCGCGAGGCTGTAGGCCGTGTTATTGATCGATCCGGCATTGGCATCTCCCTCATCAAGGGTTCGGTACAGATTGCTATCCAGCAGCAGAGAACTGTTGGCTGACAGTGCTTGCTTGAAATGCAGGTTGGCGTAGTACTGCTGCCAGGTATTACTCAGTTGTGCGGTGTAGACCGAGCCGCCCAGTGCCCCATCTCCGGAAAACTCCACGCCCGCCAGACTGATGCTGGCATTGCGGGTGCTTACGCCATAACCATCAAAATTCCCACGTGCGGTGGACGCATTCTGATTCTTGAAGGCACTGAAATGCCCGGCGACCAAGCGCAACCCTTCGATTTGTTGGCTGTCGAGGAAAACCCCGGTGGCGTACTCCGGTTGCAGGCGCTTGTCGGCGGTATCGAACACTGGTGTCTCGACCTCCATTTCGCCGAACTTGACCGTGGTCTTCGAGTACCTGAGCCTGAGCGCGGCACCCGCGCTGGAGTACTCGCTTTCGGCACGCCCGTCGCTGTCCAGCGGCAACAGCCCGGTGCCCGCATGCCCGCGGCCGCCGTCCAGTTTCAGCCCATAAAAGGCATGGGCATCGATGCCAATGCCGAGCTGACCCTCGGTGAAACCCGATTGCAGGTTGGCAATAAAGCCCTGGGCCCACTCCTGCCGGTAACTCTGGTCAGGGTGGGCGCTGCGGTAATCGTTGTGCAGCAGGAAGTTGCGGGCCAGCAGGTTCAGGGTCGAGTCTTCGATGAAGCCCTGCTCCTGGGCATTGGCCATCATCGCTTTGCCAGCGCCGAGCAGTGCCAGGGCAGTCATCAAGGTAAATCGCGTTCGCATGGGTCAGCCCTTTGAGCAATCAAGCGGTCAGGCTGACAGGTGAGGGTGGTTGGTAATTGATCGGGTGTGCGCAAAATTTGTCCTTCGGACACAGTCCCCCTGTGGGAGCGAATTCATTCGCGAAGAGGCCCGTAAAGTCGACACATCTTCGTCGGTTGGCATAATGCCTTCGCGAATGAATTCGCTCCCACCGGTTTGGGGTTGCCGACAGGTCTGTGTGTTTCCAATGGCCAACGCAAAACGCGCAAAAGCACAAACATACAAGTCATCACGCCCATAACCGGGCTTACTTGAACCGCAGACGAGCCTTGCGGCGTTCTCATTCCTTTTGTTCGGGCCTATCAGATGAATCGTAATGACTTGCGCCGTGTCGACTTGAACCTGCTGGTGATCTTTGAGGCCTTGATGTTTGAGCGCAACCTGACCCGGGTGGCGGAGAAGCTGTTCATGGGCCAGCCCGCCGTGAGTGCGGCGTTGTCGCGGCTGCGGGATCTGTTCGACGACCCGTTGTTGCTGCGCAGCGGGCGCGGCATGGAACCGACCGCCAGGGCGCTGGACATCCTCAAGGAGATCCAGCCCGCGCTGGATACCATCTCAGGTGCAGTCAGCCGGGCCAAGGATTTCGACCCGTCTACCAGCTGCGATGTGTTTCGCATCGGTCTGTCCGACGACGCCGAATTTGGCCTGCTGCCACCGTTGCTGCACCAGCTGCGCGAGGAGGCGCCGGGCATCATCATTGTGGTCAGGCGCGCCAACTACCTGTTGATGCCTGCGCTGCTGGCGTCCGGGGAAATCTCGGTGGGCGTCAGCTACACCACCGAGCTGCCCGCCAATGCCAAGCGCAAAAAACTGCGGGATATCAATTGCAAGGTGCTGCGTGGTGATGCCCGTCCCGGACCCTTGACCCTGGATGAATATTGCGCACGGCCCCATGCCATGGTGTCGTTTTCCGGGGACCTGAGCGGCAACATCGATATGGACCTGGCCAAGGTCGGACGCACGCGCAAGGTGGTGCTCGGTGTACCGCAATTCAATGGCCTGCGCGCGTTGCTGGCGGGCACCGAATTGATCGCGACCGTGCCGGATTACGCCGCCTGCGCCCTGGTCGAAGGCTGCGCGTTGCGTGCAGATGATCCGCCATTCCCGATCGTGGCGGCGGAGCTGTCGATGGTCTGGAGCGGCGTCCACGACAACGACCCGGCCGAGCGCTGGCTGCGTTCGCGAATCAGCCAGCATATGTCCAAGACGCCTGATGTGAATTGACCGCCCAGGTACACCGATTTGTCGTAGGAGCTGACCGAGGTTACGAGGGCTGCGAAAGCGGTCTGTCTGACACACTGCCGTTCGCAGCCTTGACCTGTAGGAGCGAACTTGTTCGCGAGAGCTCCATTCTGTGCAATGAAAACTCACTGGATGTAATGGCCTCCTCGCGAACAAGTTCGCTCCTACAGGTGGGGTGTTGCGTCAGGCACACCTCGGTGTTGTAGGAGCTGCCCGAGGTTGCGAGGGCTGCGAAGGCGTTCTGTCCGACACACTGCTGTTCGCAGCCTTCGGCAGCTCCTACAGGCTGGTGTTTTTCAGAGAAATTCTCGAACGAGCTATCTCGATCCCGTGATGGAACGAAGAAAGCACAAGCATTCAATTATCATTTCGCCTGCACCCGGCACTATCGAATCCAGAGTTGGCCAGTACACGCAGATGCTTTGTCCTGGCCATTCCCCAATTCGCGGGTGTGCCATGAATCATTCAACGCTGGAAAACAATCTACGTAATCTCGGTTTGCTGTTCCTCAGGTTCAGCGCTGCCGCCTTTCTCCTGGTCGTCCACGGCCTGCCCAAGCTGCTGGATTTCCAGAACCAGCTGACGCTCATCGAAGACCCGTTTCACCTGGGCGCTCCGCTGACGTTGAGCCTCGCCATCTTTGCTGAAGTCCTGTGCCCGCTGCTGATCGCCGCCGGTGTTTTGGTGCGCCTGGCCTGCCTGCCGATTCTGGTGGTGTTGCTGGTTGCGCTGCTGATCGTTCACCCGCAGTGGAGCGTGGAACAAGGGCAGTTCGGCTGGCTGTTGCTGATCATATTTACCACTGTGCTGATCGCCGGGCCGGGACGCCTTGCCCTGAACGCACGGTTTAACGGAGCGGTACGTTATGTCTGATGCAAGCTCGCCATTATCCGAAGCTTCAGTGCTGACACAGCCGACCTTTAACGAGGTCGTGACCCTGGTGATCAAGCACCGGATCCGCGCCGGCATGGAAGCGGATTATGAGGCCTGGTTACGTCGCATCGTTTCGATCGCTGGCAGCTATCCGGGACACCTGGGCGTTGACGTGATCCGCAGCAAATCCGCTGGCCTGCATCTGTTCACCTGTGTACTACGCTTTCGTTCCACCGACGCGATGCAGCGCTGGCTGGACTCGCAGCAGCGCCGCGAGTTGGTGGCGGAGGCCGCGCCCATGCTGGCCGACGGCGACCAGACCGAGGTCAATCCTCACAACGAGTTCTGGTTCACACCGGGCTCGGAAGCGTCCGCGCCGCCGCCCCCGCGCTGGAAGCAGGCGTGCGTGACGTTTCTGGTGATCTGCCCACTGACACTGCTGATCCCGTTGTTGTGGAAACCGGTGTTCGCCCTGAGTCCAGTGCTTGCCAACTATGTAGTCAGTACCGCGCTGGTCACGGTCACCATCGTGCTGCTTGTCTGCTACCTGATGATGCCCGCCGCAACCCGCCTGTTCGCACCCTGGCTGAACGCATCGCCCAGCCATGATCCTGTGGAGTGAGCCATGAATGACGACGACAAGAACACCGATCAACAACGCCGCCGGTTTCTCGCCAAAGGCACGCTGCTCAGTGCGGCGGCAGCGATCCTTCCTTCTTTTCCCTTCGCTGGCTATGCCGGTGCCTCTCAATACTCTGCCGAAGGAACTGCAATGAATGTCGAACTGATTCTCTTCAATGGCCAGTTACACACGGTTGATCGTGAAAAGCCCCACGCCAGTGCCGTGGCCATCAGTGGTGGCCGCTTCGTCGCGGTGGGCAGCGACGCTGAAGTCATGGCCCTGCGTGGCAGCGGGACACAGGTCATCGACCTGAAAAAACGCACCGTCATCCCTGGCCTCAACGACTCGCACCTGCACCTGATTCGTGGCGGCCTGAACTACAACCTGGAACTGCGCTGGGAAGGCGTGCCGTCACTGGCTGACGCGTTGCGCATGCTCAAGGATCAGGCCGACCGCACACCGACGCCTCAGTGGGTGCGTGTGGTCGGCGGCTGGAACGAGTTCCAGTTTGCCGAAAAACGCATGCCAACTCTGGAAGAACTCAACCAGGCCGCGCCGGACACCCCGGTATTCGTACTGCACTTGTATGACCGCGCCTTGCTCAATCGAGCGGCTCTGCGGGTTGCCGGTTACACCCGCAATACGCCGAACCCGCCGGGTGGCGAGATCGTGCGTGATTCCAATGGCGACCCGACCGGCATGCTGGTCGCCAAGCCCAACGCGATGATCCTGTATTCGACCCTGGCCAAAGGACCGAAGCTGCCCCTGGAATATCAGGTCAACTCCACCCGCCAGTTCATGCGTGAACTGAACCGGCTGGGCGTCACCAGCGCCATCGACGCGGGCGGCGGTTTTCAGAATTACCCGGACGACTACGCGGTGATCGAGCAACTGGCCCGCGAGAAACAACTCACCGTGCGGATTGCCTACAACCTGTTCACCCAGAAGCCCAAGGAAGAACTGGAAGACTTCAAGAACTGGACCAACACCGTCAAGTTGCATCAGGGCGATGACTTCCTGCGTCACAACGGCGCCGGGGAAATGCTGGCGTTTTCCGCCGCCGACTTCGAGGACTTCCTCGAGCCACGCCCGGATCTGCCCGCCGGTATGGAGCAGGATCTGGAACCGGTGGTGCGCCACCTCGTTGAGCATCGCTGGCCGTTCCGCCTGCACGCCACCTATGACGAATCCATCACCCGGATGCTGGATGTCTTCGAGAAGGTCAATCGCGATATCCCGTTCAACGGCCTGCCGTGGTTCTTCGACCACTGCGAGACCATCACGCCGAAAAACATCGAGCGGGTCAGGGCACTGGGCGGTGGTATCGCGATTCAGGACCGGATGGCGTTTCAGGGCGAGTATTTCGTTGAGCGCTACGGCGCCAAAGCGGCCGAATACACCCCGCCGATCAAGCGCATGCTGGCCGAAGGCGTGCCCGTTGGCGCAGGCACCGATGCCACCCGCGTCTCCAGTTACAACCCGTGGACTTCGCTGTACTGGATGGTCAGCGGCCGTACCGTTGGCGGCCTGGAGTTGTACCCCGAAGGCCTGTCCCGTGAGGTGGCCCTCGAGCTGTTCACCCACGGCAGCGCCTGGTTCTCATCCGAGCAGGGCAAGAAAGGCATGATCAAGGTCGGCCAGCTTGCTGACCTGGTGGCGCTCTCGGCTGACTACTTCAGCGTCGACGAGGAATCCATCAAGTGGATCGAGTCGGTGTTGACCGTGGTCGACGGCAAGGTGGTGTACGGCAGCGGTGACTTCGAAACCCTGGCGCCGCCACAGGTTCCGGTTCTGCCGGACTGGTCGCCAGTGGTGAAGGTGCCGGGGCACTGGCGTCCGAACTCGCCACTGGTGGCTCAGGTTCACCAGTGCGCCGGGCCGTGCACGGTGCACTCCCATAGCCATGAACGTGCGCGGCTTTCCAATGTTCCGGTCAGCGATTTCCAGGGTTTCTGGGGCGCGTTTGGCTGTTCCTGTTTCGCATTCTGATGAGTTGCCCTCACGGCAATGATCACATTCTGAAAACCTGAAGGAGTTATCCCATGAGTACTGCTACCCCTTGGAAACGCTTGAACAAAGACGACGCCGTTGTGCTGCTGGTGGATCACCAGACCGGTTTGATCTCGCTGGTGCAGGATTTCCAGCCTAACGAGTTCAAGAACAACGTGCTGGCCCTGGCGGACCTGGCCAAGTTCTTCAAACTGCCGACCATCCTGACCACCAGCTTCGAAAACGGCCCGAACGGCCCGATGGTTCCAGAGTTGAAAGAGATGTTCCCGGACGCGCCGTACATTCCGCGTCCAGGCCAGATCAATGCCTGGGATAACGAAGACTTCGTCAAGGCAGTTAAAGCGACCGGTCGCAAGCAGTTGATCATCGCGGGCGTAGTGACCGATGTCTGCGTGACGTTCCCGACCCTGTCGGCGCTGGCTGAAGGGTTTGAAGTGTTCGTGGTGACCGATGCTTCCGGCACCTTCAACGAAACCGTGCAACAGGCTGCCTGGGCCCGCATGAGCGCTGCCGGTGCGCAACTGGTCAACTGGTTCTCGGTAGCTTGCGAGCTGCAAGTTGACTGGCGCAACGACATGGAAGGCCTGGCGAACCTGCTGTCGCCGCGCATCCCTAACTACCGCAACCTGATGAACAGCTACACGGCACTGACTGCCAAGTAAGTTCTGCGCATTAAAAAAACGGCGCTCCGCCTGTTGGTGGTGCGCCGTTTTTTTAGTCTTTGATTTGTCTGTAGGAGCGAACTTGTTCGCGAGGCATTGGCGCCGCCAAAAGATAACCGTCGCGTGCTGAACCCTTCGTATCCGACCTCATGTGGGAGCGAATTCATTCGCGAAGAGGCCATTACATCCGATGCATCTTCATCGGCCTTAATATTGCCTTCGCGAATGAATTCGCTCCCACAGGATGAGGCTAGCAGCGAGAGATTCCGTCTTACGGATTTATCGTCCGACGGCGCGCAACCACCCCAGCAACAAAGTCCGCCGCCAAGGCGACGGCAATGGCCGCTGCCGCAATCACAAACAACATCACATGATGCCCGCCATTGGCATTGAAGATCATCGAATAGCCGTAGCCACCCAGCGCCTGGAACGTCGCGAAAGACACTGTCGCTCGGCTCCACGCGGCTTGCTGCTGGTGATGGCCAGGGACCAATTCGTGGATTCGTGCCAGCGCAAGGGGCACGATGCCCGGTGGGAATGAGCCGATGACAATGGCCAGCAAGGCCAACACCGCAAAGTGGCTGGTGCTGCACAGCAATGCCACCGCCACGGCCTGAACGGCCAGCACCACCCGGATCGAGGTTCGGGCACCCAGTCGGTCAGCCAGCAGGCCATAGATGACCGGGCCAACGATGGCGCCGACGCCATACAGAATCCAGATCATCGCGCCAGCGTGGCTGCTCAGGCCCAGGCCGCGTGTCACGTAGTCCACCAGAAAGACCATCGCCGGGACCAGGCCGGCGGCCATTAGCGCGTATTGGCCGAACAGCAGGTAAACCCCTGAGTTGAGCGGGGCGGGCGTCTGGTCGGCCTCCGCGGCTACCGGGTTTACCGCTGCACTGGCGCTCGCCGATGGCCAGCCGAAGGAGCTCATCACGGTCAATACCAGTGACACGATACCCAGCCCGATCCAGGCGTCCTGCAAACCAAGGGACAGCAGAAACGGCACCACCGTCCCGGAGCCTGCGATGCCCAGGCCCACACCGAGAAAGATGGCGCCACTGGCCAACCCTTTGCGCGCGGCGGGTACGTGGGGAATGACGGTCGAGGCTACCAGGACCATGATCGCGCCTCCGGCGATCCCGGACAGCAGGCGCCAGGCGAAGAACCAGGTAATGGACAGCGGATAGGCGCAGGCAAAGAACGAGGCCGTGGCCACCAGCATCATCAGCCGCAAGGCATGGGCATTGCTCAGTCGGGCGGCGATTGGCCGACCGGCCAGGGCGCCAACCAGGTAGCCGATCAGGTTGGCCGCACTCAGGTAAATCACGTCCGAGGCAGAGAACCAGTGGGCTTCAATCAATGAGGGGATCAGGGGTGTGTAGGCAAAGCGCGCCAGGCCGATGCTCACCAGGCTGGCGCAAAGACCGGCCAGGATGTGCAGCCAGACGCTTTTGCTCTGGGAAGAGAGGCGTTGTGAATCAAGGGTGTCAGTGGTGACCATGATGGAATGTCCCGTACCGAATCGATAAAGCACAACAAAGTGCTTGGCTGCAGCCATGGTAGCGGCGATGATCGATGCAATCGTGCAGTGATTTCTCATCGTTCAGATGCAAAAGTGCATCAGTCTGGAGGTCCCGTGAATTGGGACGACACTCGAATATTTCTAGCTGTCTGCCGCAAGGCCACGCTACGTGGTGCGGCTCGGGTCCTGAATGTCGATCAGGCAACGGTAGGGCGCAGAATCGCGGCGCTGGAAAAAGCCTTGGGCACCACGCTGTTCCTGCGGACCTCGGAAGGCTACGTGCTGACGGTAGCGGGGGAGGCCGCGCTCAAGTCCGCGGAAAAAATGGAGCGCTCGGCGTTGGAGTTGCAGCGTCAGATTCAGGGCCTGGATGATCGCCTCACCGGGGAAGTGCGCATCACCACCACGGACACGCTGGCCACCGATTTTCTGATCCCGGCTATTGCCAGTCTGCATCGGCAGCACCCGGACGTGAAAGTCCGGCTCGACACGTCCATCCAGATGTTGAGCCTGTCCAAGCGCGAAGCGGACATCGCGGTCAGGAACATCAAGCCGGACAATCCGGACCTGATCACGCGCTGCATCGCCCGTTTTCCGGTGGGCTTGTTCGCCTCGGCCGACTACGCCAGACGCCACGGTGAGCCGGTGCCGGGCACGGCGTTTGCGGGCCATGATCTGATTATGTTCCAGCCCTATCTGGAGAATGGCCGAGAACCGACTATTGTTTCGGAGGCCATAAGCCAGGGGCGGCTGGTGGCAACCGTCAATACCGGGTTGATGATGCGTCGCTCCATTGCTGCAGGTATTGGCATTGGCGAAGTGCCGGTGTTTCTGGGTGAAGCTGATGGCCTGAAGCGTTTATGGCCGGATCGACAGCGGCTGGGGACGTACGACATCTGGCTAGTGACTCACGAGGATCTGCGCCATACGGCGCGGGTCAGGGCGGTGATTGAAAAAATCGTCGAAGTGTTTGCGGCAGTGAGCTGATTCTACTGAGTGTATGCCCAATTGTTTTTCCGACGAGACACACTCTTTTGCGTGGTTGTAACACGGTATTGGAGCACTATAAGCCTTGGCTCTCAGCATTCGGCAATGTGCCAGCAGCCTGCACTTGCATTTCGATGCAAACCGTAGAGAATCTCGCCATCACCAAGCTGGTACCCCGTTTATATCGATAGTGTGCCCCTGTTGGACAGGGGTGCCGCAGTCGCTCAGGAGTTAAAACAAGATGGCAGCCGTGCAGCAGAAAACCGTCGACGCAATCAAGACGTCCCAGCAGGAATTGACCTCCGCCTGGCTCTCGGCGCTGGAAGCCAGTGGCGCTACACGCAACATCAAAGAGGACGACCTCAGGCAGCAGGCCGCTGACTTCCTGCGTCTGGTGATCTCGGTCGCCGAAAAAGGCCGCCACCAGTCTCTGGCGGGTAGCGACTGGGACGAAATCCGTCAGTTCCTCGAAAAGCTGTCGCAGAGCCGCGCGCTGATCGGTCAGGACTCCCAGCAGACCGCCAGCTTCGTGTTCTCGCTCAAAGGCCCCATCTTCAACCTGCTGCAGCGTGAGTACCAGGCTGACCCGGCTCTGTATGCCGAGCAGTTGCTGGAGCTGTCGGAACTGCTCGACGCCCTGGCGATGCACACCATCCGTACCTTCCAGAAGTCCCGGGAAAACGTGATCAAGCGTCAGCAGGAAGAATTGCTGGAGCTGTCGACACCCGTGGTCAAGCTGTGGGACGGCGTGCTGGCCCTGCCGATGATCGGCACCCTGGATTCCCAGCGTACCCAGGTGGTGATGGAGTCGCTGTTGCAGCGCATTGTCGATACCGGTTCGGAAATCGCCATCATCGACATCACCGGTGTGCCAACCGTGGACACCCTGGTCGCGCAGCACCTGCTCAAGACTGTCACCGCCATCCGCCTGATGGGTGCTGACTGCATCATCAGCGGTGTGCGTCCTCAAATCGCCCAGACCATCGTTCACCTGGGGCTGGACCTGCAAGGTGTGGTCACCAAGGCCAACCTCGCCGATGCCCTGGCCCTGGCGCTGCGTCGCCTGGGAATGACTGTCACCAAGGCGGTATGAAGCCATGGAACGTATTCCTATTCTGCAAATGGGCGCGTATCTGCTGGTGACCATTCAGGTCGACATGCACGATCAGCTGGCCCTCACCTTGCAGGATGATTTGTCCGAGCGGATCAGTAAAACCTCGGCACGGGGTGTTTTGATCGACATCTCGGCGCTGGACATCGTCGACTCGTTCGTGGGGCGCATGATCGGCACTATTTCCGGCCTGTCGCGCATCATGGACGCCGAAACCGTGCTGGTGGGCATGCAGCCTGCGGTGGCTATTACCCTGGTCGAACTGGGCATGACCCTGCCGGGCGTCAGTACTGCACTGAATGTCGAGCGCGGCATGAAACTACTGCAAGAGCGAGTGTCTGCCCAATGACCGTGCGCAGCAGCGGCACGCAACCGGTGTTGATCGAACAGGACGTTGTCCTGGCGCGCCAGACTGCGCGCAAGCTGGCTCAGGAATGCGGCATGCGCCTGATCGACCTGACCAAAATGGTCACCGCCGTCAGTGAGCTGGCGCGTAACACCATGGTGTACGGCGGTGGCGGCGACATGGACTGGCAGATTCTCGACGAAGACATGCGCGTCGGCTTGCGCATCACCTTTCGTGACGAGGGCCCCGGCATCCCCGATCTCAAACTGGCCATGACCGACGGCTGGACTTCCGGCAGCGGCATGGGCCTGGGGCTGACCGGCGCCAAGCGTCTGGTGGACGACTTCGAACTGGACACCGCGCCCGGGGCAGGTACGCGTATATCGATCACCCGATGGACGTGAACCTGCGCGGCAACCTGACTCAAGTGTTATTGATCCAGGACAGCAGCCAGATCGGCCATGCCCGGCGCATGGCGCAACAACTGGCAGAGCACCTGGGGTTTGGTGAGACCGATGCCGGGCGAGTTGCGCTGGTCGCGACCGAACTGGCCAGCAATATCCTCAAGCACGCTGTCAGCGGTGAACTGCACTTGCGCGTGTTCGCCACGGCGGCTTTCTCGGCTATAGAAATCATTGCCATCGACCGCGGGCCGGGTTTTGACCTGCATGCGTGCCTGCGCGACGGCTTCTCCACGGGCGGCACGCAGGGTATCGGCCTGGGCGCCATCGAGCGTCAGGCCGACGTGTTTGATGTCTACGTGGATGGGCGTGGCGCCGTGGTAATGGCACGCTTCTTTGCCCGCAATAGCCAGACAAAAGACTTGCGGATCGGCATCAGCCAGCACTCGCTGCATGACGATCCGGCCTGCGGCGATGTCTGGTCGTTGGCGATTCAGGGTGATCGGATCAGTGCGCTGGTCATTGACGGCCTGGGGCATGGCGAGGAGGCCGAGCTGGCTGCCCGTGCAGGGGAGGTGGTGTTCCAGCGCCAGCCCTTTGATCACGCCGAGCACCTGCTCGATGACATGCACCATGCCATGAAGGGCACCCGTGGCGGTGCCGCCGCGCTGGTCAACTTCGATGCAGCCAGCGGTGGGCTACGCTTTGTCGGCATCGGCAACATTGGCGCGACGCTGGTCGACGGGGAGAAAACCCGTGGGCTGGCTTCACACCCGGGCATCGTCGGGCTGCAGTTCAGGAAGGCGCAAGCGTTCGAGCACAGCCAGGTCAATAGGCAGTTATTGGTGATGTTCAGCGATGGTCTGCAATCTCGGTGGAACCTGCGTGACTATCCGGGTCTGATCTATCGTCACCCAGCGATCATTGCCGCGCTGCTGCACCGCGACTACTGCCGCGGACGCGATGATGTCACAGTCCTAGTCCTTGCCATGGAGGCTTTCAATGCCTGATTCGACTGCTTCCGATCCGTCCGTTGAACTACAGACCTTGCGTGCTGAAGCCGAGGCCTTGCGGGCCGAACTTGATGAAACCAACCAGGGCGTGCTCGCGCTGTATGCCGAGCTGGATAACCAGGCGGACGAACTGCGTCAGGCTTCGGATCTCAAGAGCCGCTTCCTGTCCTACATGAGCCACGAATTCCGTACGCCTCTTGGGTCGATCCTGAGCATTACCAGCTTGCTCAAGGACGAAATCGACGGGCCCCTCAGCGACGAACAACATAAGCAGGTGGCCTTTGTCAGCGGTGCGGCTCAAGAGCTGAGCGACATGGTGGATGACTTGCTCGATCTGGCAAAAATTGAAGCCGGGCGCATCTCCATTTCCGCCGCGTGGTTCGACATGTTTGATCTGTTCTCGGCCTTGCGCGGCATGTTTCGGCCCATCGTCAATGCCTCGGCGGTGGACCTGATTTTCGAGGAGCCGGTGGGCTTGCCGAGTCTGTTTACCGATGACAAGAAGCTGGCGCAGATCCTGCGCAATTTCATTTCCAATTCCCTGAAGTTCACCCAGCGTGGTGAGGTGCGGGTCTCGGCGCGTCTGGAAAGCGACAGCGAGATTCGCTTCGCCGTGACAGACACCGGTGTAGGTATTCCCCAGGAAATGCACGGTGCGCTGTTCGAAGACTTCTCCCAGATCGATTCACCCTTGCAGAAACGTTTGCGCGGCACGGGGCTGGGCTTGTCGCTGTGCAAGCGTTTCGCCGAATTGCTCGGCGGGCGCGTAGGGGTTGAAAGCCAGCCGGGGGAAGGCTCGACGTTCTTTGTGATCATTCCCCTGGCCATTGCTGCGGGTCACGGCAATGCGTGAATTGCGCCTGCTGATCGTTGATGACAACGCCGCCACCCGCTATGCCCTACGCCGGCGGATGGAGCGTCACAGTTTTATTGTCTCCGAAGCAGGCACCGGCACTGAAGGCCTTGAGCTGATTGCTGCGCAGATGCCTGACGCCTTGATCCTGGATGTGAACCTGCCAGACATGAGCGGCTTCGACGTCGTGCGCCTGTTGCGCTCGGAGCCCCGGACCGCCTTGTTGCCAGTGGTTCATGTTTCTGCGGCGTCGATTCAGACCGCCGATATCGTCACCGGCCTGGAAGCGGGGGCCGACGCTTATCTGGTCCACCCCGTTGACCCGGACGTGCTGCTGGCGACCCTGCGCACCTTGCTGCGCGTGCGTGACACCGAATATGCATTGCGTGAAAGCGAGGCGCGGTTCCGGGACATTTTCGTCAATATCTCCGCGCCGATTGCGGTCATGGATGCCGACCTCAAGGTGCATGAGTGCAACCATGCCTTTGCTCGTCTGATTCAGCACAGCGCCGCGCAGCAGACCGTGCGCCAGTCGCTGGCTGACGGCCAGGATGAAATTATTCGAGAGCTGCGAGCCGGGCTGCTGGCCGGCGAGCGCTGGAAAGGCACTCTGCACATGCAGGTGCGTGGCGAGTTGCGCGAAACCGAGTGGCAGATTTCTCCCTACCGCACGCCACAGTTGAGCCTGGTGTTCATCGAGGATGTCACCGAGCATCGGCGACGCGAGCAGTCACACCTTCAGAAACTGGACAGCGTCAACACCCAGCTGGCCCATGAGGTTGCCGAGCGCGCCCGCACCGAGGCTCAGTTGCTGCAGGCGCAGAAAATGGATGCCATCGGCAAGTTGACCGGCGGCATTGCCCACGACTTCAACAATTTGCTGACCGGGATCATCACCGGCATCGAACTGATCAAGAAGCGCACAGAAGAAAATCGTCCCGACAAAATCATGCGCTACGCCGATGCGGCGCTGGCATCAGCCTTGAGCGCTGCGGCGCTGACCCACCGCTTGCTGGCCTTTGCCCGTCAGCAACCGCTGGATGCACGGCCCATCGACATCAACCAGCACATCCGCTCGCTGGAAGACCTGCTGCGGCGCACCATCGGCAAACGTATCGCCCTGACCCTGGACCTGACTTCCCAATCGGCGATTGCGCTGGTGGACAGCAGCCAGCTGGAAAGCGCGTTGCTCAATCTGGTGATCAACGCGCGCGATGCGTTGCCTGAAGGTGGCACGATTCGAGTGACCACCTTTGCTGCCCACTCCAAAGGTGATTCCAGACTGGCCGATGGCGCGTACCTGGCGCTTTCGGTCAAGGACGACGGCGTTGGCATCGAGCACAGCGTTATCGACAAGGTGTTTGATCCGTTTTTCACCACCAAGCCCATCGGCGAGGGCACCGGCCTCGGGCTTTCGACCATTTATGGGTTTGCGCGTCAGTCCGGCGGTGACGTCGTCATCCGCAGCCTGGCGGGGCATGGCACCGAGGTCACCCTGATGTTCCCTGCCGGAGTCGATGTGGTGCCTGTGGCCGCGTTGCCTAATGCTCCTCTCAGACTGGGAGCAGGGCAACATATCCTGATCGTCGAAGACACCGCCTCAGTGCGCATGTTTGTCAACGAACTGCTGATCGACAACGGCTACCGCTGCACCCAGGTGGCAGACGTTGCCACGGCACTCTCTGCGCTGGAGAACGACCACTCCATTGATCTGCTGCTCACTGACGTTGGTCTGCCTCACATGAACGGGCGCGAACTGGCCGACCGTTCGCGGCTGTGGCGGCCATCGCTGCCGGTATTGTTCATGACCGGGTATGCCGAAAATGCGCTTAACCGCCAGAGCTTCCTTGGGGAAGGCATGGACATGATCATCAAGCCGTTCAAGCTGGGCGCCTTGCTCGAGAAAGTCGACAGCATGCTTGCGGCAGGTAGCCGTAAAACGTGATAAGCAGCGGTTTTCCGTGACCGCGCGGTCATAATCAGAAATATGTAGTGCTCTAAAATAATCACTACATAGCCATTGACGCCTGTCACTTCGACTTGCATTATGCAGCTGTCTCCCTGATCGGGAGAGCAGTAAAGGGTGTTCTTGACAGCACGACGAGCCGTCGTGATGTTCCCGGATGTGTGCTGCCCACAAGGCAGATTGATGAAGCTGAGCCAGCATGATCGTCTTCTGACGGAGAGATGCAGGCGAAACGTCCTCATGAGACTTGTGGCAGACGGTAGTGTGGTTGCCCTCGAATCTGATCGTTTTGCTAATTCTCCTCTCGTTGAGAAGCGCTCGTGTAGCGGCCTTTCATCAAGGCTACATGCATTTAGACAAGACCCGGCTCTGCAGGGGTGTGAACGATATCTTTATCGTTCATCTGCAGCGATACGAATCAATTGGCCGATTTGATGATGTGTTTGAACTCACTAATTAATCAGATTGACGAGCGGTCAAGGAGCATCAAAATGAACTTGAACAAACAACCGACTATTGATGAACTCGCAAAATTGTTCGCCGCACGCAAGGACAGCCTGGACAACCATATCCTGTGGGTATGCAAAGAGGGTGAAGTACATATCGATCCTTTGGCATCGGGCACACATGAACATGAGTTCGGCCAGGTTCATCCTGAAATGCGCGCTCGTCTGCGCATGTACCGCCGGGGTCAGGGCTATGTCGGCAAAAAAGCCGCTGCCGATAAAGTATTCATGAGCCGTGTGTTCCACACATTGCGCAATGCCTGGATTGAAACCGAGCAGCAGTCGGAAGTTCGAGTTGTGGATCGGCTGTATTAACCCGTTGCCCCTACATCGTGATTTGCACTATTGGCAACCCTGATGGCCGTGCTCATGCAGGAGAGTCTGCATGAGTGCCGCAGGCCGATTAAAGAATGACTGTCTACTTTGATAGTTGATGAGAGCGCTCACAGAAGCGCCACCTGCAAGTGAACTTCAACCAACTCCCAGGGGAAACTCTGGGAGTTTTTGTTTGTGCGCCAGGCCGGATTTCAGGCAAAAGAAAAGCCCGCGATGGGGATCAACGGGCTTAAAAGTCTTGAAGGAGCTGAGGTAACCTTACGCCCCCGTACGTGAAAAAAGCGTGAAGGCCGGCAAACGCCGTTCAACTAATGATTTGTGATCAGCGAGAGCTCCATCCGGTGTTCGGCCAAAGGCCTCTTGGATCTGCGAGCCGCCACCAGGGCAGGGGTGTAAGGATCACGCAGCCTCTGGATGTGTTCCATCAGTAATTTTGCAAGTATCAGTGCGCCATATCGACCCCTGTACAAGGCTGGCCGTATCCCGGACACGGCGAAAATCTCACGGGTTTGCATATCCCTTATGCATAGCGAAATGAAATCCTCCCTGCGGCTGGTGCATGACACCTTGAACCCGGGAAGGCGGCTTGTCAGGACAAATTCTATTTGACGCGGATTTAACAAATTCATCATGCCTCCTTTTTCAGTGAGACAGGCTAACAATAAGATGCGTAAGTTGCTACCGATGGGTTCTTGATAACCAAGTGTTATAAGGGCGTTACAGCCGGCGGACATTTACGTCCTTTTGAGTGCATTTTTTCGATACTGGACTCGTGAGTGAGTGTAAAGCTGCAAGAGTGTCTGACTGTTGAAACAGAACAATTGGCTAATGGGATAGTCGTGACCGGCTTCAGTGGTCTGGAAGCGGGTGTTGGCCGACGAGTGGTGTTCAGCCGCTGACTATAATCAACGCCCCACTGTTCGATCTGTCTGGAGCATGTTCATGAATACGTTCGCAAAGATACACGTTAATGGTTATGCGCTTATCAATGTCAATGGCGTTCAATGGACGGTGTGTACTGGCAACAGTCGACTCGGTGTTTTCGAGAGCAGGGAACAAGCTGCGGCTTATGCCTTCGCACTTCCCACTCCCCGTTCCAGACATTCGTCGTCAGGCCTGTCCCATTGAACACATACGCCGGGTTTGCTGTAAGACCCATGCAGCGTTAGTGCAAAAACGGACACTTTTGTCGGTCACCTGGTGCATTTGTCACTGTGCGACTGGGGGATGGCGTTGTAGATTTAGGAGACGCATATATTGCGAAGCGTTCACACTTCCAATCACGTGCGAAACGAAAGGTGCTGGAAATGGAGATTCAGGCAAACGGTATTGGTCTGCGGCTCAAGCATGAGCGACTACGTCTCGGACTTTCGCAGCGGGAGTTTGGCGAGGTCGGCGGTGTAGAGGTTAACTCGCAGGGAAAGTATGAAAGCGGCAAACGCTTGCCCAAGTCAGATTACCTGGCCGCTGTCGCTGTCCTGGGCGTGGATCTCCTTTACGTCCTGACAGGCCAGTCAGCCTCGGTGATTACTGCGTTGAGCAATTGCGAGTCGGTGGTGCTTGGCAATTACCGAGCGCTGCCTAAAGAGGATCAGGCCACGATATCCCGGGTCATCCTGACAATTTCTGGTTTATTGATCGGGCCAATGCCCGGCAGCGATAAGGTTGGGCGTAGCAGTGGAGTCGAAGATGAGTCAGTCGCGTTGATGGGCGTGATGCGACAGTGAGGTCTTCACTGCGCGGCGTGTGCCCGGCTGATCTGAACCCAATAAATGGGGTTAGGCGCTGGGGCGCACGAAGGAGGGCGTATGTCGACAATTGGTAGTCGCTTGAGACAGGAGCGGGTGCGCGTTGGACTGACCCAGCGTCAACTTGGGCTACTGGGTGGTGTGGCTGCCAATGCCCAGGGCTTTTATGAGAAGGACATGCGCTCGCCGCGGGCTGATTACCTTTCCAGAATTCTGGAAGCAGGAGTCGACGTGGTGTATATCCTGACTGGCACACCGGTTCCGCCTTAAGGCTATCCCTCCGGTGACGGCATTCTCGACCGCAATGTTTCGATTATTGCCGAAGTCGCCACCGAGCCACGCCTGAGCACTCGATAGTGTGAGTGGGGCACGGGCGGGCTTACGGACTTTCTCTTTATATCCAGCCCGCGCGGTTTCGTTTCAGCCTGATCTGCTGTATAGCTAAGGCTCATTTCTTTCGTGGCAAGGAGCTGTCGATGTCGGAAGTAGAGCAAGCCCTCAATACGTCCTCGGACGTAAAGTATGACGAACTGATCGCGCACTTGAAGGACCAAGGTAAACAGATCGACTGGCTGCTTCAGTTTCTGGTCAAGTTTGTAGTCACCACGCCCATAGAGATCGGGGTGACACTTTCCGTAGGCGGCAATCTGGTCTCGGGTCAGTTGATTTCTCACGATGCTTACTTCAAGCAGCTGGCCGAGGATATGGCAGCACCGTTCGCTCAGTTCAAAGACGGCACTGACGCATCGGTCAAGGAAATCATCATGTCGTTCACACCTGGCGAGTCGGCGGACGAAACCACTGCGTTCCATTTCATCCATCTCAAGGACTGCAAGACGTATTCCAGTGATCAAAGCCCGATCTGCGCCGAGGGCGTATTGTGGCGCGGCAAGATCGCGTCAGTGGATGGCTTCAACCTGGGTTTGCTGGAAAGAAAATAGCCTGTTGGCAAGCCCCAGCCCCGGTATAGCCGGGGTTTCTTGTTTTCGGCGGTTCTAGACTGCGCGCTTGGCGAACGACTTGACGATGTTCTTGGTCGCGGAGCTTGCTTTGAGGTCGCCGATATTTTTGCGATGCAGCCATTTGCAGGCCGCTATCTCGTTCTGCGGCGATGGCTTGGCGGATGGCTCAAGCACCGTCATGAAGATGTAGTGCGTGACCTGATCTTTTTCATACTCGGCCAGGTAAACAAGCTTGATGTCGTTCAAGCCGGTTTCCTCGGTCAGCTCGCGAATGGCCGCCTGTTCGGGGGTTTCGCCCACCTCGATCTTGCCGCCGGGCAGGGCCCATCTGGATTTCGGTTTGCGCACGTACAGGATTCTTCCGTCGCGTTTGCAGATGACTGTGGCCCGTTCTTTCATCGTGTATTCACCTTTCTACGCCTGACTCCAAAGCGGTCCGGCCGTTACATTTTGTTGCTAGCGTCTTGAAAGCAGAGAAGGCGAATCGTTCAACGACAGCGGTCATATAACTGTCATTAAACCTTCATAAAGCTTTTTCAGGCATTAATAATGCCAGTCAGGAGACTTCCACCTGCGGTACATACCTATTTCGGCCAAATCCCCGAATTATTGAATGATCGGGTGTCCTCAGGATGCCAGGCACTCTCCTGAACATCGCTTTGGGTGTGGTCATCAAGGGCTGACAGGGCGGGTGACGCATTTAAACGGTGCACTTCGCGTTGCCCAGTCAAGACCGCCCATCGGAGCTTTCTGTCAGATGCGATCTGATGTTGTCCTATCAGTTACAGGGCGAAAGATTGTTCAGTCGCCCCCACGCAAGATTGCGAAAAGGCTACCTGATGACTATGCGAGATGATTTCAAGGACCAGGCAACTGTGTTGATGCTTGAGTTGAACGATGCAACTTCCGCGATGATGGGGATGGTGGGTTCACACCACACGACCGGTCCGGTCTGGGCAGCGGCTGCCGAACGACAAAGTCGTTCATTCGGGCGTTTGAACAGTTTTCTGCGTAAATCCGAAATCTATGGCCAGGCACTCAACTAGCCCAAGCCATGTCATTCAAGCCATGATCAAGGCTGCCAACCAATGAACCACCTGCGCCCGTTTCGCGTGTCGTATGAGTTCAACAATGAACCCCGGCAGCACCTGCTGGAAATTGATCAGCCACAGTTGACGGCGGCAGGCGCTGCCATGCACTTGCTGGAACTGCACTTTGGCGACGGTGAAAACAGCCTCATCCTCCCGTCTGCTGATGCTGCACCGGTTGAGGTGCTGCGTCAGGCTCAGTTGCTGGGCATTACATCAATTGATGTAGCGCCAGAGGCTGATGACCAGCACTGACTGAGCGCCTCTCGCCTGCGCCGCCTGTCCGGCTTCCCACCGCTCTTTCCTCCGCGTTTACAGCAGCTCCAGCGCACCTTCCCCGCGTAAAACCCGCTTTATTGTGCATGATTCGAATATGCCACTTGCACGCCCCCGCACGCCCCGCGAAGATACGCGCTTGCAGTCTATGGTTCTGGAGCTTTCATGAATGTCCCTCCCTTGGCCCATGACCGGCGGCAAGCCTATGAAGACCCGGCAATCGTAAGCGTTGACGGGGCGGCGGTAGCAGATGATGCGGCCGAGCCCCTTGAGTCACTGCTGGGCGCCATTCAGGATCACATGGGCGATGTCCCGTGGGCGGTCTATGCCGTTGGCGACCCGATGCATTTGCTGGGGCGCGGCGACGCTGAGATGCGCTGGTCAGTGAGTATCGCAAACGACCGGTTCGACGACTTCTGTCGCGAATACCAGCTGCATCGCTGGGCCGCTGGTCGAGGCGAGGGCGTGCTGGCGTGGTTGCTTGCTCCCCGAGGTGAGTCGCAGAACGCCGAGCTGGCCAGGCTGGCGCAACGCCTGGGTTATCGCCTGCAGACCGACGCATTGGCGAGGGCGCAGATCACCCAGCGGGTGCTGTACGAAATCACCTATCTGGCCAGCTCTACCCGGGATCGAGGGGCCTTTCTGCAGGGGGTGCATGATCAGCTTGCGTCGTTGATCGATGCCGAGAACTTCTATCTCGCCCTTTATGACCGGGCGACCGGCAAGATCACGTATCCGTATTACATCGACATCATCGATCAAGATGTGATGCTCCCAGACACCCATGAATTCCTCGACCCTGCACAGTTGTCGATGACTGCCTATGTGTTGAGCAGCGAACAGCCGTTGTTCGTCGACGCGGTCGGAATCGAGCGGGCACGGGCGCAAAAGCGCTTTTTCGCCATGGGCCACCGGCCCGAATTCTGGATGGGTGCGCCCCTCAAGAACGCCTCCGATGAGGTGTTTGGCATGCTCGCCATGCAGGTCTATGACGTGTCCCGGGTGTACAGTGCAGAAGACCGCGCACTGTTCCTGGTCGTCGTGCGCCACGTCGCCATGGCTCTGGACCGGATCCTGCACCGTGCTGATCTTGAGCGCACGGTGCTGCTGCGCACCCAGGAACTCTCCACGCTCAACGCCGCCTTGCGTCAGGAAGTGGCCGAACGCGAGCGGGCCGAGCACCTGCAAAGCGCGTTGTTTCAGATTGCTGAGCTGTCCAGCCAGCCCGGTGACATGGCCGAGCTGTTCCACAGCCTGCATTTGATCGTCGGCGAGTTGCTGGTCGCGCTGAACTTCTACATCGCGCTGTTCGACAGTGCCACGGGGGAGGTGACCTTTCCCTACTACGTCGATGAGCGTGTACGCAGTCGGCCCTCTGCGCGGCGCGGGCAGCGGGGATTTACTGAATATGTGATCCGCAAGCGGCGTGCGTGCCTGATTGACGCGGAAGAAACCCTGGTGCTGGAGGCCTCCGGCGAGGTCGAGCCGATCAATATCGACAATCGCTCTTCATCCTGGCTGGGCGTACCTTTGTTCGACGGCGACTCCGTGCGCGGAGTGCTGGCGATCCAGAGTTACTCCCCGCTGGTGCGCTACTCGCTGCGGGATCAGGAGTTGCTGACCTTCGTTTCCCGGCACATCGACACGGCCCTGGCCCGGCGCAGCGCCGCTGAAGCCGTGCAGACCGCCAACCTGCGCCTGGAAGCACGGGTCCAGGACCGCACCCGCGAGCTGGACCTGGCCAACGCCAAGCTGCAGCACGAAAACTCCCACGACTCGCTCACCGGCTTGCCCAACCGCAGCCATTTACAGCATCGTCTGCAATCGGCCTGGCGAGAATTTCGCACCAGCGGCCGTCAGTTGGGGGTGATGTTCATCGACCTGGACCGTTTCAAGCTGGTCAATGACAGCCTTGGTCATCATTTCGGTGACCAATTGCTGACCCAGACTGCAGACCGCTTGCGCAGCTGCATGCGCGAGCCGGACTTGCTGGCACGCCTGGGCGGTGACGAGTTTGCCGTGCTCGCGGTCGACGCTCCTCTGGACGTGACCATCGGGATTGCCGAGCGGATTCTGGCCGCGTTCGATCTGCCGTTCTTCATTGATGGCCATGCGGTGTTTTCCTCCTGCAGCATTGGAGTGGTGGGAGCAGACAGCCAGTTTCACCAGGAACCGGCCGACCTGCTGCGTGATGCCGACATGGCGATGTATCGGGTCAAGAATGGCGGGCGCGACAGCTATGCCGTGTTCAATCAGGAACTGCGCCGCGAGGTGTCTGATCAGGTCGAACAGGAAGGCGCGCTGCGCAATGCGTTGAAGCGCACCGATGAGCTGATTCCTTACTTCCAGCCGATCGTCTGCGTCACCACTGGCACCGTGTTGGCGCTTGAAGCGTTGATCCGCTGGCGTCAGCCGGACGGCCGCGTGATGGCCCCGGGTCATTTCCTGCCCGCCCTGGAAGGCTTGCGGCTGATCGGCCGCCTGGATCTCTACATGCTGCAATGCGTGGTGGCGATCCTGGCGCGGCCCGGCAACGAACACTGGCCGACAGTGCACGTCAATTGTTCGAGCTACAGCATCACCCGGCCGGAATTCGCCGGTGAAGTGCTGGCGCTGCTGGCCCGCTACGACATGTCGCCTGCCCGGATCTGCCTGGAACTCACCGAAGGCGCGCTGGTGGCCGAGCCGGAGCTTGCCCGGCAATCGATGAAACACTTGGCCGAACATGGCGTGTCCGTAGTACTGGATGACTTCGGGGCGGGTTTCTCATCCTTGAGTTATGTCCACCAATACCATTTCACCGGCCTCAAAATCGACAGGTCGTTTACCCTCGAGCTGACCACCAGTTCGCGGAGCCGGGCGATCGTCCGGGCGATTGTGCGCATGGCCGAATCCCTGGACCTGACCGTGGTGGCCGAGGGCGTCGAAGACCAGGCCACTCTCGACCTGCTACGCGAGATTGGCGCAGGCCAGGCCCAGGGCTACTTCTTTGCCGTGCCGCTACCGGAGGACCAACTGCTGCTGAACCTGTAAAAGAACGGCAAGGGCTGGCCGGACTTGGCGGGCGATTGCCGTTGTGTGGATCCCTGGGTATTTCGACTTGAGCGAAAGCCCCGCATCCAAAGGGATATAGCCGAGCGTACAAGCTGGCACCGGTCTTGCTGTGCCTAATGGGCATGTCCACAGCAACAGGAGGTGAGCAATGAATATCGCGAGTATCAGCGCGCTTCACAATCTGGTTTCACAGGTAGTGGGACGCAAGAGTTCAGAAGACGCAGCGACTGAGGCGTTTGCGGTACCCGCAGGTCCACTCAACGCCGTGCCGGCAGTCAACGGTGTTGCGCAAGGTGCCGGCAGCCAGCAGGGCGCCGCGTATGACGAAGCCTTTGCAAAAATGCTGGTCAACCTGAAGGCGGCGACACAAACCCAGGGCACTACCGGCAGCGAACCAACCTTTGTCTCAAAGATCAGCGACAGCAACGTTGCGGCCAATGATTCAGCGGTGGTTTCAGAGGCTGATGTGGGTGACGCGGTTTCAAAATTCAACTCGGTCCAGCAGCAGTTCATGGACTACATGAACCTCACGCCCGCCGAGCAAATGCGTGAAAAACTCACCGGCGTCAGCAAGGATGAGTACGACGCGATGTCGCCCGAGCAAAAGCTCGATGCTGACAACAAACTGCAGGCTGCCTTGCAGGCACAGCAGCAAAACACCACGGCCGACGTGAACAGCAAGATTCTGGCCGCCAGGTTGGCGTTGGTTTAAGGCAACTATGGGTCTTGGTACGGTGTTTTTTGCGTCATTGCATCTACCGCCCGACAACAAACCTGTGGGAGCGAATTCATTCGCGAAGGCGGTGTATCAGTCGCAGCAGATTTGCCAGCAAGGGCCTCTTCGCGAATGAATTCGCTCCCACAGGGGGTGCGCTGCAATATCGCGAGAAAGTCTGCGGCATCACGGTGCATTTCCTGCTTTGCGATGAGCTAGAGGTCAGCACCTCGTGTTATGCCTATGGCACTCCCCAGTACCCGATCAAGACCCCGTTGCACTTGCCGGAGCCGCAGTCATGCCCGAAGTAGGTAGCACCTCGATGAGGACATCTCTCACCCTCCGGATTAATGCGTGAAGTACGCGTATTGACGTGCATCCCGGCCCTGTAGGAGCTGCCGAAGGCTGCGAATTGCGGTTTGCCAGACTTACCGCCGTTCGCAGCCTTCGGCAGCTCCTACAGGAGTGTGTGTACTCCTCGTTGTTATCCCAACTGCTGCCGATACGGCAAATCCGGGCCGACCTTGGTGCAGGTCAGTGCTGCGGCCTTGACCGCGAACCTGAGCATGTCGTCCAGGGTGTCCTTGCGCAGGGTGGGCAGGCTCATGGGGTCGTCCAGCTGGCGCTCGGTCAGGAAGGTGATCAGCGCCGCCTGAAAGGTATCGCCTGCGCCGACCGTATCAGCCGTCTTTACCTGTTCGGCAGCCACGGACCAACTGCCATGCTGGCGGCTGAAAATCGTCGCGCCTTTGACTCCCTGGGTCAGGATGACCAACTGGCAACGCTTGTTCAGCCAGCCTTGGGCGATGCTGGCGGCGTCCTGTCCGGGATAGAGCAGTTCAAGGTCTTCGTCGCTGACCTTGATCAGATGCGCGTGCTCGGCGAAGGTGCTGACCTGTTGGCGCCAGCGCTGGATATCCGGGGCTGGGTTGAGACGCACGTTGGGGTCCAGGGTGATCAAGCGCTTGGCGCTTTCCCTGGCGACCAGCGCCAGCAGCGTATCGGCGATTGGCTGGACCACCAGTGAGAATGAGCCGACATGAATGCCGCGTACGCGCTCATCCAGTTCCGGCAAGTGCTCGATACCCAGTTGCCGGTCCGCGCAGCCTTCGCCACGGAAGCTGTAGACCGGGGAGCCGTCGGCACCGACTGCGACCATGGCCAGGGTAGTGGGAGCGTCGAAATCGATGAGAAAGTCCGGGTTTACGCCTTCCTTGTCCAGGACTGCGCGCAACCGTCGGCCCAGGTAATCGGTGGACAGCCCGGCAAACAGACCGGCCTCCAAGCCAAGGCGACGAAGGCCCACCGCAACGTTGAAAGGAGACCCTCCGGCAATGGCCTGGAACCCGAGTTTATTGAGGTTTTCGCCGCTATCGGCCTGACAGAAAAAATCGAACAGTGCTTCGCCACACACGAGAAACATAGGTGCTCCCTGAATTAGATGGGGCCAGAGGCCTGGATAAGCTGCAGCTGGCTACGGTAACGCGCATAGGCCTCTTGATAGGCGGTGACGTTCTGCGCAATCGGGCGTGTCTCACTGCTCACATCCAGGGCCACGCAGCGCGCGCAGAGGTTGGCCAGTGTTTCAGGTTCTTCCCCTGCGCTTGAATGACACCACGCCGCTTGTATCGCCGCGCCCAGCGCTGCTGCTTCGGCATGCTCGGTGCAGATCACCGGAGTATTCATGATGTCCGCGACGATCTGCCGCCAGACCGGGCTTTTGGCCCCACCACCGATGAGCCGAATATGAGCGCTCTGGATACCGCTGTCCCTCAGCAGATCCAGTCCGTAGCGCAGGCCAAACGTCGTGCCTTCCACCACCGCACGGCACAGGTTGGCCTGGGTCAGGTTGGTCGCGTCGAGCCCCAGAATGCTGCCGGTGGCATGGGGCAGGGCTGGCACTCGTTCACCATTGAGAAAAGGCAGCATCGAAACACCCTGCGCACCAATCGGCGCTTGATCAACCGCGAGGTTGAAAGCGTCGATTTCCAGATCGAATAGCTCGCGCACTGCACCGGTGGCGTTGGTCAGGTTCATGGTGCAGATCAAAGGTAGCCAGCCGCCGGAGGACGAGCAGAATGTGGCCACTGATGCGTGCTCGCTGACCTGCGGCTGCTCCGTAAAGGCATACACGGTGCCGGACGAGCCGAGGCTCATGGTAATCGCCCCCGGGTGAATATTGCCGGTGCCGATGGCGCCCATCATGTTGTCACCGCCGCCGCTGGATACACACGCTTGCGGGTTGATGCCCAGGCGCCGGGCGATGTCTGGCAGCAGCTTGCCCACAGGTTCGTCAGCAGCCAGCAACTGTGGCAGCGCTCGACACAGACGCCCGCTGGGGTCGATGTGCTGGAGTATCTCCAGGTCCCACTGGCGCGTGCGCACATCGAAATAGCCGGTGCCGGACGCATCACCGTATTCGCTTGCGGCGCGGCCGGTCAGCCAGTAATTGAGGTAGTCATGGGGCAGCAGGATTTTATCGATGCGCTCGAACAGCTCCGGGTGCTGCTCCTGAGTCCACAGCAGCTTGGACACGGTGTAGCCGGGGGCGATGACGATGCCCAAACGTTGCAACGAGCCCGTTTCACCGCCCAGATACGCCAGCAGCCGGTCATTCTGCGGCGTCGACTCCGTGTCGCACCAGAGTTTGGCCGGGCGCAGCACCTGGCCTTGGGCGTCGAGCAGCACCAGCCCGTGTTGCTGTCCGGAAACCCCAATGCCGAGGATCTGATCGCCAGACACGCCCGCCAGTAGCAGCGCCTGTTGCGTGGCCTGTTCAAACGCCGTCAGCCACTGCTGAACGTCCTGCTCGCGGCGGCCATTGGCAGCGCTGATCATGCTGTGGGGCGCTGAGCCCATACCGAGCACTTGTCCGGTATGGGCGTCGAGCACAATGGCCTTGGTGCCCTGGGTGCCGCAATCAATCCCGAGAAACATGCTCACCTCAGACGGTTTTAGCCAACAGGTTTTCCAGGGTCTGGCTGACGCCCAGCTGCTTGAGGCTGTTCAGGTTCTGTTCGAAGGCCGCGACAAACTCGGCCGACTGCGGGATGGCTGCGCCGAAAATCTCTTCCACGGCCAGTAGTCGCTGGGTGATCAGCACATCGTCCGCCACCAGCGCTTTGCAGAAGTCGGCACGCGGGTCGACGATCTTGTAAGGCACGCCGTTCTCACCTTCCTCGCCTTGCAGGTACAGCGCCCAGGCCGCGACCACCAGTGCTGCGCGCTCCATGTTGCCTTGGTCGACGATCAGCCGATTGATGGTGGGCACGGTGAATTTGGGGAATTTCGACGAACCGTCCGAGCAGACCCGTTCCAGTTGGTCGGCGATGGCCAGATTGGAGAAACGCTCGATCAGGGTGTCTTTGTAGCCTTCCAGATCAATGCCGGGTACCGAGGCCAGTTGCGGGGTCACGTCCAGGTCCATGTAGCTGCGGATATAGCGCACGAACAGTGGATCATTCATGGTCTCGTGAACGAAGCGATAACCCTTGAGTGCACCCAGGTAGGTCAGCGCCAGATGGCTACCGTTGAGCAGCTTGATTTTCATTTCTTCGTAGGGCGTCACGTCGTCTGTGAACTGCACACCCACGGCTTCCCAGGCCGGACGACCGTCGACGAATTTGTCTTCCAGCACCCATTGCACAAACGGTTCGCAGACCACCGGCCAGGCGTCGTCGATGCCTTTTTCATCGGCCAGTTTCAGGCGGTGGGCGGTGCTGGTCATGGGCGTGATTCGGTCGACCATGGCATTGGGGAAGCTGACATGTTCGGCGATCCAGTCGTGCAGTGCCGCATCCAACGGCGCGGCGAACGCCAGCAGTGCTTTGCGGGCCACTGCGCCATTGTGCGGCAGGTTATCGCAGGACATCACGGTGAACGCCGGAATCGATGCCGCACGCCGCGCGTTCAGCGCTGCGCACAACAGGCCGAATACGGTACGCGGGGCATCCGGGTGGCTAAGGTCGTGCTGGATCTGTGGCAAGTGGCTCATGAACTCGCCGGTGCTGTCATCGATGCAATAACCCCCTTCGGTGATGGTCAGGGACACGATGCGGATCTCCGGGCTGGCGAGTTTGTCGATCACCGCCTGAATATCGTCTTCGGCCAGCAACATGCCGGTGATAGAGCCGATAATCCGGGTTTCGGTGTCGGGTGTGTCGCCGAGCTCATAGAGGGTATAGAGAAAATCCTGACCGGCCAGCGCATCGCGCACGGCCCGGTCTTCGCTGCGCAGGCCGATACCGCAAATGCTCCAGTCCAGCCCTTGGCCCTGGTTCATTAGCGCATCGGTATAGAAAGCCTGATGCGCACGGTGGAATCCCCCGACGCCGATATGGGCAATGCCCTGGCGAGTCGCCGAGGGTGCGTAGGCGGGAAGGGCGATGCCCTCTCCCAGCTGGGTCAGGTTCTGCTTGTTCAATTTCATGGCAATGATCTCGATTGCTTAAGCGGCGACCGGCAGGGCTCTGGCAATCACCAGGCCCTGGGCGTCGAACAGGTGGCAATGGGCACTGTCCAGGTGCAGGTTGAGGGTGTCGCCATACTGGCTGGCCAGATCACCCCGGATCCGCATGGTCAACGCTTCGCCTGCACGGGTGCGCACGTGGCAATAGGTGTCGCTGCCCAGGCGTTCGCTGACGTCGGCAATCACCTGCATCTGGCAGTCGCCATCTTTGGCCAGGTTCAGGTGTTCCGGGCGAATCCCTAAGGTGACCGGATCGCCAACGCTCTGCTGTGCATTGGTAAATGGCAGGGTGATGCGGGTGCCCGCGTCCAGTTCGACTTCGCAGCCGCTGGCGTCCACCCGGCTGACCTTACCCTTGAGGAAGCCCATCTTTGGCGTGCCGAGAAAGCCTGCGACAAACAGGTTGGCCGGATGGTGATACAGCTCCAGCGGCGAGCCGACCTGCTCGACTTTGCCGCCATTGAGCACCACGACCTTGTCGGCCAGGGTCATGGCTTCGACCTGGTCGTGGGTCACGTAGATCATGGTGGCCTGCAGTTCTTTGTGCAGGCGCGACAGCTCAAGGCGGGTCTGCACCCGCAAGGCCGCGTCGAGGTTGGACAACGGCTCATCGAACAGGAATATCTTCGGGTTGCGCACAATGGCGCGGCCGATGGCGACCCGCTGACGCTGCCCGCCGGAGAGCTGCTTGGGTTTGCGCTCCAGCAGCGGGCCAAGTTCCAGAATACGTGCGGCCTCGTCGACTTTCTTTTTGATCAGCGCCTTGTCGCCCCCCGCCAGGTCCAGGGCGAATGACAGGTTCTTGCCAACGGTCATGTGCGGGTACAGGGCATACGTCTGGAACACCATCGCCAGGTCGCGTTTGGCCGGGGTGACCTGGGTGATGTCCCGGCCATCAAGCTCGATGGTCCCGGAGGTGACGTCTTCGAGCCCGGCAATCAGCCGCAGCAGGGTGGATTTGCCGCATCCCGACGGGCCGACGAAGACCACGAACTCACGGTCTTTCACGTCCAGGTCGATGCCTTTGATGATCTGGTGACCGTCGAAGCCTTTTTGCAGATTTCTGATGCTGAGGTTAGCCATGGTGGCCTCCGTTCTTATTCTTGGATATTTAGCTGTAAGAGCTGCCGCAGGCTGCGAACTGCGGTATGTCAGGTAAACCGCCTTCGTCGCCGTCGTAACCTCCGACAACTCCTACAGAATCGCGGTCTGCCAGATACACCGCGATCGCTTCTACCAAACTTGTGCTCATCACTTGACCGCCCCGAAAGACAGGCCGCGCACCAGTTGTTTCTGGCTGATCCAGCCAAAGATCAGGATCGGGGCGCAGGCCAGGGTCGATACGGCCGAGAGCTTGGCCCAGAACAACCCTTCGGGGCTGGAGTAGGAGGCGATCAGGGCGGTCAGCGGCGCGGCATTGGAGGACGTCAGGTTCAGCGACCAGAACGCTTCGTTCCAGCACAGGATCAGCGACAGCAGCGCCGTGGACGCCAGGCCGCCTTTGCAGATCGGGATCAGCACCTTGAAGATTTCCTGACGAGTGCTGGCACCATCGAGCCGTGATGCCTCGAGGATTTCTCCGGGGATGTCTTTGAAATAGGTGTAAATCATCCATACCACGATCGGCAGGTTGATCAGGGTGTAGATCACGATCAGCGCGATACGGGTGTCCAGCAGGCCAAAGGTCTTGGCCAGCAGGTAGATCGGCATCAACACGCCCACCGGCGGCAGCATCTTGGTCGAGAGCATCCACAGCAGGGTGCTCTTGGTGCGCTTGGTCTCGAAAAACGCCATGGAGTAGGCAGCAGGCACGGCAATCAGCATGCACAGGATCGTGGCGCTGAAAGAAATCACCAGCGAGTTCCAGGCGAAGTGGAAGTAATCACTGCGCTCCTGAATGTGCAGGTAGTTTTCCAGTGTCGGCGTGAAGATGAACTGCGGCGGGGTGGCGAAGGCGTCGATCTCGGTCTTGAAGCTGGTCAGTACCATCCAGAAGATCGGGAAGAAGATCAGCGCCGCGATCACCCAGCACAGGGTGCCGAGCAGCACGCTTTGCAGGCGACGGGATTGTTTGAGCGTCATCATGGGTCGGCCCTCAGGACTTGTCGGTGAGGTTTTTGCCGATCATCCGGATCAGGATGATTGCAGCAATGTTGGCGATGACCACGGCAATCAAGCCGCCAGCGGACGCCATGCCCACGTCGAATTGCAGCAGGGCCTGGTTGTAGATCAGGTAGGCCAGGTTGGTTGAGGCGAAGCCGGGCCCCCCGTTGGTGGTGGTGAAGATTTCCGCGAACACCGAGAGCAGGAAGATGGTTTCGATCATCACCACCACCGCAATCGGCCGGGCCAGATGGGGCAGAGTCAGGTGCCAGAAGATCGCGATAGGGCCTGCACCGTCCAGGCGGGCGGCTTCCTTCTGTTCCTGATCCAGCGATTGCATGGCGGTCATCAGGATCAGAATGGCGAACGGCAGCCACTGCCACGAGACAATGATGATGATCGACAGCAGAGGGTAATTCGCCAGCCAGTCGATGGGCTGAGCGCCAAACAGCTTCCACACCGAGGCCAGAATCCCGGACACCGGATGGAAAATCAGGTTCTTCCAGATCAGCGCGCTGACCGTGGGCATAATGAAAAACGGCGAAATCAACAGCACCCGCACAATGCCGCGTCCGAGAAACTCGCTGGCTTCCAGCAGGGCGGAAATCAACACGCCCAACACCACACTGATCAGCAGCACGCTGCCGACCAACAGCAAGGTGTTGGTAGCGCCGGGAATAAACCCGCTGTCGGTGACGAAATACTGGAAGTTTTCCAGGCCGACGAATTCGTTCTCGCCGGGGTTCAGCAGGTTGTAGCGGATCAGCGAGAAATAGATGGTCATGCCCAGCGGCACGATCATCCACACCAGCAACAGCAGCACCGAAGGGCTGACCAGAAACCAGCCGGGTTTGGTCACACTGCCTTTGGCCAGCGGCTTTTCGCCTGGCGTCGCAGCGTAGGGAGTGGGCGTAGAGGTTGTCATGATGGCGATCCTGGTTCAAAGAAGAGCGGTAGGCCGGGGGTTCAAATCCCCCCGGCCGACAGTCAGTGGATGACTACTGCTTCTTCGGATAACCCGCGCGTTTCATGTCGCGCTCGGTGGCGGTCTGCGCATTTTTCAAGGCCGCGTCCACCGTGGCTGTACCCACCAGGGCCGCCGAGAACTGCTGGCCAACCGAGGTGCCGATGGCCTGGAACTCAGGGATGGTCACCAACTGGATGCCCACGTAAGGCACAGGCTTGAGGGTTGGGGTTTTAGGCGTAACGGCTTTCAGGGATTCCAGGGTGATGTTGGCAAATGGCGCTGCCTTCTTGTATTCATCGGTATAGGTCGAAGCGCGGGTCCCTGGCGGTACGTTGGAGACGCCATCTGTCTGCGCGACCAGCTTCGCGTAATCCTGGGACGTGGCCCATTCGGTGAAGGCTTTGGCGTCGGTCTGGTTTTTCGCGCTGGTCGGAATTGCCAATGCCCAGGAGTAGAGCCATGCCGAGCCCTTGTCGGTCACTTCGTGCGGTGCATAGGTGAAGCCCACGCTGTCGGCCACTTTGCTCTGGGATTTATCGGTGACGAACGAACCTGCCACGCTGGCATCCACCCAGATCGCGCACTTGCCACTGTTGAACAGCGCCAGGTTTTCGTTGAAGCCATTGCTGGAAGCACCCGGCGGGCCTGATTTCTTCATGGTGTTGACGTAGAAGTTCAGCGCGTCTTTCCACTCGGGTTGATCGAACTGGGGTTTCCACTGCTCGTCGAACCAGCGCCCGCCGAAGGAGTTGGCCACGGTGCTGATCAGCGCCATGTTCTCCCCCCAGCCTGCCTTGCCCCGCAGGCAGATGCCGTACTGCTCTTTGGACTTGTCGGTGAGTTTGTCGGCGAACTCGGCGATCTGGGTCCAGGTCGGACGCTCCGGCATGGTCAGGCCAGCGGCCTTGAACAGGTCGGTGCGGTAGTAGGTGATCGAGCTTTCGGCGTAGAACGGCAGCGCGAACAGCTTGCCGTCTACCGACAGACCGTCACGCACCGACGGGAACACATCGTCCAGCGCGTAACTGGCTGGCAGGTCTTTCATCTCTTGCAGCCAACCCTTGGCACCCCACAGTGAGGCTTCGTACATGCCAATGGTCAGCACATCGAATTGCCCGCCTTTGGTGGCGATGTCCGTGGTGAGGCGTTGGCGCAGGACGTTTTCTTCCAGAACGACCCACTTGAGTTTGATATCGGGATGTTGTGCTTCGAAGGTTTTCGACAGCCGCTGCATGCGGATCATGTCGCTGTTGTTGACTGTGGCGATGGTGACGTCGCCCGCGGAGGCGGTGGCGCAGAGCGTCAGACAGGTACTGGCGAGCAGAACTTTTGCAGTGGTCTTCATGTATCTCTCCTCTTCTGTGCGCGGTGCGCGACAGAGGGTGGTTATTGTTTTTGTTTCTTCCTGAGACGAGGAAGAGGTGTACTGATTACAGCGGGCGCCGGGCGCAATGACAAATCCTGCGCCGCACTGCTACTGATACTTTTTTGCACTGGAGTGCGGCAGCGAATCTGCGTCAGACCTGCTCGCACACGTCTGCGCCGCCGCTTTAGCGTAGACGAGGGTCGATAGAAGGGGGTGAATCAGTACAGGTTCTGTTCGGTCAGGCGCTGAACGGCGAGGCGCCGGTAGTGGGAGGGGGTCATGCCCTTGAGTTGCTGAAAGCGCCGGTTGAAGTTGGAAATATTATTGAAGCCCGACTCGAAACAGACATCCGTCACCGGCTTGTCACCGTCGGCCAGCAGTTCGCAGGATTTGCTGATCCGCAGCCGATTGACGAACTCCACAAAGCAGCGCCCGGTGGCCTGCTTGAACACCCGGGAGAAATAAGTCGGCTTCATGCCCAGGTAATCTGCCACTTCCTCCAGGGGCAGCTCCCGAGCGTAGTGGGCGAAAATGTAGTCCACGGCGCGGTTGGTCCGGTCAACGCTGTGTTCGTCAGCCACTTGCGCGGAGTCCTTGGCTGACAGCAGCTGATAATCGTCACTTACGGCCAGCAGTTCGAGCAGGATGAAGAAGTGCCCGAGGCGGCTGATGCCTTTGGAGTCAGCTATTTTCTGCATCAGTTTCATGGCCTGGCGGATCGTGCGTTTGCAGCGGAATTCGATGCCGTACTGGGCCCGCTCAAGCAGCGGGGTCAGGGTCTTGAGTTCGGCGAACACTTGATTGCCGCTGTCCAGCAGCTCGTCCGTGAAGTTGACCAGCATGTCCCGCTTGGGCACCACTTCGCCTTCGTCGATCTGGCTGATCCAGTTGTGCGGCAGGTTCGGCCCGGTGAGGAACAGCGTTCCCGGGTAGAAGTTGCCAATGTAGTCGCCCACAAATACCTTGCCTGAACTGGCTACGATCAAGTGCAGTTCGTATTCCTTGTGAAAATGCCAACGCACCAGCGGGCAGGGGAAGCCGTGTTCGCGGTAGATGATGGACAAGCCATTGTGGTCGTCCATCAGTTCATACGAGGGGTCTGTGACCCTTGTTGTTTTTGTCATGGTGTGGCCGTCATTCAGGAATGCCAGCCTGCTAATGTGCACTATTTGCGATGCTGATCAAACCGTTGATGTAACCCTTGTAGGAGCTGCCGAAGGCTGCGAATTGCGGTTTTTCAGCAATATTGCTGTCGCAGCCTGCGGCAGCTCCTACATTACAGACCAGGCTTAACATTCTGAGGCGCTGCATGAAAACCATCCTCCTCATCGGCATCGGCTCGGGCAATCCCGAGCAGATCACCGTTCAGGCCATCAACGCCCTGAACCGCGCCAAGGTGCTGTTCATCCTCGACAAGGGCTACGCCGATGACAGCCTGTTGCGGCTCAGAAAGGAGATCTGCGAGCGCTACATCCAGGGCGATGATTACCGCTTGTTGCAAGTGAGCGACTCGCCTCGCGAGGATGATCCGCGGTCCTACGAGCGCGGCATTCTGCGCTGGCACCAACAGCGCGCTGCGCTCTTCGATCGGTTGATAAGCGAAGAGGTGGGGCCAGGGCAAACCGCTGCATTCTTGATATGGGGCGACCCATCGCTCTACGACAGCACCCTGCGCATACTTGAATTAATTATTAGCAATGGAACGCAAGCATTTGATTATGAAGTGATTCCTGGTATCAGCAGCATGCAGGCGTTGGCAGCGCAGCATCGTATTGCGCTCAACCGTGTCGGCGAACCTGTCCTTATCACGACGGGTCGCCAATTGGCTTCGTATCCGCAACAAGGCCCTGAAAATGCAGTGGTCATGCTCGACGCTCACTGCACTTTCGAGCGATTTCTCAACGGCGGGCTGCACATTTACTGGGGGGCGTATCTGGGTACGCCCGACGAGATCCTGATCAGCGGTCCGCTGGATGAGGTGTGTGAGCAGATCAAAATGGTCAGGGCGCAGGCGAGGCTGGAGAAGGGCTGGATCATGGATACGTATCTGTTACGCAAGTTGGAATAAATCCATCCGGTACACACGAAACCTGTGGGAGCGAATTCATTCGCGAAGGCAAAGTCACGACTCCTGAATATGGGTCGGATGCAATGGCCTCTTCGCGAATGAATTCGCTCCCACAGGTCCTAGGTCAAGCCAGCCGTTATGTGTTTGCCGAAGCATTGCAGCCCGCACAGATAACTCCATGGCAGTGGGTGCTAGTTTCGATTCTTCGCCTCGATCCACTGCGCCATGTACTGGGTGCTTTTGTGGTGATGGTGTCGCAGCATGGCGCCGATGAAGTTGGCGGTGCGGTGGGCAGGCAAGTCCTGGCGCAGCTGCTCGATACGCTGGATGAGGCTCGCGCAATGCTGCGTGTGTTGATAGCGAGCTAGCAGCAGCGCCGTTCCCGCCTGTTGCGCCTGGTGCCACAGCGCTTGATCCTGATACAGGCGCACGGCGGCATCGGCGATGTCCTGAGCGCTGCTTGCTACCAGCCCTGGCCAAGGGAGGTTGCCACTCATGGCCTCAGCCCCTATGGGTGTCGTGACCGATGGCGTCCCGCAGAGCATGGCATCCACAAGCTTGCCCTTGATGCCCGCGCCGAAACGCAGGGGCGCCAGGCAAATGCGCGCCTGGGACATGACCTGCAGCGCATCTTCGGCCCAGTTCATGACATGAAAACCCTGGGCAGCGTTGTGCAGTGCCGTAGCCTTGGGCGGGGTGTAGGCCCCATAAATGTGCAACTGTGCCTTGGGCAGCTGTTGGCGGATCAAGGGCCAGATCGCGTTCTTCATCCACAGCACCGCATCCCAGTTGGGTGCGTGACGGAAGTTGCCAATGCTGAGGAAATTCGCCCGCTCGGCGAAGGGTCGATAGTCACCCCCGCTGCCTTCGACCATCAGTGGGCACCAATGCAGCAACGCCTGCGGCACCGCGAACTGTTCGCTGAGCAGCTGCATCTCCACATCGGAGGTCATCAGGTTGAGGTCGGAACGAAACAGCGCCGCCACTTCGCGCTGAGCCAGGTCGGTGACTGCCATTTCTGACACTATCGAGCACTCTGATGATCCAAGAAAGCTATTTAAATCATCAAGTTGAGTGCTTTCGTTTATAAAACGCTTTAGCTGAGCGTGGCGCGTATTGCGCAGGCTTTGCAAGTCGGAGGTTTCCAGAATACGCACAGCCGTTGGGCAATGCTTCTCGACTCGCCAGCCAAACTGCTCCTCAATCATGAACTGATCGAACAGCACGATATCGGGCTGAAGTTCACCGACAAATTCGTCAAAACTGCTGTTGTTCAGCTCGATGCGAACTTCATCGATGCCCAATACCGCCAAGTCAGCCTTGTGCTCACCTTCAGTGGCAGGGCTGGCAAAGGTGATGCGCCAGCCTTGCTCAAGCATGCAGTGAATCAGCTGCATCATGTGCCCGCTGGCCGCTGACGACCTGGGCTCTGGCCAGACGTAACCGATGATCAGAACCCGGGTTTGCGCGCTGATGTGTGCCGCGGTCACGACGAACTTATCCAAGAATGCCTTTGACCTTGTCGCGCAGTTGATCAATGGAGAACGGCTTGCCAATGCTGTGCATGCCGGCCGGGACTTCGATGTTCTCCGCGTAGCCACTGGCGAACAGGATCGGCAGATCAGGGCGAATCTCACGGGTCCTGGTTGCCAGTTGAGCACCGCTGATGCCCGGCAAGCCATGGTCGGTCATCATCAAATCGATGATGTTGTCGGCATTTTCCAGAACTTTAAGCGCTGCTTCGCCATCCTCGGCTTCCAGCACGGCATATTCCAGCTCTTCAAGAACGTCGACGATCAGCATGCGTACGATGGCGTCGTCTTCGACCACGAGAATGGTGCTGGCAGACATGGATTGGTTTCCTTTGTTTAGAAATGACGGTGAGCATGGCCATCAGTGGCATGGCCGCGAAATAAGTCGGTAAAACCGCGCTGGAAGTTCCAGTGCGACACAAAATGTATTCGTTAAGCCCGCTGTCCTCGAGATTTGTAACGATTCTGAGCCACTACAGGTCATTTTCGCTCAAGAAATGTCAGAAAATTCAGCAGTATGTGTCAGAAATCAGAGTCTTTTATCGAAGTTTACGGCAATATTCACGGCTTGATGAATCACTTGGGCATTCTCATGATCCGTCCGTCTACCGTCGATGAGCAACGTTTTCGTAAATTACTGGGGCGCAACGTCACACTTCCCTTGAGTGTTGGCGTCATCAGCGCTGTATTTTTCGTCGGCCTGATCAGTTATTTGCTGTCCGTTATTCAGTGGGTCGAGCATACCGATCGGGTGATCAATAACACCAATCGTGCCCTGAAGCTTTCCATCGACATGGAAACCGGGATGCGCGGTTACCTGCTAGCCGGGGACGAGCGTTACCTGGACCCCTACGAGCTGGCCAAGCCTGCCGTGGTCGCGGAGCTCCAGGGGCTCGAAGAGCTGGTCCGGGATAACCCGCCGCAGATTGATCGCCTCAAACGCGTGCAAGCATTACAGGCTGAGTGGAACAGCTACGCCGAGGAAATGATCAACCAGCGCCGCACCAAGGGTGAATTCGTCGCCCCGCTGCGTACCGGCCGAGGCAAGCGCCTGACCGACGAGATCCGCAGCCAGTTCGAAGGCATTGTCGAAGTCGAACAGCAACTGCGTCTGTCACGTAACGCCGATGTTACCCACACCACGATTCTGTCCGTGAGCCTGTACCTGATATTCGTCTTGAGTGTCAGTGGTTTCCTGGCCTATATCGGTCGCCGGGATCTGCTCGCGCTGTCCAAGACCTATGGCGATAACCTCACCCAGCAGGAGGAAAACGCCGAACGCCTGAAAAAGGTCGCCTGGCTGCGCAACGGGCAGAGCGAACTGGCCGAACAAGTGCTGGGGCAGCTGACCCTGAACACCCTGGGTCGCAACGTGCTGCAGTTTTTCGCGCAATATCTGGGCAGCGTGGTGGCGGCCGTTTATGTGCGCCAGGAGCATGGCGGCCTCAAGCGTGTGGCGTCTTACGGGTTCTCACGCGAACAGGAACAGCATGAACAATCGATTTATAGCGGCGAGGGCATCATTGGCCAGGCCGCTCAGCAGGATCAGATCATCCGTCTGGACGATGTGCCAAGTAATTACTTCAAGGTCAGTTCCGGTCTGGGTGAGGGCGATCCACGCAGTGTGCTGGTGGTGCCAACCAGTAACGATGACCAGGTCAATGGCGTAATCGAGCTGGGCTTTTTGCGCCCGCTGACCGACAACGATGTCGAGTTCCTCGAACTGATCTCAGATAACGTCGGCACCTCCATCGAAGCCGCTCGTTATCGCCAGCGCTTGCAGGAAGTGCTGGCCGAAACCCAGCAGCTCAATGAAGAGCTGCAGGTTCAGCAGGAAGAATTGCGCACTGCCAACGAAGAGCTCGAAGAGCAGTCTCGAATCCTCAAGGAATCCCAGGTCCATCTGGAAACCCAGCAGGCGGAACTGGAACAGACCAACGAACAGTTGGCTGAACAGAGCCAGGCGCTTGCGGATCAGCGCGACGCCCTGGACCGCAACAACGAAGAGCTGAGCATCGCCCAGGTGGAACTCGAAGCCCGGGCCGATGAGCTGCAGCGCTCCAGTAAATACAAGTCCGAATTCCTGGCCAACATGTCCCACGAGCTGCGTACGCCGCTCAACAGCTCGTTGATTCTGGCCAAGCTGCTGGCGGAAAACCCGGCAGAAAACCTCACCGCCGAACAGGTCAAGTTCGCCGAATCGATCTACTCGGCGGGTAATGACCTGCTGAACCTGATCAACGACATTCTGGACATTTCCAAAGTCGAGGCCGGCAAGCTCGACATGCGCCCCGAAAACACCAGCGTTGCGCGGCTGGTGGACGGCCTGCGCGGGATGTTCGAGCCGTTGGCCAGGGACAAGAAGCTCGATTTCCACGTGGAGTTGCAGGCCGGTGCGCCGACCATGCTCTTCACCGACCGCCAGCGTCTGGAGCAGATCCTCAAGAACCTGCTGTCCAACGCCATCAAGTTCACCGAGAGCGGCACGGTGAGCATGACGGTCTCTCGCCAGCCGGGTGAAGGCATTGTCTTCACGGTTCGCGACTCGGGGATCGGCATTGCCTCCGAGCATCAGGAAAGTATCTTCGAAGCCTTCCGTCAGGCGGATGGCACCACCAACCGTCGCTACGGCGGCACGGGCCTGGGCCTGTCGATTTCCCGTGATCTTGCCGGGCTGCTGGGCGGTTCGATCAGCGTGACCAGCGAGCCGGGGCAGGGCAGTATTTTCTCCCTGGTGCTGCCTGAGGAATATGTCGAGCAGGTGCCCAGCCAATATGGCGAACCGGCAGCGCCACTGGCGATGCTGGCCAGACCCGCCGTTCATATCCCTGCACCGATCGTGGCACCTGCGGTTCTACCGGCCGCGAGCCTGCCAGCGGTCCCGGCCTTTGCCGATGATCGTGACAAGTTGCCGTCCGACAAGCGCTGCATTCTGGTCATCGAAGATGGGGTGGACTTCGCGAAAATCCTCTATGACCTCGCGCACGAGCTGGGTTATCACTGTCTGGTGGCCCACGCCGCCGATGACGGTTTCAACCTCGCGGCGCAGTTCGTTCCAGATGCGATTCTGCTGGACATGCGCCTGCCGGATCACTCTGGCCTCACGGTCCTGCAGCGTCTCAAGGAACTGGCACCGACGCGGCATATCCCGGTGCATGTGATTTCCGTTGAAGATCGCCAGGAAGCGGCCATGCACATGGGCGCGGTGGGTTATGCGGTCAAGCCGACCACCCGCGAAGAGCTCAAGGATGTCTTCGCCAAGCTAGAAGCCAAGCTGACCCAGAAGGTCAAGCGCATCCTGCTGGTAGAGGACGACGCCTTGCAGCGCGACAGCATCGCGCGTCTGATCGGCGATGACGACATCGAGATCACCGCTGTGGGCTTTGCTCAGGATGCTCTGGATCTGCTGCGCGACAACGTTTACGACTGCATGATCATCGACCTCAAACTGCCGGACATGCTCGGCAATGACTTGCTCAAGCGCATGTCCACGGAAGAGATCTGTTCATTCCCGCCGGTCATCGTCTACACCGGGCGCAACCTGACCCGAGATGAAGAAACCGAGCTGCTCAAATATTCCCGTTCGATCATCATCAAAGGCGCGCGCTCCCCGGAGCGCCTGCTGGATGAAGTGACGCTGTTCCTGCACAAGGTCGAGTCGCAGCTGTCCAACGAGCGGCAGAAGATGCTCAAGACCGCTCGCAGTCGCGACAAGGTCTTTGAGGGGCGCCGGATCCTAGTGGTCGATGACGATGTGCGGAATATTTTCGCCCTGACCAGTGCTCTGGAACACAAGGGCGCGCTCGTCGAAGTGGCGCGCAACGGCTATGAAGCCATCGCCAAACTGGACGAGGTCGAAGACATCGATCTGGTGCTGATGGACGTGATGATGCCTGAGATGGATGGCTACGAAGCGACCATCGAAATCCGCAAAGACCCGCGCTGGCGCAAGCTCCCGATCATTGCGGTCACGGCCAAGGCCATGAAGGACGATCAGGAGCGCTGCCTGCAGGCCGGTTCCAACGATTACCTGGCCAAACCCATCGACCTGGATCGGCTGTTTTCCCTGATTCGCGTCTGGCTGCCCAAAATGGAACGTATTTGAGCCAGCAAGGCCCAACGAGTGAGGCCCAACCCCGAGCGCCTCACGCTGTGCACCCGACTCAGTCACCCAGGTCAGCCATGTCTTTAGATCAAAACGCGGAAATCGAGTTGCGCCTGTTGATAGACGCGATTTATCTGAAATACAGCTACGACTTTCGCGACTATTCCGGAGCCTCGGTCAAGCGTCGGGTCAGCCATGCTTTGCGCCAGTTCGACTGCCCGACCATTTCCGCCTTGCAGGAGCGGGTGTTGCATGATCCCGCAGCCTTCATGCAGTTGCTGCAGTTCCTCACCATCCCGGTCAGCGAAATGTTCCGCGACCCGTCGCACTTCCTGGCAATACGTCAGGAAGTGGTGCCGCTGTTGCGCACCTACCCGTCGATCAAGATCTGGATCGCTGGTTGCAGCACCGGGGAAGAGGTCTACTCCATGGCCATCCTGTTGCGTGAGGAAGGCTTGCTGGAGCGCACGATCATTTACGCCACAGACATCAATCCCAGCTCTCTGGAAAAAGCCAAGCAGGGCATTTTCTCCATGGAGAACGTGCGCGCCTACACCGAGAATTATCAGAAGGCGGGTGGTCAGAGGGCGTTCAGCGACTATTACACCGCGGCTTACGACTACGCGATTTTCGATAAGAGCCTGCGCGAGAACGTGACATTTGCCGACCACAGCCTGGCCACTGACAGTGTGTTTTCGGAGACCCAGTTGGTGTCCTGCCGCAATGTGCTGATCTACTTCAACAAGAAGTTGCAGGATCGCGCGTTCGGGCTGTTCCACGACTCACTCAGCCACCGGGGTTTCCTGGTGTTGGGCAGCAAGGAGACGCTGGATTTTTCGGCCTATTCGAACAAATTCGAATCATTCGTCAAACCGGAACGGATCTATCGCAAGTCATGAAGACACGCTTTGACGTCACTGAAGCTTCAGACGCGCCACTGCCCAGGGCCGCTGCCATTGTCGTGGGGGCCTCTGCTGGCGGTGTGGAGGCGTTGTTGAAGATTTTTTCCACCATCAAGGTGGGATTTCGCTTGCCCATCCTGACGGTGCTGCATATTCCAGATGAACGTCGCAGCCAGCTGGCCAGCGTCTTTCAGGCGCGCCTGCCCATCCCGGTCAAAGAAGCCGACGACAAAGAAGACATCGTGCCCGGTACGCTGTATTTCGCCGGCCCCGGCTATCACCTGTCGGTGGAGCGCGACCTCAGCCTGTCCTTGAGCCAGGAGGATCGGGTCTTTCATTCGCGGCCGAGCATCGACATCCTCTTTGATTCGGCCGCTGATGCCTACGGCAAACGCCTGGTCGGGATTTTGCTCACCGGTGCGAACAACGATGGCGCCCACGGCTTATCGCGCATCAAGCGCGCCGGTGGTTTCACGATAGTGCAGGACCCTGCCCAAGCGCAGGCGCGGACCATGCCGGAGGCTGCCTTGGCCTTGCATGAACCGGACTACCTGCTGCCTTTAAATGACATAGGCCAATTGCTGGCCGAGCTGGAACGAATCGCATGCTGAGTCACATCAAAGCCAAGCTGCTGATCGTCGATGATCTGCCGGAGAATCTTCTGGCGCTCGAAGCATTGATCAAGCGCGAGGATCGCGAGGTTTATAAAGCCCTGTCGGCCGATGAAGCCTTGTCCCTGCTGCTGCAGCACGAATTCGCCATGGCGATTCTGGACGTGCAGATGCCTGGCATGAATGGTTTCGAGCTGGCCGAAATGATGCGCGGTACGGATCGCACCAAGAGCATCCCGATCGTGTTCGTCAGTGCCGCCGGGCGCGAGCTCAACTACGCCTTCAAGGGCTATGAGAGCGGCGCGGTGGACTTCCTGCACAAGCCGCTGGACATCCACGCGGTCAAGAGCAAGGTCAATGTGTTTGTTGACCTGTATCGACAGCGCAAGGCCATGAAGCTGCAGGTCGAGGCGCTGGAGAGCAGCCGCCGTGAACAGGAGGTGCTGCTGGGCAAGCTGCAGCAGACCCAGAACGAGCTGGAACATGCGGTGCGCATGCGCGACGACTTCATGTCGATTGTGTCTCACGAGGTACGCACCCCGCTCAATGGGCTGATCCTTGAGACCCAGCTGCGCAAGTTGCATCTGGCCAAGGGCAACGCTCACGCCTTCACCATGGAAAAACTGGGCGCCATGGTCGAGCGCGACGAGCGGCAGATCAACAGCCTGATCCGGCTGATCGAGGACATGCTCGATGTGTCGCGTATTCGCACCGGCAAACTGTCGATCCGCGCCACGGCGTTCGACCTGACCGAACTGGTCAGCAACCTTCTGGAAAGCTTCTCGGCGCAAATCGCCGCTGCTGAAGTCTCCGTCACCTTTAGCGCCGAAGAGCCGGTGATTGGCGTGTGGGATGAGTTCCGGATCGAACAGGTAATCGCCAACCTGCTGACCAACGCCCTGCGTTATGGCGCGCGCAAGCCGGTTGACGTGCGGGTCTACAGCGTCGGGGGTGAGGCCCGGGTCGAAGTGCGGGATCAGGGCATCGGCATCAGCCCTGAAAACCAGCGGCGGATCTTCCAGCAATTCGAGCGAGTGGCGGCCAATCATGCCGTGCACGGGCTGGGCTTGGGGCTGTTCATTTCCGATCAGATTGTCGCGGCCCATGGCGGGCAGATCGTGGTCGAGAGCGAGGAGGGCAAAGGCTCGCTGTTCAGGGTGTGTCTGCCGATTTGAAGAAGCGGCGGGCATGCACCGGCGGGCAATATTTATCTGAATTCCACGCAACCTACGGCAGCGGGCAGGGTCGTAATGGCAGCAAATAAAAGACCGAAGGCAGTCCCATGAGCTCTGATGCAGAAAATGTCGTCCTCATCGTTGAAGACGAACCGCTGATCCTGATGCTGCTCGCCGATTATCTATCGGGCGAGGGTTACCGCGTATTGCAGGCGGAGAACGGCGAGCAGGCGTTCGAGATTCTTGCCACCAAACCTCATCTTGACCTGATGATCACCGACTATCGCCTGCCGGGCGGCATCTCCGGGGTGATGATCGCCGAGCCCGCAGTAAAGCTGCGGCCGGAGCTGAAAGTGATTTTCATCAGTGGTTACCCGGCAGAGATTCTTGATTCCGGCAGCCCGATCGCGCGCAAGGCGCCGATCCTGGCCAAACCGTTCACCATGGACACCCTGCATTCGCAGATTGAAAAGCTGTTGGCTTGAATTGAACAGGGCGACTGCGGACCTGTAGATACCCTGTTGGGGGGAGTCCTCCAACCATGTATATCCAGCAGCGGCGGTGATGCTGATTCACCTTTGCGCCCTTACGGCGCGTCACTTTCGAGGCGTGTACGGACTGGACACATCGCGAAAGTAACCAAAGCGCTCCCGCTCCTTTGTCCGGGTCTTCGCCAAGGCTCAGACTTCCCTCACTCCGGCATTGCTCCGTGGGCCGCCGCAATGGGCCATCCATGGCCCGGTGCGGCTAACCCGGCATCCATGCCGGGTTGCCCACTGCGCAATACCTGCGCTCGGCCGGCCACAAGTCGCAATTTATGTCGCTCATGAATTTTGCGCAGACCCACAGAATCAAAAGCAGCGTGTGAGTCAGGAAGAAGTGAAGTCATCCTGGAGAAATCTGCAAAGCAGATTTGCTTTTGCTTTTCCTGCCACGATTTTACAGACGACGCAAAATGCGCGTCGGGAGGCTGAGTGGAGGTGCCGTGGGGTGGGTCGCTCGGCATGGATGCCGAGCGAGCGCCGTTGGGCCATGGATGGCCCGTCGGCGCGTGCCCGCCCCACGGTGCCGGAGCGAGGGTACCGCCGCGAAGCGGGGGCCGTACGCCAGCGCAGAGGTTTTGGTTACTTTTGGCACCAAAAGTGACCCGGCCGTCAGGACGGAACCTGACTCAGCAGCACCTGGATGCTGTTGTTGCTACTCGATTCCAAGCTCACCACGCTGATTTGGCGAAGCTACAAACATAAAGGGAGCTGCCGAAGGCTTCGAACCGCGGCCAGTCTGGCAAACCGCCTTCAGCCCTCGTAACCTCGATCAGCTCCTCCAAGGCCAAAGTGGTGCAAGCCTCACACCTCAATCATCTCCCTGACCTTCGCCGTCAGGTGATCAAACGCAAACGGCTTGGTGATCATCTGCATCCCTTCATCCAGAAACCCCGCCCTGACCGCCGCATGTTCGGCGTAGCCCGTGATGAACAGCACCCTGAGCCCAGGCCTGAACTGACGGGCGATTTCCGCCAGTTGCCGACCGTTCATGCCGGGCAGGCCGACGTCGCTGATCAGCAGGTCAATGCGCTGGCCTGACTCCAGAATCGGCACTGCGGCAGGGCCGTCGGCCGCTTCAACGAATTGGTAGCCCAGCTCGCCCAGAACCTGGCTGACCAGCGCACGTACCGCCGGGTCATCTTCGACGATCAGTACGGTTTCGCCGTCTCTAGCAAAGGCTTCGGTGCTGATATACGGCTCGTCATCCTGAGCCTGCTGGCCTTTGAAGCGCGGCAGGTACAACTGAACGGTGGTTCCCTTGCCCACTTCACTGCTGATCGAAACATGCCCGTGGGATTGCTTGCTGAACCCGTAAATCATCGACAGCCCCAGCCCGGTGCCCTGGCCGATGGGCTTGGTGGTGAAGAAGGGGTCGAAGGCTCGGCTGATGACGCTTTCCGGCATTCCGCAGCCCGTATCGCTGACACTCAGCACTACGTAGTCGCCGGGCAACAGGTTCTCGTGGGCATTGGTAAAGGTCTTGTCCAGCTGCTGGTTGTACGACTCGACGATCAGCAAACCGCCGTCGGGCATCGCGTCCCGGGCATTGAGCACCAGATTGAGCAGGGCGCTTTCCAGTTGATTCGGATCCGCTTCCGCAGTCCATAGCTTCTCGTTCAGGTGCATCTCGAGCCGAATGCTCTCGTTGATGCTGCGGTGCAGCAGCTCACCCATGGAACGCACCAGTTGGTTGAGCTCGACGGGTTTGGAATCCAGTGACTGGCGGCGCGAGAAGGCCAGCAGGCGATGGGTCAGGGCGGCCGCGCGGTTGGCGGAGGTCACACCCAGCTCGATGAGGCCGTCCAGGTCTTCGGTGCGGCCCCGCGCAAGGCGTCTGCGCAGCAATTCAAGGCTACCGATGATCCCGGTGAGCATGTTGTTGAAGTCGTGGGCGATACCGCCAGTGAGCTGGCCGACCGCTTCCATTTTTTGCGACTGGCGCAGCACTTCTTCGTTGTGCCGAAGTTGGGAGGTGCGTTCTTCAACCTGTTGCTCAAGGGTTTCATTGAGCCGCCGCAGCTGGACTTCCGCCTGTTTGCGCTCGGTGATGTCACTGGTCACGCCCACAAGGGAGCTGACACGGCCATTCTTGGCGCGAATCGCCCGGGCGCGCACATCCACCCAGTTCAGCGAGCCGTCAGGCCACAGGTTGCGGTACTCGATGATGAAGTCTTCGCCGCTGTCCAGACTGCGCTGCAGCGCCGATTGCATACGTGGCTGATCGGCGGCGTACACCGTATCCAGCCAGTCTTCGTAGGCAAAGGGGGTGTCCACGCCGCGCCCGTAATGTGATTTGGTGATGTCGGAACAACTTAACGTCAGGAACTCGGCCTCCAGCTGCCACGAGCCCAGACGCCCGGCCTTGAGGGCGTTCTGCAACCGCTGCTCACCTTCAAGCATGTCGGCCATGCGCGCCCGGGCTTCATATTGCCGTCGTCGGCCGCGAATGGCGGTAGTGACCAGGCTGACCAGGGTTGCCGGATGGAAAGGCCGCTCCAGAAATGTCACGTTACCCAGCAACGTACCCAGGTACGCCGACGGATTCTGTTCCGGCCCGCCATGGCGGGTCAGCAGCACGATGGGAATATCCGACCAGGCAGGCTGGCGTTCCAGGGTTTGCACCAGCGGACTGATGTCCACTGCCCGCAGCGCCTCGTCGGCAATGATCGCCATGCCTGCACCCAGGCTCAGCTCTTCATTGAGTTCCAGAAGGTTGTGCGCAACCAGTGCGGGAAAGCCCGCTTCCTGCAGAATCATCAACGCGATCTGGCTGTCCCGACCCGTGGGGGCGAGGATGATTGCCCGTTCCGATAACAGCCCTGGAGTGCTCACGCGTCTTCGTCTCGCATCAGCGGATTGTTCTCGCCGAAGTAATGTGGAACACCTCGCAGCACGCCTTGAAAGGCTTCAAGTGGATCACCGATTTTGAGGCCCTGGCTGCTGATCCGATATTCACGGATGGTCGATTCGTGGGTGCCGGTCCGCTTCTTGATAATCGACACAGCGCGACGAACCTGACCCATGGCTTCGAAGTAGCGCAGCAGGATCACCGTGTCCGCCAGGTAAGTAATGTCCACCGGGGCACGCATGTCGCCGACCAGGCCGTGCTGGGCAACGGTCATGAACGTTGCTGCACCCTGACGGTTGAGGTACAGCAGCAGCTCGTGCATATGTAGCACCAACGCGTTCTCTTCGGGCATTGCCGCCTGATAACCATTTATGCTGTCGATCACCACAGTCTTGATCTGTTTCTCGTCGACACATCGGCGCACCCGGTGAGCAAATTCGCCAGGCGACAACTCGGCAGCGTCCACCTGTTCGATGAGCAGGTTGCCGGTTTCCTGCAGTGCACGCAGATCAATGCCCATCTTCAGCATGCGATCAAACAGCAGGCCCATCTCTTCATCGAAGATAAACAGCCCCACGCGTTCGCCACGTGCGACGGCCGCTGCGGCGAACACCAACGAGATCAGGGACTTACCGGTACCCGAAGGACCCAGAATCAAAGTGCTCGAGCCGCCGTCGATGCCGCCACCGAGTAGCGCGTCCAGCTCGGTAATACCGCTGGACATGATCTGGCGCTGGTAAGTATGTCGATGCTCGGCCGCCACCAGGCGAGGAAACACGTGAATGCCGTCGGCCATGATGGTGAAGTCGTGGAAGCCGCCGCGGTATTTCTGCCCGCGATATTTCACCACCCGCAGTCGACGCCGTTCGGCGCCGTAGTTGGGGGTGAGTTCCTCAAGGCGGATTACGCCGTGGGCGACACTGTGGACCGTCTTGTCCAGGGACTCGGTGGTCAGGTCGTCGAGCAACAGGACGGTGGCGTCATAGCGCGCAAAGTAATGCTTGATTGCGAGGATCTGGCGACGGTAGCGCAGCGAGCTTTGCGCCAGCAGGCGGATCTCGGACAGGCTGTCGATCACCACCCGAGTGGGTTTGACGCGCTCGACCACTTCAAAGATTTGCCGGGTGGCTTCACCCAACTCCAGGTCCGAGGAGTACAGCAGACTCTGGTGGTGCTCTGCGTCGAGCAGGCTTTCCGGGGGAGTGAGCTCGAAGATGGAGATGTTCTCACCCAACTCCCAGCCGTGAGAGGTGGCGCCTTCGCGCAGCTCCCGGTCCGTTTCCGATAGCGTGATATACAGACAGCGTTCGCCCGCATGAGCGCCCGCTTGAAGAAAATGCAAGGCGACCGTGGTTTTACCTGTGCCCGGTTCACCCTCGAGTAGAAACACGTGCCGACGGGACAAGCCGCCTGCGAGGATGTCATCCAAGCCTGAAATACCGGTTGCTGCTTTTGATGTGATCAAGAATCGCCCTCTTGCGACCTTAGGAGGTGTGGCATGGCCAGTTGAACTGGCCGTTGTGCTGGGTAATGCCGTTTGCACAACTGGTGTTTCGCTTACCCAATAACTGACCGCCGCGTGCGGCGACCGTTCAGAGTTTAGCTAATAGCGTGCTGATATCACTGGATTTATGCAGTGTCCTGCTCATGGATATTGCAGCCCGGTTATCGGCCGGTCTCCAGGTCCGGCATCTGTCACAACCACTGCCTTACCCTTCAACGAGCCCGCTTGTATAGTGGGTCGGCTAGAACCCGCTGATCGCCAAAACAAGAACATCACTGAGGATCTCCTGTGTCTGACTATCAATCCTTCGTCGTCGAGCTCAATGACCACATTGCCCATGTGCAGATCAATCGCCCGCAGAAACTCAATGCCATGGACGCCGCGTTCTGGTCGGAAATCATCGAAATTTTCCAGTGGGTCGATGACACCGACGAAGTCCGAGTGGTGGTCCTGAGCGGTGCAGGCGCGCACTTTTCCTCGGGCATTGATCTGGCCTTGCTCGCCTCGGTGGCCAACCAGCTGGGCAAGGACGTGGGCCGCAACGCCCGAACCCTGCGCCGCAGCATCGAGCGCCTGCAGGCCTCGTTCACGGCTGTGGACAACTGCCGCAAGCCGGTACTGGCCGCCATTCACGGCTATTGCCTGGGCGGCGCGATCGATCTGATTTCATCCTGCGACATGCGCTATTGTGCCGAGGACGCCAAGTTCGCGATTCGCGAGATCGACATGGGCATGGCCGCCGACGTGGGCACCTTGCAGCGCCTGCCACGGATCATCGGCGACGGCATCATGCGTGAGCTGGCCTACACCGGTAGAACCGTCGAGGCACAGGAAGCGCAGGTCATCGGCCTGGTCAACCGGACCTTTGCTGACGCAGCCGCACTGCTTGAAGGCGTCATGGCCATCGCCGCCCAGATCGCTGCGAAATCACCGATTGCCATCGCCGGCACCAAGGAAATGATCACGTATATGCGCGATCACCGGATCGATGATGGCCTTGAACACGTTGCGATCTGGAACGCTGCCATGCTGCAATCAGCGGACTTGAAAGTGGCCATGGTTGCCCAGATGAGCAAACAGAAGCCCGTTTTCGACAACTAATCAGGAGTTTTTCATGTCAGGCGTGAGGCGCTGGACCACCGCTGTATTGGACACCCAGGTGCCGGGCGGGTTGGCCGTCGTGCACAGCACCGCCGGTTTTTTGCTGGATGCCAACGGCGTGCTATTCCCCAGGCAATGGCTGCGCAGTTTGGACCTGCCGGTGCTGGGCGAGCACGGTATTGGTCATCTGGACGGCGAGCCGGTGTACTTGGTGGTGCTCAAGGATGCTGTGGAGGTCGAGGGTTGCACCTGGCAGGGCTTGCGTCAGTTCATGCTGGAAGGGGATTTCGACATTTTCCAGATGCTGGGCTATGCCGCGCAAATCAGCACCTGGGCGCGGGAGCATCGTTTCTGTGGCAGCTGTGGTACGCCGACCGTGCAAGTGCCGGGTGAGCGCGCCATGTACTGCGAGCATGACAACCTGCGGTTTTATCCGCGCATTTCGCCGAGCATGATCGTGCTGATTACCCGGGGCGACGAAATCCTGCTGGCACGCTCGCCGCGCTTCGTCACGGGTGTCTACAGCACCTTGGCAGGCTTCGTGGAACCTGGCGAGTCTGCCGAGGACTGCGTGCGCCGCGAGGTCATGGAAGAGGTGCAGGTCAAGGTCAGGAACATCACCTACATGGGCAGTCAGTGCTGGCCGTTTCCGCATTCGATGATGCTGGGTTTTCACGCCGAATACGAAAGCGGCGAAATCGTGCCTCAGGCTGACGAGATTGAAGACGCGCGCTGGTTTCGCATCGACGATTTGCCCCCGTTACCTGCCAACCGTTCCATTGCCCGCTACTTGATCGAAGCGTACCTGGCCCAGCGCTCAGGCGCCCCCGAACCAGTGCTGCCAGGCTAGGCGCACGGTCAGGCACAGCACGACGGTGATGAACACCGGCCGAATGAACTTCGCCCCGCCCTTGATTGCGCTGCGCGCGCCAAGGGCTGCACCGGCCATGACGGCCACGCCCATGCTCAAACCAATCACCCAGTCCACCTGACCGGAAAAGATGAACACCGACAGCGCCGTGGCGTTGCTGACGAAGTTCATGCTGCGCGCCACGCCACTGGCTTTCACCAGATCCAGCGGGTAAAGCAGCATACTGCTGACGGTCCAGAACGCGCCCGTGCCCGGCCCGGCAACGCCATCGTAAAAGCCCAGCCCCAGGCCCTGCGGCAGTTGCCATTTCTTTTTGATAGGCGCGTTGCTGTCCAGTGGCGCCTTGGGTGTACCGCCGAACAACAGGTACAAGCCGCAGCCGAAAACGATCACCGGCAACATCTGGTTGATCCACGCCGCAGGCAGGTAATGCGCGATCACCGCACCGATCAGCGCGCCGACGGCGGTGCCCAGCAAGGCGCGTGTCCAGTCCTGTGGGTGGAAGAGCTTGCGCCGGTAGAAGGTGTAGCTGGCGATGGCCGAGCCGAAGGTCGAGCTGAGCTTGTTGGTCCCCAGCACCAGATGCGGGGGCAGGCCAGCAGTCATCAGTGCAGGTGTGGTCAGCAATCCGCCGCCACCGGCGATGGAATCAATGAAACCCGCCACGAAGGCCACGACAACCAGCACCGCCAGGGTGCTCAACTCGACACTCAATTCAAAGGGCATGGGAAGACTTTTCGGCAGTTGGGCAGAAGGGCTGCGCCAGAAGGGGAGCATCTTACCGATAAGTTTTTGGTGTGTCGTTATCAGCTGCTGTTGATGGTGTAGGCGCTCACCAAGGTTAGGAGGGCTGCGAAGCGGTGTGCCTTGAATCTAGTACCAACACAGCATCCGTGCGCTGCTGAGCCAGGTTCCGTCCTGACGGCCGGGTCACTTTTGGTGCCAAAAGTAACCAAAACCTCTGCGCTGGCGTACGGCCCCCGCTTCGCGGCGGTTCCTTCGCTCCGGCACCGTGGGGCGGGCACGCGCCGACGGGCCATCCATGGCCCAGCGGCGCTCGCTCGGCATCCATGCCGAGCGACCCACCCCACGGCACCTCCACTCAGCCTCCCGACGCGCATTTTGCGTCGTCTGTGAAATCGCGGCAGGAAAAGCAAAAGCAAAAAGCAATCTGCTTTGCAGATTTCTCCAGCAAGACGTCTTTCTGACTCACCCTGCTTTTGATTCTCGAGGTCTGCGCAAAACGTATGGGCGAAACAAATTGCGACTTGTGGCCGGCCGAGCGCAGGTATTGCGTAGTGGGCAACCCGGCAAGGATGCCGGGTTAGCCGCACCGGGCCATGGATGGCCCATTGCGGCGGCCCACGGAGCAATGCCGGAGCGAGGGAAGTCTGAGCCTTGGCGAAGACCCGGACAAAGGAGCGGGAGCGCTTTGGTTACTTTCGCGCTTCGAAAGTGACGCGCCGTAAGGGCGCAAAGGTGAATCAGCGTCGCGGCCGCTGCTGGATATACATGGTATTAGGGCTCCCCCAACAGAGTATCTACAGGCACATCACGACAAAAACCCGCCATCCACATTCAGCGCCACACCCGTGGTGTAGCTCGACGCCTCGCTGGCCAGGTACAGCACCGCACCGGCCATTTCGCTGGGGGCGGCGACGCGTTTGAGGGGGATCTGCTGCAAGGCCATGTTCAAAATGGCATCGTTCTTGACCAGCGCCGAGGCGAACTTGGTGTCGGTCAAACCCGGTAACAGGGCGTTGCAGCGGATGCCGAAGGGGGCGCATTCCTTGGCGAATACCTTGGTCATGTTGATCACGGCTGCCTTGGTGACGGAATAGATACCCTGGAATACCCCCGGCGACACGCCATTGATCGACGCCACATTGATGATGCTGCCTGCGCCGTTCTCGCGCATCAACTTGCCTGCTTCTACTGACATGAAGAAGTAGCCACGGATATTGACGTCGACTGTCTTCTGGAACGCACCGAGATCGGTGTCCAGCACGTTGCAGAATTGCGGGTTTGTCGCGGCGTTGTTGACCAGGATATCCAGCCGCCCGAACTGCTCGCGAATCTGCGCAAACACGGCGGTGATCTGCTCCATCTCACCGATGTGGCAGGCGATGGCAGTCGCCTTGCCGCCATCTGCGGTGATGGCATCGGCCACCTGCTGGCAGCCCTCAATCTTGCGGCTGCTGACGATTACATGAGCGCCTTGCTGGGCGAGCAGCCTGGCGATGGCCTCACCAATGCCACGGCTGGCGCCGGACACAAAGGCGATCTTGCCGTCGAGGTCGAACAGTTGGGTTCTGGACATGTTGTTTTCCTTGTGAGGTCACAGTGTGGATTTGCCGATCACCTGCAGGCTCATCTGCTCCAGCAGCGTGTTCATGTGAATGAACTGCGCGAAGCGTTTGTCCTGAGTCTGACCATGGAAGAACCGGTAATAGATCTGCTGCACGATGCCTGCCAGACGAAACAGCCCGTAGGTGTAGTAGAAGTCGACGTTATCGATCTTGATGCCTGAACGTTCGGCGTAATAGGCGACAAACGCCTGTCGGCTGAGCATGCCGGGCGCATGGCTGGGCTGGCGGCGCATCAGTTGCACCGGCGCCGGGTCGCTGGCCTCGATCCAGTACGCCAGGGTGTTGCCCAGGTCCATCAGGGGATCGCCCAGGGTGGTCATTTCCCAATCCAGCACGCCGATGATCTGCATCGGGTTATCCGGGTCGAGCAATACGTTGTCGAAGCGATAGTCGTTGTGGATCAGGGCCGGGACAGGGTGGTCAGGCGGCATTTTATCGACCAGCCAGGCTTTGACCGCTGTCCAGTCTGGGGCATCAGGTGTGCGGGCTTTGTCGTAACGCTCGCTCCAGCCACGGACTTGTCGCTCGACATAACCCTGAGGTTTGCCCAGATCCGCCAGCCCACAGGCCTGGTAGTCGACCTGATGCAACTCCACCAACCGGTCGATAAAGCTCTTGCACAGGTGTTCGGTCTGGCTGGCGTCGAGTTTGAGCTCTGGCGGCAGGTCCGAGCGAAGAATGATGCCCCGGATGCGTTCCATCACGTAAAACTCGGCGCCGATCACTGATTCATCGGTGCAGTGCACGAACGCCTTCGGGCAATACGGGAAGGCATCCTTGAGTTGATTGATGATGCGAAACTCGCGGCCCATGTCATGGGCTGATCGGGCCTTTTGCCCAAAGGGCGGGCGGCGCAGCACGAATTCCTGATGGGGGTATTGCACCAGGTACGTCAGGTTCGACGCGCCACCGGGGAACTGGCTGATCCGGGGCGTATCGTCCACGCCGACGAGGCTGGCGATGTGGTTCTTGAGGTAGGGATCAATGAGCGCGGCGTCGAGTTCTTCCCCCGCGCGGATCTGTGTGGACTGGTCAGTTAGCGCCATGCTTATCCCTTCTACTTATTATGGTGCGCGTTGATCATTGACTAATCGAATGCAGCTCACAAGTTGCGGGTGGTGTTATAGGCTGCCGTGTTGCTGTTCGATCAGCGTTCTTGATTGCTCCACCGCAGGCGAGGTGGGCGTCTAGACTTTCATGAGCCATTAAAAGCCGGGCAAAAAAAACCGAAGCACGCGGGCTTCGGTTTTCAGCGTACTGGCCGATCAGGCCGGGAACAATTCGCTCAGCTTCATCGCCAGCATCATGTCGCCTTCGGCGCGCAGCTTGCCGCCCATGAAAGCCTGCATGCCATCGGTTTCGCCGCTGACGATGCCTTGCAGTGTTTCGGCGTCCATCACCAGAGTCACTTGTGCGTCAGGGTTTTCGCCTTCCTGCAGCTCGCAGGTGCTGTCTTTGACGATCAGCGAAAAATGTTTGTCTTCATCGATGCGGAAGCCGAAAACCAGGTCCAGGCCTGCAGCGGCTGCTGGGTTGAACTTGGCTTTCATTGCTTGAACGGCGTCGGCTACGGAGGTCATGTTTCGATCCTTTTCAGTGGTGGTGCTGCAACAAGGTGGGCCGGTTCATCGGTAGGTGATGAGCTCGGGACTGTTCATCAGTTGTAAGTGCGCATGGTTGTTGAAACTCGCCAGGGTCACGTCGTTGCCACGAAACTTGAGGTGGTTCAACGAGGTGTTGACGATCTGCCAGTTAAGCTCGAAAGCCTGCTGAGCGGGCATCTGGGTAATCAGGTGGAGCAGGGCGGTGATGGTGCCGCCGGAGGTGAACACGGCAACACGCTCGCCTGCCTGCGCGCTTTGAAGTATGCGCTGCAAGCCTGCCTGGGCCTGTGCGACGAACCCGAGCCAGCTTTGCAGGCCTTGCGGGTCATGGCTACCGCCCAGCCAGCGGGTGACGATCAAGGCAAACAGCCGCTGGAACTCCCCACGGTTCTGAGCCGCGTTGCGCATGACGTCCAGCGCACCGGGTTCGTCATCCAGCATGGCGGGCAGCAAGGCGCGAATCACCGCTTCAGCGTCAAATTCATCAAAGGCGTGGTCTATCTCGATCTCGGGAACCTGCAGACCTTCGCCAGCCAGTTGAGCGAGGGTGGCCTGGGCGGTGTGCTGCTGGCGGCGAAGGCCTCCAGCGATGCAACGATCAAAACCCAGGCCAAGGCGCGAAAGATGCTTGCCCAGCACTTGTGCCTGGCAGATACCGTTGGGCGACAGCACGTCGTAATCGTCGGCACCGAACGAAGCCTGACCATGTCGTATCAGATAGATGCTGCCCACGTCCGCGCCGTCCCGGTACGTTGATGTTTCGGCGAGATTATGGGGATGCCGATGACGTGTCAATGAAAAAACATACGCTTGTTTGAATGGGTGCATTGGAAACGATTGGCAACTGGTCGCCAGCAGGCCGCGCCGGTATGCTTGCGCAATCCGCGACCCTTGCGTGGCAAGGGCGCTATCAAGTGAGGAGTCTCTGTGGAGTTTTTAGCCGATTACGCCAGCTTCCTGGCCAAAACGGTCACGCTGGTGGTTGCCATCGTTGTCGTCCTGGTGGCGATTGCGTCGCTGCGGGGCAAAGGTCGGCGTCGATCTGCCGGCCAGTTGCAAGTCACCAAACTCAATGATTTCTACAAGGGCCTGCGCGAGCGGCTTGAGCAATCCCTGTTCGACAAGGATCGCCTCAAAGCGCTGCGCAAGGAGCAGGCTAAAAGCCTGAAGAAAGACAAGAAGCTCGCCGAGCCCAAGCCTCGGGTCTACGTGCTGGATTTCGACGGCGACATCAAGGCGTCAGCCACCGAGAGCCTGCGTCATGAAATCACCGCCTTGCTGACCCTGGCGACCGACAAGGACGAAGTCGTGCTGCGTCTGGAGAGCGGCGGCGGCATGGTTCACAGCTATGGCCTGGCGTCGTCGCAACTGGCGCGCATCCGTCAAGCCGGTATCCCACTGACCATCTGCATCGACAAGGTTGCGGCCAGCGGGGGCTACATGATGGCCTGCATTGGCGACAAGATCATCAGTGCCCCGTTTGCGATCCTCGGCTCGATTGGCGTGGTGGCACAGCTGCCCAACGTGAACCGCCTGCTGAAAAAGCACGACATCGACTTCGAAGTGCTGACCGCCGGTGAGTACAAGCGCACCTTGACCGTGTTTGGCGAAAACACCGAGAAGGGCCGTGAGAAGTTTCAGCAGGACCTGGACATCACCCACGACCTGTTCAAGAACTTCGTCGCCAATTACCGTCCGCAACTGGCCATTGATGAAGTGGCCACCGGCGAGATATGGCTGGGCGTTGCAGCCCTGGACAAACAGCTGGTGGACGAGCTCAAGACCAGCGATGAATACATCGGCGAGCGCGCCAAGACCGCTGAAGTGTTCCACCTGCATCATGCGCAGCGCAAAAGTCTGCAGCAGCGCATGGGCATGGCGGCGACCAGTTCCCTGGACCGCCTGCTGGTGGGCTGGTGGAGTCGTCTGACTCAACAGCGCTTCTGGTAAAGACTTCCACCTGAGCGCCGCCTGCAATCACAGGCGGCGCTTTTTATTGCCCGGACCCAACTGATATACAGCGCGTGACGCGGTAACTATGCAGCTCATGGATGGCAGCGGCATCGGTAAGCTGGCGACCTCTTTGCAATAAGGACGTTGCCTGAAATGCTGCACACTGAACTCCCTGTCAATAATCCCCTGATGGATGCCTTCGTCGCCGCCCATGGCGCGGTGGTCCAAAGCCCGGCAACTTTTGCCCGGCAGTTGATCAAATCCCATGCACGATCCCACTGGGCGCTGGATATCGATCCGGACGCCATCTGCCTTACCTCCCTGCTGTACAACTCGCCTCCGGCACCGTCGCCTTACCCGGCAACGGTCCAGCACGCGCTGACCATGACCGAGGCGCTGTTGCACAATGTGCGGCGTCGCTCCCGGCTGTCTCGATGGTTCAGCACGGTCCAGCCCTGGACGGCCGGAGGGTTGGCGTTCAAGCCCGTTGAGCAGTTATTGGCCAACTTCACCGTGCGTTCATACGAGGGGCTTTATCGACGCAGCACGCCCCAGGCGTACGACGCTTCTACCCAATTGACCGTGGCGCCCGATGCGTTCAAGCGGTTCATCGAAGGCACGCAGTTGTCGGCGCTGTATCAGGGGTACCTTGAGCGATTTCTGTCGGCTAACGCCGCACATTTTCCGGTGTTGGCCAAGGCAGCGTTTGTCAGAGCGGCCTTGATGCAAGTACACGAGCAGACACTGAGCAAAGCGGATCAGCAACTGGCGCTTGAGGCCGCTGGGCTTGATCCTTCGCAGCGCTGGGAAGACATGACTCCTGAAATGCTCTCTCGGCCGTTTGCATCGGCCGGGCACATCGTGGTTTCGCCTTTGAAGGTTCATCACTACAGCGCGACGGATATTCTGTTGATCCAGAACCAGAACACCCGGCGCACCATTTTGTATATCCCCGGCAATTCATCACCGCTGCACGGTTTTGCCGATGAACATGAAGTCTCTGACTGGTTGGCGGTGCAGTGTCGGGAGCCGGTCAAGCGGCAGGTGCTGGCGACGCATTTCCAGGAACGTGACGGCAGCGACGGTTTGTTCATCAGCGGTCTGCACAGTGCGCTGGAGGGTATTGCCAGCTATCCCTACTGGTTCCGCAGCGGCAGCTGGCCGCCACGTCACTACGTCCACGCCGGCCAGCCGATCAAGGGTGACCCTTTTGATTTCCTCCGCGATAGCCTGCAGGCCCGGTTGAGGGCGGACGCAAAGTCGATCATCCATAACCGCCAGGAAGTGCTGCTCGATGATCTGGCAGAAGGCCTGACGCGCAGCCTGGTGTTCGTCGGCCTGATTGCCTTGATGGTGCCGGAAGCCGTGCCTTTTATCATTGGGCTGAGCGCCACGCTGGTTGGTGTTGGCGCGGTTCAGGCCCATCAAGGCAAAACCTTTGAAGCGCGTAAACAGGCGGCGCAACGCATCGAGTTCGGCGTGTTCAATGCCGTGCCGCTGGCGCTGGAGGGCGTAGTCAAGCTGGCGATAAACGCATCGGCATCAACGACTGCGGTCGAAGACCTGGTGGCTGTCAATGAGACAGCGGGCCAGGCTCAGGAGCCCATGACATCTGCGGTGGTTCGTCCCCGGTTTGAAATCGCACCGCCCAATCTTCGTGGCCTGAGCCCCGGGCTGCGCCAATCCCTGCAAGCCTTCGAAGCGCCCCCTGCCTGCGTACAGGGTGCCCCGACCATTCACGGGCCCGACGGCATGCTGGATATCTACCACCGCGAGGGCCTTTATTTTGTGCCGATCCATGACAAGGCTTATCAGGTCTGCTGGGAAGACGCTGTTCGCCAATGGCGCATCGCGGCCCCCGACGGAACGGGCAAGCCGGGACCCTATATCAAGCAGTTGGAAACCGGTCAGTGGGATATCGATCTGGGCGGCCTCAAGGGTGGAATGGATGCCCCGTCAGTGGCGAATGCCGGACCCTCAACGACACGGCCCTCGTTACACGGGCAAGTCAACGCGCTTTACCCCGGTTTCTCACCTCAGCAGACTGCAGAATTTATCGCCGAGCTGCGAGCCAATGGCACCTCCATCGAGATACAGCTCGCCCGCCTGTCCATGGATTTCCAGTCGCTGGATCGCAGCCTGGAACGCTGGGTGAAAGGGCCGATGAGCTGGCGACCGGTGACTGACACACACTCAGTGCCCGTATCGGCCACGTCCCGGCGCAATGCAGCTGAAATCATCAAGCGTTGCTGGCAGCGCCAAACGCCGGTCGTTGGTCCAACTGCTCGGCACATCAGCGGTTACACCCTGGATTTGTCCGGCCTGGTGATCGGCGATTTGCCCTACCTGCCGGGGGACTTCAGCCATGTCACGGCGATCAACCTGTCGCGTACCTACATGTCACAGCAATCGGTGAGCGCGCTGGTCAGTAAGTGCCCACGGCTGAGCTGGCTGAATGCGGAAAACAACTTTCTGTCGGTCATCCCCGTGGGTATCCGCAATCTGCCACACCTGACACGCCTGACGCTGGCCAACAACCGTATCGTGCTGACGGCCGACATGGTGCAGACACTAGGACGCCTACCCATTCTGCGGCTGCTTAACCTTGAGAGAAATCCAATCGGGCCGCTGCTGGATGTCAGAGGCATGCCGCAATTGCTCAACCTGTTCCTGCGCAGCACCGGTATTCAGGAAGCGCCTACTGGGGTTTCTGAAATCCCCAACCTGATAGCACTGGATCTGCGCAGTAATCACATCACGACCTTGCCTGATGCGTTTTTCGAGACGCCTGGGGCGTGGCGCCACACCTTGCTGGACGGCAACCCGCTGTCGATGGGCACCCGGACCCGCATCATGGGTATGGGCGGGCCGTGGGTGTTTACCGAGCAGGCTGACAACCCCGAGTTCTGGCTCTACCAGACGCCTGCGCTGGAGCGGGTGCGGCGCCGGGAGCTGTGGGAGCTGTTCTGGAGCCAGTTGCATGCGGCGGATTTTTTCGAGGTGATCTCCCGATTGCGCGGTTCGGCGGACTTCAGCCTGAGCCGTGCCGAGGTGACGCAAAGGGTGTGGAGTCTGCTGGAGGCCGGTGCCGAAGATGAAGCACTGCGCACCCGCTTGATTGCCATGGCCGCGTTCCCTGAGACCTGTGTGGATGGTGCGGCTGTGATTTTCAGCCACATGGAGCTGGAAGTGCTGATCAGCCGAGCCCGCGCCCTGGCCGTCGACGGCAGGGAAGGGCCGCAGTTGCTCAGGCTGGTGCGTGGGCTGTCCCGGCTGGAGGAAGTGGATGCCATCGCGCGCCTGGACGTCGCCTCACGCGTCGGCTTTACCGAAGACGTCGAGGTCCTGCTGGCTTATCGGGTGGGGCTCGCGAGCCGCCTTGAACTGCCGATTGGCACGCGAACCATGCAGTTTTCCACTTCAGCGGGTGTCACCGATCAAGCATTGGCGCGAGCCGCACGCACGGTGTTGAGCCATGAAACCCCCGAAGCCTTGACCTCTTTTGCCCTCAAGCGCGACTTCTGGGTCGATCACCTCAAGCGCCAATACGTTGGTGAGTTCACCGCTTGCCAGCGACCCACCGCCCTGCGCATGGAGGCCCTGGACGACTTGAACAGTGAGCGCCCACTGTCGGATGCCAGCTACAAGCGTGAAGCCGAAGCGATCATGCGTCAGCGGCAGGTGGACGAGGAACGGTTGATGAAACAGCTGACCGAAGCAGAGCTGGCCGGTGGGCCGGGTGCCAATGAGGTGTGATGACGTAGACGTGATGTAGCGGCGTGCCAGGACTTTGTGGGAGCGAATTCATCGCGAAAGGGCCCGTATGTCCGATGGATATTTGTGGTTGTAACACCGCATTCGCGACTGAATTCGTTCCCACTGGGGCGCGCGGCGAGAAGTCATAAAAAAGCCCAGGCTGGAATACCAGGCCTGGGCTTTTTGATACTGCGCGTTGGCTAGCGCCTACGGGATACTTATCGCTTACGGAGCAGTTATCGCCTACGGAAAAGGGGCAACGGCTCGTCGGTAGCCGCCTGATACGTCACCGAAAAGTCCTTGAGACCTTCAAGGGCTTCGTAGGGATCTTTGTCGGCGCGAATCGCAAAGGCGTCAAAACCGCAGCGGTGCAGGTAGAACAACTGGTCACGAAGCACGTCCCCTATGGCTCGCAGTTCGCCTTTGAAGCTATAGCGATCACGCAGCAGGCGGGCATTGGAGTAGCTGCGCCCATCAGTGAACGCCGGGAAATTCAAGGCAATGACCTGGAACTTGCTGACATCTTCACCGATTTCTTCGGCTTCTTCGTCGCTGTCCAGCCATACACCCAGGCCGCCATCACGGGCTTGCAGGGCGTGACCATGTTCGCGCCACAACGCCAGCGGCACGATCAGGTCGTCACAGTTGGAGAGCTCGTCGAACGACGTGTCCTTGGGCAGCAGGTGCCAGGTTTCGTCGATGACTTCGTTGTTCTTAATGATTCGCTGCATAGACGCGCTCCTTGAAAGGGTCGATGCCAATACGCTGGAAAGTGTCGATGAAGCGTTCGTCTTCGTTGCGTTTCTCAACGTAGACGTCGATCAGCTTCTCGATCACATCCGGCATGGCGTCCTGAGCGAACGAAGGGCCCAGGATCTTGCCCAGGCTGGCGTCACGGCTGGCGCTGCCTCCCAGGGAAACCTGATAGAACTCTTCGCCTTTCTTGTCCACGCCCAGAATGCCGATATGGCCGACATGGTGGTGACCGCATGCGTTCATGCAACCGGAGATGTTCAGGTCCAGTTCGCCAATGTCGAACAGGTAATCCAGGTCATCGAAACGGCGCTGGATGGATTCGGCAATCGGGATCGACTTGGCATTGGCCAGCGAGCAGAAATCGCCGCCAGGGCAGCAGATGATGTCGGTCAGCAGGCCCACGTTTGGCGTGGCGAAGCCTTGCTCGCGCAGTTCCTGCCACAGGGTGAACAACTGAGACTGCTCCACATCGGCCAGAATGATGTTCTGTTCGTGGGAGGTGCGCAGTTGTCCGTAGCTGTAGCGATCCGCCAGATCGGCAACGCCATCGAGCTGCTTGTCGGTCAGGTCGCCCGGCGCGACGCCGGTTGGCTTGAGGGACAGCGTGACGGCAATGTAGCCCGGCTTTTTATGGGCCAGGGTGTTGCGGGTACGCCAGCGGGCGAAACCCGGGTGTTCCTGGTCCAGTTTTGCCAGCTCGACGCTGAAATCTTCCAGCGCTTTGTACTCAGGGTCGACAAAGTGCTTGGAGACGCGGTGCACTTCGGCTTCGGTCAGGGTGGTCTGGCCACCGCGCAGGTGGGCCATTTCCGCGTCGACCTTTTGCGCAAAGACCTCCGGCGTCAGAGCCTTGACCAGAATCTTGATCCGCGCCTTGTACTTGTTGTCGCGACGGCCATAACGGTTGTAGACCCGCAGGATGGCATCCAGATAGCTCAACAGATCCTGCCACGGCAGGAACTCATTGATGAACGCGCCGACGACAGGGGTACGGCCAAGTCCGCCGCCCACCAGAACACGGAAGCCAAGCTCGCCAGCTTCGTTCAACACGGGCTCAAGGCCGATGTCGTGCACTTCAATGGCGGCGCGGTCGCTGGTAGAACCGTTGATCGCGATCTTGAATTTACGCGGCAGGTAGGCGAATTCCGGGTGGAAGGTGGTCCATTGGCGGACGATTTCACACCATGGGCGCGGGTCGACCAACTCGTCAGCCGCGACACCGGCGAACTGATCGGTGGTGACGTTGCGCAAGCAGTTGCCGCTGGTCTGAATGGCGTGCATCTGCACGGTTGCCAATTCAGCCAGGATGTCAGGGATGTCTTCCAGCGCAGGCCAGTTGAACTGCACGTTCTGCCGTGTGCTGATGTGTGCGTAGCCCTTGTCGTAGTCGCGGGCTATCTTGGCCATCATCCGTGTCTGGCGGGAGGTCAACTGACCATAAGGCACCGCCACGCGCAACATGGGCGCGAAACGCTGGATATAAAGGCCATTTTGCAGGCGCAGCGGGCGGAACTCTTCTTCGCTGAGTTCTCCTGCCAGGTAGCGTCGGGTCTGATCACGGAACTGCTTTACGCGGTCCTCGATGATCCGCTGGTCGTACTCGTCATATACGTACATATAGGTCCTGTTCTCAGGCAATTACCACGGTAAATCTGCGCGCACGGCCGCGCACTCCCAACGGAGCCGGGGGAAGATACCAGTTTGCAGTTATGCGCAAAAGTCATGTTTGAATATATGCAAAGAACCAAAAGTCATAAGCCGCTGATACACCGGGCATAACCCTACTTGTGGGATGGACTTCCCTGGACTTTACTGAGGTCGAGTCTGCGCCACAACCAACGCTGACTTGCGTGATGCCACTAATAAAACAGACAAGAGGCGTTGTTAATGAGTAATCACCCGAAATTGTCCAAAAAAGACAGCCACGTCGATGCGTGGGCGATCTTCTTTATTATTGTGCTGGTGGTGGGGGCCGCTGTGTTCTGGGTCAGCCACCAGTAAACAACTTGCCTTATAGAGAATTGAAGGTGCAGCCGATAAAAAGGTCATGGGTGGATTTCCACCTCTGAATCGGAAGGTCGGCACCTATGCATAGGGTTTTACAGGGTTTACTCATTGCTGTAGCGAGCGGCTGGCTGAGTTGCGCCAGCGCCGCGTCGGTGGTGTTTCTGAGCCCTGGGCCTGCAACGGATGGCTATTGGGCGACCTATGCCAAATTCATGAAGTCTGCGGCGGACAAGTTAGGTATGAGCCTGACCGTGCGCTTTTCCGACCGGGACACTCGCCAGTTGCTGATACTGGCTCGGGAAGAACTACTGGGCCCCAAGCGCCCCGATTACCTGATGTTCTCCAACGAACTGAACGTTGCCCCCGAGATTTTGCGCTTGTCCGAGGGCAGCGGCGTCAAGCTGTTTGCGGTGAATAACACCCTGACACCCGACCAGATCAGAATCCTTGGCGACCTGCGCCAGCGCTATCCGGATTTCCTTGGCAGCCTGGTCGCCAACGATGAAGACGCGGGCTACCTGACCGCCAAACACCTTATCAGCCTGCACCCGCGAGGCGACGGTGCGCGCGCGATAGAGATGCTGGCGTTCTCCGGGACCAACACCACTCCGGTATCGCTCAAACGTGAAAAAGGTTTGTACCGCGCTCTGGCGGAACATCCCGAGGTGCGCCTGAGGCAAATCGCTCTGGGGGGCTGGCGGCGTGATCGTGCCCATGAGCAGGCGCGGTTGCTGCTCAAGCGCTATCCGGCGGTCAACCTGATCTGGGCCGCGAACGACCTGATGGCCTTCGGCGCCATGGATGCGATACGCGAAAAAGGCGGCGAGCCGGGCACAGACGTGTTGGTCAGCTCGATCAACTGGTCGCCCGAATCCTTGCGTGACCTGCAGCAGGGTCGCATCGGCGCCATCGCTGGCGGACATTTCACCCTGGGCGGCCTGGCGATGGTGCTGCTCCACGACTACGACGCTGCAGACCCTCAGACCCGATCGTTCATCGGCGCCCGCGAAGCCAAGGTCATGCAACTGGTAGGGCCGGGCGACGTGAAAAAAATCATCGAGGCGGGTCGGCGTGATGATTTCGGGATTGATGTGCGGCTGTTCAGCCTGCTGGGCAAGCCGCCAGGCAGCGAATACGCGTTTACCCTCAAAAGCGTCTTGCACTGATGGATAAGGCTCAGGCCACCGCGAAGTAGACCACCAGTTGCACGACGCCAAACAGCAGCGCAGCGAAGATCACTGTGAATATCAGCCCCAGGACCAGAAAGTGCGCAGGCTTGCCCCGGGTGAAGTCGCGCTCGCGGTTCTTCGCGCTTTGTACGCCGAAGGCTGCAGCCAGGACGCTGTGCAGCATCTGCCATAGGGTAGGAGGGCTGTGTTCAGGTGGCGCCTGACCGTCGGAAGGTTTTTTCATTATCGTGCCGCGCGCTGGTGCTGGTTGTGCCTTGAGCGTAGTTGCAAAGCACCGCGGTGGGTGGGGCATGCCGACCAAGCGCCGCCCTCAATCAACCCAAAGGGTGCGCGCGTTGCGAGCCAGGCTTTGGCCGACCTTGCGCACCGTCAGGTCGCTGGAGGTTTCGAAAGTGCTCGTGAGCACCTTACGAACAGCTGTGCATCGGGATCAGATCAGCTCAGCTCAAGCCAGATCGGCGCATGGTCGGAAGGCTTCTCCATGCCGCGCAGGTCATAATCCACGCCAGCCGCCTTGATCCTTGGCTGCAGGCCGTGTGAGGCCATGATCAAGTCGATGCGCAGGCCGCGCTTGGGCTGGTCCTCGAAGCCACGGCTGCGGTAGTCGAACCAGCTGAATTGATCGACCACCTCTGGATACAGATGGCGGAAGCTGTCCACCAATCCCCAATTCTTCAGGCGGGCCATCCACTCGCGCTCTTCCGGCAGGAAGCTGCACTTGCCGGTTTTCAGCCAGCGCTTGGCGTTGTCCGGGCCGATGCCGATGTCACTGTCTTCCGGAGAAATATTCACGTCACCCATGACGATCAGCGGCTGGTCATTGCTGAAACGGGTTTCCAGCAGTTCCTGCAAATCATCGTAGAAACGCTGCTTGGCAGGGAACTTGGTCGGGTGGTCACGGCTTTCACCCTGAGGGAAATAGCCGTTCATGATGGTCACTGGCAGGCCGTTGTCGTCGGCGAAGGTGCCCCAGATGAAACGCTTCTGGGCTTCCTCATCATCTTTGTCGAAGCCTTTGTGCAGGGCCAGCGGCATTTTGCGTGACAGCAGTGCCACGCCGTAATGGCCTTTCTGACCGTGGAAATGCACGTGGTAGCCCAGCGCTTCGATTTCTGCCTGGGGAAACTGCTCATCGGAGACCTTGGTTTCCTGCAGGCCGATAACGTCCGGCTGGTGTTTTTCGATCAGCGCCGCCAGCTGATGGGGTCGGGCACGCAGACCGTTGATGTTGAACGAGACAATTTTCATGGGGCGGCAGTCCTGAGCAAAGCAAAAAAGCGATGCTAGCTGACCTCCGGGCGCATCACCAGCCTCACGCAACCGACCCGCTGTTTTTGCGCGAGCTGGCATGAGACAGGCTCGATCGCGACGCCGGGTTGAACTGTGGCCGCAGGCCATGACTCGAAGCCTTATATCACCGGAACGCGGCCGCTCGAGCCGCGTCGTCTATGCGAGGTCAATTTCATGCCTGAATCGTCTGCCATCGTGGCCCAAGTGCGCCAACTCGACAGCGGTTACTCCAGGGAAACCCGCTCGCTGCTGTATCACGCTTACCGTCACGAACCTAGCTTCGCCTACCTGTTCAATGCCCAGCGCGCGGGTTTTGATCAGCGGGTCAGGGCCACCGTCCGTGAACTCGTGAAACAACACTTTTTGCAGGATTTGCCCGCCATTGGCCTGTTCATCGAAGACCGATTGGTTGGCGTGGCACTCATTGCGCCGCCACAAAGGCGCCTTGGCATCACCGAGAGCTGGGCCTGGCGTCTTCGCATGGTGCTGAGCACAGGCTTCAACTGCACCCGGCGTTATCTGGAGTACTACAATTCGGTCCTGGCCTGTCTGCCGTCCGAGGCGGTCCATGTGCTGCCGCTGGTGGGCATCCATCCGGAGTTTCAGGGCAAGCAACTCGGCGAACAGCTGTTACAAGCGGTTCATGACTGGTGCGCCGTGGATGAGAACTCCCAAGGGATCGTGGTGGATACCGGGAATCCGCGTTATCTGGAGTTCTATAAACGACAGGGCTACGAGGAAATCGGCGAAGTTGCTGTGGGAACGGTCCGAGAACATGTGTTTTTTCACCCAAACCCGCAGGTTTCCCCGCAAAACATGGCGTAACGATATGAAAACTATACGTTTTGGCGGGTTTTAGTGGCGGTGCTACCTCGTGTTAGCATTCGCGGCATGAAGTCTTTCGCAATGTTTACCAGCGGCCTGATCCTGAGTGTCGCCAGCGTCGCGGCGTCAGCCGATGCGCGGTTGGACGTCAGGATCACGCCCGCCAATTCCGAGCTCAAAGCCAATATCGAAGGCTATGTGGGTAGCCCCGGCGAGCGCGATGCGCAAGGCCTGCAGCATTTCAGCATCGGCGCTGAAGAGCAGGCCCAGCGTGCCGCTCAGGCGTTGGGCTATTACCAGGCGATTGTCCGCAGCGAGGTGCAGAACGGTCGCGATAACCAGCCGCAGCTGATTATCGACGTCCAGCCCGGCGAACCCATTCACCTGCGCAACGTGACCGTCCGTATCGTCGGAGAAGCTGCGTCAATGAAGGCTTTCCGGGTGCCGCGCAGTGACGCACTCAAAAGTGGTGCCGTGCTCAACCATGGCCACTACGAAGACGCCAAGCGGTTGATTCAGAATCAGGCATCACGCTACGGATTCTTCTCAGGGCGCTTTACGCAACAGCGTCTCTCGGTTGATCCGGCAGCGGGTGTCGCGGACATTGATCTGGTCTATGACAGCGGCCCGCGTTACACCCTGGGCAAAGTCAGCTTCAGTGGCGACGCGCCGTTCGACGACGACCTGCTACGACGCATGGTGCCCTTCAAGGAAAACACTCCCTACGACTCCGAGCTGATTGCCGAACTCAATCAGGCCATGCAGACCAGCGGCTATTTCGAAGGTGTGCGCGTCGATGCCGCGCCGACAGCTGCCGTGGGGCGCGAAATCCCGGTGGTTGTCCAGCTCGATACCCGAAAGCCCCGGACCATGGGGCTGGGCCTGGGTTATTCCACGGACGTGGGCCCACGCGGCAAGGCGAACTGGACCCGGCACTGGGTTAACCCCCAAGGCCACAGCTACGGCATTGAAAGCGAGCTATCCGCCCCCCGGCAGAACGTCGGTCTCTGGTACGACGTGCCCCTGGATCCGCCGCTGACCGACAAACTGCGCTTCGCCGGGGGCTATCAATATGAAGAGCTCGCCGGCACCGACACCTTGAGTAAATTGCTCACCGTCGGCCCTGAGTGGCATAGCAAGCTGCCCAGCGGCTGGGAGCGGGTGATTTCCCTTAAATGGCAGCGTGAGGAATATCGCCTGGGTGATGACTCAGGCCTGAGCACGCTGTTGATGCCGGGTGTCAGCTATTCCTACCTGCGCAGCGACAATCGCATCGATCCGCACAATGGCTACCGGCTGCAGTTCGATGCCCAGGTGGCCAAGGAAGGGCTGATGTCGGATTCCAACCTGCTGCGCGGCACGGTGCTGCTCAAAGGCTTGACCACGGTGTGGGATAACCACCGTTTACTGGGCCGCTTGCAGGTGGGGGGCAACGCTACCAACGGCTATAAGTCCATCCCGCCGTCGCTGCGCTTTTTCGCAGGTGGCGACCAGAGTGTGCGCGGCTACGATTACCAGACCCTATCGCCGGAAAACTCCGACGGTGATCGCATCGGCGGCCGCTACATGATCGCTGGCAGCGTCGAATATCAGTACTCCATCGCCGAAAAATGGCGCGTGGCGACCTTTGTCGATCAGGGTAACTCTTTTAACAGCCTCGACCTGCCAAGCCTGAAAACCGGTGTCGGCATCGGCGTGCGCTGGGTGTCCCCGGTGGGGCCATTGCGCCTTGACCTGGCTCACGCGCTCGACGACGACGGCGGGGTCAGGCTGCACTTTTCCATGGGACCTGAGCTGTGAGTACTGTCAAATGGCCTCGTGGGCTGAAAATCGTCGGCTTGAGCCTGCTGGCAATTGTGGTCCTGCTGGTGGCCGGTCTCTGGCTGGTAGTGGGAACCGAGTCGGGCAGTCGCTGGGCGCTGGCGCGAGTCTCCGGTTTGCAGGTGGACAATTTCAACGGTCGTTTGGGGGGTGTGTGGAGCGCCGACCGACTGGTATGGCAGCAAGGTGCGACCCGCGTCGAACTGGACGCGCCCACGCTGGGCTGGTCGCCGGGCTGCCTGTTGAGGATGACGCTGTGCATCGACCGTCTGCAGGCAACGCAAGTCCGCCTGCAGCTGGCTCCCAGTACCGAACCCGCCGCGAGTGGGCCGATCACGCTGCCTGATTTGAAGTTGCCGCTGGCCATCGAACTGGGCGACGTGAACATCGGCAGCCTGCAACTGGATGGCACCGACCAGTTTCGTGACCTGCAACTGGCAGCACACTGGACCACTGAAGGCTTGCGCCTGGACAACGTGCACGTGCAGCGTGATGACCTGGTGCTGGATCTCGCCGGGTTGCTCAAGCCTTCCGGCGACTGGCCGTTGCAGGCGACCGGTTTATTGAAGTTGCCCGATCAGGACGGCAAGCCCTGGGCGATCAATCTCGATATTCAGGGTGACGTACTCAAAACCCTGCGGCTAGCAGGCCTCAGCAGCGGCTACCTTGAAGGGCAGCTCAAAGGCGAATTGCAGCCCCTGGCAGAAAACCTCCCGGCGCAACTGACGATCAGTGCCGAAGCTTTCAAGGCGAGCACGGCGCTACCCGACACCTTGCAACTCAATCAATTGCTGCTCAATGCCAAGGGTGATTTGCAAGCGGGTTACGTGCTGCTGGGGTCGGCGAGTCTGCCCGCCGAGAAGGGTCCGGTCGCCTTGGCGCTCAACGGCCGGGTGGACGCCAAGGGGGCGACGGTTCAGGGGCTGGATCTGAATGCCAGTCCTGAGCAACGGCTGAATCTGAACGGCTCCGTGTATTGGGAAAAGGGGCTGCGCGCCGAGGCAAAACTCGACTGGCTCGACTTCCCCTGGCACCGGCTGTACCCGGCTGTCGAAGCGCCGCAAGTGGCCCTTCACAAATTCCAGGGTGAAGTTTCCTACACCGATGGCAAGTACCTGGGCAACTTCAATGCGAACCTGAATGGGCCTGCGGGCGCGTTCAGCCTGTCCAGCCCGTTCAGTGGCGACCTGACGCAGGTCTTCCTGCCGCAGCTGGACATGGTTGCCGGACAGGGCAAAGCCACCGGCTACCTCAATCTGCAATTTGCCGACGGCATCGCCTGGGATACTGCGCTGGATCTGAGCGCAATCGACCCCGCCTATTGGGTCGCGCAGATGCCGGGCACCCTGGCGGGCCCGTTGCGCAGTAAAGGTCAGTTCAAAAACGAACAGTTGAGCCTCAACGCAGACCTTGACCTGAAGGGGCGTCTGCGCGGTCAACCTGCGGGCTTGCAGCTCAAAGCCGAGGGTGGCGGTGATAAATGGAACCTCGGCGCGCTGGAAGTACGCCTTGGCGACAACCGGATTCAGGGCGCCGGCAGTCTGCAACAGCGTTTGCTCGGCCAGCTGGACATCAACCTGCCGCGCCTGGGGCAGCTTTGGCCTGGGCTGCAAGGTCAGGCCAAAGGCCGGCTCGATGTGGCGGGCACGCTGCAGGCGCCGCAAGGCAATCTGACGTTACAGGGCTCGCAGTTGGCGTTTCAGGAGAATCGCTTGCAGAGCCTCAATCTCGGCGCCCGGCTGGACAGTGCCCAACGCGCCGACATTGATGTGAAAGGCAGCGGCATCCAGCTGGGTGACACGCAGCTGGGCACATTAGTCGTCGATGCTCAGGGTGACATCAAGCGCCAACAGCTCAAGCTCGATCTGCAAGGCCCGTTGCTCAAACTGGGTCTGGCGCTGGACGGCACGTTGGACAAAGGCAACTGGCGCGGTCGATTGGCTACTGGCAACGTGCAGACCGGTGGCCAAAACTGGCGCTTGCAGCAAGCAGCCAGGCTTGAGCGGTTGGCCGATGGCAAAGTTAATTTCGGCGCTCACTGTTGGGTTTCAGGGCCTGCAAGCCTGTGTGGTGAGGATCAGCGCCTGGTGCCGGAACCGCGTCTGCGCTACCACTTGAAGAACTTCCCGCTGGACAGCCTCGCCCAGTGGATGCCCAAGGACTTCGCCTGGAAGGGCGCGCTTAACGCGGACGTGCAGCTGGACGTTCCCGCCGCAGGGCCGAACGGCCAGATATTGGTGAATGCCAGCGGCGGCACGTTGCGCATCAAGGAAAACAATCAGTGGCTGGATTTCCCCTATGAAGCCCTGGTGCTGAACAGCAAGTTGACCCCCAAGCTGATTGATAGCCGTCTGGATTTCCGCGGCCAGAAGCTTGGCGCACTCCAGGTGGTTGCCCAGATCGATCCGGTGGCCAGGAACAAAACCCTGAATGGCAGCTTCACCCTCAGCGGCCTGGATGTATCCATCGCCAGACCCTTCCTGCCCATGGTGCAAACCCTCAACGGCAAACTGAACGGTAACGGGCGGCTGTCGGGAGATTTGCTGGCGCCTCAGGTCAATGGCAGTGTGGTGCTCAGCGGTGGCGAAGTCTCCGGGCCTGAATTGCCGATGAGCCTGCAAAATATGCAGATTCAAGCATTGATCGCCGGAGAAAATGTGACCCTGGACGGCAAGTGGACCAGTGGCCCGGCGGGGCGTGGCACCTTGGGCGGGCAGGTTGGCTGGGGCCAGGCGCTGCTGGTGGACCTGAACATCAAGGGTTCTAAACTGCCCATCACCGTTGAACCCTACGCGACCCTTGAAGCCGCTCCCGATTTGAACATTGCCATGAAAGAAGGGCGCCTGGCTATTTCCGGCAAGGTGCTGATCCCCAAAGGCGACATCACTATTCGCCAGTTGCCTGCCTCGACCGTCAAGCTGTCCGGAGACACGGTGATTGTCGGCCAGCAAACGGAGCAGGGCGCGCCACCGCTCGCCATGGCCATGGATATCGATGTGCAGGTGGGCCAGGAAAAACTCAGCTTCACCGGCTTCGGTCTGACTGCGGACCTGGCAGGGCGGGTGCACATCGGTGACAACATGGACACCCGAGGCGAGCTCAACCTCAACAACGGCCGCTACCGCGCCTACGGGCAGCGCCTGACCATTCGCAAGGCCCGCATCCTGTTTGCCGGACCGGTCGATCAACCGTATCTGGATGTCGAAGCGATACGCCAGACGGACGACGTGATTGCTGGCATACGCTTGTCGGGCAGCGCCGAACAGCCGACCACCACGGTATTTTCCGAGCCCGCCATGAGCCAGGAGCAGGCGCTGTCCTATCTGGTGCTGGGCCGACCGCTGAATAACACCGGTGAAGACAGCAACATGATGGCGCAAGCCGCGCTGGCGCTGGGGCTGGCGGGCAGCGAATCAACCACCGGCAAGCTGGCGCAAAACCTGGGCATCAAGGATTTTGAGCTGGACACCTCCGGGTCAGGCGACAAGACCAACGTGGTGGCCAGCGGGAAGATCACTGACAAATTAAGCCTGCGTTACGGCGTCGGGGTGTTCGAACCGGCCAACACCCTGGCGCTGCGGTATATGTTGAGCAAAAGGGTGTACCTGGAAGCGGCCAGCGGCCTGGCGAGCTCGCTGGACATCTTCTATAAGCGGGATTTTTGAACTGTTACACAGATTCTCCCTGTAGATACTCTGTTGGGAGAGCCCTAATACCATATATATCCAGCAGCGGCGGCGACGCTGATTCACCTTTGCGCCCTTACGGCGCCTCACTTTTGAAAGCCGGAATGCCGGCCCAGTCAAAAGTAAGCAAAACGCTCCCGCTCCTTTGTCCGGGTCTTCGCCAAGGCTCAGACTTCCCTCACTCCGGCATTGCTCCGTGGGCCGCCGCAATGGGCCATCCATGGCCCGGTGCGGCTAACCCGGCATCCATGCCGGGTTGCCCACTACGCAATACCTGCGCTCGGCCGGCCACAAGTCGCAATTTGTGTCGCCCATACGTTTTGCGCAGGTCTCCAGAATCAAAAGCAGCGTGTGGGTCAGGAAGAAGTGAAGTCATGCTGGAGAAATCTGCAAAGCAGATTTGCTTTGGCTTTTGCTTTTCCTGCCACGATTTCCCAGACGCCGCAAAATGCGCGTCGGGAGGCTGAGTGGAGGTGCCGTGGGGTGGGTCGCTCGGCATGGATGCCGAGCGAGCGCCGTTGGGCCATGGATGACCCGTCGGCGCGTGCCCGCCCCACGGTGCCGGAGCGAAGGAACCGCCGCGAAGCGGGGGCCGTACGCCAGCGCAGAGGTTTTGGTTACTTTTGGCACCAAAAGTGACCCGGCCGTCAGGACGGAACCTGACTCAGCAGCGCCCGGATGCTGTTGTTGCTACTCGATTCAAGGCGCAGCGCTTTGAGTCGTCGAAGCTACAGACATACGAGGAGCCAACAAGTTGGCGAGGCCTGGCACACCGCCTCACCAACAAGCTGGCTCCAACCGAAAGCATTTCAATGTTCGATAATCAATGGCCTATGGTCTAGGTCGGCACACACTTTCATGATTAACTTCCCGACCTCACCCACCCTCGAAAAAAAGGACTCAGTTCATGGCTCAAGTGACTCGCAGAGGCAATCCTGTCCAAATCAACGGCGAACTGCCAAAAGTCGGCGCCCAGGCTCCGGCTTTTTCGCTGGTCGGTGGTGATCTGGCCGACGTGACCCTGGCGGACTTCGCCGGCAAGCGCAAAGTGCTGAATATTTTCCCGAGTGTCGACACGCCGACCTGCGCCACCTCCGTGCGCAAGTTCAACGCCCAGGCCAACGACCTGAGCAACGCCGTAGTGCTGTGCATCTCCGCTGACCTGCCGTTTGCCCAGGCGCGCTTCTGCGGTTCAGAAGGCCTGGAAAACGTCAAAAACCTCTCCACCCTGCGTGGCGCCCAGTTCATGGTTGACTACGGCGTGGCCATCGCCGATGGCCCGATGGTTGGCCTGACCACACGTGCGGTCGTGGTGCTGGATGAAAATGACAAGGTTCTGCACAGCGAACTGGTCCCGGAAATCGGCCAGGAACCTGACTACGATGCGGCACTGGCAGTCCTCAAGTAATACTTGGCAACACTTGGGCGGCCTGAATATATTCAGGCCGTTTTCGTTTACGCTTCATGTGTTTAACAAAAGTAACGACAACGTAAATTGCCGGTAAAGCCGCTTTGCTTGTCACGCATCTGTGCTTATTGTTCAGCCTCCTGAAGAAGCCCCATCCGCAATGGTTGATTTATTCATGCAATCGTCTGGCCCCCGTAGTTCCCGTCGCTGGCTTATCAGTCTGCTGATCCTGTTGGTTATCGCCGGTCTGTGCTGGTGGCTGTGGCCGACGTCTGCATCGCACAAAGACGGTGCCAGCGCTCGCAAAACGGGTGGTGCGGCCCACGGCAGCGTTGCCCGGCCAGGTTTCGGCGGCTCGGCGCTGGCGGTACCGGTGCGTGTGGCGCCTGCGGTATTGGGTGACTTCCCGATCTATTACAAAGCCCTTGGCACCGTGACGGCGATGAACACCATCAACGTGCGCAGCCGGGTGGCCGGTGAGTTGGTCAAGATCAACTTCCAGGAAGGACAGATGGTCAAGGCCGGGGACTTGCTCGCGGAGATCGACCCGCGCAGTTATCAGATCGCTCTGCAGCAGGCCGAAGGCACCCTGGCCACCAATCAGGCGTTGCTCAAGAATGCTCAGCTAGATGTACAGCGCTATCGCGGTCTGTATGCCGAGGACAGCATCGCCAAGCAGACGCTGGACACCGCCGAGTCGCTGGTCAATCAATATCAGGGCACGATCAAGACCAATCAGGCTGCGGTGGGCGACGCCAAACTGAACCTGGAATTCGCCCGCATCCGTGCGCCTATCTCGGGCCGTATCGGCCTCAAGCAGCTGGACGTCGGTAATCTGGTGGCGGCCAATGACACCACCGCCTTGGTAGTGATCACCCAGACGAAACCGATCACCGTGGCGTTCACCTTGCCGGAGAAAGACCTGTCCGCCGTGATTGCCCGTTATCGCAGCGGCGACAAGTTACCGGTCGAAGCCTGGGATCGCGGCGACTTGAAGCAGCAGGCCGAAGGCGTGCTCGCCAGCCTCGACAACCAGATCGACGTCGCCACCGGCACCCTGAAATTCAAGGCCCGTTTCGATAACCAGAATGAAGTGCTATTCCCCAACCAGTTCGTCAATGTGCACCTGCTTGCAGACACCCTGAAACAGGCTGTGCTGATCCCGACCGCTTCCGTGCAATTCGGCAACAACGGCACCTTCGTCTACGTAATGGACGGCGACAAGAAGGTCAAGATCCGCCCACTCAAGACCGGCGCCAGCAATGAGCAGTCCACGGTTGTCAGCGAAGGGCTGGCAGCGGGGGATCGGGTCGTGCTGGAGGGCACCGACCGGTTGCGCGACGGTGCCGAGGTTGAAGTGGTCAGTGACAGCAAGGACGTACCGGCCGGTCCCGGCCAGCAGTTGCAAGGCAAGCCCGGCAAGGCGTCTGATGAATCGGCTGCGGCCGGGAAGGCGGAAAGCGACCGCGCATGAACATCTCCAGACTGTTCATCCTGCGCCCGGTCGCCACCACGCTGAGTATGCTGGCCATCGTGCTGGCCGGTTTGATCGCCTACACCATGCTGCCGGTGTCGGCGTTGCCGCAAGTGGACTACCCGACCATCCGGGTCATGACGCTTTACCCTGGGGCCAGCCCTCAGGTCATGACCAGTGCCGTCACCGCGCCGCTTGAGCGTCAGTTCGGGCAAATGCCGGGCCTGACCCAGATGGCATCGACCAGCTCCGGCGGCGCATCGGTGATCACCTTGCGGTTCAGCCTTGATCTGAACATGGACGTGGCCGAGCAGGAAGTGCAGGCGGCGATCAATGCCGCGACCAATCTGCTGCCCAACGATATGCCGGCGCCGCCGGTTTACAACAAGGTCAACCCCGCGGACACCCCGGTGCTGACCCTGGCCATTACCTCGAAAACCATGCTGTTGCCCAAACTTAATGACCTGGTCGACACGCGCATGGCGCAGAAGATTTCCCAGATCAGCGGCGTGGGCATGGTCAGTATTGCCGGTGGTCAGCGTCAGGCCGTGCGGATCAAGGTCAACCCTGAGGCACTGGCCGCCAATGGATTGAACCTCGCGGATGTGCGCACCCTGGTCGGTGCCTCCAACGTCAACCAGCCCAAGGGCAACTTTGATGGTCCGACCCGGGTCTCGATGCTCGATGCCAACGACCAGCTCAAGTCGCCGGAAGAATACGCCAACCTGATTCTGGCCTACAGCAACGGTGCGCCGTTGCGTCTGAAGGATGTGGCAGAGATCGTTGACGGCGCCGAGAACGAGCGCCTGGCGGCCTGGGCCAATGAAAACCAGGCGGTGCTGCTCAACATCCAGCGTCAGCCGGGCGCCAACGTCATTGAGGTGGTCGACCGCATCAAGGCGCTGCTGCCAAGCATCACCGACAACCTGCCAGCGGGCCTGGATGTGGTGGTGCTGACCGATCGCACCCAGACCATCCGCGCCGCCGTGACTGACGTGCAGCACGAATTGATGATTGCCATCGTGCTGGTGGTGCTGGTGACGTTCCTGTTCCTGCGCCGGTTCAGCGCCACGATCATTCCGTCGATTGCGGTACCGCTGTCGCTGATCGGTACGTTCGGCGTGATGTACCTGGCGGGTTTTTCGGTCAACAACCTGACCCTGATGGCCTTGACCATTGCCACCGGCTTTGTGGTCGATGACGCCATCGTCATGCTGGAGAACATCTCCCGGCATATCGAAGAGGGCGAGTCGCCCATGCAGGCGGCGCTCAAGGGTGCCCGGCAGATCGGTTTCACCCTGATTTCGCTGACCATCTCGCTGATCGCGGTGCTGATCCCGCTGTTGTTTATGGCCGATGTGGTGGGGCGCCTGTTCCGCGAGTTCGCCATTACCCTGGCGGTGGCGATCCTGATTTCGCTGGTGGTCTCGCTGACGCTGACGCCGATGATGTGCGCGCGGCTGCTCAAGCGTGAACCCAAGGAAGAAGAGCAGGGGCGCTTTTACCGCGCCAGCGGTGCCTGGCTGGACTGGCTGGTTGAGGCTTATGGCAATAAATTGCGCTGGGTGCTCAAGCATCAGCCGCTGACGTTGTTGGTGGCCATCGCCACGCTGGGCCTGACCGTGCTGCTGTATCTGGTGGTACCCAAAGGCTTCTTCCCGGTGCAGGACACCGGCGTGATCCAGGGTATTTCCGAAGCCCCGCAATCCGTGTCCTTCGCGGCCATGAGCGAGCGGCAGCAGACGCTGAGCAAAATCATTCTGCAGGACCCGGCGGTTTCCAGCCTGTCGTCCTACATCGGGGTCGACGGCGATAACACGACCCTCAACAGCGGTCGCCTGTTGATCAACCTCAAACCCCATGCCGACCGGGATGTCACGGCGACGCAGATCATTCAGCGCCTGCAACCCCAGCTCGATAAATTGACCGACATTCGCCTGTTCCTCCAGCCCGTTCAGGACCTGACGATCGAGGATAGGGTCAGCCGCACCCAGTATCAGTTCAGCATGTCGTCGCCAGACGCTGAGCTGCTCAGCCTGTGGAGCGGCCGGCTGGTGGATGCCCTGAGCAAACACCCTGAACTGACCGATGTGGCCAGTGACCTGCAGGACAAAGGCTTGCAGGTGTATCTGTCGATTGACCGGGATGCCGCGAGTCGGGTCGGGGTGACGGTGGCCACTATCACTGACGCCCTGTATGACGCCTTCGGGCAACGGCAGATTTCCACCATCTACACCCAGGCCAGCCAGTATCGGGTGGTGCTGCAGGCCGCTTCCGGCAACGAACTGGGGCCGCAGGCCCTGGATCAGATTCACGTCAAGACCACCGATGGCGCGCAGGTCAAATTGTCCAGTCTGGCCCGGGTCGAGCAACGACAGGCGCAATTGGCGATAACTCACCTGGGGCAATTCCCGGCGGTGATGATGTCATTCAACCTGGCGCCGGATGTTTCGCTGGGTGCAGCGGTGGAACTGATCGAGCAGGTGCAAAAGGATATCGGCATGCCACCCGGCGTGCAGACCCAGTTCCAAGGCGCAGCCGAGGCGTTCCAGGCGTCGCTGTCCAGCACCTTGCTGCTGATCCTGGCGGCGGTGGTCACGATGTATATCGTGCTCGGGGTCCTGTACGAAAGTTACATCCACCCGATCACCATTCTGTCGACGCTGCCGTCCGCTGCTGTTGGCGCGCTACTGGCGCTGCTCATCAGTGGCAATGACCTGGGGATGATCGCGATTATCGGCATCATCCTGCTGATCGGCATCGTCAAAAAGAACGCGATCATGATGATCGACTTTGCCCTCGACGCCGAGCGCAACCGAGGCGCTGACCCTGAAACCGCGATCTACGAAGCGGCGCTGTTGCGTTTTCGGCCGATCCTGATGACCACCATGGCCGCGCTGTTCGGCGCCGTCCCGCTGATGCTCGCCACCGGTTCCGGCGCAGAGCTGCGTCAGCCGCTGGGTCTGGTAATGGTCGGTGGACTGTTGCTCAGCCAGGTCCTGACCTTGTTCACGACGCCCGTCATCTATCTCTACTTCGATCGTCTTGGACGCCGATTTCGGGGTTCCGAGCCAAAAGAGGTGGCGGTATGAGGCGCAGTTATAGGCTTCAAGCTTCAAGCGGCCAGAGGGTTGATCTCGACCTTTGCGCATGCCGCTTGCCGCTTGCCGCCTGGAGCTGCGCCGAATGAATTTGTCCGGTCCCTTCATTCGCAGGCCCGTAGCGACCATGCTGCTGAGCCTGGCGATCATGTTGCTCGGCGGTGTGAGTTTCGGCCTGTTGCCGGTGGCGCCACTGCCCAACATGGATTTCCCGGTGATCGTGGTTTCAGCCAACCTGCCGGGTGCGAGCCCGGAGATCATGGCGTCCAGTGTTGCCACGCCGCTTGAGCGGTCCCTGGGTTCGATTGCCGGGGTCAACACCATGAGCAGCCGTTCGACTCAGGGCTCGACGCGCATCATTCTGCAGTTCGATCTGGACCGCGATATCAACGGTGCGGCCCGTGAGGTTCAGGCGGCGATCAACGCCTCGCGCAATCTACTGCCCAGCGGTATGCGCAGCATGCCCACCTACAAGAAGGTCAACCCGTCCCAGGCGCCGATCATGGTCCTGTCGATGACCTCTGATGTGCTGCAGAAGGGCCAGCTTTACGACCTGGCCTCGACCATCCTTTCGCAGAGTCTTTCTCAGGTCAGCGGTGTGGGCGAAGTGCAGATCGGCGGCAGCTCGCTGCCTGCGGTGCGCGTCGAGCTTGAACCGCAGTTGCTCGCCCAGCATGGCGTTTCCCTTGACGAAGTGCGCACCACCATCACCAACGCCAATGTGCGCAGGCCCAAGGGCTCGGTGGAGAATGCCCAATACAACTGGCAAGTGCAGGCCAATGATCAGCTCGAAAAGGCGGCCGACTATCAGTCGCTGATCATCCGCTACCAGGATGGCGCCGCGCTGCGCCTCAAGGATGTGGGCAAGGTCAGCGATGCCGTCGAAAACCGCTACAACTCGGGCTTTTTCAATGACAAGGCGGCGGTGCTGCTGGTGATCAACCGTCAGGCCGGCGCGAACATCATCGAAACCGTGGCGCAGATCAAGGCGCAGTTGCCGGCCCTGCAAGCCGTGCTGCCCGCCAGCGTCAAACTGGAGCTGGCTCTGGATCGTTCGCCGGTCATCAAGGCCACCTTGCATGAAGCGGAAATGACCCTGCTGATCGCCGTGGCGCTGGTGATCATGGTGGTGTACCTGTTTCTGGGCAGCTTCCGCGCCTCATTGATCCCGACGCTGGCGGTGCCGGTGTCGCTGGTGGGGACCTTCGCGGTCATGTACCTGTACGGCTTCTCTCTGAACAACTTGTCGCTGATGGCGTTGATTCTGGCCACCGGGCTGGTGGTGGACGATGCCATCGTGGTGCTGGAGAACATCTCCCGGCACATCGATAACGGCCTGTCGCCGATGAAGGCGTCGTTCATCGGCGCCAAGGAAGTGGGCTTCACCCTGTTGGCGATGAACGTGTCGCTGGTGGCGGTGTTCATCTCGATTCTGTTCATGGGGGGACTGGTAGAAAGCCTGTTCCGCGAGTTTTCCATCACCCTGTCGGCGTCGATCATCGTCTCTCTGGTCGTCTCGCTGACCCTCACCCCGATGCTCTGCGCGCGGTGGCTCAAACCTCACGTGCCGGGCAGCGAAAACCGCTTGCAGCGCTGGAGCAATCGGGTCAACGACCGGATGGTCGCGGGCTACGACCGCAGCCTTGGCTGGGTGATGCGCCATCGTCGCCTGACACTCCTCAGCCTGTTGGTCACCGTGGTGGTGAACGTGGCTTTGTACGTGGTGGTGCCCAAGACATTCCTGCCGACTCAGGACACCGGGCAACTGGTGGGCTTCGTGCGCGGCGATGACGGGCTGTCGTTTTCGGTGATGCAACCGAAGATGGAGATTTTCCGCCGCGCCATCCTGGCGGATCCGGCTGTGGACACCGTGGCGGGCTTTATCGGTGGCAACAGCGGCACCAATAACGCATTCATGCTGGTGCGCCTCAAACCGGTAGAAGAGCGGGGTTTGTCTTCGGAACAGGTGGTGGAGCGGCTGCGCAAGGAAATGCCGAAAGTCCCTGGCGGGCGCGTGTTCCTGACCCCCGATCAGGATCTGCAATTGGGCGGCGGGCGCGAGCAGACCACGTCGGCCTATCAGTACATCCTGCAAAGCGGCGATCTGGGTTCGCTGCGCGAGTGGTACCCAAAGGTGGTCGCAGCGCTGAAAGCCTTGCCGGAGCTGACCGCAATCGATGCACGGGAAGGGCGCGGGGCTCAGCAAGTCACGTTGCAGGTCAATCGCGACACGGCCAAGCGCCTGGGCATCGACATGGACATGGTGACCGCGGTGCTCAATAACGCCTATAGCCAGCGCCAGGTGTCGACCATTTACGACAGCCTCAACCAGTACAAGGTGGTGATGGAGGTCAATCCGAAGTTCGCTCAGGATCCCGTCACCTTGGAGCAGGTCCAGGTCATCACCAAAGACGGCAACCGCGTACCGCTGTCGAGCATTGCCTATTACGAACGCAGCCTGGCGGACGACAGCGTTTCCCATGACGGTCAGTTTGCTTCGGAAAACATCTCGTTCGACCTTGCAGAAGGGGTCAGCATTGATCAGGCAACACTCGCCATCGAGCGGGCTGTGGCACAGGTCGGGTTGCCTTCGGACGTGATCGCCAAGATGGCCGGTACTGCCGACGCCTTCGCCGCCACACAGAAGAGCCAGCCGTGGATGATCCTCGGCGCGTTGCTGGCGGTTTATCTGGTGCTGGGCATTCTGTACGAAAGCTATATTCACCCGCTGACCATCCTCTCGACGCTGCCATCGGCCGGGGTAGGGGCGCTGCTGAGCATCTATGCCATAGGCGGGCAGTTCAGCCTGATTTCCCTGCTGGGCCTGTTCCTGCTGATCGGCGTGGTGAAGAAAAACGCCATCATGATGATCGACCTGGCGCTGCAGCTTGAGCGCGACAGCGGCATGAGCCCGGAAGAATCGATTCGCGTGGCCTGCCTGCAACGTTTGCGGCCGATTCTGATGACCACCATGGCTGCGATTCTCGGCGCTTTGCCGTTGCTGCTGAGCAACGCCGCAGGCGCAGAAATGCGTCGCCCATTGGGCCTGACCATCATCGGCGGGCTGGTGTTCAGCCAGGTCCTGACCCTTTACACCACACCCGTGGTTTACCTATATCTCGACCGCCTGCGCCATCGCTTCAATAACTGGCGCGGCGTGCGTACTGATGCTGCTTTGGAAACTCCGTTATGACCGAGCACCGCAAGATTGAACCCGTCACAAACCGGCTGACCCGTGCGTTTGGCCTGGGGTTGTGTGTTCTGTTATTGAGCGCCTGCGCGGTCGGCCCTGACTACCAGAAGCCGGACATGACCACGCCGGTTCAATTCAAGGCCGCCAAGGGCTGGACCCAGGCCTCGCCCAGCGATGCGATAGCCCGTGGCGCATGGTGGGAAGTGTATGGCGACCCTCAGTTGAACGGGCTGGTGGAGAAACTCAACCGCTCCAACCAGACCGTTGCCCAGTACGAGGCCCAATACCGGCAGGCCCAGGCGTTGGTGCGCAGCTCCCGTGGGGCATTCTTCCCGACGCTGGACCTGAGCGCAGGCAAGACCCGCTCCAGTCAGGGCACCGGCAGCAGCAGTTCCAGCCTGAGCACCTCGAACAGCGGTATTCGCGACACCTACAACACCCAGCTGGGCGTGAGTTGGGAGGCGGATGTGTGGGGCAAACTGCGCCGCGGGCTTGAGGCCGACAAAGCCAGCGCCCAGGCCAGCCTCGCTGACCTGGCCGCGATGCAGCTGAGCCTGCAGTCGGAGCTGGTTCAGAACTACCTGCAATTGCGGGTCATTGACGAGCAAAAACGCCTGCTGGAAGCCACGCTTGAGGCTTATCAACGCTCCCTGACCCTGACCCAGAACCAATACCGCGCTGGTATTTCCGGGCGCGACGCGGTGGCCCAGGCCCAGACCCAGCTGAAGAGCACCGAGGCTGACCTCATTGATCTGGTGTGGCAACGGGCGCAGTTCGAAAACGCCATTGCTGTGCTCATGGGGCAGGCGCCTGCGGATTTCAGTCTGGCGGCAACCAAGGACATTCCTGATCTGCCACAGATTCCTCTGGAACTGCCGTCGCAACTGCTGGAAAGACGCCCTGACATCGCGGCTGCCGAGCGCTCGGTCATGGCCGCCAATGCCAATATCGGTATCGCCAAAGCGGCGTATTACCCGGACCTGACTTTGAGCCTGAGTGGCGGTTACAGCAGCAGCACGTTCTCCAACTGGATCAGTTTGCCGAACCGTTTCTGGTCGGTGGGTCCGCAGTTGGCGATGACTTTGTTCGATGGCGGGCAGCGCTCGGCCGAGGTGGACCGTACCGAGGCGGTATATGACCAGACCGTGGCGCAATATCGTCAGACGGTCCTCACCGGTTTTCAGGAAGTCGAGAACTACCTGACCCAGCTCAAGGTGTATCAGGACGAGGCAGCGGTACGGGCTGAAGCATTGGCCGCTGCGCGTGATTCACTGCGCCTGACCAGCAATCAGTACAAGGCAGGGTTGATTGGCTATCTGGATGTGGTCAACGTGCAAACCACCGCGCTGAGCAATGAACGTAGCGTGCTGACGCTGCTGCAGAGTCGGCTGATTGCCAGCGTGCAGTTGATTGCCGCGTTGGGGGGAGGCTGGAATGCGCAAAGCGGGCTGGATATTGAGGCGCGTAAGGATTGAGCGGTTTCTCCAGATAGCTTCGGTCCTGAAGATACTCTGCTGGGGTAACCCTAAAGCCATGCATATCCAGCAACGGCGGCGACGCTGATTCACCTTTGCGCCCTTACGGCGCCTCACTTTTGATAGAGCGCAAAAGTAAGCAAAACGCTCCCGCTCCTTTGTCCGGGTCTTCGCCGAGGCTCAGACTTCCCTCGCTCCGGCATTGCTCCGTGGGCCGCCGCAATGGGCCATCCATGGCCCGGTGCGGCTAACCCGGCATCCATGCCGGGTTGCCCACTACGCAATACCTGCGCTCGGCCGGCCACAAGTCGCAATTTGTGTCGCTCATAAATTTTGCGCACCCCCCAGAATCAAAAGCAGGGTGTGGGCCAGCAAGAGGTCATGCTGGAGAAATCTGCAAAGCAGATTTGCTTTTCGCTGTTGCTTTTCCTGCCGCGATTTCACAGGCGACGCAAAATGCGCGTCGGGAGGCTGAGTGGAGGTGCCGTGGGGTGGGTCGCTCGGCATGGATGCCGAGCGAGCGCCGTTGGGCCATGGATGGCCCGTCGGCGCGTGCCCGCCCCACGGTGCCGGAGCGAAGGAACCGCCGCGAAGCGGGGGCCGTACGCCAGCGCAGAGGTTTTGGTTACTTTTGGCACCAAAAGTGACCCGGCCGTCAGGACGGAACCTGACTCAGCAGCACTCGGATGCTGTTGTTGCTACTCGATTCCAGGCGCAGCGCTTTGATTCGCCGAAGCTACAGACATACAAGTTTACGAGGGCTGCGAAAGCTGTTTGCCTGACACACCGCTGTTCGCAGCCTTCGGCAGCTCCTAAAGGGCCTGCTGAGCCAAGGAATCGGAGGTATCCCGTAGGATTGTCCGACACGATTTTGACGCTTTTGAAGAGCTTCCCCCAACGCCACTACAATTTGATGGCAAACAGCCATATTTGCGACGAGTGAACGGGACATTCGCTGGAAAGACAGTAGAATCGCCACTCTTTCGAATGGGCATGGATAAGCTCAATTATCCAGGTCGTACGTCGCTCATGCTGATCGGTAGTTACACCCCCTCGCTGGTTTTGATCTCCATCCTCGTCGCCGTTCTGGCGTCCTACACCTCGCTTGATCTGGCGGGCCGAATTGCGTCGGCCAAAGGTCGGGCGAGGGCGGTCTGGATGATCGGTGGTGCCTTGTCCATGGGTATCGGAATCTGGTCCATGCACTTTATCGGCATGCTGGCGTTTGACCTGCCCATCGAAGTGGCTTTCGACCTGCCTATTACCTTCCTGTCGCTGCTGGTCGCCATCCTGTCCTCGGGCCTGGCGCTATGGCTGGTGAGCCATCCCCAGTTGCCCATGTTGCAGCTGAGCCTGGGCGCGCTGTTTATGGGCGCAGGGATCAGCGCCATGCATTACACCGGTATGGCCTCTTTGCGCATGTACCCCGGCATCAGTTACGACCACCAGACAGTGCTGGCTTCGTTGGCGATTGCCATCGCCGCCTCGTCCGCTGCGTTGTGGATCGCTTTTCGCCTGCGCGAGCAGACGCCCCATGTCCAGCTGGCTCGCGGTGGCGCTGCCGTGCTGATGGGCCTGGCTATTGTCGGGATGCACTACACCGGCATGGCGGCGGCCAGCTTTTCCGATGACAGTTTCTGCGGTGCGCTGGGCAGCGGGATTCAGCCCAGCGGGCTGGTTTCGCTGGTGTTGGTCACCAGCCTGGCGGTGCTGACCATCACGCTGTTGACCTCGATCCTCGACGCCCGCATGGAGTCGCGCACCGAGATTCTGTCGCGTTCCTTGACCGAGGCTAACCGCGAGCTGACGCACCTTGCGCTGCATGACACCCTGACCGGCTTGCCCAATCGGGTATTGCTGGCCGAACAGATAGAGCACGCCATGCAGCGCATCGACGCCAAAGGCGGCAGTTTTGCGCTGATGTTCATGGACCTGGATGGCTTCAAACCGGTCAACGATGCGTTCGGGCACCATGTCGGCGATCAGTTGCTGCGTGAGGTTGGCTTGCGTTTGCGGGGCAATCTGCATCGCGAAGACACTTTGGCGCGCATCGGCGGCGATGAGTTCGTGTTGCTGGTGGAGCTGGATGATCTGGACGACGCGGCGCTGATCGCTGCGCGGCAGGTCAACATGATCGCCCAGCCGTTCTACATTGCCGATCAGCTGTTGCAGGTCTCGGTCAGTATCGGTATCGCGCTTTATCCAGGCGGTGCTGCTACGCAGCAAGAGCTGCTGATGAATGCCGACGCCGCCATGTACCACGCCAAGGATACTGGCAAAAACGGCTACAGCTTTTTCAACTGCTCCATGAACACCAATGCGCGCAACCAACTTGCGCTGTTACAGGACCTGCGCGAAGCGCTCAAGTACAAGCATTTTTGCCTGTTCTACCAACCCAAATTCGATGCGGCTACGGGCAAGCCCGTGGGTGCTGAAGCATTGCTGCGCTGGAACCACCCGCAACGCGGCTTGTTGTTGCCTGACACTTTCATCGCGCTGGCGGAGAAGACCGGCCTGATCATCGGTATCGGTGAATGGGTGCTCGACGAAGCCTGCCGACAGATGCGTGCCTGGGCTGACATGGGGTTCAGCCATTGGCGCATTTCAGTCAACCTCTCAGCCTCGCAATTCTGCCATTCAAGCCTGGTGGACACTGTCGCCCGGACCTTGGCCAGGCACTCTCTGGAGGCCAATAGCCTGACCCTGGAAATCACCGAGACCACGGCCATGAAAGACGCTGAGGCCAGCGTCGCGGTATTGCGCGAGCTGTCAGACATGGGCGTAGATCTGTCGATTGATGACTTCGGCACGGGCTATTCGAGCCTCATGTACCTCAAACGTCTACCGGCCAACGAGCTGAAGATCGATCGCGGCTTTGTCCGGGATCTTGATCATGACAGCAACGATGCGGCGATCATCTCGGCCATTGTCGCGCTGGGTCAGGCGTTGAACCTTCGTATCGTCGCAGAAGGCATCGAGACCGACCGCCAGCAAAGTTTCCTCACCCGCCTGGGCTGCGATTCATTGCAAGGTTTTCTGCTGGGTCACCCCTTGCCTGCGGAGCGCTTCATGGCGGATATTCACGCAGCCGAGGTTCGAGGCCTCGCATTGATCTAGACTCAAGGCCCGGCGAGCGTCGGATGTCTGTCGTGGACGCTGAACGGGCGACATGTTGAGGCCTTGATCGGCTCGAGACACCGGCAACGGGCTTTGATCATTTGAATGAGCTATGAGTGACATTATGGAGAAAGTTCTCATCATCACGGGCGGTTCCCGTGGCATCGGTGCGGCGACGGCGTTGCTGGCGGCGACCCAGGGTTACCGAATCTGCATCAACTATCTTTCTGATCATCTGGCCGCTGAGCGCGTGTGCAGGCAAGTGCGCGAGCTGGGCGCCATGGCTTTCGCCGTGCAGGCGGACGTCAGCAATGAGGATGAAATCATTCGGCTGTTTGCCAGGGTCGATGCCGAGTTCGGCCCGGTGACGCATCTGGTCAACAATGCCGCGACAGTCGCCCAGGCATCGCCGGTTGAAGAGATGAGCGAATTTCGCCTGTTGAAAATGATGATGACCAACGTGGTCGGCCCGATTCTGTGCAGCAAGCATGCGCTGCTGCGCATGTCCCCTCGCCATGGCGGCAAGGGCGGAAGCATCGTCAACGTCTCTTCGGTGGCAGCGCGCCTGGGCTCGCCCGGAGAATACGTCGACTACGCGGCGTCCAAAGGTGCGCTGGACACCTTCACCATTGGCTTGTCCCGAGAAGTGGCTGGGCAGGGCATCCGCGTCAATGCGGTGCGTCCCGGCTACATCTTTACCGACTTTCACGCGTTGAGCGGCGACCCGCACCGGGTCAGCCGACTGGAGCCGGGCATCCCCATGGGCAGGGGTGGCGTCGCCGAAGAAGTGGCCGAGGCGATCGTCTGGCTGTTGTCCGACAAGGCCTCGTACGCCACCGGAACGTTCATTGATCTCGGTGGCGGCCGCTGACTCGAATTGCGCCCTAAATAACCGTCAGCGGATCCTGGTCATCACGGTCCACGGTGTGATGGCGCAGGTCCCGGGCTTTGTAGACCGTCAAGGCGTCGGCTTCTGTTTCGGTGATTGGCACTTTGACGCCACCGATGTCCGCCTCCGACATGTGGGTGAGGTCGTTGGTGGTGATAGTGATGTCGGCCACCGGGCTGCTGTGGCGCTGGCCATCGATCGTCGCTGAGCAGTGCTGGTGAGTGCTATCAAATTCCAGAGGCATGGTGAGCTCCTTTCATAAGGCCTGTGAAACTTACGACCGCGACCCACAGGCAATGTTCTCGCCGCCTGGCGGTCAGTCCTGATCCAGGAAGTCCTGAAATTGCTGTTGACTCCAGTTCTCCTCGAACCAGTCTTTCAAGACGATGCAGAAGCCGGGGTGAACCAGACAGATGTTGTCAGGGGTCGCCCGGTACTCCTCGGCCAGCTGGCGCAACTGCCGGGGATCGAGCCCCAGATTGCCGTGTTCATCCGTCTTACCCTCCAGTAGAAAATGCTCAGGCTCCAGCCACGCCACGTAATCCAGCCCTGGACGGGGCATGCGCACGATGTACCACAGGCGGTTGGAGTAAGGCTCGCCTTCCAGGCGGTCTTGCTGGGTCAAACGCAGATCGGTGTCGAACGGCTTGTCCGGTTCTGGCTCCGTAACCGGCTGGACGCTGAACCGATCCTGCACCGTCAGGCGGTTATGGCTGCTGGTCACCGTGATGCAATCGGCGGTCAGCTTGAAGGTGGTCGTCTGGGTTGCCAGTGTCAGGTCCTGAGTCGCCTGGATACCGCGCAGCGCTCCGTGACTGAATGGCGGCAGATCGGCATCGCTGTCTGCCAGTTCGACAATGCTCGGGCAATCCGCATTCCCCCCGAAATGCCCGATCAGCAGGCTGGCATCGGTGCGCAAACCGTCGATCAGGTGGGCCGGAAAACTGGCCTGCGAACGTTGCGACTGAGGCTGCATCTCCAGCGCTGGCGGGCAGGCGAAACTGATCGGCAGTCGGCCATGCTGATCGGCTTCATTGACCACGGCTTCGCCGCTGAGCAGGGTTGCCGACTCCAGGTTGCTCGCTAACGGCTTGCGGTGTCTGAGCGTCGGCCTGTAGGCCATCTCCCAGGGCACCACCCGGAAATGATTGCGGTAACCCTGGCTAAAGGGCTCGGTGTCAAAGGCCGGGGGCGACGGGGTCTCAAACCAGTTTCTGGTGGGCGCTGCGATGGCCGCTTCAATGGCCACGATATCGGCGCTGCCGAGGCCTTCCAGCACCTGGGGCTGTTTGGCGGCATGGGTCACTTCAGTCATTAACCATTGATCATTGAACGCAGAGACGGGATGGTCCAGTACCTGAACGATCAGGCCTGCACCGATGACGTAATCATCGCTGCGGCCCAGTACAACCCGCCGCTCGCACCGTTGACGCTCAAGCTCGCGAGCGCTGACCTGCCGCTCATGAGCATATTCTTCGCTAGGCAGCTGCGAGGTCAGGCTGGCATCGAAACGCTCGTTTGGCGCTTCGGCTTCGGCGATGTACAGAGGGGTTTGGGTGTGCAGCACCCGCTCGTGGTGATGCAACCCAGGATCGGTGCAGGCCGGGTGAATCAGCCAGCGTTCTGCCAGGTAGGAAATCGAACGCAGGGCGATGACGTTCGGGTCTGACACCTGAAAACGCATCGGCAGCAATCGTTGCGCAAAGCTGGCCGGGTCGTCGGCAAAGATCACGCAGTGGTTGGCAGGGCTGTGCTCGAAGCGGAAATGAATGCCTTCCTCCTCGCACAGCCGGTGCAGCAGGTGAAGATCGCTTTCCCCATGCTGTACGCACAGCGGGCGCGCCGGGTAGGTACCGACCATTTGATCGAACCGGTAATCGCTCTCGCTCAGGCCGTTTTCGGTCAGAAGCAACCTCAGGATGTGCGGCACGCTTAACCCATTAAACAGGCGTCGGCGCGGCCCCCGGTCCATATCCAGCAGGCGCGGCCCCAGTTGCACGCGGTAGAGGTGCAGGTTCGCTGCGTCATACAGGCATGTCACGCCGGTGATTTTGCCATGCACGCCGCGTTTGGCGCCGAACGCCAGCCAGGCGCAGCGTTGTTCCAGGGCACCGGAGTGCAGGTTCTGCTCGCGGCTGATTACATCCACTGTAAAGCTGTAGCTTTCGTTCAGCGCCTCTGTGCCGCTGATATTGACCACTGCCAGGTCGTACCCGCTGTCATCAATAGCCAGGGTCATTGGCATTTGCTGGTCCTCGGACATCACATCGCTCCACCTCGAAAATTAAGGGAGCAGAGGGTACGTAATGCCGAGCTAGATGGGCATCGCTGCTGCATTTTTCGGAAAAGGACTACGCGCTAAAGGGCAATGTCGCGTGTTGCGCTGTAAGGCATTACACGTCATATGAGCTTTGCCGAAGGGCGCTGGCCACTGCAAAGTGCAAACGCAGGGGTTTCATCTGGCGCTATCGCGTATAAAATGCGCCGCACTCACGGATCGATCGTGACAGGTCGCATTTTTAACGCATTGCCTGGGGCGCAGCGGGTCTGGTCTGGCACTCGCGCGCGGGGCAAAGCGCAATTGGACATCAAAGAGAGCAAGCATGGGCGCACAGTGGAAGGTCAAGCATAAAGAGGCAGCATCCAACGCCAAGGGTCGTATTTTCGGCAAGCTGTCCAAGGAAATCATGATCGCTGCTCGTGCCGGTGCAGACCCGGACATGAATCCGCGCCTGCGCCTGGTGGTCGAGCAGGCCAAAAAGGCCTCGATGCCCCGGGAGACTCTGGAGCGCGCGATCAAGAAAGGAGCCGGTCTGCTGGGCGGCGACGTCACGTTCGAGCGCCTCACCTACGAAGGCTTCGCGCCGCACCGTGTACCGGTGATCGTCGAATGCCTGACCGACAACATCAACCGCACCGTGTCGGAGATCCGCGTGCTGTTCCGCAAGGGCCAACTGGGCGCGGCGGGTTCGGTGTCCTGGGACTTCAACTACCAGGGCATGATCGAAGCGATGCCGATCAACCCTGATGCAGACCCTGACGAAGCGGCCATCGAAGCGGGTGCCCAGGATTGCGAGCCGGGCGAAGAGGGCGCTACGTTGTTCCTGACCGAGCCAACCGATATGGACGCGGTTTGCAAGAAGCTGCCGGAGTTCGGCTTTACCGTGCAATCGGCGCAGTTGGGCTACCGCCCGAAAAGCACCGTTGATGGTTTGACCGATGAGCAGATGGCCGAAGTCGAAGCTTTCCTCGAAGCCATCGACAATAACGATGATGTACAAAACGTGTACGTGGGGTTGGCGGGGTAAATCCTCGGCAGGTCTTGTCGGCACTGCGCTGCGTTTTTCAGGTGCACCTCGGTCTTGAGCTGACCAGGATTACGAGGGCTGCGAAAGCGGTTTGCCTGACACGCCGCTGTTCGCCTCAAAAAATCAAAGCACTGCGCCTTGAATCGAGTTTCAACACAGCATCCGGGCGCTGCTGAGTCAGGTTCCGTCCTGACGGCCGGGTCACTTTTGGTGCCAAAAGTAACCAAAACCTCTGCGCTGGCGTACGGCCCCCGCTTCGCGGCGGTTCCTTCGCTCCGGCACCGTGGGGCGGGCACGCGCCGACGGGCCATCCATGGCCCAACGGCGCTCGCTCGGCATCCATGCCGAGCGACCCACCCCACGGCACCTCCACTCAGCCTCCCGACGCGCATTTTGCGTCGTCTGGGAAATCGCGGCAGGAAAAGCAAAAGCAAATCTGCTTCGCAGATTTTTAGCATCACTTTCTTCCTGACCCACGCCCTGCTTTTGATTCTGGAAACCTGCGCAAAACGTAGGAGCGACACAAATTGCGACTTGTGGCCGGCCGAGCGCAGGTATTGCGCAGTGGGCAACCCGGCATGGATGCCGGGTTAGCCGCACCGGGCCATGGATGGCCCATTGCGGCGGCCCACGGAGCATTGCCGGAGCGAGGGAAGTCTGAGCCTTGGCGAAGACCCGGACAAAGGAGCGTGAGCGCTTTGGTTACTTTCGTCTGGGCCGGCATTCCGGCTTTTCGAAAGTGACGCGCCGTAAGGGCGCAAAGGTGACTCAGCGTCGCCGCCACTGCTGGATATACATGGTATTAGGGCTCTACCAACAGAGTATTCACAGGTCTTGTGTTGTTAAAGGCTCGGTCACCGCTCTTGAACCTGCCGCAAACAGCGCTCGACCTCTGCCAATGACGGCCGCTGGTTGACCACTTCCTGAACACAACGCGCCTGCAGTGCATGCAGTTCACGCGGCGCATCCTCGATGCAATGCTCCAGCAGCTCCCCCAACAAGATCCCGAATGCCCGGGCCTCGATGCGCTCGAGGGCGATGGCTTGTTGCGGGTTGGGGTGGAACGAAGCGGCGCCGAAGTCGCCCAGCAAACAGTCGCCGTTGAGGTTGCACAGGATGTTGTGTCCGTACAGATCACCATGGGTGATGCCGCAGCCATGCAGGTGTGCTGCCACTGATGCGATGCCGTGGGCCATGCGCAACACGACCGGCAGCGACAGACGAAGGTCGGTCGGGTAGATATCACGCGTGCAGGAGTCCAGGCTGGGTGGCCCCGCCAGATTGATGAAGTGCGGGCCAATCAACTGCATGACCAGTGCGGCCTGAGCTTGCGGGTGCTCGGTAATCTGCCCCTCAACGTCGATCAGGTTCGGATGCTTGCCAGCGGCGATGCACGCGGCCATTTCATTGAGGGGCGAACCATCGCTGGTGACGCTGCCTTTATAGCGTTTGACGGCCACCGCTTCGGCGGGTTGATCCGGCCTCTGCCAGAGCGCCTGTTCGATAATGCCGGACGCACCTTCCCCCAGTTGTTGCTGGATCGTGAGCTGGCCCCAGGGGACTAGCCGCGCCGGGACGGGCGTTTGAGCTGGGCACAGCGGGTTACCTGCAAATGCCAGCCATGCCAGGGAGGGCATTTGCAGCAGCCACTCCGGCAGCTGGGTGAGCTGGTTGGCTGAAATCCTCAGCAACTCCAGCATGTGGCAGCGAGCAAGGCTGGCAGGCAAGCTGCGCAACCGGTTGCCCGCCAGCATGAGCTTCTGTAGCGAGCCGCAGTCACCCAGTGCGTCCGGCAGCTGCTCGATGGCGTTGTCGGTGAGGATCAGCCAGCGCAGCAAAGGCGGTAATGCGGCGGCAGGTACCCGGTTGATCCGGTTGGCCTTGAAGCCAACGATGCGCAGGCTGGCACAGCGACCAACGCACGCCGGAAGCTCGGTGAACTGATTGTCCGAGCAGAACAGCACCTCAAGGCGATGCAGCCGATGCAGATTGTCCGGCAGGGTATGCAGGTTATTGCCGGTCAGGTTGAGGGTTTCCAGCGAATCGGCCAGGTCGAATATTTCTTCCGGGAATTCGCTCAACCCACACGACAGATTCAGCCGTTTGATACCGGCCAGCTTGCCAGCGCGCAGTTCTGCGAGGCTATGCATGGCTCAGTCGACATCAGAGGGTTGAGTGGCGAGCACCAGGCAGCGATCGACCCACTGATGAACGCGCGCCAGGCTGGGCGCGGCTTCGGCGTACAGGATGCGGTAGATCAGCGGCGCAATCACCATGTCGATCAGATCGTCTGCGGGTGGAGCACTCTCGCCGCGGGTTTGTGCGCGGTCGATGATGGTCTGCACCTGGTCGCGGGTGATGCCGATGCATTTGCCCGAGCAGGTGGTGGCGCTGCTGGCGACCACATCGCGCATCATTTCGCGGCCCGGGGCGGAATTCATTTCGTCCAGGTACATCTCTGTCCAGGTCAGCAGGTCGTCGCGCAGGTTGCCGCAGTCAATGGGCTCATCCGGGCGCAAGCGCTCGACGGCAGTGTCTGCCAATAAGGTAGTGAGGTCGCCCCAGCGGCGGTAGATGGTCGATGGGGTGACGCCTGCGCGGGCAGCAATCATCGGCACGCTCAAGGCGCCGCGATCATGCTCGTTGAGCAAATCACGCACCGCGCTATGAATCGACTCCTGCACCCGGGCACTGCGGCCCCCGGTGCGTATTCCTTCTTTTATAGCCATGTGGCGGACCTTAACACAAAGTATTTGCTTTAAGCACAAGCAGCTCGCACAATCCGGAACGCTAAACATTAGCTTTAATAAAGTGCCTGATCGGAGAGTGTACCCATGTCCCCGCTTTTTCAGAACCCGGATGTGAATGTCAGGGGCCGCAAGCCGGTAGGGTTCCTGGCGTTGACCACCTTGTGCTTCTTCGCTGCGTCCAGCGTTCCCACCCCGATTTATCACGTCTACCAGCAAGCCTGGGGGGTTTCAGCGGCCATGTTGACCCTGGTGTTTGCCATGTATGCCTTCACCTTGCTGGCGGCGTTATTGTTGGTGGGCTCGTTGTCTGACTACCTGGGCCGTCGACCGGTTATTTTTGCCGCGCTGGTGCTGGAGATCGTCGCGATGCTGTTGTTCATCTTCGCCGTGGATGTCAGCTGGCTGCTGTTCGCGCGCACGATTCAGGGCATTGCCACCGGCATGGCGGGCAGCGCGCTGGGTGCGGCATTGCTCGACAGCGATGAACAGCAAGGCCCTTTGGTCAACAGTATCGCGCCGATGTTTGGCATGGCGGTGGGCGCCCTGGGCAGCGGGTTGCTGGTGGAGCTGGCGCCGCATCCGACGTTGCTGGGCTACTGCGTGTTACTGGCAGCGTTTGTCGCACAGGCGGTTTATATCTGGTTTATCCCCGAGACGGTCAGTGCGCAACCTGGGGCATGGGCTTCGCTGAAGCCTTCGCTGCATGTGCCGCCGCAAGCGCGACGTACGCTGTGGCTGGTGTTGCCAGTGGATATCGCGGCATGGTCGCTGGGCGGATTCTTCCTTTCACTGACGCCTTCGTTGCTGGCGGCTGCCACGGGCACCACTTCAGCGATCAATGGCGGGCTGGCGGTTGCGACCCTGACCATGAGCGGCGCGATGGCCATTCTGTTTATGCGGGTGCGTGCTGCTGCGCTGGGGTTGTGGGTCGGGGCGAGTTTCCTGCCGTTAGGCGTTGGGGTGATTCTTGGCGCAGTCAACGGCGGCTGGCTGTGGCTGTTCTTTGTCGGCACCGTCATTGCGGGGATAGGCTTCGGGTCGGGTTTTCTGGGCGCCTTGCGGCTGTTGTTGCCCTTGGCCCAGGCCCATGAACGGGCGGGGTTGATGTCGACGTTCTACGCGCTCAGTTACCTGGCGTTCTGCATTCCGGCGCTGATTGCCGGATTGAGCGCACACAGTTTTGGCCTGATAGCGACGACCAACGTGTATGGCGCGGTGGTCATCGTGCTGGCGCTGATGGCGTTGGCGGGGTTGGTTGTTCGAGCGCTGGCGGGTCGGACGGTGGCGGCGGCCTAGCCATGGCTGCCTGACGAACAGCCATCGCGTGCCTCACAAGCTGGGTGCGCTCTCATCAAACATAAATAACTATCTGAATTTAAGTGATTTTCTGTGGGAGCGACCGGAGTGGCGCGTCACCTTGCTCGCGAAGAGGTCGATACATCCTCCGCATCTTCTGGGCCTGTCGAATTGCCTTCGCGAGCAAGCTCGCTCCCACGGGTTCTGTGTTGTTGCGCCACGGGTGAACTGTCAAGTGACCGGGCTGGCGCTCCCACATCCAATTGAGGCTTCAGCGCAGCGTCGGCGCCATTTCCGACAATGTTGTCAGCACATCCTTTGCCAATTGCTTTGAACGCTTACCGTCCCAGCCGGTGGTCGGGTTGGGGGCGTCGTCGTTGTCCTTGAAGGGCATCTCCAGGGTCAGCGACAGGCATTGGTATTGCTCGCCGACGCTGTTGCACGCCAGGTTCATGTTGGCCTGCCCAGGCCGCGAGCGGGTGTAACCGTAGCGGGTCTGGAAGTCGCGGGTGATGCTGCTCAGATGGCTGCGGAACTGCTCTTCCAGCTGTTGCTGTTTAGCGCTGTAGCCAGGGTTGCCTTCGCAGGCCGCCGTGAAGACGTAAGGGATTTCCTCATCGCCATGCACATCGAGGAACATGTCGACGCCGTACTTTTCCATCTGCTGTTTGACGAAAAACACCTCAGGGCTGCTCTCCTGAGTTGAATCCTGCCAGGCGCGGTTGAGGTCCTTGCCATTGGCGTTGGTGCGCAAATGCCCGTGGAATGAGCCGTCCGGGTTCATGTGCGGCACCAGATACAGGTCGGCCACGGCCAGCAATTGGTTCATGACCGGGTCATCGCGCCCCTGCAGGCGCTCGATCACGCCTTCCATGAACCACTCGGCCATGTGCTCGCCGGGATGTTGCTGGGCGATGATCCAGATCTTGCGTTTGCCCGCCGCGCCGTCGCCTTTGCGCAGCAGGGTGATATCCCGACCCTCGACACTTTTGCCGGTTGCCAGCAGTTGCGTGCCGGCTGCACCCAGCGCCTGCTCGAGCAACCACTCATGACGCTCACGGCTGTAGGGCTCGAAATAGGCAAACCAGACTTGCGGTTGCTCAGGCGCCAGTTCGAAGTTCAGGGCACGGCCGTCAAAGGTGGACGGCACGCGAAACCAGTGCTTGTGATCGTAGGAGGCTGCGGCGTTGTAGCCCGTCCAGGCGCTGTTGTAGCTGGACTGGCTGGCGTTGGTCAGGCTGAAGCGATGGGGCTGACCCACCTGCAGGCCCTCGGCCTTGAAGTGGAACCATTGGAAATGCGGGCTGCGGGTATCGGGACGCATGGCCAGCTGAATATGGGCAGGGTTGCTGGCGTCGATCACTTCGATATTGCCGCTGTCGAAGTCGGCGCTGATCTTGAGAGAGGTCACGGTTCTGTCCTGTGTACGTTAGTGCCAGTTGTGGCAGCTACTTTACACGCAACAGGGCGGGCCCCTGCGACCAAAAGTTCTGTCAATCGGCCATGGATAGCCAGCCAACTGACGCTTCAGGCAAAGGCCTCGGCCGTCATGAACACAGCGCAGAGGAACGCTGTCGCCGCGCACCACAGGACATAACTGCGCCGCTTGCGCCGATGCCAGCCACTGGCACCCAGCACTGCGGCCGGAGCCTGCAGTTGGCGCCAGAGTCGTTCGGTGGCCTCGAATGCGTTGAGGTGCGCCAGGTCAGCGTCCAGCCAGTGCCGGAATTCAATGCGTTGGCTGGCCGTCGCGTGGGGGCTTTGCAGGTGCACATACCAGCGGCTGGCCTGCTCGGCAACCGAGTCGCAAGCGCTCAAAGAGGCTCCTGAATAACGACGGGCCTGTTGCAGGGCGCGAACCATGGCGTGTTCCACTACCTGAACATCGATATGCAGCACGCTGGCGATGGTCGCGTAGGGCAGGTTGTCGAGGCGGCTGAGGAGGAAAACCTGTTGCGCCCGGCGGGGCAGCTTTGACAGGCTGCGGTGTAGCTCTTCGCCTTGCTGGCTCAGCAGGGCGTCAGGCTGCCGCGCGGGCAGGGCGGGAAAGGACGAGAGTTGAATACTCATGATCGATTGCCTCGCAGGTTTCGCATGATGTGTCTTCCTTGAAGCGTGGAGTAGAGCCGTCATCCCTGACGTACAGCAGAATGCAGTAACAGACCGCTAAAAATGAGATTGGTTCTCAAGTGACAGGCCGGATCAGTTACGGATTATCTGACGCTTATAGCCCATAAAAGTGATCGGCACAGGCCCATCGAGCCATCTTTTTGCTATGATCCGCGCCATTGCAGCATGACAAGTCTTCATTAGCCTGAAGAACGCAACACCGGCAACACCCAGACCGAACCGAAACAGTAGATCGCAAAGATCAAAGCAGCACTAAAAAAAAGACCCGGAAAAAATCCGGGTCAAAAACCGTGATTAGCCTGATGAGGAGATAATCCAGAAGCCGACCTAAGACTTCTGAGTTATCCAACTGACCTTGCGGCCAGTTGCTTGCAATAATAATCATTATCATTTGCAAGTCAAAGCTTTTTATCGCCCCCATTGAAAAAAATTCAGAAATCGCCTGACGCCCGTCAGTCCAGCGGCAGCTCTGTCGTGCGTTTCACTTCGCTCATGGCGATGTTGGAATGGGCTTCCTGTACGTGGGGCTGCTGCAGTAAATGGTCCCGAAGGAAGCGCTCATAACTGGCGATGTCCTGCGCCACGACCTTGAGCAGGAAATCCATATCCCCGGCCATCGTGTAGCACTCCAGCACCTGCGGGTAGCCGGTGATCGCCTCTTCGAATTCGGCCAGGTAGCGCCTGCCGTGCCCGGACAATTTCACGTCGACGAACACGGTCATGGTCAGGCCGAGTTTCTGCGGGTTGAGCAGGGCGACCTTGCGCTCGATAAAGCCTTCCTCCTGGAGGCGATTGATCCGCCGCCAGCAGGGCGACTGCGACAGCTCTACGCGCTCGGCGATTTCTGCAGCGGAGAGGTCGGCGTCATGCTGTAGCAGACGCAGGATGCGGCGGTCGATGGGGCTTAATTTAATCTGCATGAATTGACCCTTATTTTTATTTTTATTGAAACGAACATGCGCAATATCAGCAGATTCCCGCCCATTTAGAAAGAAAAAGCCTCATTGCTACAGGCAGTATTTTGCCTGTGACCGCCGAGAAGAACGGCTCGGCGGGCCGGGCGTGCAGGCACGACCCGGATTAGCTGCACTACAGTCTTCAAAAGCAAGAGTCATCAAAAACAAGCTCATAAAAATAATAGGGAGCGCGCCTGAATGTCTTTGGCCGATATTCGTCTTGACGATAAGTACCGCCTGGCAACTGGAAACCTGTACCTCACCGGGACTCAGGCCCTGACACGCCTGCCGATGCTGCAAAAGCAGCGGGACGAGGCGCGGGGCTTGAACACGGCCGGTTTCATTTCCGGTTATCGTGGCTCGCCACTGGGCAACCTGGACAAGAGTCTGTGGGATGCCAAGGATTACCTGAAACAGAACGCCATCCATTTCCAGCCTGGGGTCAATGAAGAGTTGGCAGCGACGGCGGTGTGGGGCAGTCAGCAGGTCAATCTGTTCCCCGAGGGTAAATACGACGGGGTTTTTGCCTTGTGGTACGGCAAAGGTCCGGGTGTTGACCGCTGCGGCGATGTGTTCAAGCACGCCAACTCCGCTGGCGTGGCCGAGTATGGTGGTGTGCTGGTGCTGGCCGGTGACGATCATGGCTGCAAGTCGTCAACCATTGCTCATCAGAGTGAGCATGCGTTCATCGCCTCGATGATCCCGGTGCTCAACCCGAGCAACGTTCAGGAAATCCTCGATTACGGCATCATCGGCTGGGAGCTTTCCCGCTACAGCGGCTGCTGGGTGGCGATGAAAACCATCGCCGAAAACGTCGATTCCTCGGCAGTCGTAGAAGTCGATCCGCTGCGCGTTGTCACCCGGATCCCGGACGATTTCCAGATCCCAGACGGCGGGCTGCACATTCGCTGGCCGGATCCACCCCTGGCCCAGGAAGCGCGGCTCAATACCTACAAAATCTACGCGGCCCGGGCTTTTGCTCGCGCCAACCAGCTCAATCAGGTGGTGGTCGACTCGCCGCAGCCGCGGTTGGGGATCGTCACCACCGGCAAGTCCTACCTAGACGTGCGCCAGGCCCTTGAAGAACTGGGCATCGATGAGGAGCTATGCGCCCAGGTGGGCATCCGGGTGCTCAAGGTCGGCATGAGCTGGCCGCTGGAGCCGGTCTCGGTGCATGACTTCGCCCAAGGGCTGGACGAAATTCTGGTGGTCGAAGAAAAACGCAGCGTGATCGAAGATCAGCTCACCGGCCAACTCTACAACTGGCCTGTGGACCGCCGTCCGGTGGTGGTCGGGGAGTTCGACGAGCAAGGTCGTTCGCTGCTGCCTAACCTGGCTGAATTGACGCCTGCCATGATCGCCCGGGTGATCGCCAAGCGTCTGGCCCCGTTCTACAGCAGCGCGCAGATCGAGGCGCGTCTGCAGTTTCTGGCTGAGAAGGAACAGGCCCTGCAAGCGCCACTGTTCAACACCCAGCGCACCCCGCATTTCTGTTCCGGTTGCCCGCATAACACCTCGACCCGCGTGCCAGAGGGCAGCCGGGCGCTGGCGGGTATTGGCTGCCATTACATGACCATCTGGATGGATCGGGCCACCGAGACCTTCACGCAGATGGGCGGCGAGGGCGTGACTTGGATCGGTCAGGCGCCGTTCACCGACACGCCGCACGTGTTCCAGAACCTGGGCGACGGCACCTACTTCCACTCCGGGCACCTGGCGCTGCGAGCAGCGGTGGCCTCCGGGGTCAATATCACTTACAAGATTCTTTACAACGACGCGGTGGCCATGACCGGCGGCCAGCCCATCGATGGCGTGTTGCGGGTCGATCAGTTGAGCCGTCAGGTGTTCAACGAGGGCGTGCAGCGCATCGCGCTGGTGTCCGATGAACCGGACAAATACCCGAGCCGTGAAGGCTTTGCGCCAATCACCAGCTTCCACCATCGCCGCGACCTGGACAGCGTGCAGCGTGAGCTACGCGAGTTCAAAGGCGTCTCGGTGATCATCTACGACCAGACCTGCGCCACCGAGAAACGTCGGCGGCGCAAACGCGGCACCATGAATGATCTGGACAAGCGTGTGCTGATCAACCCGGCGGTCTGTGAAGGCTGCGGCGATTGCGGGGTCAAGTCGGGTTGCCTGTCAGTGCTGCCAAAGGAAACCGCACAGGGGCGCAAGCGCGAGATCGACCAGAACGCCTGCAACAAGGACTTCAGCTGCGTCGAAGGGTTTTGCCCAAGCTTCGTCACCGTCCATGGTGGCAAGCTGCGCAAGCCGAGCCTGCCCACTCAGGTCAACGCCTTCGTGCAATTGCCCGAGCCGTCACTGCCGAGCCTGGACAAGCCTTTCAATATTCTGCTGCCAGGTGTCGGCGGCACCGGTGTGACCACCGTTGGCGCCATGCTGGGCTACGCCGCCAATCTGGAAGGCAAGGGCTGCAGCGTGCTGGATCAGGCCGGGCTCGCACAGAAATTCGGCCCCGTGGTCAGCCATATCCGGATTGCCGCGCGGCAGCAGGACTTGTTTGCCGTGCGCATCGCCGCGGGTGAAGCGCATCTACTGCTGGGCTGCGACTTGCTGGTGGCGTCCGGGCCGGATGCCATTGCCAAGCTCAACCCGACCTTTTCCCACGCCGTGGTCAACAGCCAGCAAACACCGACCGCCGAGTTCACCCGTAATCCGGATGCCGAATTCCCTGCAGAAGCGATGAAGCAAACCATCCGCGATGCGGTGGGCGCGGAGAAAACCCACTTCATCGAGGCCACTGACCTGGCCACTCGATTGCTGGGCGATACCATCGCCAGCAACCTGTTCATGCTCGGCTATGCCTTCCAGTTGGGGTTCATTCCGCTCAGCTCGGCAGCCATCGAGAAAGCCATCGAACTCAATGGCGTTGCGGTCAACCTCAATCAGCAGGCCTTCCTGTGGGGCCGTCGTGCAGCCCATGACCTGGCAGCGGTAAAACTGGCCGCACACCCTGAAACCCAGCTGCAGGAGCCCCAGGTGCTGGATCAGGTCCAGCGGATCCAGGCCAATGTCGATGCACTCACTGACTATCAGAACGCAGCCTACGCCGAGGGCTATGTGCGTCTGGTTGAACGGGTTCGCCACGCCGAAGCCCGGTTGTTCCCCGGCCAGCTTCCGGTGCTGACAGAAGCGGTGGCTTTCAACTACTTCAAGCTGCTGGCCTACAAGGACGAGTACGAAGTGGCTCGGCTCTATAGCAATGGTGATTTCACTCGCCAATTGCAGGCGCAGTTTGAAGGTGATTACCGGGTCGAGTTTCATCTGGCACCTTCCTGGCTGGCCAAGCACGACAAACAGACAGGCGTGCCGCGCAAACGCAGTTTCGGCCCCTGGATGCTCGGCGCCTTCGGTGTGCTGGCCAGGTTCAAGTTCTTGCGCGGTACGGTGCTGGACCCGTTTGGTCGCAGCCTTGAGCGCCAGCAGGAGCGGGCCTTGATAGAGACGTACGTGAAAGACATCGAGCTGATCCTGCTCAACCTCAACGCCGTCAATCGCCATACCGCCCTGGAACTGGCGCGCCTGCCGGAGAAGATTCGCGGCTACGGTCATATCAAGGAAACCGCCATGAAAGCCGCCAGCCTGCATGCGCAGCGTCTTCGCCATAGCCTGGTCACAGGCGAGGTGGAGTTGCCGAAGTTGTTTGAGGTGGCCGTATGATCAGGTATGGGCGAGCTGTGTTGGCGCCTACTTACCCGCGCACAGGTGCCGTGCCTTAACCAGCACGACGCGTGAAAGCTTTCGCGGGCAAATGAACTGAGCACTGGCAGGCAATTCGCATCAGCCACGGGACGCATTGAGGGTGCTCAATGCGTCTTCCAGCTGTTGCGCACTGAAGGGCTTGGCGACGCACGGCTTGTCTGCCCAGGTCTCGGGAATGCCCAGGCGCCCGTAGCCGGAACAGAAGAGAAACGGGATACCTCGCGCTGCAATAGCCGCGGCTATCGGGAACGAGGTGCCGCCGATGATGTTGATGTCCAGTATCGCCAGGTCGTAGGTGCCGCTCAGGGCGAACTGCAACCCGGCATCGAGTCGGCTGGCGTGAAAGGCCGTCGAGTAGCCCATGTCTTCAAGCATGTCTTCGATCAGCATCGCCAGCAGTGTTTCGTCTTCGACAATGAACACTGCCTCTGGTACTCCCGAGGCTGCACTCATAGCAGGGTCTGCGTCGGTTCATCCCACGGGATGAGCATGGAACACAACAGTCCTGATGCGGAAAACCTGACCTCGGCCGTGCCATTGAGCTCGCGCTCGATGCTGCGGCGGATCATGCGAAACCCGACGCCTTTTTCGTCGTCGATGTCCACGGCGGCGCTGCCGGTCTCCAGCCAGTCGATTCTCAGTGTACGTGGGGCCTCTGCGAGGTTCAGGGCCGAAGTGATCGTCACATGCCCGTGAGGCTCGCGCAGGGCGCCATGTTGCAGGGCATTGGCCATCAGTTCGTGAAACACCATGGCCAGGGCCAGGGAGATTCTCGGATCAAGGGCAACCGAGTCGCCCTTGAAGGTCACATTGGCCGCGCCGCCTTCAGGCTTGCGGATCAGTTCGACCAGCTCGATCAGCTCGGCAGACACCCACTCGGCCCGCGCCAGAGCATCATGGGCCTGGCTGAGCGCGAAGAGGCGGGCCTCGAAGCTTTTGCGGAACGCGTCCAGAGACTGTGCCGTCTTCGCCGTCAGCGAGGCCATGGCCTGCACAGTCGACAGGGTGTTCTTGACCCGGTGGTTGAGCTCATTGAGCAGCGCCGTACGCGCTGCGCGGTCTTCCAGCTGTTGGCGTTCCAGCTTGGTGGAGATCGATTGTGCCAGGCGCTGGACGGTCCCGCTTTGCTTCAGGAAGGTGGTTTCTCCCGAGATGTCGGGCCCTGCGTAGGCCGGCAGGCTGAAGGTGAACACGCTGCCATTGCCCGGCTCGCTGGTTGCTCGCAGATCACCGCCGTGAGCAGCAACAATGCCTTGGGCAATGTAGAGCCCCAGGCCACTGCCGCCCGGGTTGCCTTCCTTGATGGACCAGTAGCGCTTGAAAATGTGTGGCAAATAGTCGGCGGCGATGCCGATTCCGTTATCACGGACATGGATCAGCACATCGGGTCCATCGGCGATGGCACCAATGTTTATCTGGCCCCCGACGGGGGTGAACTTGATGGCGTTGCCCACAAGGTTGGAGAGCACCTGGAAGACGCGCTCCGGATCGGCATTGACCATCAGCCCGGGAGCGGCCGAGCAATTGAACTCGATGTTCTTTTCCGTCGTCAGGGTGACGAGCAGGCTGCAGACTTCTTCCAGAAAACGCGGCACACTCAGCGGGTGGCAGGACAGCTGGTATCGCCCGCCATCTATCTTGGCGGTATCGAGCAGGTCCTCAAGCAGGCTGTTCATCCGCGTGGTGGCTTTTTCAATGGTGCCCAGCGCCCGCTGGATGTGACGGTTCTCGACGGTGGCGTCGCTGCTGGCCCATTTTTGCATCATCCCGCACTGCATGATGATGATCGACATGGGGTTGCGCAGGTCGTGTGAGACCACCGCCACCAGCTCATCGCGCAGGCGAACGGCTTCCTGCTCGCGATGCACCTGACGCTCCAGATCGTTTTCCAGTGCCGAGCGGCGCATGTCTTCAGCCGCATACAGGTCGCCTCTGGACCAGGGCTTGGCGATGCCGGTGACTTGCTCGTGCCACAGATCGAAGGACTGCCGGGGATGCAGGCGGTGGCTGGCCGAGCCAATCGGGGCGGGGCTCAGGTGCTGGGCTGGATTGCCGCTCCAATTCATCGTGGAGGTGAGCTGCGGGCGAAACCACATCACTGCGTTGACCACAGGCTTGGGCAGGATGAACGCGATGACGCCGCTGGCAACGTCACGAAAATCAGCGCTGGCGGGGTATTCCCGCTGGATGGAGTTGGTGTGAAAAATACCCAGGCCTTGAAGGCCGACGCGCTGATGCTGTGACTTCTGATCCGACATGCCCACATCACGTATCCAGAGGTACAGCGCGCTGACCTGCTCCTGGGTCGGGCACGAGCCGAACAAATGAACCCGGTCCTCGATCAACACCGCAGCACCTTGAGCCAGCGTCAGGGACTGGAGCCGCTCCGGCTTGCTCGCCAGTCCATCCAGAATGTCGTGATCAGCACGGCTCATGGCCACGGCCAGCTCACCCAGCAAGATGAGCTTGTCTTCACGCTCGCGCTGGATCTCAGAGGCGACGATGGCGACGATCCTGGCGGACAGCAGCTGGCCGATCAGCGCACAGGCGTCGCGGATTTCACGGGAGACCAAGAGTTTTTCAGGATGGCCGCAGGCGATCAGGCCCCACAACTGGCCGTTGTCGAGCAGCGAGATACTCATGGACGAGCGTACACCCATGTTTTTCAAGTATTCGCAGTGCACCGGCGACACGCTTCGCAGCGATGAGAATCCCAGGTCAAGCGCTTGCCCTGTTATCGGGTTGAGCAAAGGCACCAGCGGCACCGGCGTGTAAGTGGCATCCGGAATCACGCGGATCCAGTTCAACCGATACAGCTCTCTGGCTTGCGCGGGTATGTCAGAAGCCGGGAAATTCAGGCCGCTGTAGCTGGGCAGAGTGCCGGTCAACGCTTGAGCGACGACTATGCCATGGCCCTCAGGTTCAAAGCGGTAAATCATCACCCGGTCGTAGCCGGTCAGTGCCTGGATTTCATGGACGCTGATATCAAACAGCGTCTCCAGAGTCGTGGCCGCCTGCAGGTTACGCATCACCCGGGTGATCAGCCTCGACTGATCCTGGGGTGTGTCGACAAAGGGCTCCAGCTCAATGATCAGTGCGTCATCATTTCTATGCAGCGAGGCGCTGTAGCAGGTGCCGCCGATCGTCAGGCGGATCGGGTCGCTTTCCAGTCGGTGTGGGCCGGTGCAGGCCTGGGCGATGAGTAATGACTGCTCCATCGGGATCAGCGCCGACAGGGGTTGGCCCAGCAGCTCACTGCTATCGAGCCCCAACTCACGGGCACAATTGGCGCTGACCTGGTCGATGCACAGCGGCTGGCCGCTCAGCACGAGCATGACGCCATGGGGCTGGATCGCTCCGGGGACGCGGATGGGCTCACTCGCACAGTCGGTTAATGCAGCTTCCAGCTTTGCCGCAGGGCTTGCGTCCTGGGTGAAATCGGTCATGACGCTATTCCGGTGATGTTTCAGTCGGCAACAGCCAGACGCTGCTTACGTTGTTCGCAGTGCATGAAAGCATAATCGGGCGCGCAGAGTGCGCGATGCCATTGAAGCGCTGCCACTGTGTGCGGCGCAGAACGCAGCTCGCAGCATCAGGGTGTTGACTGCCGCGCCTGAGTGGTCAGCAAGAGCGCTCAGGCCGCAGGGCTCAAAGCGCCCACCATAACAGGTGATGGGCGGGACCACGGGTTTCTTTGTTCAAACGCCCCCTTCAGCACTCTGCTGCGAGGTCTCGTTATCAAGATATTGTAACGCCACCAGAACCGTTCCTTCACTGACCATCTCACCCTCACGGCAATGCACGGCAGTGATGACCCCACAGGTGCCGGCCCGAACGTTGTGTTCCATTTTCATGGCTTCGAGCACCACCAGTTGTGCGCCTGCTTCGACGCGTTGGCCGACCTCGACCAGCACCCGAACGATGCTGCCGTTCATGGGTGCGGTCAGGCCGCCCTGAGGCTTGTGGCTGGCGTCGGCGGTGGCAATCGGGTCGTGGCGCGTGATGGCGTGCAGATCACCGGCCCATTTCAGGTAAAGCGTATTGCCATGGCGAACGCTCAGGGGCGTGCTGATCGCGTCGGCGTGGTCAGTGAGCCGAACCACTCGGTGCTGGCCAGCGCAGGCCAGGTGGATGTCGATTTCGTCTGGCAGACCAAAGCGCAATCCGTTGAGCGCTGACCACGGAGAGTGCCGGTCGTCGTGTCGCGCACTGCTGGCCTCGCTCTGGATGAACGCTGCGCCAGCGGCCTGCCAGAACTCGGCGGACAGTTCAGTCGACTGCGGCAGCAATTGCGCCTGATGTCGCGGTATGAAGTCTGTATCCAGCTCGGCTGCGGCAAACCCTGGGTGAGCCATGATGCGGCGCAGGAAGGGCAGGTTGGTTTTCACGCCACCCACCACGAACTCGTCGAGCATCGCCAACAGCCGCAGGCGCGCCTGCTCACGGTTCTCACCCCAGGCAATGAGCTTGCCGAGCATCGGGTCGTAAAACGGCGAAACGTTGTCGCCTTGCTCAACGCCGCTGTCGACCCGGCGCCCGGCCCCGGCAGCGCTTTCGCGATACACCTGCAGGGTGCCCGTGGCAGGCAGAAACTCATTGTCGGGGTCTTCGGCATACAGGCGCACTTCAATGGCGTGCCCGCGCAGAGGAACCTGGGCCTGGGTCAGCGGCAACACTTCGCCTTGCGCCACACGCAATTGCCACTCCACCAGATCCAGGCCGGTGATGGCTTCCGTCACTGGGTGCTCGACCTGTAAGCGGGTGTTCATTTCCATGAAGAAGAAGTCGCCACGGGCATCGAGCAAAAACTCCACGGTCCCGGCGCCCACATAGCCGATGCTCTGCGCCGCGCGGACAGCGGCTTCCCCCATGGCGGCGCGCAGTGACGGGCTGAGGCCGGGTGCAGGGGCTTCTTCGACGACCTTTTGATGGCGGCGCTGGATTGAGCAGTCCCGTTCGTTCAGGTAGAGACAATGACCGTGCTGATCGGCGAACACCTGAATTTCCACGTGCCGAGGCTTGAGCAGGTATTTTTCCACCAGCATCTGGGCGTTACCGAACGAAGACGCCGCTTCGCGCTGGGCCGAGGCCAATGCATCGGCCATGTCAGCGGCGCGCTCCACGACCTTCATACCCTTGCCGCCACCCCCGGCCGTGGCCTTTAGCAACACCGGGTAGCCGATGCGTTCGGCGGCAGCGCGGAACGTCTCGGCATCCTGAGCCTGGCCGTGATAACCCGGCACCAGTGGCACCCCGGCTTGCTCCATGAGCGCCTTGGCGGCGGATTTGCTGCCCATGGCGTCGATGGCCGAGGCGGGCGGCCCCAGGAAAATCAGCCCGGCGCTTTGCACGGCCCTGGCAAAGTCGGCGTTTTCCGAAAGGAAGCCATAGCCAGGGTGAATCGCCTGAGCGCCGCTGACCCGTGCCGCCTCGATGATCTTGTCGATCAGCAGATAGCTGTCTGCGGCTTTGCTGCCGCCCAGGTCAATGCGGATATCGGCTTCGCGGCTGTGCCGGGCGTTTTTATCAATGGCGCTGTGCACGGCGACGGTGGTCAGGCCCAGGGCTTTGGCGGTGCGCATGATGCGGCAGGCAATCTCGCCGCGATTGGCAACCAGCACGGTGGTCAGGACAGGTGCGCTCATGAGCGAGACTCCTTGGCGGTTTCCAGGGCCCATGCGGGCGAGCGCTTTTCCAGAAAGGCGCGCAAGCCCTCCTGGCCTTCGGCGCTGACCCTGATGCGGGCAATAGCGTTTTCGCACTCCTGACGCAGGGCCGGAGTCAGGACGCCGCTGCCGACTTCGCGCAGCAGGCCCTTGCTCGCGCGCATGGCGTGTGGGCTGTTGAGCAACAGGTTATCGATCCAGTGCTGAACCTGCTGTTCCAGTTCTTCGGGCCGGTAGCATTCGGCAAGCAGGCCGATCTCCCGCGCACGCAAGCCACCAAAGCGTTCGGCGGTCAGGGCATAGCGCCGGGCCGCGCGTTCGCCCATCGCCTGCACCACGAACGGGCTGATGACTGCCGGGGCCAGACCGATGCGAACTTCTGACAGGCAGAACTGCGCATCCTCGCTGCCGATGGCCATGTCGCAACAGCTGACAAGCCCCACCGCGCCCCCAAAAGCAGCCCCCTGAACCACCGCCAGGGTCGGCATGCTCAGGCTGGCGAGGGCGTACATCAGCTCGGCCAGCTCGTGGGCGTCCTTGAGGTTGCTGGCGTAATCCAGATCAGCCGATTGCTGCATCCAGGCCAGATCCGCTCCGGCACTGAAGTGCTTGCCTCGGCCGCGCAGCAGCAAAAAGCGCACTGTGTCGTCGGCTTGCAGCCGGGTCAGCACGCTGATCAGTTCGCCAATCATCTGCCCATTGAAGGCGTTGTTCTTTTCCGGGCGGTTCAGCCACAGCGTGGCGAAGCCCCGGGAGTCGTGAAGCAGTTCTACGCTTTGCAAGTCAGTCATGATCGTTCCTTGGATCACATGCGGAACAGGCCGAAGGTGGTCGGCTCGATGGGCGCATTCAGCGAGGCAGAGAGGGCGAGGGCGAGGATGTCCCGGGTCAGCGCCGGGTCGATCACGCCGTCGTCCCACAAACGTGCGCTGGAGTAGTACGGATGGCCTTGATGCTCGTATTGGTCGAGGATCGGCTGTTTGATCTGCGCCTGCTGCTCGGCCGTGAACGCTTCGCCGCTGCGTTCGGCCTGCTCGCGTTTGACCTGCACCAATACGCCTGCCGCCTGTTCGCCACCCATCACGCCGATCCGCGCGTTGGGCCACATCCATAGAAACCGCGGGTCGTAGGCCCGCCCACACATGCCGTAATTCCCGGCCCCGAAGCTGCCGCCGATGATCACCGTGAACTTGGGCACCTTCGCGCAGGCCACCGCTGTCACCAGCTTGGCACCGTGCTTGGCGATACCGCCCGCTTCGTACTTCTGGCCGACCATGAAACCGGTGATGTTCTGCAGGAACACCAGCGGGATGCCACGCTGGCAGGCCAGCTCGATGAAGTGCGCGCCTTTCTGCGCGGCCTCGGCGAACAGGATGCCGTTGTTGGCCAGAATCGCGACGGGGTAACCGTGCAGGCGCGCGAAGCCGCAGACCAGGGTGGTCCCGAACAAGGCTTTGAATTCATCGAACAGCGAGCCGTCCACCAGCCGCGCGATGACTTCGCGGACATCGAACGGTTGCTTGGCATCTGCCGGGATCACGCCATACAACTCTTCGGCGGCGTACAACGGGCTAATGGGCTCGCCCGCGTTCAGCACGCCCAGCTTGCGCCAGTTGAGGTTGGCGATGCTGCGCCTGGCCAGTTCAAGGGCATGCTCGTCGTTGTCGGCGTAGTGGTCGGCCACCCCTGATGTACGGCAATGCACGTCGGCGCCGCCCAGGTCCTCGGCGCTGACCACTTCACCGGTCGCGGCCTTGACCAGCGGCGGCCCGGCGAGAAAGATCGTCGCTTGCTGGCGCACCATGATCGCTTCGTCGGCCATGGCGGGCACGTACGCACCGCCTGCGGTGCAGGAGCCCATGACGACGGCAATCTGCGGGATACCCTGGGCGCTCATGTTGGCTTGATTGAAGAAGATCCTGCCGAAGTGCTCACGATCCGGAAACACCTCGTCCTGACGCGGCAGGTTGGCGCCACCGGAGTCCACCAGGTAGATGCAGGGCAGACGGTTCTGCTGGGCGATGGTTTGTGCCCGCAGGTGCTTTTTGACGGTCAGCGGGTAATAGGAACCGCCTTTGACCGTGGCGTCGTTGGCGATGATCATGCATTCGACGCCTTCGACTCGACCGATACCGGCAATAACCCCGGCAGCCGGGACGTCTTCGTCGTAGACAGCAAAGGCTGCCAGCTGGCCGATTTCCAGAAATGGCGAGCCAGTGTCGAGCAGACGATTGATCCGCTGGCGGGGCAACAGCTTGCCGCGCGAGGTATGGCGCTCCTGGGCCTTGGGCCCGCCGCCTTGCTGGACTTTGCCCAGTAGTGCGCGCAGGGCGTTGACCTGCTCCAGGAGGTTTGCGCTGTTGGCGGCAAACTCGTCGGAGCGTGGGTTGATGCGTGTATGAAGAATGGTCATGGCGACTCCGTAGCAGCGACAAGCTCTAAGCTGCAAGCCGCAAGATGAGTGTGCTTGCCGCTTGAAGCTTGCCGCTCGCAGCTACTGTTATTTGGACTCATTGAACAACTCACGCCCAATCAGCATCCGGCGGATCTCGCTGGTCCCGGCGCCGATCTCGTAGAGTTTGGCGTCGCGCAACAGTCGGCCAGCGGGGAATTCGTTGATGTAGCCGTTGCCACCCAGAATCTGGATCGTCTCCAGGGCCATCTGTGTCGCGCGCTCGGCGCTGTAGAGGATCACGCCTGCGGCGTCCTTGCGGGTGGTTTCGCCTCGCTCGCAGGCTTGCGCGACGGCGTACAGATAGGCGCGGCTGGCGTTGAGCTGGGTGTACATGTCAGCGATCTTGCCCTGGATCAGCTGAAATTCGCCGATGCTCTGGCCGAATTGCTTGCGGTCATGGATATAGGGCACGACCACGTCCATGCAGGCTTGCATGATCCCGGTGGGCCCGCCAGCCAGCACCACGCGTTCGTAATCCAGCCCGCTCATCAGCACCTTCACGCCACCGTCCAGGGCGCCGAGCAGGTTTTCTTCCGGGACCTCCACGTCGTCGAAAAACAGCTCGCAGGTGTTGGAGCCGCGCATGCCCAGCTTGTCGAACTTGTTGCCACGGGAAAACCCTTTCCAGTCGCGCTCGACGATGAATGCGCTGATGCCATGGGCGCCTTTTTGCAAGTCAGTTTTGGCGTAGATCACATAAGTGTTGGCGTCCGGCCCGTTGGTGATCCAGGTCTTGCTGCCATTGAGGATGAAGTGATCGCCACGCTTTTCGGCACGCAGCTTCATCGACACCACATCAGAACCTGCGTTGGGCTCACTCATGGCCAACGCCCCGACATGCTCGCCGCTGATGAGGCGGGGCAGGTACTGGGCTTTCTGCGCGGCGGTGCCGTTGCGGTTGATCTGATTCACACACAGGTTCGAGTGCGCGCCGTAAGACAACGCCACCGACGCCGAGCCACGGCTGATTTCTTCCATGGCCACCACATGCGCCAGATACCCCAGCCCGGCGCCGCCATATTGTTCGTCGACGGTGATGCCCAGTAGACCCATATCGCCGAACTTGCGCCACATATCAGCCGGGAACAGATTATCCCGATCGATCTGCGCAGCGCGGGGAGTAATTTCAGCTGCGACGAAGGACTGAACCTGATCACGCAACATATCAATCGTTTCGCCCAGAGCGAAGTTAAGGCTGGGGTAACTCATGGGTAGCGTTCCTTATTATTTTTGGATGGGTCGCTATGACCTTTACGTTAACGTAAGCCTGGGGCAGTCAGGATGTCAACTGACTGTATGAGGCGTAATCAGCGGTGGTGCAATGCATCAGGATTTTCGCGGTCGTAAGAGCGGCCGAGCGGCGTTACGCTTTAGCCGCGAGCGGCAGTGCAGCCACTGAAGATTTAGCGGCATGACCAACGTTCTCGGTTGAAGCCGCTCCTTGTATGTCTGTAGTTTCGACGAATCAGAGGTATGCCTTTAACCGAGTGCCGACAACAGCATCCGGGTGCTGCTGGGTCAGGTTCCGTCCTGACGGCCGGGTCACTTTTGGTGCCAAAAGTAACCAAAACCTCTGCGCTGGCGTACGGCCCCCGCTTCGCGGCGGTTCCTTCGCTCCGGCACCGTGGGGCGGGCACGCGCCGACGGGCCATCCATGGCCCAACGGCGCTCGCTCGGCATCCATGCCGAGCGACCCACCCCACGGCACCTCCACTCAGCCTCCCGACGCGCATTTTGCGTCGTCTGTGAAATTGCGGCAGGAAAGCAAAAAGCAAATCTGCTTAGCAGATTTCTCCAGCATGACCTCACTTCTTCCTGACTCACAAGCTGCTTTTGATTCTGGGGGTATGCGCAAAATTTATGAGCGACACACATTGCGACTTGTGGCCGGCCGAGCGCAGGTATTGCGCAGTGGGCAACCCGGCATGGATGCCGGGTTAGCCGCACCGGGCCATGGATGGCCCATTGCGGCGGCCCACGGAGCAATGCCGGAGTGAGGGAAGTCTGAGCCTTGGCGAAGACCCGGACAAAGGAGCGGAAGCGCTTTGGTTACTTTCGTCTGGGCCGGCATTCCGGCTTTTCGAAAGTGACGCGCCGTAAGGGCGCAAAGGTGAATCAGCGTCGCCGCCGCTGCTGGATATAGATGTTTTAGGGCGCTCCCAACAGAGTATCTACAGGGGCACTGAGGATCCGTAGAAAGCAGAAAGGGGAGCCTGGGCTCCCCTTCAAATTACTGCATGCTCTTTATTATTGTTGGGCGGCCTGTTGTTGTTTTTGGTGGCCGTACCCTTGTCGCTGTTTTTGAGCGATCCCCATTCGGGATCAAGAGCAAACGTATTTTTTTGAGCGCTGATGCTGCTTCTACCTCTGCCTCTACAGCAGTGATCCAACCAGTGGGACGCTACCTGAAGGTAGTTTTATTGTTCTCTGCCCGGTTGCGAGGTTCTCTTTCGAGGCCCTCCGAAAAGCGATCCACTCCAAAAAAATCTGTTAGCTGCGCCTCTGTCCGTGTTGTTCTTGTTATGTCAGAGCCGTACATGTTGTTTTTATTGGGTTACTGCATATTTTTTGTTTTTGTTGTGCCAGAGATATAGCAGGAGCCGTGCCAGTTTTTGCAAAGCCCCATAAATCAAGGGTTTGGGCAGTGCGGGGAGCTGGCGAAGGATAAATATTCGTCAGCATTTGTTTCCGTGTTACCCGTTTTTCCGCAAAAGCCGGGGGAGGGTAACACTCTGTGACAACATGTCGCACCTGCGCCATGGCTTTTATCCGACCAGCCGGGCTATTGCGACTCGTGAGCCATTGGGCCGCCCCAGAACCTCGGATATCCGCTGGCCCGCCAGGATCAACCGGTCCAGATCGACGCCGGTTTCGATACCCAGCCCTTGCAGCATATACAGCACGTCTTCACTGGCGACATTCCCGCTGGCACCTTTGGCGTAAGGGCAACCGCCCAGGCCCGCCACCGAGCTGTCGAACACCTGGATGCCCTCAAGCAGGCTGGCGTAGATGTTGGCCAACGCCTGGCCATAGGTGTCATGGAAATGCCCGGCAATCTTGCCGCGCGGTATCTGCCTGGCCACTTCCTCGATCAACGTTCTGGTCGCGCCCGGGGTGCCGACGCCAATGGTGTCGCCCAGCGACACTTCATAGCAGCCCATGTCGATCAGCTCGTTCGCCACAGAGGCAACCTGCTGCGGGGCGATCTGGCCGTCGTAAGGGCAGCCCAGTACACAGGACACATAGCCACGCACGTGGATCCCGTGTAGCCGCGCCGCCTGCATGATCGGCGCAAAACGTTCGAGGCTTTCGCTGATCGAGCAATTGATATTGCGTTGGGAGAACGCCTCCGAGGCGGCAGCGAAGACAGCCACTTCTCTGGCACCTGCGGCGAGGGCGTCCTCAAAACCTCGCAGGTTGGGCGTCAGCGCTGAGTAGGTCACCCCATCACGACGCTGTATGCCGGTAAAGGTCTCAGCAGAGCCCGCCATCTGCGGGACCCATTTGGGGGACACGAAACTGCCGACTTCAATATGGCTCAACCCGGCGCTGGACAGGTCATCCACCAGCTGGACTTTGTCCGCAGTGCTGATTGATTGTGCTTCGTTCTGCAGGCCATCCCTGGGACCCACCTCGACCAGACGCACTTTCTTGGGAATATGCATAGCCGACTCCTTTCTCGAATTGTTCGAGGTTTAGTCCATAACTGTCTGATTATTAATATTTTTAGTCAGTGCTATTTTGCAGCGTTCTTCGGCGGTATCCAGTTCGATCTGCATCTGTCTGATATCCAGCAGCTGTTGTTCAAGCTGCGCCCGGCGCTCGCCAATCTTGCCCAGCATGGTGTGCAGCTGCTTGTGGTTGCCGCCGCTGGGCTCGTACAGCTCAATGAGTTCGCGACATTCTGCGAGGGAGAAACCGATGCGCTTGCCGCGCAGAATCAACTTCAGGGTGACTTTGTCCCGGTTCGAATAGATGCGCTCAAGGCCCCGCCTTTCGGGGGCCAGCATGCCTTGCTCTTCATAGAAACGGATGGTGCGGGTAGTGATGTCCAGCTCGCGAGCGAGATCGGAAATGCTGTAGGTCTGGCTGATCATGGGCAGGCTCGACGGATAAGCGAAGGGCTAAACCTAAGGCGTCCTTTACGTAAACGTCAAGCTTAAGGCGGTGGTTCCCCTTGTAGGAGCTACCGAAGGCTGCGAAAGCGTTTTATCTCGAAGAACGCGATTCGCAGCCCTCGGCAGCTCCTACAGGGTCATATTTATTCTATGAAAACAGAAAGTTGAATCAGATAAGTCATGCTGTTTCTAGCTTGGTTTCCTGCGCCGTCACCTGTTGACACAGCTCGATCATCTGCTCGCGCATCCAGCGGTTGGCGGGGTCCTGATCAGTGCTTTCGTGCCAATAGAGATGGGTTTCCACTGACGGCACATCATGAACCGGCAGCGGGAAATAGCGCAGTTCGTGACGTTTGGCGAAGCGTTCCGGAACGGTCATGACCATATCGGTCTGCTGCAGCACCTGCGAGGCCATCAAGTAATGCTGCGAGCGCAGGGCGATCTTGCGCTGGATGCCCATCTTGCCCAGTGCGAGGTCCACGTAGCCCAGCCCGCTGCGGCGGCTGGAGATGTGGATGTGAGTCAGCCCCAGGTAATCGTCGAGCTTGAACGCCTCGCGGTTCGCTAATGGATGACCTTTGCGCATGGCACAGACGTATTTGTCTTCCATGAGCTTCACGTGTCGCACCTGAGGGTCGGTATTGAGAGGAGCATCCACGGCAAAATCCAGCCGACCGGCCGCCAGCTCCTTGGTGGTTTCCCGACGCTTGGACAGGAAACTCTCGATGGTGACGTTGGGTGCCAGACGTTTGAGGCGCTGGAACAGCGGCGGCAGAATCACTGCTTCAGTGAGGTCCGTCATGCTGATGCGGTAATTCTTGTTGGCCTGCAACGGGTTGAAGATGCGGCTTTCCTGCACCGAGACGCGCAGCAGTGAAAGCGCATTGCGTACCGGGCCAATGATGTTCTGGGCCATGGGGGTGGGCACCATGCCTTGGGCGGTACGTACGAACAGCGGGTCGTTGAAGGTCTCGCGCAGCCGCGCCAGGGCGTTGGAAACGGCGGGCTGAGTAATGCCCACGATCTGACCTGCGCGGGTGAGGTTGGCTTCGGTGTAAATCGCGTCGAAGACAATGAATAGGTTGAGATCGACCTTGCTAAGGTTCATGCCGTGCCCCTTTTTACTGTTTTTGTTGTGCCGCTCTCATGCCGGAGCGTGGGCCGATCATATATCGGTTATGAATGTTTATACACGCCGAGAATAGATTAGATAAATGTTGCTGCCGGGCCTAGCATCGATGCATGACTTAACAAAACCTCATTCAGAAGGTAGCCCCAGATGGATTTTGCTTACTCTGCGAAGGTTCAGGAACTGCGCGAACGCGTCACCGCGTTCATGGACACCTACGTGTATCCCGCTGAGCCGGTGTTCGAGCGTCAAGTGGCCGAAGGCGACCGTTGGCAGCCCACGGCAATCATGGAAGAGCTCAAGGCCCGGGCCAAGGCCGAGGGCCTGTGGAACCTGTTTTTACCCGAGTCCGAATTAGGCGCTGGTCTGACCAACCTTGAGTACGCGCCCCTGGCGGAAATCATGGGCCGCTCGCTGCTGGGCCCTGAGCCCTTCAACTGCTCGGCGCCGGACACCGGCAACATGGAAGTCCTGGTGCGTTATGCCAACGAAGCGCAAAAACAGCAGTGGCTGGAGCCTTTGTTGCGCGGCGAGATACGCTCGGCGTTTGCCATGACCGAACCGGACGTGGCTTCGTCCGATGCCACCAATATGGCAGCGAGCGCCGAGCGGCAGGGCGATGAGTGGGTGATCAATGGCCGTAAATGGTGGACGTCAGGCGCCTGTGATCCGCGCTGCAAGATTCTGATCTTCATGGGCCTGAGTAATCCCGACGGGCCACGCCATCAACAGCATTCAATGATCCTGGTGCCGACGGATGCGCCCGGTTTGAAGATCGTGCGTCCGCTGCCCGTGTTTGGCTACGATGACGCGCCCCACGGGCATGCCGAAGTGCTCTTCGAAAACGTGCGGGTGCCTTACGAGAACGTGTTGCTGGGTGAAGGCCGAGGTTTTGAAATTGCCCAGGGCCGCCTGGGGCCGGGGCGCATTCACCACTGCATGCGTTCAATCGGTATGGCCGAGCGCGCCCTTGAGTTGATGTGCAAGCGTGCCGTCAGCCGTGTGGCGTTCGGCCGACCTCTGGCGCGGTTGGGTGGCAATGTCGACAAGATTGCCGATTCGCGGATGGAGATCGACATGGCGCGGCTGCTGACGCTCAAAGCGGCCTACATGATGGACACCGTGGGCAACAAGGTCGCGAAAAGCGAAATCGCCCAGATCAAGGTCGTCGCGCCCAATGTTGCATTGCGGGTGATTGATCGAGCCATACAGATGCATGGCGGCGCGGGGGTTTCCAATGATTTCCCCCTGGCTTACATGTACGCCATGCAACGCACCCTGCGCCTGGCCGACGGCCCGGATGAAGTACACCGGGCGGCGATTGGCAAGTTCGAGATTGGCAAGTACGTGCCCAAGGAGATGTTGCGGGGGTGAGGCGGGCTGTTGAACTGAAACACGATCCTGTGGGAGCGAATTCATTCGCGAAGGCAATGTTAAGACCGATGAAGATGCGTCGGATGTGCTGGCCTATTCGCGAATGAATTCGCTCCCACAGGTCCGGGAACCTCCCTCAGGCTGGATATAACCTCTGTAGGAGCGAACTTGTTCGCGAGGCGTTGGTACTGGAGATAGATAACCGTCGCCGCCAGGCCGTCTCGCCAACAAGTTGGCTCCTACAGGTAATCACCGCTGCAACCGCCAGTGTGAAGCTGCAATCTGACTTGCAGCTTGCAGCTTGCCGCTTGCAGCTCCGGGCTACCGGTTATTCGTCATATCCCAGATTCGGCGCCAGCCAGCGTTCGGTGACGCTCAGGTCCTGGCCTTTGCGGGCGGTGTAGCTTTCGACCTGATCCTTGTCGACCTTGCCCACGGCGAAGTACTGCGCTTGTGGGTGGGCGAAGTACCAGCCGCTGACGGCCGCTGCCGGGAACATGGCGTAGTGCTCGGTGAGGAACACGCCGCTTTTGCCGGGCTCGCCATTGGGCATCGGGTCCAGCAATGCAAACAGAGTGCCTTTTTCCGTGTGGTCCGGGCAGGCCGGGTAGCCCGGAGCAGGGCGGATGCCGACGTATTGCTCTTTGATCAACTCTTCGTTGCCCAACTGCTCATCCTTGGCATAGCCCCAGTACTCTTTACGCACCTGCTGGTGCAGCCATTCAGCGCAGGCCTCGGCCAAGCGATCGGCCAGAGCCTTGACCATGATTGCGTTGTAATCGTCGCCAGCATCCTGGTAAGCCTTGGACACTTCTTCCGCGCCAATACCGGCCGTGGTAATGAAGCCGCCCACATAATCCGTGACACCGCTGTCCTTGGGCGCCACGAAGTCGGCCAGAGAGAAGTTCGGCTTGCCATCGGTCTTGATGATCTGCTGACGCAGGTGATGCAGCTTGGCCAAGGGCTGGCCGTCATCGCCGTAGACTTCCAGGTCGTCGTTATCAATCTGATTGGCAGGCCAGAAGCCGAACACAGCACGAGCGCTGATCAGTTTTTCATCGATCAGTTTGCGCAGCAGTTGTTGAGCATCGGCAAACAGTGACGTTGCCGCTTCACCCACCACTTCATCAGTGAGGATGCGCGGATATTTGCCCGCCAGGTCCCAAGAGATGAAGAACGGCGTCCAGTCGATGTATTCGGCCAGCACGTCCAAGTCGATGTTTTCCAGCACCTTGGCGCCGGTAAAGGTGGGTTTGACCGGGGTGTAGGCTGCCCAATCGAACTGCGGCTTCTTGGCCACTGCCGCGCCGTAGCTCAGGCGCTCGGTGCGCGCGCTGCGGGCCGAGGTGCGCTCACGGACTTCGATGTATTCCAGGCGAGTCTTTTCGATGAACGCCGGTTTCAGCTCTTTGGACAGCAACTGTGTCGCCACGCCCACGGCGCGGGAGGCGTCGGTCACGTAGATCACCGCGTCGTTGCTGTACTTGGGCTCGATCTTCACGGCGGTGTGCGCCTTGGAGGTGGTCGCGCCGCCGATCATCAGGGGCAGGTGGAAGTCCTGACGCTGCATTTCCCGAGCGACATGGACCATTTCGTCCAGTGAAGGGGTGATCAAACCGGACAAGCCGATGATGTCGCACTTCTGCTCTTTGGCGACCTGCAGGATCTTCTCCGCAGGCACCATCACACCCAGGTCGACGATGTCATAGCCGTTGCAACCCAGTACCACGCCGACGATGTTCTTGCCGATGTCGTGCACATCGCCTTTGACCGTGGCCATGAGGATCTTGCCCTTGGCTTCCGGCTTGTCGCCTTTTTCCAGTTCAATGAACGGGATCAGGTGGGCAACTGCCTGTTTCATCACCCGCGCGGACTTGACCACTTGGGGCAGGAACATTTTCCCCGAGCCGAACAGGTCACCGACGATGTTCATGCCGGACATCAGCGGGCCTTCAATCACCTCGATCGGGCGCGCGAAGGACTGACGGGATTCTTCGGTGTCTTCAACGATGTGCGTGGTGATGCCTTTGACCAGCGCGTGTTCCAGGCGCTTGTTCACCGGCCAGCCACGCCATTCTTCGGTTTCAGCTTCTTTTACGCTGCCATCGCCTTTGAACTTGTCGGCAATGGCCAGCAAGGCATCGGTGCCTTCAGGGTTGCGGTTGAGCACCACGTCTTCAACGCAGTCGCGCAATTCGGCGGGGATCTGGTCGTAGATCTCCAGCTGCCCGGCGTTGACGATACCCATGCTCAGGCCGTTGCGGATTGCATGCAGCAGGAACACCGAGTGGATGGCCTCGCGCACCGGGTTGTTGCCCCGGAACGAGAACGACACGTTGGACACGCCACCGGAGGTCAGCGCGTACGGCAGCTCGTCGCGGATGTAGGCACAGGCGTTGATGAAGTCGACGGCGTAGTTGTTGTGCTCTTCGATGCCGGTGGCGATCGCGAAGATGTTCGGGTCAAAGATGATGTCTTCCGGCGGGAAGCCCACTTCGTTGACCAGGATGTCGTAGGAGCGTTTGCAGATTTCTTTCTTGCGCGCTTCGGTGTCGGCCTGACCGGCTTCGTCGAAGGCCATCACCACCACGGCCGCGCCATAGCGCTTGCACAGCTTGGCGTGATGAATGAACTGCTCGACGCCTTCCTTCATGCTGATGGAGTTGACGATGCCCTTGCCCTGAATGCACTTCAGACCTGCTTCGATCACTTCCCATTTCGAGGAGTCGATCATGATCGGCACCCGGGAGATATCCGGCTCGCCTGCGATCAGGTTGAGGAAGGTCACCATGGCCTTCTTCGAGTCGAGCATCCCTTCGTCCATGTTGATGTCGATCACCTGGGCACCGGCTTCGACCTGCTGCAGGGCGACTTCCAGGGCCTCGGTGTAGTTATCTTCACGGATCAGGCGGGCAAAACGGGCGGAACCGGTGATGTTGGTCCGCTCGCCGACGTTGACGAACAGCGACTGGCGATCGATGGTGAACGGCTCAAGGCCGGACAGGCGGCAGGCTTTCGGGATATCCGGAATCTGGCGCGGGGCGTAACCGGCGACGGCTTCGGCAATCGCCTTGATGTGCCCAGGCGTGGTACCGCAGCAACCGCCGACGATGTTCAGAAAGCCGCTCTGGGCGAACTCCTCGATGATTTTCGCGGTTTCGCTCGGCAGCTCGTCGTATTCACCGAATTCATTGGGCAAGCCAGCGTTAGGGTGCGCGGAAACGTAGGTGCTGGCCTTGTTTGAGAGCTCTTGTAGGTACGGGCGCAGGTCGCTGGCACCCAGGGCGCAGTTCAGGCCCACGGAAATCGGCTTGGCGTGGCTGATGGAGTTCCAGAACGCTTCCGTGGTCTGGCCGGACAAGGTACGGCCGGAGGCGTCAGTGATGGTCCCGGAAATCATGATCGGCAATTCGAAACCGATCTCTTCGAACACACCTTGCACGGCAAATATCGCGGCCTTGGCGTTGAGGGTGTCGAAGATGGTCTCGATCAGGATCAGGTCAGCGCCGCCCTCGATCAGGCCGCGAGTCGCTTCGGTGTAGTTTTCCACCAGCTCGTCGAAGGTGACGTTGCGATAGCCGGGGTTGTTGACGTCGGGGGACAGCGAGCAGGTGCGGCTCGTCGGGCCCAGTACACCAGCAACGAAGCGCGGCTTGTCCGGGGTTTCCAGCGTCTTGGCGTCAGCCACCTTGCGCGCCAGGCGGGCGCCTTCTACGTTCAGTTCGTAGACGATCTCTTCCATGCCGTAGTCGGCCTGGGAAACCTGGGTGGCGTTGAACGTGTTGGTCTCGAGAATATCGGCACCGGCATCCAGATAGGCCTTCTCGATGGCACCGATCACGTCAGGCCGGGTCAGGATCAACAGGTCGTTGTTGCCCTTGACGTCGCTTGGCCAATCCGCGAAGCGCTTGCCCCTGTAATCTTCTTCTTCGAGGCGATAGCTCTGGATCATGGTGCCCATGCCGCCATCGAGAATCAGGATCCTCTGCTGGAGAGCTTGCTGGAGAGCATGGAGACGGGCGCTGCGATCAGACATAGGGCTACCTGGAAAAGGTCGATACAGAAAGGCCGAAATGATAACAAACCCGAGCGCTTTTAGTGTTGATTACACTTTGCCATGAATATCGCTCATGTTGCACAGTGCCAGTATCTGTAGAATTACCGCGTTTTTCACTTTTAAGTGCTGACCTTACTGGACGCTGGATATGCCGTATCGCTTGTTTATAAGCATCGCCGTGCTGTGGGTGTGTGGCATATCGCAGGTTCAGGCAGATAGCCCGGCCGCTCAGCCGAACATCTCTTATGTTCGGGACATTCAACCGATCCTCACTGAAAAGTGCGTCGCGTGCCACGCCTGCAACGATGCCCCGTGCCAATTGAACCTGGGTGCCGGGGAGGGCGTTGCTCGGGGTGCCAGCAAAATTCCGGTGTATGACGGCGAGCGCAGCACTGCCCAGGCGCCTACACGTTTGTTCATGGACGCCAGCGGCCCCAAGGCATGGGCCGACAAGGGGTTCTATTCGGTGTTGGACGCTCAGCAAAGCCAGGCGTCGCTGATGAGCCGGATGCTTGAACTGGGCCGCAACGCGCCGCTGGAACCCAATGCAAAGATCCCGGCAGAGATTGCTCTGGGCATGAACCGCGAGAATCTCTGCGCCCAGCCCGGTGAATTCAATGCCTACGCCCAGGCGCATCCCCGCGAAGGGATGCCGCTGGCCGTCACCGGGTTGAGCGACGCCCAATACCAGACCCTGCAACGCTGGTTTGCCGAGGGCGCACCGGTTGACGACGCCGCGCAGCAGCCCTCCATCGGCGAATTGGCGCAGATCAGCGAGTGGGAGGCGCTGCTCAACCAGCCAGGCTCAGCCCAGGCACTGGTCGGGCGCTGGCTGTACGAACATCTGTTCCTGGCGCATATCTACTTCGTGGGCGGTGAGCCGGGGCATTTCTTCCAGTGGGTACGTTCGCGCACCCCAAGCGGCCAGCCCATCGATTTGGTCGCCACCCGCAGGCCCAACGATGACCCCGGCAGTGACTTCTATTACCGATTGATGCCGGTCAAGGGTGTGATCGTGCACAAGACGCATATCACCTATGCCCTTGGCCCGCAGAAGATGGAGAGGGTCAAGCAGCTGTTCTACGGCCAGCCCTGGAGCGTCGATGCATTACCCGGCTATGGGCCGGGGCGGCGTGCCAATCCCTTTGAAAGCTTCGAAGCGATTCCGGTCCGGGCGCGTTATCAGTTCATGCTCGATAACGCGGAATACTTCGTGCGCACCTTCATTCGCGGCCCGGTATGCCGCGGGCAGATCGCGACCGACGTGATCCGCGATCAGTTCTGGGTGCTGTTCCAGGAGCCCGCCCATGACCTGTATGTGTTCGATGCCAACTACCGCAACCAGGCCACGCCGCTGCTGGCCATGCCGGGGCAAAACGACGACGTGGGCAGTGTATTGGGCCTGTGGCGCAGTTACCGGGACAAGCGCAACGAATACGAAGACCTGCGCCGTGACGCCTATGCCCAGGCCCCGCCACCGGGTTGGGCAACCCTCTGGGCGGGCAATGATAATGCCTTGCTGACGGTGTTCCGTCATTTCGACAGCGCTTCGGTAAACAAGGGCCTGATCGGTGATGTGCCGCAAACGATGTGGCTGTTTGACTTCCCGCTGCTGGAACGCACTTATTACCAGTTGGCAGTGAACTTCGACGTGTACGGCAACATTTCTCATCAGGTGCAGACGCGGCTGTATTTCGACCTGATCCGCAACGGTGCCGAGGTCAATTTCCTGCGCCTTATGCCAGCGGACAAACGCGATGACCTGTTGAGCAACTGGTACGAGAACGGCGGCAAGCTAAAGATGTGGCTGGATTACCAGAGCATCGACGATGACACCCCCAGCGGCATGAAGCTGGACGAGAAAGACCCCAAACGCGATTTCGCCTTGAAGCTGCTGGATCGCGCCGGGACACTCAATGCATCGCCCGATCCAATCAATCGGTGTAGCGGGGCGTATTGCTCGCGAGCCGGTATCACGGCCAGTTTTGCTCAGGTCGAGCAATCGCTCAGCCAGCTGGTGTCACGCCCGGCGGCGGGTTTGAAGGTGATCGATTACCTGCCGGAAAACACCATGCTGCGCATTGAAGACAGCAGCGGCAAGCGGATGATGTACAGCATGCTGCGCAACCGTTCGCATACCAACGTGGCGTTTCTGCTGGGCGAGTCTTATCGCTATCAACCCGGTCTGGACAGCCTGACGATTTATCCGGGGGTGCTCGGTAGCTATCCCAATTTCATGTTCAACGTTCCTGCAAGCGAGGTGCCGGGTTTTGTGGCCGCGATGCAGCAGGCGCGGCATCAGGCGGACTTCGAAAAGGTCGTCGAACGCTGGGGCGTGCGGCGCAGCCATCCGCTGTTCTGGACATATTTCCATGACCTGGATCGCTTCATCCAGGAGACCACGCCGGTTGAGGCGGGGGTGCTGGATATGAATCGGTACGAGAATTTGTAGGATTGCAGAGACGGCGTGGAACCTGTGGGAGCGAATTCATTCGCGAAAGGGCCGGGACATCCGATAGAGATATATCGCCTGTTGTTAGGCCTTCGCGAATGAATTCGCTCCCACAGGGTTGATAAGAAGGCGGTGTGTCTGGCATGAAGGCGTGGTGAATGTACTGGCCCCTTCGCAAGCAAGCTTGCTCCCACAGGCTGGGTGAACGCCTGTACCAGCAAGACCACGCCCGACATGGCCTGCGGCCATCTACCGTTGACCGGAAAACAACGGTTTTTCACGACCTTTTTTGAATAACGGCGGTCCGAGGCCCTGAGTGTTCAGGTGGCCGCTCGTTGTCTGGCCGACCTGGTGTGTTGTTCAAAAGCCAAGAGGTTCGTGATGTTGATTTCGGTTCAAGCCCTGCGGGCACTCGCCGCGTGGGTTGTTGTGTGTCACCACTTCATGCAGATTTTCTTCAACTTTCACGCCAGTGGCCCCATTGGCGATTTCTTCGTCACCAAGGGTGCAGTGGGTGTCGATATCTTCTTCGTCATCAGTGGTCTGGTGATCTTTCTCTCTACTCAGAACAGCGAAATGCCCGCCGGGCGCTTCATGCTCAACCGGATTATCCGGATTGTCCCTGCGTACTGGTTCTACACCGCCGCCATGGGCCTGCTGTTGCTGGTGGCCGCGCCTTTGTTGCCGCATCAGGTGATCAACTGGCAGACCTTTATGCTCTCGCTGTTCTTCATTCCAGCGGAAAACCCCGGTGGTTATGGCCTGTACCCGACCTTGAACGTGGGGTGGACGCTGAACTACGAGATGTTCTTCTATCTATTATTCTCCACGGTGTTCCTGTTCAAGCAACGCCATCGGCCGTTGATCGTTGCCGCTGCGCTGTTTGCCGTATGCGAGGTACTGGCGCGCTCGGGGCTGATCAGCCGCTTTTACGGAAATGACATCATCTACGAATTCCTGCTGGGCATTGGCATCGGCATCATCTATCGCAAGGGCTGGATCAAAGAAGGCTTCTGGCTACCTCTATTGGGCGTGGCGACCGGCCTGGTGATTATTTATCACCTCTCGGCTGATCATCAGCGGTTGCTCACCTGGGGGCTGCCGAGTGCGCTGATCGTGCTGTCGTGCATCGCCATGGAGCCTGTCTTCCGGGGCAATCGGCTGCTTAAAGTACTGGGCGATTGCTCGTATTCGGTCTACCTGCTGCACGTGCTGGTGCTGTACGGCGGCTGGCTGGCCTCCAAGCATTACAACCTCAATCCGTACCTGGTGTTCGCCATCTGTGTGCCAGTGATCGGGCTCGGGGCGTGGGTCAGTTATGAGTGGATCGAGAAGAGCCTGTATCACCGGATGAAGGGCTGGCTGGATCGGCGTCGGGCTGAAAATGCTTCCCAGCTGCTTTCCTGACAAAAATACTAGGACTTTGTAGGATGCATTCGATTGGCGTAAACTGCCCGCACGTCTGCGAGGAATTTTCATGACCGCTATCACTATTACCGATGCTGCCCACGACTACTTGGCTGATCTGCTGGAAAAGCAGAATGCCCCGGGTATCGGCATCCGCGTGTTTATCACCCAGCCTGGCACCCAGTACGCTGAAACCTGCATTGCCTATTGCAAGCCGGGCGAAGAAAAACCTGACGACAAGGCCATTGGCCTGAAAAGCTTCACGGCCTGGATCGACGGGTTCAGTGAAGCCTTTCTTGATGATGCCGTTGTCGATTACGCCACCGATCGCATGGGCGGCCAGCTGACCATCAAGGCGCCAAACGCCAAAGTCCCGATGGTCAGTGCTGACAGCCCGATCAACGAACGCATCAATTATTACCTGCAAACCGAAATCAACCCGGGCCTCGCCAGCCACGGCGGTCAGGTCACTTTGATCGATGTGATTGAAGAGGAATCGCAGAACATCGCGGTTCTGCAGTTCGGCGGCGGTTGCCAGGGTTGCGGGCAGGCTGACGTAACCTTGCGTGAAGGCATTGAGCGAACCTTGCTCGAACGCATTCCCGAGTTGACCGGCGTACGTGACGTGACCGACCACACCCAGAAAGAGCACGCTTATTACTAAGCGGCTCTCTTTGCTGGATCAAAAACCCCGACGTGTTCGGGGTTTTTTGTGGGCCCGATAAGCGAAATTCAGCGCATAACCTGTGGGAGCGAATTCATTCGCGAAGGCTTAGTAACTGGCGATAAAGCTTTATCGAATGTACGGGCCTCTTCGCGAATGAATTCGCTCCCACAGGTTCAGGTTCAAGGTCGGTAGAGGTGCGCATGCCCAGCCCGATACAGCGACGATTCAGTAAATGCATCGCTGGCCAGCACTCGCCCCACCAGAATCAGCGCCGTGCGGCGGAATCCTTTCTCTGCAACCTTTGCTTCAATGTCTGCCAGCGTCCCCATGACCCAGTCCTGATCCGGCCAGCTGGCGCGATGGACCACGGCAATCGGGCAGTCGGCGCCATAGTGCGGGGTCAGTTCGGCAACTATTTTCGGCAGGTTGTTCACTCCCAGATGAATCGCCATGGTCGCCTTGTGCTGCGCCAGCTCCGCCAGGGATTCGCCTTCGGGCATTGAAGTCTTGTCGGCATAGCGGGTCAGGATCACGCTCTGGGAAATATCCGGCAGGGTCAGCTCGGTTTCCAGCAGTGCAGCGCAGGCCGCCGTGGCGGTCACGCCGGGGATGATTTCGAACGGGATGCCCAGCTCACGCAGGTGGCGAATCTGTTCGCCGATAGCGCCATACAGACTCGGGTCGCCGGAATGAACACGGGCCACATCTTGGCCTTGTTCATGAGCGGATTTCATCAAGGCGATGATCTGTTCCAGGTGCAGTTCAGCACTATTGCTCACTTGCACCGCCTGATGGCCTTCCAGAACGGCCATCGGCACCAGTGAACCTGCGTAGATGATCACCGGGCAACTGCGGATCAGGCGCTGGCCTTTGACTGTGATCAGCTCAGGATCGCCGGGGCCTGCGCCGATGAAAAAAACCGTCATGGGTGCTCCAGATTCGAAGGGGGTAAAGGCGGGGATTATCGGTCAATCGGTAGGGTGATGGCCAAGGCGAAAGTGGCTTGAGGGCATTTTTGTCGGGTAATCAGCAAATGCGCTGGGCCTGTTTCTGCGGCCAGGGCCAGCGCGGCGCTTTCCGCCACGCCATAGCAACCGCTGTGCTCGAATGCCAGCAGAGAGCGATGGCTGAGGTGCGCCTCATATTTCGACAATTGTTCAGCGCTGAAAAAACTCAAGGTCAGGCCAAGTTCTGCTGCTAATTGCAGCAGCCCTGGCTCGTCGGCCTTCTTGTCTATAGAGGCGAGGGCGCTGATGTCCTCCAGGGCCAGGCCGATGGTGTGCAGGTGTTGCGTGATCAACTCGCGCAACACCTGCGCCGTGCAGCCGCGCTGACAGCCAAGGCCGACGACTCGCGTCGGCCTGATGGGCTCAAGCCTGATCAAGGTCAGGATTGTGTCGGCGGAACAACCAGGCGCTAATCACACCCAGAGCGATCCAGAACAGCGCGTTGGTCAGCAGCGAAGCGATCTTGAACTGCGACTCAAGTGCTTGCGGCGCCAGGCTCTCGTGAACGTCCGGTTGCGGCGCGCCGATCACGTGCGGCACCACCAGAATGGCCACGCCCAGTACTTTGAGCAGCCAATGCTGGCCGAACACGATCAAGGCCAGGGCAACAGCGGTTGACGCCGCTGTGCCGACCCACCAGATCTGTCGTTGAACCAGATCAGCCGCTGCAGTACCCGGCAACTCTGGGGGCAGGCCCAGGGTCGGGGCGAGGGTGAACACTGCGAAACCGGCCAGCCCCCAGAACACGCCCTGGGAGGTTTTACCCGGTGCGCGAAGGGTGTAGAGCGCGGCCAGCATCAGGGCGAAACCGACAGCGACCACCAGATTGCCGCCGGTGGTCGACAGAATGCGCTGCCAGCCATCTTCCGGCGACCAGGCTTCTTCGTTATGCACATGACCGGCAGGCGCAGCGTCGCCATGGGCGTGCTCATGGATCTGTTCCTGAACCTGCTCGGCTGGAGCGTTTTCATAGGTTTCAGCTTGCAGAATCAGCGGTGCAACCCAGAAGCTTTGCAGCAGGGTCAACAGCAACGCCGCGAGCAGGCCGGTGAAGCCTGCGGTTTGAGCGATTCGCTTGAACATGGCTTCAAAATCTCAATGGCAAGGAAAGGCAGCGCTGTGACGGGTGTCGTGGGCAGCATTGTGCACGGCATCGATGTGCGAGAAACCGGCGAAGTAGACCAGGCATGCGCCGAGGATCGCAGCGCTGATGGCGGCGGTCAGGCGTTGGCTCTGGGTGGCGGTCTGGCTGGAGGACTGGCTTGTGGCGCTGATCGACATGGCATTTCCCTCTTCAATGTCGGCAAGTGGGCGAGCGCATGAAAAGCCCGCTGACGAAAAGTCAGCAGGGTTCAACAGCGCCCGCCCACCGCGGGTTTAGTCATTACTGTGTTTCGGGCCGGTCTCCGGGCTTGCGAGGGGTGGAACGCAGAACGTTCGACCTGCTGGAGTCGCCTTCCCATGCCGTTGATCGGCACAGTGGCTGTGACTCCACACTCGCTTACCGTTGCGGGGGCAGCGCCGGACTTGCACAAGCTCAAGGCTTGAGCGCACCGGTTTCCCGTTTCACCCTGTGAAGGGCACCCGTAACAAGGTGTGTAGGAGAGCATGGCGCCGTGCGCAACGTCAATCAGTTGATTGACCTGCCTGCGGCCACTGCGTAGCCTTGCGGGTTCGAGGTTCTCCGGCCAGTCATTGACGCGGTCAGGAGCTAAGAAGGGAACGCGGTCGTGCCGCGGCTGCCCCCGCAACTGTGAACGGTTATCTTCATCGCTCAGCCACTGCCAACCGCGGGAAGGCGCGATGACGGCTCCCAGCCATCAAAGGGAGCGCCGTAAGCCAGGAGACCTGCCTCGATCCGGGCTATGTATAGCGCCCGACGAATTCTCACTACAACCGGGCGGGGTGATCCGGTGGCGAATCCAGCCCTGTGCCAGCGCGCAAGGTTTTCGTCCCGTTTGCCCGCCGTATTGCCAAGGGGCATCCGATGAAAACACTGGCCAAGCTTCCCGTCACCATCGTCACCGGCTTCCTGGGCTCGGGCAAAACCACCTTGCTGCGCCACATGCTCGATAACGCCGAAGGGCGCCGCATCGCCGTGATCGTCAACGAGTTTGGCGAACTGGGCATCGACGGCGAAATCCTCAAGCAATGCACCATCGGCTGCAGCGAAGAAGAAGCGGTCGGCCGTGTCTATGAGCTGGCCAACGGCTGCCTGTGCTGCACGGTGCAGGAAGAATTCTTCCCGGTGATGCGCGAACTGGTTGCCCGTCGTGGCGACCTGGATCACATCCTGATCGAAACCTCGGGCCTGGCCCTGCCAAAGCCTCTGGTGCAAGCCTTCCAGTGGCCGGAAATCCGCAACGCCTGCACCGTTGACGCGGTGATCACCGTGGTCGACAGCCCGGCGGTATTGGCGGGCACCTTTGCTGCCTTCCCTGATCAGGTCGATGCGCAGCGCAAACTGGACCCAAACCTGGACCACGAATCGCCGCTGCACGAGCTGTTCGCCGACCAACTGGCCAGCGCCGACCTGGTGATTCTCAACAAGGCCGACATGATCGACGCGGCAGGCCTGGCCACGGTGCGTGCCGAAGTATCGGAAGAGCTGCCGCCAGCGGTCAAAGTCATCGAAGCCAGCAGCGGTCGCCTGCCGATCAGCGTACTGCTGGGCCTGGGTGCTGAGTCCGAGCTGCACATCGACGCTCGCAAGACCCACCACGATCATCATGAAGGCGATGACCATGACGACCACGATCATGACGCTTTCGATTCGATCTCGATCAAACTGCCGCAAGCCGATGAAAGCCTGTTGCTCGACGCCCTGACTCAACTGGTGGTGCAGCACGGCATCCTGCGGGTCAAAGGCTTTGCCGCGATCCCGGGCAAGCCGATGCGTTTGCTGATCCAGGGTGTGGGCACGCGCTTCGACAAGCATTTCGACCGTGCCTGGGGCAAAGACGAAGAGCGCGCCACAAACCTGGTGCTGATCGGCCAGAAGCTGTATGCCGCGGCCCTCGAAAGCCAATTGCGCGCTGCGCTTGTCGGCTGACCCATGCATTTACTGAGAACCCAGCCCGGTGGCTTTGTCCCGGACGACAGCATTGCCGACCTTGGCCAGACACCCGCCGAGCTGGTGATTCTCTGTAGTGGTGATTCGAGCCTGGCGCTGCTGGCCGAGGCTGCCCAGCAACTGCCGGACGACTACCCAAGCCTGCGCCTGGCCAACCCGATGCAGGTGCAGAATCACGCCTCGGTTGACCTGTATGTCGAAGACGTCCTGCAACACGCCAAAGTCATCCTGATTTCGCTGCACGGCGGCATCGGTTACTGGCGCTATGGCGTCGAGCGGCTACTGGAACTGGCCGCGCGAGGGGTGCAGGTGATCATGGTGCCTGGTTGTGATAACCACGACCCGGAACTGCAGGAACGCAGCACCGCGCCCGCCGAGGATTGCCACCGGCTCTGGCAATTCCTGCGCCAGGGCGGCATGCACAACGCGCTCGACTTCTATCGCTGCCTGGCCAGCCGTATGCTCGGTCGCGATTACCCGTGGTCCGAGCCGCAGCCGTTGCCGCGCACGGCTGTTTACCATCCCCACGGTGTGAGCGCTGATCCTGCGGTATGGCAAGCGCAGTGGTCCGCCGATCAGCCCGTGGCAGCGCTGCTGTTTTATCGCTCGCACTTGCAGGCTGCCAATACGGCGTTCATCGATGAGTTCTGCGCGCGCTTGCAGACTCAAGGCCTTAATCCGCTGCCGATAGCCGTCGCCAGTCTGAAAGAGGCGGGTTGTTTGAAGGTTGTCGAGGACTGGCTGGATGAAGTCGGTGCCGAGCTGATCATCAACACCACCGGTTTTGCCCAGTCCAGCCCGGAAGCACCGCATCTGCGTCCGTTTCGGCGCAATGTGCCGGTGATTCAAGCCATCTGTGCCCAGGACAACGAGCCTGGCTGGCGTGCCAGCGAGCAGGGGCTTGGGGCGCGGGACTTGGCGATGCACATCGCTTTGCCGGAACTGGACGGGCGGATCATCAGCCGTCCGATCAGCTTCAAGGATCTGGCCTGGCACAGCGAGCGCAGCCAATCGGATGTGGTCTGCTACCGGGCACAACCCGAACGCATGGATTTTGTGGCTGAACTGGCCCGACGCTGGATTTTACTGGGCCGTACGGCCAACACCGACAAGCGCGTTGCGTTGATTCTGGCTAATTACCCGACTCGCGACGGCCGGATTGGCAATGGTGTCGGTCTGGATACGCCTGCTGCTGCGTTGAATATCCTGCGCGCCATGCAAGACACGGGTTACCCGGTCGCCGATCTGCCCGAAAGCGGTACGGCGCTGATCCATCAGCTGCTGGGCGGCGTGACCAACGATCTGGACAGCATCGACCTGCGCCCCTGTGAACAGAGCATGGCGCTGGATGAATACACCGCAGCGTTTGAGCAATTACCCGCCGCCAATCGGCAAGCAGTGATTGACCGCTGGGGCGCACCCCAGGCCGACCCGATGTTCCGCAGCGGACGGATGATGATCGCCGGGTTGCGGCTGGGCCTGACCTTCGTCGGCATTCAGCCCGCCCGTGGCTATCAAGTGGACGCCAGTGCGGTGTACCACGACCCGGATCTGGTGCCACCCCATGGTTATCTGGCGTTCTATTTCTGGTTGCGCAAAGCCTATGGCGCCCATGCCGTGGTGCATGTGGGCAAGCACGGCAACCTGGAGTGGCTCCCTGGCAAGGGCGTCGGGCTTTCCGAAACCTGCTGGCCGGATGCGATTCTCGGGCCGATGCCCAATATTTATCCGTTCATCGTTAACGATCCGGGCGAGGGTGCTCAGGCCAAGCGTCGCACCCAGGCGGTCATCATCGATCACCTGATGCCACCGCTGACCCGCGCTGAAACCTACGGGCCATTGCGCGACCTGGAATTGCTGGCCGACGAATATTACGAAGCCCAGTTGCTGGATCCGCGCCGCGCCCTTGAATTGCAGCGCGACATCCTCAAGCTGGTGCATGAAACCCATATCGATCAGGAGCTGGCGCTTGATGGCTCTCTTAAGGCCGACAATGCCGCCCTGTGGCTGCCGCGTCTGGACACCTACCTCTGTGACTTGAAGGAATCACAGATCCGCGACGGGCTGCACATCTTCGGCGAATCCCCCAGCGGCCGTTTGCGCATCGATACGCTGCTGGCGTTGCTGCGTATTCCTCGTGGCGATGGTCGTGGCGCACAGTCGAGCCTGTTGCGGGCATTGAGCAAGGGTTTCGAGCTGGGTTTCGATCCGCTGGACTGTGAGTTGGCTGAACCGTGGGTTGGCCCCAGGCCTTCGGTCTTGCTGGAAATCACCGCCGATCCTTGGCGTACGGCAGGCGATGCTCGCGAGCGCCTGGAGCTGTACGCCGCCTGGCTGATTGAACAGGTCATCAGCGGTGCTGAGTACACATTACCTTTTGAACTCAATGATATGGACCTCATTGTTGATAATTTGCATGAAGTCGTTGCGCCGCGCCTTGACGCTTGTGGCCCGGCCGAGATGCAAGGCTTGCTCGATGCACTAAGTGGGCGTTTCGTGCCGGCAGGTCCTAGCGGGGCGCCGAGTCGCGGTCGCCTGGATGTGCTGCCGACCGGGCGCAATTTCTTCTCGGTCGATGTGCGTAACCTGCCCACTACCACGGCTTGGCGGATTGGTTTTCAATCGGCAAATCTGTTGCTGGAGAGGCACTTACAGGATCATGGTGATCATTTACGTCAGCTGGGGCTATCGGTCTGGGGGACGGCTACCATGCGCACCGGCGGCGATGATATCGCCCAGGCCATGGCGCTGATGGGGGTGCGCCCGGTGTGGGCCACGGGCAGTCAGCGGGTCGACGACTTTGAGATCCTGCCCTTGAGCCTGTTGGATCGCCCACGTGTGGACGTGACCCTGCGGGTGTCGGGTTTCTTCCGCGATGCATTCGCCAACCTGATTCGTCTGTTCGATGCAGCGGTGCAGGCCGTTGCTGCGCTGGACGAGCCCGATGACATGAACCCGCTGGCCGCGAAAGTCCGCGAAGAACGCGCCTCCCTGCAAAGCCAAGGGCTCGATGCCGACCAGGCGTCACGCCAAGCCGGTTGGCGCGTATTTGGCGCCAAGCCGGGCGCTTATGGTGCCGGGGTCCAGGGCGCGATTGACGCTCGCTTGTGGCAAAGCCGCGAAGACCTGGCCGAGGTTTACCTGAACTGGGGCGGCTACGCCTATGGCGCAAGTGACGAAGGCACACCCGCCCGTGAAAGGTTTGCCAAGCGCTTGTCTCACGTGCAGGCCGTGGTGCAGAACCAGGACAACCGTGAGCACGATTTGCTCGATTCCAATGACTATTACCAGTTCCAGGGCGGCATGCTCGCGGCGGCTGAAAGCCTCAGCGGACAAAAGACCGCCAGCTATCATGGCGATCATAGCCAGCCTGATCTGCCGAAGATTCGCACCCTCAAGGAAGAACTTAACCGGGTGATCCGCTCCCGTGCCGCCAATCCCAAGTGGATCGAGGGGGTCAAGCGCCATGGTTACAAAGGCGCGTTCGAGATGGCGGCGACCGTGGATTTCCTGTTTGCCTTTGATGCCACCACCGAACTGATCGACGATCACCAATATGCACTGCTGGCCGATGCTTACCTGCTTGATCCATCTACCCGAGAATTCATCCAGCAACACAACCCGGATGCCTTGCGGGACATGACTGAACGCATGCTCGAAGCTCAACATCGTGGCCTCTGGCAGGAGCCGGGTGACTACCGCGAGGCGCTGGAAGGCCTGTTGCTGGACATAGAAGAGACTTGATGACGACGTTACCTGACACGCCTCATTTCCCGCTGGCTGCGGTAGTTGCAGCCGACGCTTTGAAACTCGCGCTGTGCCTGACCGCCATTGACCCGAAAATCGGCGGTGTGCTGATCGAAGGGCCAAGGGGCATGGCCAAATCGACCCTGGCCCGAGGCCTGGCGGATCTGTTGGCCAGCGGCCAGTTCGTCACCTTGCCACTGGGCGCCACCGAAGAGCGGCTGGTGGGCACGCTGGATCTTGACGCCGCACTGGGCGAGGGGCGTGCGCAGTTTTCACCAGGTGTACTGGCCAAGGCCGATGGCGGGGTGTTGTACGTCGATGAAGTGAACCTGCTGGCCGATCATCTGGTAGACCTGCTGCTCGATGTCGCTGCCAGCGGGGTCAACCTGGTGGAGCGCGATGGGATCTCCCATCGCCATGCGGCGCGCTTTGTACTGATCGGCACCATGAACCCGGAAGAAGGCGAGTTACGACCGCAATTGCTCGATCGCTTCGGCCTGAACGTTGCGCTGAGTGGCCAGACCTTGCCAGTGCAGCGCGGGCAGATCATTCGTCGGCGTCTTGAGTTCGACGCCGATCCGCGTGGGTTCTGCCAGCAGTGGCAGGGCGAGCAGGACGCGTTGAAGCAGCGCTGCGAACAGGCGCGGCAGTTGCTTGATGCCATCGAGCTGGATGACGTTTCACTGACCCTCATTACCGAACGTTGCTTTGCAGCCGGGGTGGATGGCATGCGTGCTGATCTGGTCTGGCTGAGGGCGGCGCGTGCCCATGCCGCATGGCGCGGGACAAGCGCTATCGCCGAGCAGGATATCGACGCCGTCGCAGAGTTTGCCTTGCGCCATCGACGTCGCGACGGCTCACCACCTCGGGACGAGCCTGCGCCACAAAACAGCCAGCCACCCTCAACGCCACCCAGCGAATCTGATCAGGGGCAGGGCAACTGGGGCCAATTGCCTGCCCAACCGACGGCCGTCGGCGCCCGGCGTGAAGTGCCGAGCTGGCCAAAAAAGCCCTAGGCATCCGTCCTCGCGCGGCATCGGGGACGGGTGCCAGACCCCGGTCCGGTGTGTTGACCGGCGGCAAAACCGGCGCTCTGCGTGGCGGCAAGGACGGCGCCATCGCCTGGGTGCCCACCTTGCTGGCTGGCCGCCCCAAGCGCCGCGCCGATCTGATCCGTAAGCCTCGCAGCCAGCAAGCCAACGAGTTGTGGCTGGTCATTGTCGACGCCTCGGCGTCCACCCGACGCCATCAAGCCCTGAGTCAGGCCAAAGGACTGCTGGCGCAGGTTTTCGATGATGCCTACCGAGAGAGGATTCGCCTGGCGCTGCTGACGGCCAACGGCAATACACCACGCTGGCAGCACCAGGGCCTCAAAGCGTCTACGGCGCTGAAACCCTGGCTCGACGCGCTAGGTGCGGGTGGCGGAACGCCGTTGTTTGCCGCTTTCGAGCAGGCGGGCCAATGGCTTGAACAACGCAGGAAAAAACACCCGGATGAACAGCAGCGGGTATTGGTGATGACCGATGGACGGGTCAAGGACCTGCCGCCGTTGCACCCGTTCGACTGTCCAGGGTTGCTGATCGACATCGAAAGTGGGCCGATTCGCTTGCGCAAAGCAGAGCAAATGGCCGAGATGCTGGGGTTGGAGTATCAACACATTGATCGGCTGAACAAGACGTAATGCAGCTGCTCGAACTGCCGAAGGCGCGAATTGCGAGGTGTCAGGCCTATCGATTCGCAGCCTTCGGCAGCTCCTACAGGTCATGAGTGATGGCATCGGGACGGGCCTGCCCTAATGCAAAGGCTTTAAAGCGGCTGGCTGCCGGGACGGTAGCAGCAGGGGTGGAAGTGACCCTGTCTTTTTGGTCGCAGCGCAACACTTGTTGGCGAGAGCGGGCTGCTCGGTATGACAGGAAGGCCCCCTCGCGAACAAGTTCGCTCCTACAGGTGTACGGCGGCGTTGATGATGCGCCGCCTCAGACCACACATCGCTCTCGCTTTAGATCTGCTTTAGATCTGCTTTAGATCTGATCTTGATCTTGATCTTGATCTTGATCTTAAGCGCCCCGTCAAACCACGCTGGCCGGAATTCGATATTAAATCGGGGGTAAACCGGCAGGACGCCGGTTTAGCCGCACTGGGCCAGGGATGGCCCTTTGCGGCGACCCCCGATTTAATGTCGGATTACGGGCATGCCGAGCCTAGGCGAGGGACCGAGTGGTGGGGCACAGACCTTTTGGTTACTTTTGGGGCGTTTGCCAAAAGTGACCCGCTGTAAGAGCGGAACCATAAGCAGCCGTTACCGCAGCAACGGATATGCCCGTAAAACCAATTTCGCCGGCTTCAAATCGCACAAAGGCCGACGAAGTTGCCGACGATCAGGCCGGCATCGTCCAAGGCTCAAGACGATACCCTTCATTGCTGATCTCAGCCCGAGCCTGCTCCAACGCACTGGCCAACTGCGCAGGATCAGAATAAGTACTGCGCGGCAACTGACGACGCCCAATACGCGTACTGGTACGGTCAATAACCGTCAGACTCAACTCACCGTTGCCATCCTGCGGTGCCCAGGCGACACATTGAAAAGGTTCAAAAGCGTGTCCAGCGATCAGCAATGCATCGTTGAAGCGCAATGGGGCGTTCATGGTCTATTCCTCAAAATGCCCATATCAATGTCGAGCGCCGTTGGTTGGGCTTACCGTTCGGCTGGATACTTGTGTTGATGACGAACCACCCCCGTCAAGTCACACACACGGACATTTATTTTCGGATTTTTTACACATCCCCCCGTAATTAGCTGGCTGCAGCCCCGTGCCCAATCAGCGCTGCGCAATTTCAAACTCCCCCTTCTGCAGCCCGTCAGCCGTTTAATTCCATTTGGGTCTGGACCCTATAGTTAAACGGTACAAGCGCCCGTCAAAAAGTTGCTAATGTTCAAAGCGTGATCGCCAACTAACTGTTTATAAATAGTTTTCTCATCTTCACTTTCCAGTCACGGCGCCAGGGAACTCATATGCATGAATCGGCACCACCATCGCGACGTTTATTAGTTATCGATCCCTATGACGACTTTCATCAGCTCACGCCTGTCCTTCGCGAAGCCGGATGGGACGTCAACAGCACTACCCTCGACACCGCTGCTAGGCATCAGTGTGACGTCTGTCTGATCCGGCTCATGCCTCACCACTTCGAACAGCTGGAAGTAGTCAAGGATCTGATCGCCCGCAGCCAGACCGAGTGGATTGCGGTGTTAAGCTCCGAAGATCTGCGTCGGGAGAAAGTCGGCGATTTCGTTTGCGAATGGTTTTTTGATTTTCACCTCTTGCCGTTCGACGCTGCGCGGATGCAGATCGCGCTGGGCCGCGCGTTTGGCACGTCCCGGATGCGTGCGCAGGGCACCGGCTACGCCTGTGGCCCGGAGCACGAAATGCTCGGTGAAAGCCGGCCGATTCGGGAGCTGCGCAGGCTTCTCAGTAAACTGGCGCCGACCGAGTCGCCGGTGTTGATTCGCGGCGAGCGGGGCACCGGTAAGGAGTTGGTCGCCCGCACGCTGCACATGCAGTCGCAACGCCGCCATAAGCCTTTCGTGGCGATCAACTGTGGGACGATCCCGGAGCATTTGCTGCATGTCGAATTGTTCGGCCATGAGAAGGGCGCGTTTGACGGCGCAAACGAATTGAAGATCGGCCGGATCGAGATGGCCGACGGCGGCACCTTGTTCCTCGATGAAATCGGTGACTTGCCCATGGAGGTGCAGGCCCACTTGCTGCGCTTCCTCCAGGAAAAACACCTTGAACGCCTTGGCGGGCGCGAACCGATACCGATTGATGTGCGCGTGCTGGCCGCCACCCACGTGGATCTGGAGGCAGCGATCCGCAAAAAAAGCTTTAGGGAGGACCTGTACTACCGCTTGAACGTGCTGCAGGTCGGAACCGCGCCGTTGAGGGAGAGGCACGGCGACCTGGCGTTGCTGGCCAATCACTTTGCGCACTTCTACAGCCAGGAAACTGGCAGGCGCGTGCGTAACTTCAGTCAGGATGCGCTGGTCGCCATGGGCAAGCATGACTGGCCGGGTAATGTGCGCGAACTGTCCAACCGGGTCCGTCGCGCGCTGGTGCTGGCCGAAGGCAGGCAGATCGAGGCTGCTGACCTGGGCCTGATGGGCGAGGACGATCTGGTCAGCAGCATGGGCACGTTGGATGAGTACAAGTCACGGGCCGAGCGCCAGGCGTTGTGCGATGTACTGACCCGGCATAGCGACAACCTGAGTGTCGCCGCCAAAGTACTGGGTGTTTCGCGCCCGACGTTTTACCGGTTGCTGCATAAACACCAGATCCGGTGAGCCTGCGTGTTCAGGCTTCGTCCAGCAAACGCTGCACCGCCGTAAACGCTTGCGCACGGCGCTGTTCCCAATCTCCGCCAACCACCTCGTGGGGCTGACTATGCTGTTGCAGCCAGTGCAGGCTATCGGCAAAAAAAGCCTGGCGCTGGGCCAGATCGGGCTGGCAGCGTTGACCGTCGCCGACCCATTCCACACCCTCCGGCGCCAGCAGCAGGTGCAGATCGTAGTGGCGCGCCAGCAATGCCGCTTCGACCCATTCCGGGCAATCGCCAAATAACGTCAGGCTCCAGAGCCTGTTGCTCAACAGATGCGTGTCGAGAATCAGCAACCGGGGGGCGCTGGCCCGTGCGGCGTCCTCACTGTCGAGCTGGCCCTGCACGATGGCCGGGATATCCGCGTAGACGGTGTCGCGCTGGTGCTGCTCGATGAAAGAACGAACGTACTCACCCACCAGCGTGCCACCAAAGCGGTTTTGAATTTCTGCCGCCAACCAGCTCTTGCCACTGGACTCGGGGCCTGCCAGCACCAGAACCTTCATGGTTGCCGCTCCTTGGTTTTGAAAAAGGGGATTGGGTAAGTGCGAGGGTGTAGAAAACGGCGTGGATTGTAAGCGGTTAATGCTCGGGATGCATGGGCCAGGCTGTTGTGGTTTCGCTGCTGGGTGCTGATAGAGCGCGCCAGTCAGGCATGCGTCGGGCGTCAACAGCGCAGCGTCAGGGTTCAATGGGAGCGCAGGCTCTGCAGGTCTGTTAGGATCGCCGCGCCCGTCACAGCAGAGCGGTGCAGCCAGCGCATTCAGCTGCGGTTCACCGTTGGCCGGGTATATTCGCACCGGTTGAAAAACGACAAGACTTACAGGCTCGCCAGGCGCGGCCTTCATTGGGGGAATGATGGATCTTTGGACCGCCGCTCAGGCATTGATTCTCGGGATTGTTGAGGGGCTGACGGAGTTTCTGCCGATTTCCAGTACCGGACACCAGATCATCGTCGCTGACTTGATCGACTTTGGTGGCGAACGGGCGATGGCCTTCAACATCATCATCCAGCTCGGCGCGATTCTGGCCGTGGTGTGGGAGTTCCGGCGCAAGATCATGGACGTGGTCATCGGCTTGCCAAAACAGCGGCAGGCCCAGCGTTTTACCGTCAACCTGCTGATTGCGTTTTTGCCCGCTGTGGTATTGGGCGTGTTGTTCGCCGACTGGATCCACGAGTACCTGTTCAACCCGATCACGGTGGCCACGGCGTTGGTCATCGGTGGCGTGATCATGCTGTGGGCAGAGCGCCGCGAGCATGTAGTGCATGCCGAAAGTGTTGATGACATGACCTGGGTCGACGCCTTGAAAGTCGGCTGCGCCCAGTGCCTGGCGATGATTCCGGGCACGTCCCGTTCGGGCTCGACCATCATCGGCGGGCTGCTGTTTGGTTTGTCGCGCAAGACGGCGACCGAGTTTTCGTTCTTTCTCGCCATGCCGACCATGGTCGGGGCGGCGGTGTACTCGGGCTATAAATACCACCACCTGTTTCAGCCAGCAGATTTCCCGGTGTTCGCGATAGGTTTCGTCACTTCGTTCGTCTTCGCGATGATCGCGGTGCGTGGCTTGCTCAAGTTCATCGCCACCCACAGCTATGCGGTGTTTGCCTGGTATCGCATCGCTTTCGGCCTGCTGATCCTCGCCACCTGGCAGTTCGGCTGGATCGACTGGACTTCGGTCAAAGGCTGATCCTCATGAACCAGCAGCCACGAAATGAAAAAAGGCCCGTCGCCAGCCCGCGGCGTTTTGTGCAACTCAAATGGCTGGTGTGGCTGGCGGTCTGTGCATTGCCGATGATCGGCGCCGGGTCGTTGGCGCTTAATGCGATCTGGTTGCCACTGGCGATCTATGTGGCGATGAGTTTGCTGGCTCTGTTTCTGTATTGGCGGGATAAGCGCCAGGCCAGAGCAGGCGGCTGGCGCACTCCGGAAAAAGTCCTGCATGCGGTGGAACTGCTGGGCGGCTGGCCGGGCGCCTTGATTGCTCAGCAAGTGTGGCGGCACAAAACCCGCAAAGTGTCGTTTCAGCTGGTGTTCTGGCTGATTGTGGTGCTGCACCAGGTGTTCTGGATTGACCGGTTATTGCTGGGCGGGAATTACCTGGCGCGGCATTTTGCGTAGGAAATGTCCCCGTTACGTCGGATACACCTTGTAGGAGCTGCCCGATTTTACAAGGGCTGCGAATGCGGTTTGCCTGACACGCCGCTGTTCGCAGCCTTCGGCAGCTCCTGCAGATGCTGCGTTTTGCCAGATATACCGCGTCAATTACGGCAACTTCAACCCGATCTGTCGTATCTTCGGTAACTTGCCCACCACCAGTTGATGGGAGCTGGTCAGCAGGTCTCGCAGTTCGTTATCACTGAGGGCGTAGGGCACGGCCACGCTGATCCAGTGCGCCCTGGCCAGGTAGGGCGCCGGACTCACGCCCGGCCGATCCACGTACCCCAGAAACAGTTCGGGCGCGACCTTGAAAGATAAGCCTTTGCCCGCCAGGTCCATGACCGCGAACATTTTCTTCTCGGCCACGGAAAACACCCGCACGCCGCCCCATTTGTAATCCTCCCGCGCGCCGGGCAATTGCAGGCAGAATTCAGCGACGTGTTCGGTGAGCATGGCTTTCCTCGGTATGCTGTTCAGGTTCGGAGTCGTGGGTGCGCGGCCAGCCGAAATCAGCCGAGAACGCCGCGCTGGCGTGTTCGATCCACGCGCGGACGGCGGGCAACATCCCTCGCCGTTGAGTGTAAGCCGCCTGGAGGTTGCCGCTGGGCAGCGACCAGTCTGGCAGCAACTCGATGAGTTTTCCGCTGGCTAACTCGCTGTGACAATTCATGAACGGCAGCATGGTAAAGCCCAGGCCCTGCAACGCGGCGTTCTTGCGAATCGGGAAATCATCCACGACCAGACGGGGTTCCAGGGCGACGTCGTACTGCTCGCCTTCCTTGTGCAGCAGTTGGAAACGCACCTTGCGGTCGGGACCTGCTGCGCCCAGCACGGGCAACCCGGCAAGGTCGCGGGGATGCTCCACGGGGCGTCCAGCCATCAGTGCAGGGCAGGCAACCAGCAGGGCGCGCGCCGGTGACAACTGGCGAACGATGAGACTGGGGTCGTCATCACCGACGTCACGCACGCGCAATGCCACATCGATACCTTCGTTGACCAGATCCACCCGGCGATTGACCAGAATCAGCTCCAGCTGCACCAGCGGATGCTGGATCAAAAAGTCATTGACCACGCTCGACAGGTTCCAGTGAACCATGCCGACGGGGCAGGACACTCGCAGCCGTCCCCGGGGATCGGCAGTCAGGGACGCCACGGCTTCATCTGCCATTTCGGCCTCCAGCAGCATGGCCTGACAATGGCTCAGGTAGCGTTCGCCCACGGCGGTCAGCGCCAGTTTGCGAGTTGTCCGCTGCAGCAGGCTGGCACCCAGACGCGCTTCTAGCTCGGCGATCCGCCGGGAGAGACGCGACTTGGGGATACCCAATACACGCCCTGCGGCAGCGAAACCTCCGGCTTCAACCACCTTGGCGAAATAGTACAGATCGTTAAGGTCCTGCATGGTGAGCTCGATTGTCCTGTAGATAGGACAAACTATCGCATTATTGGCGACTAATCAGCTATTGGTTGTGCGGGTAGGATGATCGCCACTTGTTCGCCAGCCTTCGGCGACGCTCATTCAGGAAATTGTCCTATGAAACTTTTGCACATTGATTCCAGCATCCTCGGTGACCATTCCGCTTCGCGCCAACTCAGCCGCAGCGTGGTCGAAGCCTTCAGCGCCGCGGACAGTGACACACAGATTACCTACCGCGACCTCGCCAGTGAGGCGCTGGGACACTTTTCAGCCGGTACGCTGGCCGCTGCCGGTACCCCGGTAGAAGGCCGCGATGCTGCCCAGCAGCAGGAAGTTGCCAACAACGAAGCGACGTTGCAGCAATTCCTTGATGCTGACGTGGTCGTCATCGGCGCACCCATGTACAACTTCACCATCCCGAGCCAGCTCAAGGCCTGGATTGATCGCATTACCGTGGCCGGCCGCACCTTCCGCTACACCGAAGCAGGTGCAGAAGGGCTGTGTGGTGGCAAGCAAGTGATCATCGTATCGACCGCAGGCGGCTTGCATGTTGGCCAGCCGAGCAGCGTGGGCCATGAAGACTTCCTGAAAGTGCTGTTTGGTTTTATCGGTGTGACCGACCTGAAATTCGTTTTCGCCCACGGCCTGGCCTATGGCGAAGAACCCCGCGCCAATGCGATGACCGCTGCGCAGAAGCAGATTGCTGAAGAGTTGTTTGTGGCTTGATAGCAGCTGTTAGCTTCAAGCCTTAAGCTGCAAGGTTCTGAGCCGCCTCTGCGACTGTGTGCCAGGTCCGTAGAAGCGGCTTTAGTCGCGAGAGGCCTCTGATAGCGCCATAAACGTAACACCTGCAATCAGACCATCGCGATCTAAGCCTCCAATCGACAAATTCACACAACATCTGGCCTGTCTTGTGCACTAATCCGTAAATCGCGACTCTTAATTCCTGTACGCAAGTACGGCAGGGTGCGCGCCAGAGCATGAAGCTCGGGTCCGTATGCCGCTAACGCGTTCGGTTTGGTCATGTCGGATTACGAAGGTTGGGCCTGGCGATGGTACGTCTTTGTGCATTACTGATGATTTCTCTGCTGAGCGGCATGGTTTCGGTGCACGCACTCGCCGATGAGCAGTGGAGCGTGGGTTATCACACGCTGACGTTCCCCGACCCGCTGGACTCCCAGCCGATGCATGCCCTCGCGTTTTACCCCTCCACTGACGAAGAACACACCAGCAAGGTCCAGGGCTACTGGATCGATGCGACGCCCGATGCTGCCATCGCCATGGGCCGTTTTCCGCTGATTCTGCTTTCCCATGGCAACACCGGCACGCCGCTGGCCCTGCATGACCTGGCCACTTCTCTGGCGCGCCAGGGCTTTGTCGTGGTGGCGGTGGTGCATCCGGGTGATAACGATCGGGATCACAGCCGTCTGGGCAGCCTCAGCAATCTGTATGGTCGGCCGCTGCAAATATCCGAAGCCATCAGTGCCGCGCTGCTGGATCCGCGCTTGTCGCCTTACCTGAGTGCCGAGCAGGTAGGCGTCATCGGTTATTCCGCAGGGGGCGAGACGGCGCTGATTCTGGCCGGAGCCGAACCTGACCTGCAGCGCTTGAAAACCTATTGCACCGAACGCCCTCAGGATCGCGATGCCTGCAAGACCCAGGGCGAATTGCTGCTGGACCGCGATGACTTGCACGCCCAGGCCGATCCACGGGTGGGTGCCCTGATGCTGATGGCGCCGCTGACCTTGATGTTTGGCCGCAACACGCTGTCAGACGTCCATGTGCCAGTGTTGCTGTATAGCGGCGACGATGACGAGCTGCTGGCCGTTGACAAGAATGCCGAAGCCCTGGCGCGCAAGTTGCCGCAGACGCCGGAGTACAAGTTACTGGCGGGGGCAGGGCACTTTGTCTTCATGGCGCCGTGCAGTGACGAGCAGCGCGCTACCACGCCGATCCTTTGCAACGACCGTGAAGGTGTGGATCGCGAAGGCATTCACCGCAACCTGAGTGCTGAAGCAGTGCGCTTTTTTGAAAGCGCACTGGGCATGCCCGATCTGAGCAACTCGGGCCTGCAAACTGCTCATCAGCAATGAGCGGGGATTGACCTAATCGGCCAGCGTGCGCAGGTAGTCTGCAAATCCGCCGATGGCACGCGCATTCAATCGGGTACTGGTGGTCACACGGGGCCTGCAGCTCCAGGCGATACGTGCGCCACTCAGTTCCAATTGGCGAATCAAGTGCACATCTTCATGACACGCCAAGGGTGGAAAGCCGCCCGCCAGCGTATACGCCGCCGCACTGACCCCTAGATTGGCACCGTGGATATGCCGGTGACCCTCGCGTTGCTGATACCGCTGTTGATAGCGAATCTGCGCCTCGAGTGGGATGTCATCACCCCACTGGCCGGGTGTCACGGTGCCACAGACCGCATCGGCGTCCAGCGCCAGTTGCTCCACCAGCCAGTCGGGCGCCACGCTGCTGTCGCCGTCCGTGCAGGCAATCCAGCGCGCGCCGCGTTCCAGCAGCAGTGTTGCACCCGCCGCACGCGCCTGGCCGACATTGCGCACGGACACTTCCAGTGTGGCGACGTCGTGTTGGTGCGCTACATGGGCCGAGCCATCGGTGCAGCTGTCGAGTACCACCAATACCAGTACCTGCTCTTGGGCGAGTGCGGGATGGCGACCCGCCTCAAGGACCGTTTGCAGGCACTCATCCAGCAGTTGCTCTTCGTTATGTACAGGTATCAGCACGCCGATCATCGTAGAAGCTCCTTTTCTGCAACGGATTGCGGGTCTCGGCTCCAGAGGTCGAGAAGGAAATCGGGTTCCTGGTGGCTGAACAGCCTGTGCATCTGCAAGCGCTTATCGAGGATGCTGTGAACCTGCTGCGCATTCAGCGGGCAACCTTCAATGGTTGGCCGCCAGTGACAGGCGAGCAACTGGCCGGTCTCGGTCAACGAGGCGAGGGCGCAATCGATCCAGCGATTGAGGTCGGTTTCGTCCAGGTAATAGCCCAATTCGCTGAGCACGATCAGGTCGAAGCGTTCATCCGGCCATTGTTCCGGCAACCGCGCCTGAATCACTGTGACGTGGTCCAGGCCGTTCAGGCGTTGGCGTGCCAGGCCCACGGCAGCGACGCAGGTGTCGCACGCCAGCAAGCGCTCAGCGCGGGTCGCCAGGTCGGCGCTGAGTTCGCCATTGGCGCACCCAGGCTCAAAAACCGATGCGTAGCGTTCCCGTGGCAATGCCGCCAGGGTCAGGGCGCGTTTGCGCCGCTCGTACCAGCGCTGCTTGAACGCCCAAGGGTCGTCGTTGCCCTCGAACAGCTCGTCGAAGTAGCTGTCGGCGACGCTCACACGAACACCACTTCAAAAGGTTGCAGCAAACGCTCCATGGCAAGCGGCGACAGCACTGGCTCAAGACCAATCAGCGGATCGCCCTCAAGCTGGCTGGCGAAGGCGTGCACGGCATGGCGTTTGCGGGCAATGGTTACCGGATCGAGCAATACCTTGCGAGCTCGTTCCCAGGGCAGGCGCTCATCCTCGGGCGACGCCCAGTGCCAGGCCCAGATCGGCACTTCATGAAATGACGCGCCGACTGCTTCTGCCGCCCGTGCACTGGCACGGCCCACCGCTTCGTGATCGGCATGGCCATCCAGTGACCAGGTTGCGAATACCACGTCGCTTGGGCTCAGGTAGCGCTTGAGGTAATCGACCAGTGCGTCTTCCTGCTCGGCGACGCTGGTATCGCCAAAACCACCGCGTATCCATTGCAGGCTGTGCAGGGGCAGATCCAGACGGCGCAATGCCTCGGCGCTTTCCTGAGGTCGGATAACGCTCAGGCGATCGGCAGGCCAGAGGTCCGAGCCCGGATGGCTGGCGCTGCCGTCGGTGACGGAGATCAGCTTCAAGGGGCGATCCAGTTGCGCCAACTGGCGCATCAGGCCACCGCAGCCCAGCACTTCGTCGTCCGGGTGAGGTGCGATGATGACTGCCCGGCAATTGATCGGCACTAACATGTCGGCGCTGATCACCGGCAGCTGGGCGAGTTTCTTCGAGCTGTTCCAGGCCTGCAGCGACGTGCCGGTGCCCGTGATGGGGTTGTCCGTCATAACGTCCATGTCCTTGAGGGCGGTGTTGCCGTGTGAGCGGCGCTAAGCCGTCCGAGCGCTGCCAAATCCCGTTCGGCATGGCTCTGACGTAGAAAAACCGGTAGGTCGGCCATCAGTCGGGCAAAGTGCGCGTCCTTGCAATAAGGACCCGCGCCCAGGGCGTGGCCAACGTGGGTGATGATCTGTTCGGCACTGTGTTCGATAGCCGCGCGACTGCGGCGGGCCAGCAACTCAGCGTTGTCTTGTGGGGCTTGATCAATACAGTGTGCAGCGTGTTGCAAAACATTGATGGCGCTGTGCAGCGCGGTATCAACGGCGCCCAGATGAGCCTGGGCATGGGGTTCGTCGTGTTTGATGACGTGTTGCAGCAGCCTTGAAGCAATAGCCCGCGACGCCCCGTACCAGCAGGCCGCGATGCCGATGCCACCTTGCCAGAAGCCAGCACGCTGGATATACGAGTCCGGTTCACCCACGGCGATGCCGTGCGCGGCCTCGAACTGAACCTCGACGCTACCCGTGGCGGCCATGCCCACAGCCCGCCAACCTTCCTGAGTGACGTTGACGCCCGGCTGACGCATGTCGACGGCCACCAACTGCTGTTGGCCGTCTTCATTCCAGCAGGTCACCAGCCCATGGCTGACTACTGCTGCGCCGGAGCACCAGGCCTTGCGTCCGTCCAGTTTCACCGATTGACCGGTGCCACTGACTCGAACCCTGGCCTGGGGCGGTTCTGCTGCCCACATTCCCCATGTGGTACCAGGCTCGGCCAAAGCCGACCCCGATCCTTTAGAGCCAGCGCCTTCAGGACGCAGCTCTTGCATGATGGCCAATGCGTCAGTGTGGCCTTCATACAGTTTGCACAGGCCCAGGTCATGACCTGCAACGCAGGCCAGGCTTCGCCAGCGGTCAAGTGTCTGACCGCTGGCCGGGAGTGGCAGTTGATCCAGCCCTTCGTCAACCAGCGCCTGCAAGCACTCGCCCAGCGCGCGCGTATCGGCATAGCCGTGCTTGCGCCAGTCGAGAAACTCACTCAGCGCCTGACTCATGGTTGCTCGTCGTGCTGCAGTTCAAACAGCAACAGTGAACGCGCGGTGACGGTGTAGTGCGTACCGAAACCAAACTGTTCCTTGGCTTTCATGTCCGGCTGATTGGTGTCAACCAGGCAGGTCCAGTGCGCGCCTTCCGGGACTTCCGGCAGGGTGAAGTTGACACCGTCATGGTGTGAGTTGACGGCCAGCAACAAGGTTGCGTCAGCGCCAGGGCGGCGAATGCCGGTCTCTTGGGCGCGGCCATCCATCAGCATGCCCAGGCAGCGCGCGTTGGCATCTTCCCACTGCTCAATGCCCATCTCGGTGCCATCCGGCGACAGCCAGGTGACGTCCTTGACGCCGATTTCCTCGTTGTAATCGCCCACCAGGAAGCGGCTACGACGCAGGATCGGGTAAGTCTGACGCAGCTTGATGATGCGTTTGACGAACTTGAGCAACGCCTTGCCGTCTTCATCCAGATCCCAGTTGACCCAGCCAATCTCGCTGTCCTGGCAATAGGCGTTGTTATTACCATGCTGGGTGCGGGCGAATTCGTCACCGGCGACCACCATCGGCGTGCCTTGGGCAAAAATCAGTGTGGCGAAGAAGTTGCGCATCTGGCGCAAACGCAGCGCGTTGATTTCCGGATCGTCCGACGGGCCTTCAACACCATGGTTCCAGGACAAGTTGTTGTTGCTGCCGTCCTGGTTATTCTCGTCGTTGGCTTCGTTGTGCTTGTCGTTGTAGGACACAAGGTCATGCAGCGTGAAACCATCGTGAGCAGTGATGAAGTTCACTGACGCCTGAGGCCTGCGGCCGCGCTGGTTGAACATGTTCCCGGAGGCCGTCATGCGCCCGGCGAAGTCAGCCAGCTGACCTTCATCGCCTTTCCAGAAGGCGCGAACCGTGTCGCGGAATTTGTCGTTCCATTCCATCCAGCCCGGCGGGAAGCCACCCACCTGATAGCCACCCGGGCCACAATCCCAAGGCTCGGCGATCAGCTTGACCTGACGCAGGACCGGGTCCTGACGGCACGCCACCAGGAAGCTGTGGCGCTCATCAAAGCCATCGTGATAGCGGCCCAGGATGGTTGCCAGGTCGAAGCGGAAGCCGTCGACGTGCATTTCCGATGCCCAGTAACGCAGGGAGTCAGTGACCATCTGCAGGACACAAGGGTGGCTCAGGTCCAGCGTGTTACCGGTGCCGGAATCGTTGATGTAGTAACGCTTGTCGTCGGGCATCAGGCGGTAGTACGACGCGTTGTCGATACCACGCATGGACAGGGTCGGGCCCAGCTCGTTGCCTTCAGCGGTGTGGTTGTAGACCACGTCGAGAATCACTTCCAGGCCGGCATGGTGCATGTGCGCAACCATTTCCTTGAACTCGGCGATTTTGCCGTGAGCGAGGTAGCGCGGATCCGGGGCGAAGAAAGCGATGCTGTTGTAGCCCCAATAGTTGGTCATGCCTTTCTGCAGCAGATGCTGGTCGTTCACGAACGCGTGAATCGGCAGCAACTCGACAGAGGTCACGCCCAGCTTGCGGATGTGATCAATCACATCGGCGACCATCAGGCCGGAGAACGTACCTTTGAGTTCATCAGGCACGGACGGGTGACGCATGGTGAAACCACGGGTGTGGGTTTCGTAAAGGATGGTCTTGTCCCAAGGCACACCGACGCGCTGATCGCGACCCCAGGTGTAGGCCTCGTCAATGACTTTGCTCTTGGGCACGAACGGGGCGCTGTCGCGCTCGTCGAAACTCAGGTCGCCGTCTTCATGGCCGATGGTGTAGCCGAACAGGGCTTCGGACCACTTCAGTTCACCCACCAGCTGTTTGGCGTAGGGGTCGATCAGCAACTTGTTGTGGTTGAAGCGGTGACCATTCTGCGGGTCGTAAGGACCGTACACGCGGTAGCCGTAGATCAGCCCTGGGTGGGCGTCGGGCAGGTAACCGTGATAGATCTCGTCGGTGTATTCCGGCAGCTCGATGCGCTCGAGTTCCACTTCACCGGTGGAGTCAAACAGGCACAACTCCACTTTGGTAGCGTTGGCCGAGAACAGGGCGAAGTTGACGCCCAGACCATCCCAGTTGGCGCCCAGCGGAAAGGGTAGACCTTCACGAATGCGCGAAACAGTCGGCTCTGCCTGCTCAGCCCCGGCCGAGTCGGCCTTGGAACTGTCGTTAGTATTTTTAGACTGCGTGCTCATTTTGCATTCCTGACGTCTGATGTTTTTCGGGGCGGCCGAAACCGCAGTCGAAGCGCGAAGGCTTCAACCAATAATAGAAACTGGAGCTTGGAAAGACCGCAGATCACGACTCTGAATGAGTGATCACTGCGGCCTGAAACTTCACCTTGAGTGATTCAGGGTGCCTAGGGTTTACGCGGCTTCTTCTGTGCTGACTTTGCCGGTTGCTCGGCCTGAGTCGACGCCGCAGGAGGCTTCGGTTTCACCGCAGGCTTGGCTGCCGGTTTGGCCGACGGGGCAGGCTTGGATGCCGGGGCCGCAGCAGGCTTGCTCGCTTTACCCGGTGCAGGCTTGGGATCCGCCGCGCCATCGACCTTTGGCAACTTGGGCTTGGTGGCCTTGCGTGCTGAAGATTTATCCGGAGCCAATGCCTCGGCTTCAGCCAGCTTGCGGGCCATTTCCCAATGACGCTCATCCTGGCCAGAGGGCTGACCTTCCGATTCCCATATCTGATACGCAAACTCGCGAATTCGCTTTTCGTCGGCACTCATCTCGACACTCCCAGGTATTACATAGTTTGAATAAACACGTTGACTGAAAATTCCTTGAGCGCCGCACTGAGCAGCAACTCCTTGTCAGTTGTGACTACAGCGTCCGAAAAAAGTCCCTTCCAACTTCGATCTGAATCCGCGAACGGTAAGACAACCCGTGTATCACCCCAATTTGAAGCATTGATGAATGGAGTTTGCGCGGTGCCCAATAGTTCATTGAACAAGCGCGGCACGATGACGATGGCTCGCTGCGGATTCTGTTTGTCATCAGAAACGCGTGCAAAAGCCAGCACCTGTTCAGCATGGCTGCCCAGCACCTGCAGCGGCACATACTCCCCGGCGCTGAACAATGCCGGATGTTTCGCCCGCAGATTAAGCACCTCGGCGATAAGCGTCTGCTTCACCCGACCATCCTGCCAGTGACCCAATAACTCACTGGGCTGTGCCGCCTGACCCAACGCCTGCGCTCTGGCGGCATAGTCCACCGGACGACGGTTATCCGGATCCACAAGGCTGAAGTCCCAGTTCTCGGTGCCCTGGTACAGATCCGGAACCCCCGGTGCTGTCATACGAAGCAAGGTTTGCGCCAGGCTGTTCAGCGCACCGGCGGTGGCGATACGGTTCGCGGTAGCACCCAAGGACTGGCGCAGCGCCACGCCTTCATCGCTCAGCAGGATGCTGTGCAGAAACTCTCGGCATGCGCGTTCATAGGGCTCATTGGCGGCGCTCCAGCTGCTTTGCAATTTGGCTTCACGCAGGGCTTTTTCCTGCCATTTCGTCAAACGTTCAGCATAGGCGCTCAGCGCTTCTTCGCCTTCCAGCTCCATTGGCCAGCTGCCGAGCATTGCCTGATATAGCATCAGCTCGTCGCCGGCGCTGATCATCGTTTCGCTGTCGCCCTTGAGGGGCACTGCCAACTGACGCCAGCGTTCGACCTGCTCGGCGTACCAGCCCGCACATTCGCTGAGCACGGCCAGGCGGGTGCGGGTGTCTTCGCCACGTTTATGATCGTGGGTTGCCGTGGTCAGCAGGTTGTCAGGGAAGGTCGCAAGGCGACTCAGGCAGGCATCGTGAAAGGCCTGGACAGGTGCACTGAAATGCTGCGGATGGAAGCCCACATCGTTACGCGACAGCAACACGGCGCTGCGGTAGAACGAGGTGTCTTCCACTGATTTCGCTGCCACGGGCGAGGTCAGCTGCTGGAAGCGTACGCAGGCATTCTTGTACAGCTTGCGCGTGCGACCACGCGGAAGTCGCCGCCAGGACTCGCCACCGAGCCAGCGTTGCAGGTAATCGAGCACCGGCCAGTCGCCTTCGCTCAACGTTGTGCGCGCGCCTTCCATCGCCTGTTGGAAGAAGCGGTCATCTTCGGCTGACCGGCCACAGACGCTGATGTACGTGCGATAAATCGGGAAGTTCACCACCAGCGCCAACAACGCGCGGCGGATGGCGCCCAGCGTCAGGTCGCGGCTCATCAAGTCACTGCGCGCCACTTGAAGCAGCGACTGAGCGACGTTTTCAAAGTCGCCCGCCAGCGTGCCATGCAGCACCAGGTCCCGCGCTTCCAGAACCTCCTGATCGAAGTCAGCAGTGCGCCCGCTCAAACGGCTCCACAACTCGCCCAATGGCTCGGCGCCTTTGGGGTCGTGTTGCAGCAGCGACACCTGGTTCATGAATTCATAGCCGGTGGTGCCGTCCACCCCCCAGTCCTTGGCGAGCTGCTCGTCAGGGCCGAGGATCTTCTCGACGAAAATCGGCACATGGGTCAGCTCGGTGCCAGCCGGGCGAGCGGCGAGCAGGCCGTTGACCCGACGGCGCAGTTTGCGGCAGTAGCCGCGGGGGTTCGCCAGGCCGTCGATATGGTCGATGCGCAGTCCGTCCACCAGGCCTTCAGCGATCATCTCGAAGATTTTGCCGTGGGTCGCCTCGAACACATTGGGCCGCTCGACACGCAGGCCGCCCAGCTCGTTGATATCGAAGAAGCGCCGCCAGTTGATGTCATCGCCCGCAGTGCGCCAGCTGGCGAGCCTGTAATGCTGGCGTTCGAGCAACTGATGCAGGCGTTCAAAACCTTCCGGGGTGGTCGAGTCGAAACGACTGATGTTCTGCTCGATGGCCTTGACGATAGCTTCATCTTTCGCCAGCTCTGCCAGCTCGGAGCGAGCCTGGCGAGCGCGTTCATAGGCCTGCGGGAATTGATCCAGGGCAGCAAAGCGCTTGCTCAATTCATCCAGCAGCGGGTTGTCGTCCGACTGCAGCAACGGCCCGTAGGTGCCCGGATTGACCGGGAAGTGATGCTGGTAATGCTCGATGTAAAACAGGCCGTGCTGCGCATCGAATCGCAGCGGGATTTCCCCGGCCTGCAACACGGTGCCGTAATCGGTACTCAGGAACGGCAGCAGCAGTTGCCCTTCAAGCAGCGGGTCGGGGGAGTTCCACTGGATGTCGAAGAAGTCCGCATAGGGGCTGCGACGGCCCCATTCCAGCAGGTCCAGCCACCACGGGTTATCAGCACCGCCAACCGCCATGTGGTTGGACACGATGTCCAGGATCAGCCCCATGCCATGTTCGCGCAGGGCGCTGACCAGGCGCCGCAACGCGGGTTCGCCCCCCAGTTCCGGATTGATGATCCGTGGGTCGACCACGTCGTAGCCGTGCATCGACCCGGCACGGGCCTTGAGCAGCGGCGACGCGTAAACGTGGCTGATACCCAGGCTGGCGAAGTAGGGCACTAGCGGCACAGCGTCATCGAGGGTGAAGTCTTTATGAAATTGCAGGCGTTGTGTGGCGCGCAGCGTTTGCAGGGGCTGACTCATTGATCACGCTCCGCAGCTTGCAGGCGCGCCTGGGACAACAGCTCGACACGGCGCGCAACGGTTTCATCATCCATGAGCGAGGCACTGAATGCGGGAATACGGCGTCTCCAGTTCGGGTGGCTTTCGGTGTTGCCTGGCAGGTTGAATTGTTCGGTAAGCCCCATGGCGTCCTCTATCGGCAACAGCACCAGCGGCGCCCGGGTATGCCCCAGGTAGCGCACGCTGGCGTCGATCATCTGCTCGGTTTCTGAATGCTGATCATTGAAATTGTCTGAATTCTGACTCAGGGCATTGCGCAGACCGTCGCGCTCGCGTTTGCGGTCATTGCGCCAGTCCTGCGCCTGCTCTTCATCGACCATGCCCAGACGCAGGTTCCAGCCGATATCGTTCTCGGCCAGCCAGCCTGCCAGGGTGGGCAGGTCATGGGTGCTGGTGGTCGCCAGCGCCTGATCTGACCAGTCCAGGATGGGTTTGAAGTGCGCGTCATTCTGTTCGAACAAGAGCACGCGCATGCCGAGAATGGCCCGAGCCGAGAGTTTCTCGTGCAAACCTTCAGGTACGGTGCCCAAGTCTTCACCCAGCACGATTGCCTTGTGTCGCCAGGATTCGAGGCTCAGCAGCCGGAGCATGTCGTCCAGCGGGTAGTTGAGGTAAGCCCCTTCGCTGGCAGGAGCGCCCAGCGGCACGACCCAGAGGCGCTGCAGGCCCATGATGTGATCGATGCGCAGGCCACCGGCGTGGGCGAAGTTGGCCCGCAGCATTTCGATAAATGCGCGAAAGCCATTGCGTTTCAGGCCTTCGGGCGAAAACGCGGAGATGCCCCAGCTTTGTCCGGCGCGGTTCAGGATGTCCGGTGGTGCGCCCACGGTCAGCGCTGAGAGCAATTCGTCCTGGCGACTCCAGGCCTGGCTGCCTGCGCCGTCAGCACCCACTGCCAGGTCGGCAATCAGACCGACGCGCATGCCGCCACTGCGGGCAGCGACTTGGGCACGCTCAAGGCCCCGAGCCATCAACCATTGAGCAAACGCATGAAAGCTGATCTGCGGGCCATGGTTGGCGGCAAAACGGGCAATTTCTTCGCTGCGCGGATCTTTGAAAGCGGTGGGCCATTCATGCCAGTTGTCACTCATGCCAAGCCGCGCGCACTCGCCGCGGATGGCCTCGAAGCGACAGTGATTTTCCAGCGCCTCGCCGCCGTTATGGCGGAAGCTGTTGAAATCTTCATGCAGCGGGTGATCGCTGGCGCTGAAGGCATCGTAGAGCTTGTGGAGAATCTTCCACTTCACGCTGGCTGCGGCGGGCCAGTCAATCAGGGGCAGCTCTTCCAGGCGCTTGAGCTCTTGGCCAAGACCGGATTCTTCAATCGCCAGGCGCCAGGCCCGTTCGCCGAGAATCGTGCCAGGCGAGCAGTAGAGGCTGTTCAGAAACAGGCGACTGGAAGGCGAATAGGGGCTGTAGCGATGCGGGTCATTGGCGAACATCGCGTGCACCGGGCTGATCGCCAGGGCATCGGCGCCGCGTTCACCAGCGGAGCGGGCAAAGCTTTCCAGCGCTTGAGTGTCGCCAAAGCCACCGTCGCCTTCACGGCGCAATCCATACAACTGCACGGTCAGGCCCCAGGCCCGGGGCACTTCGGTGTCAGTGGCCATGGCCATACTGAAACAACTGGCCGGTGCAACAGCGATGGTCACGTGTTGACCGGCGATGCTCAGCTGTTGATAACCCACTGGCGCCAGGGCGGGCAGGGTAGCGCCGGCCGTCAAGGCGGCGTCGATGCTGGCGCCGTCTTCAAGGTGCAGCACGAACGGCGTGCCAGGCTCGAACCAGGCGCTCAGGTCCAGGTTGCTGCCATGATCGACCGTCAGCAGTGGCGGGGGCGTTGGCTGGTGATGCGCGCTCTTCAGTTTTTGCAGGCTGGCGTCAATCTCTTCATTGCTGCGTGCCGGGTAGCCGAGGCTTTCCAGCACGTTGCTCAACACCTCGGGGCTGACGCGTTGCGGTCGGCCGTTGGCGTCGATCCAGTCGACGGACAGACCGGCCTCGGTCGCCAGGTGCTCCAGTTGATCATTGCTCATCCCGTTTCTCCAGAACATCGGTTGCTATCAGGCTGACAATGGCCGTGTATGGATTGAGGATGCCCCGTCGGGAAAGTTCTGCCGCATGTGGCAGGGTTTCAAAAAGAACGCTGCCAACGTCCCACTCATGGGTGGTCACGGCATGTTCTGTGAGGTTCAGGTCGATGCGCAGCACCGCGCCGTCGGCCATGCGCCAACGGGCCAGCACTGCGCCCTCGGCGAGGACTTCGGCACCCAAAGCCTGAGCGCCAGGCAGGCGCGGCATGATCTGACTGTGGCGGATCGCCAACAGCTGCTGATACAGGGCCAGCCAGGCCTGGTGGTCAGCGCCTTTATCGGTTTCCAGCAGCGCAGCATCGATCGCGGGCCTGGACGCTTCAAAGGTCGATGGAGCATTGGGGTCGGGTATGTGTTCGCGCTTTTCTTCGTCGGCAAATGCCGCGAAGTCTGCGAACTCCGCGCGTCGACCTTCACGCACGGCATCAGCCAGCTCGCCGTGGTGATCGGTAAAAAACAGGAACGGCTCACTGGCGGCCCATTCATCACCCATGAACATCAGCGGAATCATCGGCGAGAGCAGCAGGAGAGCTGTGGCAGCACGCAGCGCCGGGCCGTGGCAGATCTGCGGCAGCCGTTCGCCATAGGCGCGGTTACCGATCTGGTCATGGTTCTGCAGGAACAGCACAAACGCACTGGGTGGAAGATGGCCGCTGGGCTCGCCACGCGAATGCCCATGCCGGGTACTTTCGCCTTGATAGACAAAGCCCTGACTGAGCAGCGTTGCCAGCTTGTTGGTGGCCTGATGGGCAAAGTCGGAGTAATAGGCGTCGGTCTCGCCGGTCAGAAGCACGTGCAGCGTGTTGTGCCCGTCATCGTTCCACTGCGCGTCAAAGCCTTGCTCCAACAGGCTGGCCTGGTTGAATTCGTTTTCCAGGTTCAGCCAGACATGCCGCGGCGCATCGATGTGCTGGTGAATCTTCTGAGCGATCTCTGTCAGAAACGTCGAATCGTTGATGGCGTGCACAGCGTCCAGACGCAGCCCGTCGAAACGGTACTCCAGCAGCCACATCAGGGCGTTGTCGATGAAGAAATCGCGCACTTCGCGGCGACGGAAATCAATCGCGTCGCCCCAGGGCGTTTTCACATCGCTGCGGAAAAAGCCCTTGGCGTAGCGGCCCAGGTAGTTGCCGTCCGGCCCGAAGTGGTTGTAGACCACATCAAGGATGACCATCAGGCCAAAGCCGTGGGCCCTGTCGATCAGGTGCTTTAGCTCTTCAGGCGTGCCATAGGACGACTGCGGCGCGTAGGGCAGAACGCCGTCGTAACCCCAGTTGCGTTCACCTGGGAATTGCGCGATGGGCATCAGCTCGATGGCGGTAACGCCCAACTCAGAGAGGCGCTTGAGATGAGTTTCCACGCCTGCGTAGCCGCCCAGAGCACCCACGTGCAGTTCGTAGATCACCGCTTCCTGCCAGGGACGACCCTGCCAGTCGGTGTTCTGCCATTTGTAAGCGAGGGGGTCGACGACCACGCTTGAAGAGTGGACGTCTGAGGATTGAGCGCGGGAGGCGGGGTCGGGGACTTCGATCTCCCCATCAATGTTGTAGCGGTAGCGAGTACCCGCTGGGCAGCGGGTCTCCAGGATGAACCAACCTTCGTTTTGCGGGAGCATGGCCAGAGACTGGCCATCCTCGATTTCAATACTTACGTAGTAGGCATCCGGCGCCCAGAGGGCGAACCGAGTGAGTCCAGAATCCAGCAGAACGGCGCCGTGGCGCCAGTTCTCATCCGTACGCAGAGGCATCCGTTAACCCCTTAATCAGTTCAGTAGTGAAGTGAAGCACCCACATTCTTTTTCAACAGGTCCTGATAAAGCTCTGCGTAAGGCTCTACCGCTTGATGCCAATTGAAGGGTGCCGCCATGGCGCGGCAGCGCATGGCATTAATCAGCGAAGGGTTGGAGAACACTTTGAAGGCTCGGTTCAATGCTTCTTTGTAGCTTTCGACCGTTGACTCATCGAACAGGAAACCGGTGACGCCGTCTTCGATGGTGTCAGCCAGGCCGCCGGTGTTACGGGCAACCGGCAGCGAACCAAAGCGCTGGGCATACATCTGACTCAGGCCGCACGGCTCGTAGCGTGAAGGCATCAGCAGGAAGTCACTGCCGGCGAACATGCGACGGGCATCGGTTTCGTTGAAGCCGATCCGCACGCCGATTCGGCCTGGGTAACGCAAGGCCAATTCGCGCATGGCGTCTTCTTCTTCCGGCTCACCGCGACCGATGATTGCGATCTGACCACCCTGGTTGACGATGTGCTCGGCCACACCGATGGTCAGGTCCAGACCCTTCTGATAGACCAGGCGCGATACCACGGCGAACAGCGGGCCGGTAGATGGCTCCAGCTCGAACAGCTCGCGAACGTGGTCGGCATTGATTTCCTTGCGCTGCCACTCATTAGGCGCGAAATGGCAAATCAGGTGTTCATCGGTGGCAGCGTCCCAGCTGGCGTCGATCCCGTTTGGAATACCGCTGAGTTGACCACGCTCGGCTTTGCTCTGCAGGAAGCCTTCCAGGCCGCAACCGAATTCCGGGGTAGTGATCTCTTTCGCGTAAGTCGCGCTCACCGTGGTGATGTGGCTGGCGTAGGCCATGCCGGCCTTGATGAACGACAACTTGCCATAGAACTCCATCCCGTCAGCGCCCAGAGCCTCGTCTGGAATCCCCAGCTCGCGACTCGATGCGGTGCTGACCGTGCCTTGGTAGGCCAGGTTGTGGATGGTGAAAATGCTTGGCGTGGTCTGGCCGCGCCAGCGCATGTAGGCCGGCGCAAGGCCAGCTGGCCAGTCGTGGGCGTGCACCAGCTCAGGGCACCATTGAGTCTTGACTGCGCCTGCTGCGAAGTCTGCAGCGGCCAGGCCCAGGCGGGCAAAACGAATATGGTTATCAGACCAGTCACGGCCGTTGTTGTCGGCGTAAGGCGTGCCTTCGCGCTCGTACAGCTCAGGGCAGATCAGTACATAGATGACCAAGCCATCTTTCATGTCCATACGGCCAATCTTGCAAGGCGGCAGTGCTGCGTGGCCGCCCAGCTGGCTAATCACGTGAATCGGGTTACCGCTATTGAGGACCTGTGGATAGCCGGGTATCAGCACACGGACATCGTGCAGGTGACGCATGGCTCGCGGCAGCGCGGCAGACACATCGCCCAAACCCCCGGTTTTAACCAGGTCAGCCAATTCAGACGTGACAAACAAGACTTTACGCTTGTGTGGGGCCACGATGGTTGGCTGTGAAACAGGCAGTTGCAGCAGTGGAACGCTCGTCGTAGCGAAGACCGGCAGATGAGTCAGCTCGCTGGCCGGCTGATTAAAACTCTCTCCCTTCTGGGTTTTGACAGCGGCGCTAATCATCGTTTTCTCCCATTTAATACAGTGTAAGTACTGCACTCGAATTGTTATTGGCCATGTCCTATGGCCAGGCACGAATGTACTACGCAAGATCAGTACCGATTTACTGTTTGCGCGATCGCTGGACAGGCTGGCAGCACTCCATTGGCGGGGCTAACCCACAGCATAGGCGCTCTATTCACCTGACCTATGGCTGTTTCAGAAGTTTCGACTTTTTTTGTGGGAAATGTCTGGAATGGGCTTCGCAAGCCTTCGTCGGGCAAGGTCTTGAAGGGGCTGTAGGGTCCTAAGAGCGCGCCTACGCTTTTTAGCGTGTGTTTTTCCCTGATGATATCGGGCTTTACCATCCGTCGGATTGTTTGACAATCAGGCCGCGCGGAGGGCGCGTCTTCCCATTTCGGCCCAAAAATCAATCCATTGCATTCACTGACCTTAGGGTGTGCGTTTTCTCGGTGCATCTGACGTCCTATCCCGGTGCGTATCGAGACTTTCCCTACAGAGGTTGCGGAACATTTTTCAGCGAGGCGCGATAGAATCCACGGCCCGGCTCGCCCCAAGGCGGCTTTTTCGGATTTGATCACCGCACGAGGATGAGATGGATACCCCAGAGGTTTTGGTGCTGCAGGCTAGTTACACAAACCCGGTGCATGCCGAGGCGATTGGCTTCTTGTTGAATGCTTACGCCGAAGATGTCATGGGTGGTGGGGCGTCGATCCCCCTGGATACCCAACAGCAGCTGGCGATAGAGCTGGCCAAGCGGCCCCACGCGTTCAGTGTGCTGGCATTTATCTCCGGCGAACCTGTTGGGCTGGTCAATTGCTTTGAAGGCTTCTCGACATTCCAGTGCAGGCCTTTGGTCAACATTCACGATGTGGCCGTCGTGGCTCAACATCGTGGGCTGGGCATCAGTCAGAAGATGCTCGCCAAAGTCGAGGAAATCGCCCGTCAGCGTGGCTGCTGCAAACTGACGCTCGAAGTGCTGGAGGGCAATACCATCGCTCAGAACGCCTACCGCAAGCTCGGCTTTGCCGGGTATGAGCTGGACCCTGTCATGGGCAAGGCGATGTTCTGGCAAAAAGCGCTTTGACGCACTCACGCTAGCCGAGGCCTGTGCGCCTTGGTTGCGCGTGTGGTTTCGATTATTGCAGGCGCACAAAGGCCGTGCATTGACGTCAGGAACGTTGCTGCAAGTCTCGGGTCGGAATTTTCAGAGGCGGGGAGTGTGTTGCGTGAGGGCAAGCCAGCGGGTCGGGCTTGCCATACTCTGTTTGATCAACTCGGGGTGCTATCGAAGCGGGCTATCGAGCGACACGTTGCCAGCTATAAGCATTGCAAGGCTTCGATAACCGGGGCAGGATCAGGCGCGCAGGGCAGTGCTGGAGGAGCCGGTCAATTGCGACTGCTGCAACATCAGGCTCAGATGAGCGACCTTTTTCTGCAATTGTTCGCGCTCTTCTTTAAGCTGGCGCAGTTCGTCACGGCGCACGGTGACGTAAAGGGTTTGTGGTGCAGTAGCTGGAAGTAATGTGCCCATTGCTCACCTCGCAAATGGCGGATTCAAACCTGAGAAGGTCCATGGCAAATGCTATCGATGCTCGAATCGCCTCTGCTTACCTCTCTATCGGCGCCGATTCTGATTTCTTTTGGAAAAAAAAGGAACTTTTTTATTTTTAATTGTCGCGAACGTTTCTTGATCGCTACAACGTAATTGTCAGACCGGCTGGAAAACCGCTGCCCAGACGCCTGGGAACACCCTCGGGCGCTCCGCTTATCTACCCTCAGGCTGGCACCCGAACAAGGGTGCGCTATAAAATGAGGCACTTTTTTACAATTTATGGAGCATCAGCACATGCAACTTGGAATCATCGGACTGGGCCGTATGGGTGGCAACATCGCGCGGCGCCTGATGCTCAATGGTCACACCACGGTTGTTTATGATCGCGATGAAGCTTCGCGCAGTGCGCTTGCCCAGGAAGGCTCGACCGCGGTTGCAGATCTTGCAGCACTGGTCGCCGCCATGGATAAGCCTCGCGCAGTCTGGGTCATGTTGCCCGCAGGTGATCCAACCGAAGAGACCATCAACGTACTGGCTGATCTTCTGGACGCAGACGATGTCATTATCGACGGTGGCAACACCTTCTATAAGGACGACGTGCGCCGGGCCAAGGCACTGACCGAAAAAGGTCTGCACTATGTCGACGTCGGCACTTCCGGCGGCGTCTGGGGGCTGGAACGCGGTTACTGCATGATGATTGGCGGTGAAGCCGATGTGGTGCAGCGTCTTGATCCGCTGTTTGAAACCCTCGCGCCAGGCTACGGCTCGGTTGAGCGCACAAAGGGCCGCACCTCTTCGGATGATCGTGCCGAGCGCGGCTACATTCACGCAGGCCCGGCCGGTTCCGGCCACTTCGTGAAGATGATTCACAACGGTATCGAGTACGGCATGATGCAGGCCTTCGCTGAAGGCTTCGATATCCTCAAGCAGAAGAACTCCGAGAACCTGCCGCCTGAACAACGCTTCGACCTGAACATGGCCGATATCGCGGAAGTGTGGCGCCGTGGCAGCGTTGTCTCATCGTGGTTGCTGGACCTCACCGCCGACGCTCTGGCCACCGACCCTCAGCTTGATGCCTACTCAGGTGCAGTGGCGGACAGTGGTGAAGGGCGCTGGACCATCGAAGCGGCCATGGAGCAGGCGGTGCCCGTCCCGGTATTGTCCAGCGCGTTGTTTGCCCGTTTCCGCTCGCGGCAGAAAAGCTCGTATGCCGACAAAATGCTTTCGGCCATGCGTTTCGGCTTCGGTGGCCATAAAGAGGGCCCTAAATAATGGGGACAACCCAGAGCCGTACCGAGCCAAAGCCTGAAGTCGCGCCGCCTACCACGCTGTTTCTGTTCGGTGCCCATGGTGACCTGGTCAAGCGTCTGCTGATGCCGGCGCTTTATAACCTGACTCGCGATGGTCTGGTTGATAAAGGCCTGCACATCGTCGGCGTCGATCACAATGCGATCAGCGACGCCGACTTTGCCAAGAAACTGGAAGACTTCATTCGTCAGGAGGCGGCCAGCAAAGTTGCCGCTGGCGGCAAAGACCCTCTGGATCCTGCGCTCTGGTCTGATCTGGCGAGCCGTATCAGCTACGTGGAGGGCGACTTTCTCGACGATTCCACCTATGCCGATATCGCCGCCAAAATCGAAAGCACCGGCAGTGGCAATGCAGTGTTCTACCTGGCCACGGCGCCGCGGTTCTTCAGTGAAGTGGCGACCCGGCTCGGCAGCTCAGGCTTGCTGGCCGAAACCCCGGAGCAGTTTCGCCGGGTGGTGATCGAAAAGCCGTTTGGTTCTGATCTGGCCAGTGCGGTGGAGTTGAACGCTTGCCTGCTCAAAGTCATGAGCGAAAAGCAGATCTACCGCATCGACCATTACTTGGGTAAGGAAACCGTCCAGAATATTCTCGTCAGTCGTTTTTCCAACGCGCTGTTCGAGGCGTTCTGGAACAACCACTACATCGATCACGTGCAGATCACAGCGGCCGAAACCGTAGGCGTCGAGACCCGAGGCAGTTTCTACGAGAACACCGGCGCGCTGCGCGATATGGTTCCCAACCATTTGTTCCAGCTGCTGGCAATGGTCGCGATGGAGCCGCCTGCGGCATTTGGTGCTGACGCCATTCGTGGCGAGAAAGCCAAAGTCATTGGCGCCATCCGGCCATGGTCGGAGCTGGAGGCCTTGGCCAATTCGGTGCGCGGCCAATATTCCCGGGGCAGTAAAGACGGTGCCGAGATCCCCGGTTATCGCCAGGAGAACAAGGTCGATCCGGAGAGCACCACTGAAACCTACGTGGCGCTCAAGGTGATGATCGATAACTGGCGCTGGGTAGGGGTTCCGTTCTACCTGCGCACCGGCAAGCGCATGAGTGCGCGCAGCACCGAGATCGCCATCTCCTTCAAGCCCGCGCCTTACGCGCAGTTCCGCGACACCGAGGTGGACAAACTCAAACCGAACTTCCTGCGTATCCAGATCCAGCCCAACGAGGGCATGTGGTTTGACCTCTACGCCAAACGTCCGGGGCCGACCCTGCACATGGAAGACATCGAGTTGGGTTTCGAATACAACGAGTTTTTCGAAATGCAGCCGTCCACCGGCTATGAAACGCTGATTTATGACTGCCTCACCGGGGATCAGACGCTGTTCCAGCGGGCTGACAATATCGAAAACGGCTGGCGTGCAGTTCAGCCGTTTCTGGATGCCTGGCAAAAGCATCCGCAGGTTGAGCTGTACGCAGCCGGCGAAGACGGGCCGTTTGCGGCCGATGACTTGATGGCGCTAGATGGCCGGGAATGGCGGGATATCAATGGCTGACACACACCGCGACATCCAGTTTCTGCTTTCGGATATCGACGGCACGCTCTTGCGGCCTGATCACAGCCTGAGCCAAGCCAATATAGACGCCGTTTCCCGTCTGCGGGCAGCGGGCGTGCTGTTCACCGTTGCCAGCAGCAGGCCTCCGCGGGCCATGCGTCAGCAGATCGAGGCCCTGGGTATCGATCTGCCGACCGTTGGCTTCAATGGCGGCAATATCGTCAACGCGGACGGCAGCCTGTTGCTTGCCCACCGCATTGATGAAGAAGCTGCTCGCACGACTCTGAACCTGTTTGCCCGGCATGACGTCGCCGTTTGGGTATTCGCCGATGATCAATGGTTTTTGATCGATCCGGCCGGGGATTATGTCGAGCACGAACGTACGACGCTGGGCTACGAGCCGGTTCAGGTGCAGAGCTTTGAGGCTTACCTGGATCGGATCGACAAGATCGTCGCGGCCAGCACCGACTTTGAATTGCTCAAGGTGCTTGAAAGCCAGCTCAATCCCTTGATCGAGGGCTTGGCGCATGCGGCGCGCTCGCAGTCTTATTACCTGGACGTGACGGCGCTGGACGCCAATAAAGGCAGCGCGTTGACCACCCTGGCGGCGCAGCTTGGCATCGACATGGCACACACGGCGGCCATCGGCGACGGCGGCAATGATGTTGCCATGTTCAAGCAGGCGGGCGTGTCGATTGCCATGGGCCAGGCAGAGGAGGCGGTGCGCAGCCAGGCCAGTCACGTGACCGGCAGCAACCTTGAAGACGGGGTTGCCACAGCGATAGATCGCTACATCCTGGCCCGTTGAACCCTGCAGCGCCGACACTTGGCGCTGGCACCTACAACCAGACCACGGCGGACGTTTGATTATGGCTGCACGGATTGAAGACTACGCACTGCTCGGCAACTGCAAAACGGCCGCCCTGGTCTCAATAGATGGCTCGCTGGACTGGTTGTGTTTCCCGCGCTTCGATTCCCCGGCCTGTTTTGCGGCGCTGCTGGGTGACAGCGACAACGGCCGCTGGAAAGTCGCGCCTGTGGCCCAGTCGGTGAAAACCGAGCGGCGTTACCGCGAAGGCACGTTGATTCTGGAAACCCTGTTTGAAACAGACACCGGGCGCGCGATGCTCATCGACTTCATGCCGGTGGGCCTGGGCAGTCAGGTGGTGCGGATCGTCGTCGGCCTGGAAGGACGGGTGTCTTTCGACATGGACCTGGCCATTCGCTTCGACTACGGCAGCAGTGTGCCGTGGGTGGAAAATCACAGCGGTCACTTGCTGACCGCTGTCGCAGGGCCTGACATGCTGGTGCTGCGCACACCAGAGCCGTTGCAGGCTCATGATCACCACACCGGCAGCCATTTCCATATTGATGCGGGCGAGCGTGAAGCTTTTGTGCTCAGCCATCAGCCCTCCAATGAACCGGTCCAGGAGGGCATCGACCCGGAGCAGGCACTGCGGGACACCGAGCGGTTCTGGCTGGAATTCTCTGATCGCTGCCCCGATGTCGGGCCGTGGACCGAGCAGGTCAAACGCTCGTTGATCACCCTGAAAGCCATGACTTACCAGCCCACGGGAGGCATCGTCGCGGCTGTCACGACCTCGCTACCCGAGCAGTTGGGGGGTGAACGAAACTGGGACTACCGCTATTGCTGGTTACGCGATGCCACCATGACCTTGCTGGCGTTCATGAACCTGGGCTATTTCGAAGAAGCGGCTGCCTGGCGCGAATGGCTGATGCGTGCAGTGGCTGGTAATCCCGAGCAGATCCAGATCATGTACGGCCTGGGCGGTGAGCGCCGGTTGCCTGAATTCGAGTTGCCCTGGCTCAGCGGTTATGAGGGTTCGCGCCCGGTTCGTATCGGCAACGGCGCTGCCACGCAGATGCAGCTGGATGTCTACGGTGAAGTGGCCGATGCGATGATTCAGGCCCTCAAAGGGGGATTGCCACGTCCGCCGCGCAGTATCGAAATCTCCAAGGTCATCATGCCGTTCCTGGAAACGGTCTGGCACCTTCCAGACCGCGGAATCTGGGAGATTCGCTCGGAACCGCGCCACTTTACCCATTCGAAAGTCATGACCTGGGTCGCGTTTGATCGCAACGCCAAGCTGATCGCCCAGACCGCACAAAGCGATGAGGAGCGAGCGCTGGCCCGGCATTATCGTGAGGTTGCCGATCAGATTCACGCCGACGTATGCCAGCACGGTTACGATGCCGAGCTGGGCAGCTTCACCCAGACTTATGGCGCCCCGGCGCTGGATGCCAGCTTGCTGCAGATCGCGTTGACCGGATTTCTGCCGGCCGATGACCCCCGGGTGGTTGGCACGGTCGCCGCCATCGAGCGCAGCCTGATCGAAGACGGCTTGCTATTGCGCTACGACACGGATCACAGCACCGATGGGGTTGCTGGTCGTGAAGGGACTTTTCTGGTCTGTTCGTTCTGGTTGGCGGACGTGTACGTGCTGATGGGCCGGGAAGAGGACGCCGCTGCGCTGTTCGATCGCCTGTGCGGGCTATGCAATGACCTGGGCTTGCTCGCCGAGCAATACGACACCCATGGCAAACGCATGTTGGGTAATTTCCCTCAGGCTTTCAGCCACATCGGGATCATCAACACTGCACTCAATCTGCATCGAGTGGTTTGCCCCGTGAAAGCCCGGGCGGCCGCTGAGGTTGATGCTGTGCAGTAATTCTCGAATTGTGCGGTAACCCTCGAATCACATCGCTTTTCTGAACGTGAAATTGATACGTTGCTCGCCCAATTGGGGTTGGTAGCCAGGCTTGATCGGCAGCACGCCATGAAAGCGCAAGCGATCTTCGCCACCCCACACCACGACGTCGCCATGCAGCAGGTTGATGCGCTGGGCTTTGTCTTGGCGTGCGAAGCCGCCAAACAGAAAAACCGCTGGCAACCCCAGCGAGACTGAAACGACCGGCCACTGCAACTGCTGTTCGTCTTTGTCCTGATGCATGGACATCTTCGCGCCGGGTACATATCGGTTGATCAGGCATGCATCCGGCATGAAGCCTGGAAAGCCACTCGCCGAAGCCGCCGTCCGGGCCAGCTCCATGAATACCTCAGGGATGGCTGGCCAGGGCAGGCCGGTTTGCGGATCAGTGGGCGTGTAGCGATAGCCTTTGCGATCGGTCATCCAGCCGTAACTGCCGCAACTGCTGAGTGCGGCTGACATGGTGAAACCGCCTGGGGTCACCATGTGCCGGAACGGCGCCCGCTGCAGCACGGATTCAAGGGCCAGCAGCAGGTCCTCGATCCGGGGCAGAGCGAAGCCGCGCAGCACGAAGGCGTGCTGGCCGATCTGTTCCGTCGACGCCGGCGGGGTCGGTGCGTCGGCGAACAGATCCAGCGTGACGGGAGTGGTGCTTTCTCGTTTCATGTGGCAGTCGGCGAGGCTATTACAGGGCTTTGCTGACTTTGACGTCGGTGATCTCGTCGCCGCTCTGGCCGTGCATCTTTTCCAGTGCGCTTCTTGCTTCATCAACCGATGCCGATTGTAATTGGGCAAACTCGAAACGGCGTTCGCCATTGAGTTTGTAGCTGACCGCGTATTTGGTGGTTCGAGGGGCTGGCGTACTCACGTTGACTCCTTGCAATGGCTTAGCTCAGTCGGGAAGCTGAGCGGCGAACGATTTTGATCGAGTGAGTAAAGGTAGTCTTGCGCCCACCGTTGGAATCCATCTTGCGACCCGACGTATCGATGGTGATGTTCCAGAAACCGGTGCTCGGCGCGGCGATTTTGGCGGGGAACCGGTCGAATGCGCCGCCGTGATAGGTGTGGCGCCCGCCGTTCTTGAAGCTGCGGAAGTTTGAATCGTTCATCAGGCGAATATTGCAGAGCTGGGAACACTCGATGACGACCAGATCGTCTTCATTGAGGTGCTCGCGCTGGTGTACGAATTTCATGGATGTCTCCGACGTGAAGGCGTTTTGCAAAAAGTCGAAACGATAGCATGACGCGTGGTGCATTTACCGGGCAATGAGGTTTTATTGCAGTCTTGGGCGTGAAAATGACCTTCTCGGGGATTTAATCTTCCTCAAGCTTGTCGTAGCACCTTTATTTGGGAGGATTGTATGAAATTGGCCGTCGTGATTTTGGCTCTGGCGATGACTGGCTGTGCCACTGTCGCAGATATCGAACATACCCCAGCCACCATGAGTGTCATGTCCGGAAAAAGCCCGAAAGAGTACGCTGCGTGCTTTGTCGGCAAGATCTCTGAAAGTCGCAAGCCGCCGGTGGTGATGGACCATCATGATGGCTTGCGGGTCATTGTGGCGCAGAAGCTCAGCAAAGACCCGGCAGCTGTTCTGGACATCGAAAGCCGATCCAACGGCAGCTCAATCAAGGTTTACGAGCGCCTGTCCAATCTACCGATTCGGCCAAAAGACGTACAGGCTGCTGCGACCCACTGCATTTCCGGCTGATCATTGCCTGTGATCTGAACCGGTCGATCACGGCGTCGGCCATGATTGATTTGGCGTTGCGCAGCTTGCATAGCTACTACTTGCACACCACCAGTACGCTGCGGCTTTTATAGTTGCCCACATCGACGCCCAGGGTTTTGTCGCTCTCCCTGGGTTGTGGCGTACCGTCCGTGCCGACGATTTCATAGCCGGTGCCCGCGCAAGAGGCGTCGGCTTTCTCGTAACAGCTGGCCCACGACATGGCTTCCCCGGAGCAGTCAATGCTCAGGCCTTGCTTGCCGTTTTTCAGGTAGGTGTTGGAGGACGTTGCGCAGCCTGCCAGGCCCAGTACAGCAATAATGGACAACAATCGGATCATGTTTTTGTGCTTCACAAGAGGGGTCAAAAGTAAGGTTATGGGTTCGACTTAATTAAAGTGCCATCGTTCCGGCATCATTGTAGAGAGTTGACGTCAGCATCGCCTGAATCGTTATTTATCGCCGCGACGCCGAGCGGCCTTAGGCTGATCCTGCAGCACGGCGGCGACTTCAATGGCGGCGCTTTCGCTGGCAAAAGGTCCGGCAATGGCCTCAGCATTTGCTGCGCAGACCCACCACTGACCGTCCTTGAGTTGATTGATTGAATAGCCGTTTACGGTTTTGACATCTGCCATCGAGGTGGGTCCTGAACTAAGGTTTGAAGCCGCGCATGATAAAGCCCGGCGTGCCGGGCTGTCGCGTGCGGTTTGCTGTCAGCGCGGTGGTAATAATTGCCGCGCGCGATAAGCGCAGTGAGCTACGCTTCACGTCGTGGTTCTCTCACGACGAGGGACATAAAAGCAGTTGTTCTGCTGATCGGCGCAGTGTGAAATCCGTCGATCAGTCGGTAGAGTCGGCAGCATTCAGCGTGCTCCAGTCACCACAATATATGCGATTGGGCGGAACTATCTGCTCAGGGATCTCTCTACCATGGCATCGCAACGGCCAGTGGCGGGGCATTGTAAGCTAGCCCCCGCCTGATTAGACTGCCTCGCTAACGCCAACAGCCCCTTATAAAGGACTTTTATGATCAAGAAATGCTTGTTCCCAGCAGCCGGTTACGGCACTCGCTTTTTGCCAGCGACCAAAGCCATGCCCAAAGAGATGCTGCCGGTGGTCAACAAGCCACTGATCCAATACGGCGTGGAAGAAGCACTTGATGCAGGCTTGAATGAAATTTCCATCGTTACGGGTCGTGGCAAGCGCGCACTGGAAGACCACTTCGATATCAGCTACGAGCTGGAAAACCAGATCAAAGGCACCGACAAGGAAAAATATCTGGTCGGCATCCGTCGCCTGATCGACGAGTGCAGCTTCTCTTACACTCGTCAGACTGAAATGAAAGGTCTGGGTCATGCGATCCTCAGCGGTCGCCCGCTGATTGGCAACGAATCGTTTGCCGTGGTACTGGCCGATGACCTGTGTGTGAATCTGGAAGGCGAAGGCGTCCTGGCCCAGATGGTCAAGCTGCACAAGCACTACGGTTGCTCGATCGTCGCCATTCAGGAGGTCGATCCAGCTGAAACCCATAAATACGGTGTGATCGCAGGCGAAGAGATCAAGCCTGGCCTGTTCCGTGTGACCGACATGGTTGAAAAACCAAAGCCGGAAGACGCACCTTCGAACCTGGCAATCATTGGTCGCTACATCCTGACGCCGGATATCTTCGAGAAGATCGAAGCGACCGAGCCAGGCAAAGGCGGTGAGATTCAAATTACCGACGCCCTGATGAAGCAGGCTGCCGAAGGTAATGTACTGGCCTATAAATTCCAGGGCACGCGCTTCGATTGCGGTGGCGCTGAAGGCTACATCGAAGCCACAAACTTCTGCTTCGAGCACTTCTACAAAAAAGGCAGCTAAACGCCTGAGATAATTCAGGCCTGCTGCTGAGCAAAGCCACCTTCGGGTGGCTTTGTCGTATCTGGCTGATATGCTGTCGTTCTGCTCAGGAGATTCAAATGGCTTACGATTTCGACCTCTTCGTGATTGGTGCGGGTTCCGGCGGTGTGCGCGCGGGACGTTTTGCGGCAGGCTTTGGCGCCCGTGTGGCCGTAGCGGAAAGCCGCTATCTGGGTGGTACCTGCGTCAACGTGGGCTGCGTGCCGAAAAAACTGCTGGTGTATGGCGCTCATTACTCCGAGGAGTTTGAGCAGGCCAAGAGCTTTGGCTGGTCCGTCAGTGAACCAGACTTTGACTGGGCGACGCTGATTGCCAACAAGGATCGCCAGATTCATCACCTCAACGGTATTTACCGCAACCTGCTGGTCAACAGTGGCGTAACACTGCTCGAAGGTCATGCCAAACTGACCGGCCCGCATGAGGTTGAAGTAAACGGCCAGCGTTACAGCGCCGAACATATCCTGATTGCGACTGGCGGCTGGCCGCAGGTCCCTGATATTCCTGGGCGCGAACACGCCATCACCTCGAATGAGGCGTTCTTTCTTCCTCAATTGCCGAAGAGGGTCATTGTGGTCGGCGGTGGCTACATCGCGGTTGAATTTGCCTCGATTTTCCACGGCCTGGGTGCTGAAACCACGCTCATGTATCGCGGTGAAATGTTCTTGCGCGGCTTTGATGGCAGCATTCGTGAGCATTTGCATGAAGAGCTGGTCAAGCGCGGCATGGACGTGCGTTTCAATGCCGACATCGAACGCATCGAGAAGCAGGCTGACGGTAGCCTTCAGGTATTCCTGAAAGATGGCAGCACCGCCAGTGCCGATTGCGTGTTCTACGCAACCGGGCGCCGACCGATGCTCGACAACCTTGGCCTGGACGCCGTCGACGTCAAGTTGAACAAAGACGGTTTCATTCAGGTCGACGACAACTATCAAACCAGTGAGCCATCCATCTTGGCTCTGGGCGATGTGATTGGTCGGGTTCAACTGACGCCAGTCGCCTTGGCCGAAGGCATGGCCGTGGCGCGGCGACTGTTCAAGCCCGAAGAGTTTCGTCCGGTGGATTACCGCCACATTCCTACTGCGGTGTTCAGCCTGCCCAACATCGGCACGGTCGGTCTGACTGAAGAAGAGGCGCGCAAGGCGGGTCACGACGTGCAGATTTTTGAAAGCCGCTTCCGCCCCATGAAGCTGACCTTGACTGACAATCAGGAGCGCACCCTGATGAAGCTGGTGGTCGATGCCTCCACCGACGTCGTCCTGGGTTGCCACATGGTGGGTCCTGATGCGGGGGAGATCGTGCAAAGCCTGGCGATTGCCTTGAAGGCAGGCGCAACCAAGCGCGTATTTGACGACACCATTGGTGTGCACCCGACCCTGGCCGAGGAGTTCGTCACCATGCGTTCTCCGGTCGCGCGGTAAGCATTGGCTGTCAGGTAAAGCCGCCCGGAATTCAGGATGAAACCCGGGCTGACTCGATTTTCCAGGAGGACAACCGCCGCGATGAAGCGCAAACATCACTGGGCAGTACTGCCATTGAACTCTGCTGAACAAGATCCGCAACCCGTGCGCAACATTGACGCCTTGCTTGAAAGTGAGCGGCAATTTCGCACGCTGGCCGATAACATGAGCCAGCTGGCGTGGACGGCTGACGCTGCCGGCAGCATCTATTGGTACAACGAGCGCTGGTACGAATACACCGGCTCTTCTCTGGAAGCCATGCTCGCCCTGGGCTGGCGCTCCGTTCATCACCCGGATCATATCGGGCGCATTTCGGCCAGACTTTCCCATTGCTTTGCCACAGGTTCCATCTGGGAGGACACCTTTCCGCTGCGGGGCAAGGGCGGTGGCTACAGCTGGTTTCTGGCACGGGCGCTGCCCATTCGGGATGAGCATGGCCATATCACTCACTGGCTGGGCACCAACACTGACATCACTGCGCAGGTCAACGCCGAGGACGCCCTGCGCGAGCTCAATGAAAGCCTGGAGCTGAGGGTTGCCGAACGCACGCGGGAACTGGCTAGCACCAACGAGTTGCTGAAGGTCGAAATGGCTGAGCGTGAGCAAGCTGAAGAAGCCTTGCGGCATGCGCAGAAGATGGACGCCATCGGCCAGCTTACCGGTGGCATCGCTCATGACTTCAATAACATGCTCACTGGCGTGCTGGGCGCTCTGGACTTGATCCAGCGCAGAGTGGCGGCGGGGCGTGTCTCCGAAATCGATCGCTACATCAACGCCGCCGTAACCTCGGCCAATCGTGCCGCAGCCCTGACCCATCGGTTGCTGGCGTTCGCCCGACGACAGTCCCTCAACAACAGTTCAGTGGACGTCAACCGCATGGTTCGCTCCATGGAAGAGCTGGTGCGGCGAACCGTGGGAGAAAGTATTGAACTGCAGATCCGCTTGGGTGATGAACTGCGCCGGGCGCAGACCGATGAGCATCAGCTGGAAAACGCACTGCTCAATCTGGTCATCAATGCGCGGGATGCGATGCCCGAGGGTGGTCGTCTTTCGATTCTCAGTACTAATGCCACGCTCGCGTCGCAGCAGGGGGCGATGACGGCGGGCGACTATGTGCAGCTGTGCGTGGAAGATACTGGCAGTGGCATGCCGGCGGAGGTGCTGGAGAAGGTATTCGATCCTTTTTTTACCACCAAGCCTATTGGTCAAGGCACGGGCCTGGGGTTGTCCATGGTCTATGGTTTCGTCAAGCAGACCGGGGGGCATGTGCTGATCGACAGCCGCGAGGGAGTCGGGACGCGTGTGGAGCTTTACCTGCCTTGCCACCTGCACGTTGCGCAAGGTAGTGAAGAAGTGCTCGATACTGGGACGACCCCGCGGGCGGGTTATGGGGAAAGCGTACTGGTCGTCGAAGACGAGGAGGCGGTGCGCATGCTGGTGGTGGATGCACTGCGCGAGCTGGGGTACACCATGCTCGAGGCGTGCGACAGCAAGTCTGCGCTGCCGTTGTTGCAGGGTGCGTGCCGCATTGACCTGCTGGTGAGCGATGTGGGGTTGCCCGGTTTGAATGGCCGACAGCTCGCCGAGATTGCCCGACAGTACAGGCCTGGCTTACAGGTCCTGTTCATGACCGGCTACGCCCGTAACGCGGAGATTCGCGGTGAGTTCCTGGATGACGGGATGGATCTGTTGACCAAGCCGTTTACCGTGGATGAACTGGCACTTCGGGTGCGCACTATGCTGGAGCATCCGCGTCAGGTTTGATTGTTCCTTATATATAGCGATGCGGTGAGCCTGATTCACCGCTGTTCGCAGCCTTCGTCAGCTCCTTGTATGCCTTTAGCTTCAATACATCAAAGCATTGCGCCTGGAATCGGGTAGCAACAACAGCATCCGGGCGCTGCTGAGTCAGGTTCCGTCCTGACGGCCGGGTCACTTTTGGTGCCAAAAGTAACCAAAACCTCTGCGCTGGTGTCAGCCCCTGTACCGCAGGGGTTCCGCCCTCCGATATCGTGGGGCGGGCACGCGCCGACGGGCCATCCATGGCCCAACGGCGCTCGCTCGGCATTCATGCCGAGCGACCCACCCCACGGCACCTCCACTCAGCCTCCCGACGCGCATTTTGCGTCGTCTGTGAAATCGCGGCAGGAAAAGCAAAAGCAAATCTGCTTCGCAGATTTTTAGCATCACGTTCTTCCTGACCCTGCTTTTGATTCTGGAGATCTGCGCAAAACGTATGGCCGACACACATTGCGACTTGTGGCCGGCCGAGCGCAGGTATTGCGCAGTGGGCAACCCGGCATGGATGCCGGGTTAGCCGCACCGGGCCATGGATGGCCCATTGCGGCGGCCCACGGAGCAATGCCGGAGTGAGGGAAGTCTGAGCCTCGGCGAAGACCCGGACAAAGGAGCGGGAGCGTTTTGCTTACTTTTGACTGGGCCGGCATTCCGGCTGTTCAAAAGTGAGGCGCCGTAAGGGCGCAAAGGTGAATCAGCGTCACCTCCGTTGCTGGATATGTATGGTTTTAGTGGTCCCCAACAGAACATCTACAAAGGTTTGCGTCATGTCAGACACACCACTGTCCTGTAGGAGTTGACCGAGGTTACGAGGGCTGCGAAGGCGGTTGGCCTGACACCGCAGCTCTCACGCTTATTCGGCAGGCTCTTGCGGCGGGGCGTCTTCTTTCACTGCTGCCTCCTGCGTCGCGCGGAGGTTGTCCAAGGCCAGCTCGGTCTTGATCAGGATCAACTCCAGCACGCGATTCTGCTGCTCGGTATCGGTGGCGCGCTGCTTGAGGTCGGTGCTTTCCTGTTGTGCGCTTCGCAGGCGCTCTTCCAGTACTGCGCAACGGGCCTCGGTCTGCTGAATGTGTTGCGCTGCGTCGCGTGCCTGGTTGCTGAGGCTGCTCGCTTGAGTCTGGCAGTTATGCAGTTCTCGTTGTGTGCTGCGGTTCTCTGCCAGCAGGCGCTCGTTGTCGCGATTGAGCTGGGTGATCTCTTCCTGGCGCCCGATAGCATTCTGCTGCGCCTGGCGTAGCTCCATCTGCAACTGTTGAACCTGGGTTTCATGGCGTCGCTGTTCTTGCTCGCGCTGCTCTTTGATGGCGTTGCGGTAATGTTCCAGCGCATCACGGGCGTGCAGGTGCTTTTCTTCCAGTGAGCGGATTTGCCCGTCCTTGTCGTGCAGGCGCATTTCCATGTCCTGCGTGGCCTGAAGCAGACGGGCAGTGTGGGTCTGCTCAGCCTGCAACTGTTCTCGCGTGGCGTTCAGGGCTGCGGTCTGCTGTTCGAGTAACTGGCTCTCGCGGGCCAGCAACTCTTCTCGCTCCACCAGCTTTTTCTCTGTCTGCTCAACTACCGCCTGCAGGGCGGAGCGTTGTTGTTCAAAAGTTGCCTGCGCCGTATCGACGCGTTCCTGGGCCTGGCCATTCAAGCGCTGCGCGAGACGAGCGACCAGCTCGCCGAGCTCATCACCAATATCCGCCTGCACCGGACCACTGCGGCTGTCGCTTTCATCCAGCTCTCGAAGGTAGCGATGGATAGTGGTTTTCGAGCCTGTATTGCCCATTTCGATACGTACCGCATCAATGCTCGGGTGTTCGCCCCGGGCGATCAATGCTGCGCGTGCCGTCTGGACCACCGCCTTATTCACGCCGCCCCGAGCCATATGCACCTCCTACGATTACGTACTGTGGTATGTATCATGTAATTACATACTATTTAGGCGCATAAACTCAACGTTAATTTCTGATTATTAAGACGTGATATTGGCGTATTATCCCGTGTCATCAGGTTGTCCCCTCCCGGAAAGCCGTTTTCAGTACACAAAGGCAGGCATGCAGGACGACATCAATCGCTACATTGACGCCGCAACCCGGGACAACACCCGGCGTAGTTATCGGGCGTCCATTGAGCATTTCGAAGTGAGCTGGGGCGGCTTCCTGCCTGCCACCAGCGACAGCGTGGCGCGCTATCTGGCCAGTTATGCGGGAGTGCTGTCGGTTAATACGCTCAAGCTGCGCCTGTCTGCCTTGGCGCAGTGGCACACCAGCCAAGGATTTTCCGATCCGACCAAGGCCCCGGTGGTGCGCAAGGTTCTCAAAGGCATTCGTGCCCTGCATCCCGCCCAGGAGAAGCAAGCCGAACCTCTGCAGTTGCTGCACCTTGAACAGGTAATCAACTGGCTCAGCCATGAAACTGTGCAGGCGAGTGCGCAGCACGACACGGCGACGGTGCTGCGCTGTCGACGGGACACGGCGCTGATTCTGCTGGGCTTCTGGCGAGGTTTTCGCAGCGACGAGCTGTGCCGTTTGCAGGTCGAGGACGTCAAGGCGCTGGCCGGTTCAGGTATCAGCCTGTATTTGCCGCGCAGTAAAGGCGACCGGGACAACCTGGGCAGAACCTACCAGACCCCAGCCTTGCAGCGCCTTTGCCCGGTGCAGGCGTACATCGATTGGATCAACTGTGCGGCGCTGGTCCGTGGCCCGGTGTTCAGGGGCATAGATCGCTGGGGCAATCTGGGTGAGCAGGGGCTGCACGCCAACAGCGTCATCCCGTTGCTGCGCGATGCCCTGGAGCGTTCGGGTATCCCGGCGCAGGCCTACACCAGTCACTCGTTGCGTCGCGGTTTTGCCACATGGGCGCATCACAATGGCTGGGATCTCAAGTCGCTAATGAGCTATGTCGGCTGGAAGGACATGAAATCGGCCATGCGTTACGTCGAGGTCACTCCGTTCATGACTGGGCCGGGAGACGCAGCGGCAATTCCGATTTCTTCTATTAATAAACATCTCTTATAGTGAAAACCAATCAGCAGCATCAGGTTTACCAATGAGACCCTGCCTGCGATTGTGCGTAAGCTCCACTTCATCGAATTCACACCCCTTCACACACCCTCAGGAGATTCACCGATGCCTATCATCAACAGCCAGGTAAAACCGTTCAAAGCCACTGCATTCAAAAACGGCGAATTCGTCGACGTTTCTGAAGCTGACTTTAAAGGCAAGTGGTCTGTCGTGTTCTTCTACCCAGCTGACTTCACCTTCGTTTGCCCAACAGAACTGGAAGACCTGGCTGACAACTACGCCACTTTCCAGAAGCTGGGCGTTGAGATCTACAGCGTTTCGACCGATACCCACTTCGCTCACGCTGCATGGCACAACACTTCGCCAGCAATCGGCAAAATCCAGTACACCATGATCGGCGACCCAACCCTGCAGATCTCTCGTAACTTCGACGTGCTGATCGAAGAAGCGGGTCTGGCTGACCGTGGCACCTTCGTGATCAACCCGGAAGGTCAGATCAAAATCGTTGAACTGAACGACGGCGGCGTTGGCCGTGACGCTTCCGAGCTGCTGCGCAAGATCAAGGCTGCTCAGTACGTCGCTGCTCACCCAGGTGAAGTTTGCCCAGCCAAATGGCAGGAAGGCGAGGCTACTCTGGCTCCGTCCCTGGACCTGGTCGGCAAGATCTAAGTCGGATGTTTCGGCTAGGGGCGTCGAGCTCTTGAGCAAGTAAACCGCTTCGCCCCTAAAAACGCCCGGGCGACCATCGCCTGGGCGTTGTTTTTTCTACTCCGGTAAATCTTAGTCAAAGGAAATCGCCCGCATGTTGGACGCCAATCTTAAAGCCCAGTTGAAGTCGTATCTGGAACGGGTCACCCGCCCAATCGAGATCGTCGCGTCCCTTGATGACGGCGCGAAATCCCAGGAAATGCTGGCGTTGCTCAATGACGTGATCAGCGTTTCGAAAGACATCACCCTCAATGACAGCGGCACCGATGCGCGTACGCCATCGTTCTCGCTCAACAGCCCGGGACAAGACATCAGCCTGCGATTCGCCGGTATCCCGATGGGCCATGAATTCACCTCACTGGTGCTGGCGCTGCTGCAAGTGGGCGGCTACCCGTCCAAAGCCAGTGCGGACACCGTTGAACAAGTCCGCTCTCTGCAGGGCGACTTCACGTTCGAAACCTACTTCTCTCAGTCGTGCCAGAACTGCCCGGATGTTGTCCAGGCGTTGAACCTGATGGCCGTACTGAACCCTAACATCAAGCACGTCGCCATCGACGGTGCGCTCTTCCAGGCGGAAGTCACGGATCGCCAGATCATGTCGGTGCCCAGCATCTACCTGAACGGCGAGCTGTTTGGTCAAGGTCGTATGGGCCTGGAAGAAATCCTCGCCAAGATCGACACCGGTGCCGGTGCTCGTCAGGCCGAAAAACTCAATAGTAAAGAGGCGTTCGACGTTCTGGTGGTTGGCGGTGGACCAGCCGGTTCAGCTGCTGCTGTTTATGCAGCACGTAAAGGCATTCGTACTGGCGTCGCGGCTGAACGCTTCGGCGGTCAGGTGCTGGACACCATGGCCATCGAAAACTTCATTTCCGTGCAGCACACCGAAGGCCCGAAACTCGCGGTCGCCCTCGAAGAGCACGTCAAGCAGTACGAAGTGGACATCATGAACCTGCAGCGCGCCGAGCAGCTGATCCCGGGCAAAGATGGCGCGCTGCATGAAGTGAAGTTCGCAGGCGGCGCCAGCCTGAAGACCAAAACTGTCATCCTGGCCACCGGTGCGCGCTGGAGGGAAATGAATGTCCCTGGCGAGCAGCAATACCGCAACAAGGGCGTGGCGTATTGCCCGCACTGCGACGGTCCGCTGTTCAAAGGCAAACGTGTGGCCGTCATCGGTGGCGGTAACTCGGGGGTTGAAGCCGCAATCGACCTGGCGGGTATCGTGTCCCACGTGACGCTGCTTGAGTTTGACGTGCAACTGCGCGCCGATGCGGTGCTGCAGCGCAAGCTGACCAGCCTGCCAAACGTGACCGTGATCACCAATGCCCAGACCACCGAAGTCACGGGTGATGAGCAGAAGGTCAACGGCCTGCGTTACAAGAACCGTCTGAACAACGAAGAAGTCACTGTCGACCTGGAAGGCATCTTCGTTCAGATCGGCTTGCTGCCCAACACCGACTGGCTCAAGGGCACCATCGAGCTGTCGCCTCGTGGCGAAATCGTCGTGGACTCCCGTGGCGAAACGTCCATCCCTGGCATCTTTGCAGCGGGTGACGTGACCACCACACCGTACAAGCAGATCATCATTGCTCTGGGGGAGGGCGCAAAAGCCTCTCTGAGCGCATTCGATCACTTGATTCGCACGTCCGCGCCAGCCTGATAGTCGGCAGGCGTAAAAAAAAGGGCCTCATGAGAAATCATGAGGCCCTTTTTTGTATCAGCTTTCAGCCGATCCCGGCATCACAGCGGCGTGGGTTGAATGATTTCAACCCAGTAGCCGTCCGGGTCCTTGATGAAGGCCAGGCTGTTCATGCGACCGTCGGCCAGACGCTTCTGAAAGTCCACACCCAACGCTTCAAAGCGCTCACACGCAACGTGTACATCGGGCACCGAGATGCAGATGTGACCGAAGCCACGGGGATCGGTGTTGCCGTTGTGATAGGCGAACGACGCGTCTTTCTCGGTGCCGTGGTTGTGGGTCAGCTCGAGAATGCCGGGGATCGACTTCATCCATTCGGTGCGCGCCGCGTCGTCGGCAGGGATTTGCGCCTTGTCGACCAGTGCCAGGAAGTACAGGCTGAACTCGGCTTCGGCGAAGTCACGCTTTTCAACCAGGCTGAAGCCCAGCACGCGGGTGTAGAAGTCGAGTGAGGCGGTGATGTCCTTGACGCGCAGCATGGTGTGGTTGAACACGAAACGCTGGGTGGCTGCCTCTGGTTCGGCGGTCACGCCCGGGAAGGTGTTGAGGTCTTGCAAGCTCATGAATATCTCCGCTTGAGGTCTAAAGGTTTTACCAAATGATACGGGGCGACATCCTCGATGCCAAACGCACAGGCCAACAAAGCCCTATTGGCTCTTGTTCCTGGCTGCCTGGGCGGTCAGACTTTGCGATCTATGTGCCCAAGTGATGCCTATCATGATTGACCCGCTCTGCAGAAATTCATTCATTGCGTTGTGCCTGATGTTTGCATTGGGGAGCAGCCAGGTTCAGGCGGCTGTGATCGTCTGGCCCAGCGGCTGGCAAGTGGAAGACCTGTCAGGCGCCAAGGACGCTGCACAGTCTCGACAGCGGGCCGCCAAGCTGGATGAAGCAGGCAACCCGTTGATGGTCATGGAGCTGACTCAGTCCGCGTTGGCGCCCGGTCACGAAGTCAATATCGAAGGCGTGCTGCTGGAGATGCGCAAATCTGTACAGGTCAATTTTTCGCGCAGTGGCTTTCAGAGCGTATGCACCCGGGTCAGGGAAACCAAACTCAGCACAGTCCCGGCTCTGGAAACCACCTGCACCATCACGCAGAACGGCGTGCACGTGATGACCCAGACGCTGGTTGCCGCCGCCAATAAAGAAGCTGCGTGGTCGCTGTCCTACGCAGGATCTGCAGAGGGCTACATGGCAAACAAGGCTGAGGCCCTACAGATTCGCGATGGGCTGATCCTGACCGCGCCGTAGGAAGAACCGACGAATCCCGAATTTCAGGCAAAAAGAAGCCCGCCGAAGCGGGCATTGGGGCGCTAATCCTTTAGCAGTCTGTATCTTGTGGTAGACCGTGTGAAAAAAACGTGAATATTTCCGGAAAATATTCTGGAACGTTCGTACTGATAAATATCGGAATATTCTTACAGATAAGAACGACAATGCTGGTTGTTATGAAGCGTGAATTACTGTCGTTACAGACTTTATGACTAAAACAAAAAGATTATTCTTCTTAATTCAGCAGCTTGGTAACTACAGCTGTGCGCAAGTGGATGAGAGGGTTATACGAAATTGAACGATGCTGCACCCTTGGGATTCAATAATTATCAGGGAGTTATGAAGGGGTTTTATATCCTGACGTCAGATAATTGTCGGGCAATAAAAAGCCCCGCACAGGCGGGGCTTTTTATACTGCGTACATCGATCAAGCGCGCAGCCAGGAGTCAACGGTGTCGACACCGTATTGCTCTTTCCAGGATTTCAGCCCGCGGTGGTTGCCACCTTTGGTTTCGATCAGCTCACCTGTGTGCGGGTTCTGGTAAACCTTGACGACACGGGCGCGACGGCGCTTTGGACCCGACGTCAATGGCTGTGCCGACGAGCCTTTAGGGTCGAGGATGGCGATGATGTCGCGCAAACCCTTGCCATAGGTGCTCATCAGGCCCTGGAGCTTCTGTTCGAATTCGATCTCCTTTTTAAGGCCAGCGTCATTCTTCAGGGACTCAAGCTGGGCCAGCTGTTCCTGAAGGGCTTTTTCTGCTGCACGAAACTCGGCAAGTCTGGACAAATAACATACTCCGACGGTGATTGGCTGTTACCAGCGTCATAAAGCGATAAGACAAGAACGCTTGGCGGATTCGCTCATTTCATGCCTACCCAGGGTAGGCGCGCGCTCACCTCATGACACTAAGGTCTCTTGTCTTTCGCCTCGTTGAAAAGGTAGTTGTAAACAGTAGCGGGTAAATAATGCACGTTTTTTTCGAGTTAGAAAATAGTTTTGATGCAATTAACAAGCACGCGGACTGAAATAAAGTGACGCCCACTGCGCCGCTGTACGTTAAGTTGGCAAATCGGTTTGTAAGTAATTTCTGATATTAGTGACTCTCAAAGATAGATCGATTTGAGTGATTTTTCCCTCGACAGCTTCACAACCCCTGTTGCAGCTCCGGGTCATCGGGGTTCTGTTGCTCAAGTTCTGCTTGCAGGACCTGGACCTTTTGCAACTGACCATTTTCCTTCCAATACCCAATCAGCAGGACTCGGGCACGGCGGTTGGCGGGCTGGCGCTGGAGGATTTCGGCCAATTGTTTCTGGGCGGCTTCCAGTTCATTGAGGTCATGCAGGGCAACGGCCAGGTCATAGCGGTAGCTGATGTTATCGGGACCCAGTTCAACCGCCTTGGCAAGCGCCAGCAGGGCAAACTCGCTCTGGTCATGTACAAGCAGCCATCTCCCAAGCGCATGTTGCAGGCGTGAAGAATCAGGATGCTGTGCCAGCAGTTGCCCTAGGACCTGACGCGCCCGCTCGGTTTGACCCTGCTTGTCGAGCAGGTCAACGAACGCGACCGCGAGCTGGAGGTTCCGGGGTTCGACCAGGATGGCCTGTTGCAGGGTGGCCAGGGCGGCGGCCGGATCGCCACTGTGTTCAAGCAGCCTGGCCAATTGCAGTTGGTTGTCAGCCGACGGGGCCTGTTTTGTCAGGCGACTACGCCAGGCCTCGACAGCGTCCTGCAATGCCGCGTAGTACAGGCCCAGTTCATCGGGGGTGAGGTCCAGCAGGGCGTTGACCGCATGCCCGCGCACGGTGAGGTCGGGGTCATCCAGCAACGGGCCAAGCAAGACACTGCGTTTGCCGTCTGGAATCAGTGCCAATGCGGCATCAATGGCGGCCTCGCGCACCAGAGGCGAATCATGGCGCAGGTCAGTACTTAAGAGTTTCAGGGCCTGGGGGCTGGGGTAATTGCCCAGTTCAGCCAGCAGGCTGGCACGACGGATATCGGACAGGTCATTGCGCGCCAGCTGCTGATAAAGCACCCGCGCGGCACCGGGCTGGCCGTTGTGGGCCTGTTCGAGGGCTTGCTCGTAGGTATGGCTGAGCGCCTGCACCACAGGCGGCGCCGTGGTGGTGTTCCAGGCAAGGATGCCGACCGCCAGCATCAGAGCCAACAGCCCAAGGGCCAATTTCAACTGCCTGCTACGGCTGGTTTTGAGCAGCAGGAAATAGCCCCGCAAAGGCGTTCTAGACATACCTGTATCCATTTTTTGCGCGGCTTGCAGCTTCGAGCAGTGACCGCCGACTGTCAAACCCCAATCCTACGATTCGAGCCTATCGCCACATGCAAAAAGCCCCGCGACTCAAGAGTGGCGGGGCTCTGGGCTTATTGCGGTCCGACCCGTGATCAGGCCTGTGGTTGCCAACCACCGCCCATGGCTTTGTAGACGGCGACGATCCCGTGGTACAGATCGATTTCAGCTTGTGCCTGGGAGTCTTCGGCGGCCAGACGCTCGCGCTCGGCATCGAGCAGCACCAGGAAATCAGCCGTGCCTTCGCGATACTGTACCGACGCCAGATTGGCTGCTGCCCGGCTGGCTTCACTCTGGCGGATCAGAGACAGCAGGCGCTGCTGACGTTTGTCGTAGTCGCTGAACGCGTTCTCCGATTCTTCCAGCGCGAGCAGCACTTGCTGTTCATAGTTGGCCAGCGCGCCTTCGGCGTCTGCATCGGCGCCGCGAATCCTGGCGCGCACGCTGCCCAGGTCAAAAGCGGCCCAGGTAATGCTCGGGCCCAGCGCCCAGGCTTTGGCGGCCGAGGAGCCAATCTGCGAACCGCGCCCGGCGGTAAAGCCCAGAAATCCGCTCAGGCTGACCCGTGGAAACAGATCTGCGGTGGCCACGCCGATGTTTGCCGTCGACGATGCCAGTTGGCGTTCGGCTGCACGCACATCAGGCCGATGACGCAGCACCTGGGTCGGATCACCGATCGCCAGCGCTTTGGCTATCGCTGGCAGTTTCGCCGGGCTCAGGTCAACACTCAGGTTTTCCGGACGTTCGCCGAGCAAGGTGGCGATGCGGTTGCGCTGGCGGACCTGTTCGGCCTGCAACTGCGGAACCGACGCTTCCACCGCCGCCAGACGTGCATCGGCACGCACCACGTCCAATTCGTTGCCCACGCCTGCATCACGCAATTGGGCCGTGACGCCGCGAGAGTCCTGCTGGTTTTTCAGATTCTCCCGCGCAATGCTTTCGCGCAGTTGGGCGCCACGCAACTGGCCGTAGGCATCCACCACTTCTGCCGTCAAGGTGACCTGCAACTGATAGAGGTTGGCTTCGGCGACGTCCTGATCAGCATCGCTGGCTTCCAGTTGTCGCTGGATTCGGCCGAACAGATCCAGCTCCCAGGCCATGTCCAGGCCCAGGTCATAACGCTCGCTTTTGACGCGGCGCTCGGTGATACCCGGCTGTTGCCCTTTGGCCTGGTCACTGCTGACCCGGCTGGTGACCACGGGCATGGCGTCATTGCTGACGTCGTCGCGGATGGCCCTTGCCGCTTTCAGGCGAGCAAAGGCCACGCGCAGTTCGCGGTTGCCGTTAAGGGAGCGGGACACCAACTGGTTGAGCGTCGGGTCGTCGAATTGCTGCCACCAGACGGTTTCCAGATGGCTGCGGTCGTAGTTGCCCTTGGCAGCGGCCGCGACTTTCGCCGGGGCCGTCTCAGGTGCCTTGTAATCCGGGCCGACGGCGCAGGCCGCGAGGGCCAGCACCAGCAGGCTGGGCACGAATAGCTTCAACGATTTCATCAATGCGCCTCCGGTTTCAGGTTCTGCAGGCGCTCGGCCTTGGCCGCTTTGCGGGCATCCTGACGTTCAACAAAATTACGGATCAACACGTAGAACACCGGTGTCAGCAGCAGGCCGAAGAAGGTCACCCCGAGCATGCCGGAGAACACCGCAACACCCATGGCGTGACGCATTTCAGCACCGGCACCGCTGGAGAACACCAGCGGCACCACGCCCATGATGAACGCGAACGAGGTCATCAGGATCGGCCGCAGACGCAAGCGGCAGGCTTCAAGCACTGCATCCAGGGGGCTCATGCCCTCGCTTTGTTTGTCCTTGGCGAACTCGACGATCAGAATCGCGTTCTTGCACGCCAGGCCCACCAGAACAATCAATCCGATCTGGGTAAAGATGTTGTTATCGCCCCCGGACAGAATCACCCCGGTAATGGCCGACAGGAGCGTCATCGGAACGATCAGGATCACGGCCAGTGGCAGGCTCCAGCTTTCGTACTGGGCTGCCAGTACCAGGAAGGCCAGCAGAACGCAGAGCGGGAAGACCAACAGCGCCGTGTTACCGGAGAGGATTTGCTGATAGGTGATTTCCGTCCACTCGTAGGTCATGCCGTTGGGCAATTCATCCTTGAGCAATTTCTCCATGGCGGCCTGGGCTTGACCCGAGCTGTAGCCGGGTGCCGCTGCGCCGTTGATTTCAGCGGTGATGAAACCGTTGTAGTGCATGACGCGATCCGGGCCTGCGGTGTCGCTGACCTTGATGAAGGACGCCAGGGGCACCATCTCGCCCAGGTTATTGCGCACCTTCAATTGCCCGATCTGGTCGGCATCCTGACGGAATTGCTGTTCAGCCTGAACGTTGACCTGGTAAGTGCGGCCGAAACGGTTGAAGTCGTTGGCATACAGCGAACCCAGGTAAACCTGCAGGGTGTCAAAGATGTCGCTGATCGCCACGCCGTGGGTCTTGGCTTTTTCTCGGTCGATGGCTGCATCGACCTGAGGCACGTTGACGGTGTAGCTGGTGAACAGCGCCGCCAGTTCTGGCACGTTCTGGCTCTTGGCGATGACGTTCATCGTCTCTTTATAGAGCTCGTCGTAGCCCAGGTTGCCTCGGTCTTCGATCTGCAGGCGGAAACCACCAATGGTGCCCAACCCCTGGACCGGCGGCGGTGGGAAGATCGCCATATAGGCGTCCTCAATGGCCGCATATTTGCCATTCAGTGCACCCGCGATGGCGCCTGCAGACTGGCTGGCCTCCTTACGCTGATCGAAGGGCTTGAGGGTAACGAACACGATCCCGGCGTTGGGGCTGTTAGTGAAGCCGTTGATCGACAATCCCGGGAACGCGATGGCGGCTTCCACGCCGTCCTGCTTGAGGGCGATGTCCGACATACGCTTGATCACGTCTTCGGTGCGGTCCAGGCTCGCGGCATCCGGAAGCTGAGCAAAGGCGACCAGGTACTGTTTGTCCTGAGGCGGCACAAAACCGGTCGGCGTGGTGGCGAAGCCGAAATACGTCAGCACCATCAAGCCTGCATAAAGAATCAGCGCAATCCCGCTGCCCCGGATCACACGACCGACAACCCCGACGTAGCTATTACTGGCACGGGCGAATACCCGGTTGAACGGACGGAACAACCAGCCACCCAGAATCCGGTCAAGGAAACGGGAAAAAACGGTCCCTGGGTGCGTCGTGGGCTTGCAGCAGCACTGCAGACAACGCCGGTGAAAGGGTCAGGGAGTTGAACGCCGAAATCACGGTGGAGATGGCGATGGTCAGCGCAAACTGTTTGTAGAACTGCCCGGTCAGGCCGGAAATGAACGCTGCCGGTACAAAGACCGCGCACAGCACCAGCGCGGTGGCGATGATCGGCCCCGTAACCTCCCGCATGGCGATCTTGGTGGCTTCAACCGGGTTGTGCCCAAGCTCGATGTTTCGTTCGACGTTTTCCACGACGACGATGGCATCGTCCACCACGATACCGATGGCCAGTACCAGCCCGAACAGCGAGAGTGCGTTCAGCGAGAATCCGAACATGTGCATCACGGCGAAGGTGCCGATCAGCGAAACCGGAACGGCCACCAGCGGGATGATCGAGGCGCGCCAGGTTTGCAGGAACAGGATGACCACCAGCACCACAAGGATCAGCGCTTCGAACAAGGTGTGAACCACCGCTTCGATGGAACCCCGGACAAACACGGTGGGGTCATAGGCGATGGCGTAATCCATGCCTTCGGGGAAGCCTTTCTTCAATTCCGCCATCTTCGCCCGGACATCATTGGAGATGTCGATGGCGTTGGAGCCTGGACGCTGGAAAATCGGAATGGCAACAGCGGGCTGGTTATCCAGCAGCGAGCGCAGTGCATATTGATTGGAGCCCAGTTCAATCCGTGCCACGTCCCGCAGGCGAGTGATCTCGCCGTCGGCACCGGCGCGAATCACGATGTTTTCAAATTCCTCTTCGGTGACCAGTCGGCCCTGAGTGTTAACCGACATCTGAAAACTGGTGGCGCTAGGCGAGGGCGGGGCGCCCAGTTGCCCAGCGGCGACCTGACGGTTCTGCTCGCGAATCGCGTTAACCACATCCGTGGCCGTCAGGTTGCGTGAAGCGGTCTTGTTGGGATCCAGCCAGACCCGCAACGAGTAATCACCCATGCCGAACAACTGCACGTCACCCACGCCGCCCAGGCGCGCCAGCTCATCCTTGATGTTGAGGATGGCGTAGTTGGACAGGTACAGCATGTCGTAGCGTTTATCCGGCGACGTCAGGTGGACCACCATCGTCAGGTCGGGCGAAGCCTTGTCCACGGTGATGCCGATGCGCGTGACTTCCTCGGGCAACTTCGGCTCGGTACGGGTTACGCGGTTCTGCACCTGCACCTGCGCGTTGTCCAGGTCAGTGCCCAGGGCGAAGGTGATGGTCAGGGTGATTTTGCCGTCAGCGGTGGATTGCGAGGACATGTACAGCATGTTCTCGACCCCGGTGATGGCCTGTTCCAGCGGCGCCGCCACGGTTTCGCCGATGACTTTCGGGTTGGCACCGGGGAAGTTGGCGCGCACCACGACTGTGGGTGGCACCACTTCCGGGTATTCGCTGATGGGCAACTGGAAGAGTGAGATGGAGCCTGCGATCAGGATCATCAGCGACAGCACTGCCGCGAAGATCGGACGCGAGATAAAGAATTGAGAAAAATTCATCAGTGGAGTCCCTTAACCGCGCGGCGCTGTGATGCCGGCAACTTTGACAGCTGCTTTGGGCGTCACTTGCGGCAGGTTGCTGGCTTCAAGAGCCTGGCGTTGTTTGAGGAGCGCGGCGAGGGTGTCGTCGCTGGCCATGGGGGTCATTTCCGGGGTCACTGGCTGGCCAGGGCGCACCCGTTGCAAGCCCTTGACCACGATGGTGTCGTCTTTATTCAGGCCGCTGCGCACGATGCGCAAACCTTCGACTTTGGGCCCCAGCTCCACCGGGCGATAGGCGGATTTGTTGTCTTTGTCGATGACTAATACGAACTTCTTGCCCAGGTCGGTACCGACCGCTTCGTCATTGATCAACACTGCCGAGTAAACCCCGCTGCCCACCAGCTTGACCCTTGCATACAGGCCAGGGGTGAAGCTGCCGTCGGCGTTGTCGAACACGGCACGGCCACGAATGGTGCCGGTACGCGGGTTGACCTGGTTGTCGACGAAGTTCATCTGACCCTGATGCGGGTTCCCGACTTCATTGGAAAGGCCCAGATACACCGGGGTGGTCTGGCCACGCTGGCCTTTGCGGGCCAGGTCGGCGTATTTAAGGAAGACGCGCTCGTCCGCATCAAAGTAGGCGTACACCTTGTCGGTCGACACGACGCTGGTCAAAGGCGTGACATCGGCGGTCACGATATTGCCTGCGGTGATTTCAGCGCGGCTGACCCGGCCGCTGATGGGCGCTGTGACGCGGGTGAAGCTCAGGTTCAGTTTGGCCAGGTCCAGCTGTGCCTGGATGGCTGCCACACCGGCACGGGCCTCTTGTGCCGTGGTGGTACGAGAGTCGGCCAGTTCTGCGGAAATCGCGTTGTTGGTGCGCAGACGCTCACCCCGTTGGGCTTCGTTCTCAGTGCGGTTCGACGTGGCACGCGCCTGTTGCAGCTGGGCTTCGAGGCGACGAACTTCTGACTGGAAGGGGCGGGGGTCGATCTGGAACAGCAGGTCGCCTTTCTTGACCAATGCGCCGTCAGTGAAAGCGACAGCGTCAATCTGACCCGACACCCGTGGGCGTATCTCAACGGTTTCCGGCGCTTCGAGGCGGCCCGTGAACTCATCCCATTCATTGACAGGTTGTTCCAGTACCTTGGCAACGCTGACCTTGGCGGCTGCCGGAGCCATGGTGGCCTCGGGTGTCTTGCCGCAGGCACTTATCACCACCACAGCCAACGCGGCAAGGGGGAAGCGCAAATGATTGAATGTCTGAGCCATGGGGAAATCCGCCAGTGTTAATTAGATGGGCGGATTCTGTTCCCGGGGGTGGTATTGCACGAATCGAATGGGGCAAAGGTCAATATCATTCGGAATGATATTGAGTATCTCTATGACGGTAACAATCACGGTGGCATTGATAGTTGCAGCACTCAGCGCCTCGTGACCGTCGGCACAGAGACTTCGAACCTTGCGCCACCCAGCGGCGACGAGTCGACGACAAGTGTACCGCCCTGACACTCCATGGCACGTCGGCTGATCGCCAGCCCAAGACCAAAGCCACCGGTTTCACGATCACGGCTTCGGTCCAGGCGATAGAACGGCTCGAAGACCCGCTCCCGTTCCTGTTCAGGGATGCCGATGCCGTCGTCCTCGATGGTAAAGGTCAGGCCCGATGCGCGATGAATGTGGGCACTGAATCGAACGGTCTGGTGGCAATAGCGAATGGCATTGTTGATCAGGTTTTGCAGTGCGCGAGCAGTGAGGCGCGGATCAAGCACAAACCGCTCGGCGCCGACGTCCAGCTGCAGGATCAGGTCAAACCGGCGGCTTTCCTGCTCGGCGATGAAGCTGCCCAGAACGCTGTCCAGATACGCCTGTACCGGCACTTCCTGCAAGTCCGCAAGTTGATACGGTGATTGCAGGCGGGTGTAGGACAACAACTCGTCAATCAGCGAGTCCAGCTCCCGAACGTGGCCCAGCATCTGCTCGAGGCGCCGCCTGGTGGGCGCCTCCAGTGGGTCGGCCATGACCAGCGCCATGCCGAATTCCAGCCTGGACAATGGCGTGCGTAATTCATGGGACACGGCGTTGAGCAGTTCCTGTTGCTGGTTGATCAGCCCTTCGATGTCCTGAGCCATTTTGTCGAACACTTGAGCCAGCTCACCGATATTCGAACGCGGCGAGATCTGCGTGCGTTCGGCAAGATTTCCATTGCCCAGGCGCATGGCAGTGCGTTTGAGTCGCTGCAGATCGCGCCAATGGGGCCTTGCCCAGAGCCACAGACAGCCGAGCAGGGCCGCACCCACCAGAATGTTCATCAGCCAGTAAATGATGTTGATGTCCACGGGAGGGTCCGGTGACACCAGTTCGATCACCTGATCCCCCGGCAGCAACGTCAAGGCCGTGCCCCATTCGCCATAGTATCCACGGCGCACCGCATTTTTGCCCTGCCTGAGATCGGCGCGTTCGTTGTCGCTCAGGCTGACATCGTTCAACGGGATGACCCGCAACTGCAGCGGGGCAAAATCCTCATGCAGCTCGCGCTCCAGTGCGGGCCAGGCGTCCAGAGGTGTTTGACTGAAGCGGGCCTGGATCAACCGCAATGTGCCTTTGGCTTGCTGCTGGTTATAGGTGACAGTGCGTTCATCGAACAGCTTGAGGACCAACTCCGGGACGACATAAAGCGCAACGCCGTAGGTCACCAGCATGATCAGGTACAGCCGGGCGAGCATCTTGAACATGTGATTGGCCAACTATCGACGTCAGAAAAAAGGGGCGCTGTGCAGGCTACTCATCCCACTCGGCGCGGCTGAGCAGGTAACCCTTGCCCCACACGGTTTTGATCTTGCGCGGTTCGGCGGGATCGTCTTCGAATTTGCGTCGCAGTTTGGAAATGGCCACGTCCACTGAGCGGTCAACACCATTGAACTCGATACCCCGCAGTTGTCCGATGAGCTGGTCGCGGCTCAAGACCTCACCCACATGGCTGGCCAGAACCTGCAACAGATTGTATTCACCGGACGACAGCTCCACGTCCTGAGCTCGCCACTGCACCTGGCGCTCCGCCAGATCGATGGTCAGTTGGCCGAGCACGATTTTCTGCTGGTCGTCACGCTGCCGAGGCGCGGCAGTGCTGCGTCGCAACAGGGTACGAATCCGCGCGAGCAGCACTCTGGGCTCACAGGGTTTGGCCACGTAATCATCAGCGCCCGTTTCCAGGCCCAGGATCTGGTCATCGCTGTTGTCGCGCGCGGTCAGCATGATGATCGGCAATCCCGGCGCTTCGTCGCGCAGCTGTCGGCATACGTGCAGGCCATCGAGGCCTGGCAGCATGAGGTCGAGAATTACCAGGTCGGGACGTAAACGCAGTAGACCGTCCAACGCCCGATCGCCGCGGTTAATCACCGCCACGTCGTAATCGAAGCGCTGCAGGTAGCTGGCGATCAGCTCAGACAGCGCGGCGTCATCCTCGACAAGCATTATTCGGGTCATTCTGGGGGGCCGTTTCGCAGGAGGTGGCTAGCATGGCGTGATCTTCGAGTGAACGCCATCCTGATGTCAGTGCTTCATGGCGGGCTACCCACAGTCGCCCTATCGGAACAGAGAGTTTGTGACGAAAACCCTGCGCGCTGTTCACACTGATAATTCCCATGAAACGTGGCTTATCTGCCATTTAAGCGTTTAAAACACTTTCTAAGGGAATTAGGAAGCGCGAACTCTGCGCCTGGATCAGTTAGAAAACCGGGCCAGTCTGGATCGTTTTTTTCGGCTATTTTCTGGCGGGCAACCCAATGACGCTGCCGAGAAGTTTGGGTTTCGGCAGCTCAGCCTGTGAGGCGGTTATTGCCTTGAGTCTCTCCTGTGTAGCCTCGGTAAACGGGGTTGCATGCGGGCCAGCCAGGTCAACGTGCAGCAGCATCTGTTCATTGCCCGCCAGCTCCGTGTCATCTGCGACCAAATGCAAGCTGTGATAGAGGTGTAGACGTTTGGCGTCGTGGGCGATCAGTTGGGTATGCACCTCAACCTCGGCGCCGAGTTTCACTTCATGCAGGTAATTGAGGTGCACCTCCAGGGTGAACAGCGAGTGGCCGCTGGCTTCGCGGTTATCGCCATCCAGGCCCAGAATGTCCATCAATGCATCGGTGGCGTAGCTGAAGATCAGCAGGTAGAACGCGTCGCGCAAGTGGCCGTTGTAGTCGACCCAGGCGCGCTGGACTTGGGTGGTGTAGGTGGTCAGTGCTGGCATGTTGGCTATTCCGGGTCAGTACTCGTTCAAATGCGGGAGCTGGCTTGCTGGCAGTGGCGATCCACAATGGACAGTCGCCGTCCCAGGTAAGCCAGCGCCCAAAGGGTTATTCGGTAAAGCTCATGCCGTGCTTGGCTTTGGTCGCCTTCACCGCCTCCAGCACGGCGAGCAAGCAATCATCGCGGTAGCGCTCCAGCTGCGAAATGCTGCGTTCGCCGAGCTGATCAGCGGTGCCGTCAACCACATCGTCGATCAATTTATCGGTCAGCTCCGGCGCCTGCAGGTAGGTCCACGGCAACTTCAACGCAGGGCCGAACTGCGCCATGAAGTGGCGCATGCCGGCGTCGCCACCTGCCAATGTGTAGGTGAGAAAAGTACCCATGAATGACCAGCGCAACCCGGCGCCGAAGCGAATCGCGTCATCGATTTCGCCGGTGGTCGCCACACCGTCATTGACCAGATGCAGCGCCTCGCGCCACAGCGCTTCGAGCAGGCGGTCAGCGATAAAGCCGGGGACTTCCTTGCGCACATGCAGCGGGCGCATGCCGAGGGATTCGTACACCTCAATCGCCGCTTGAATGGCTGCCGGAGCAGTATTTTTGCCGCCTACCACTTCCACCAACGGCAGCAGGTACACCGGGTTGAACGGGTGACCCACCACGCAGCGTTCCGGGTGCGTAGAACCTTCGTAGAAGGCACTGGGCAACAGGCCGGACGTACTTGAAGCAATCAACACATTGGGCCTGGCCGCCGCGCTGATCCTGCTGTGCAGATCCAGTTTCAGTTCCAGGCGTTCAGGGGCGCTTTCCTGGATGAAGTCGGCGTCTCTCACGCATTCTTCGACAGTGGCGACAAAGCGCAGACGGGTCTGGGCTGCACCGGGTGCCAGGCCCTGTTGCTCCAGGGCGCCCCAGGCATTGGCGACACGCTGGCGCAGCGCTGCTTCGGCGCCCGGCGCTGGGTCCCAGGCGACCACATCCAGGCCATGGGCGAGGGCGCGCGATACCCAGCCGCTGCCGATGACACCGCTGCCCAGAGCGGCGAAGGTTTTGATTTCAGTGATAAAGCTCATGGCGACGTTCCCGAGAAGTGCGGTGATTCGATGTACAAGCCAACCCAATGTCATTCAGGCGTTAGCCGCGCTGGGTAAGGCCCATCTTGATGCGGCCTTCCGCCGGGGTCATGACCCGCGCGCCCAGGCGACTGAGGATTTCACTGGCGCGTTCCACCAGTTGGCCATTGGTGGCAAGCACGCCTTTGTCCAGCCACAGGTTGTCTTCCAGACCGACTCGCACGTTGCCGCCCAGCAACACCGCTTGCGCGGCCATCGGCATCTGCATGCGGCCGATGCCAAAGCCGGCCCATACCGCGTCGGCCGGGAGGTTATCGACCATGGCTTTCATGGTGGTGGTGTCGGCGGGTGCCCCCCATGGGATACCCATACACAGTTGGAACAGCGGGTTATCGAGCAGCCCTTCCTTGATCATCTGTTTGGCGAACCAGAGGTGACCGGTGTCGAAAATTTCCAGCTCAGCCTTCACGCCCAGCTCCTGGATACGTTTGGCGCCGGCACGCAGTTGCGCCGGGGTGGACACATAAATAGTGTCGCCATCGCCGAAGTTCAGGGTGCCGCAGTCGAGGGTGCAGATTTCCGGTAGCAGTTCCTCGACGTGGGCCAGGCGCGTCAGCGGGCCGACGAGGTCGGTATTGGGGCCAAACTCCATCGGGCGCTCACCGCCGCCAATCTCCAGATCACCACCCATGCCAGCGGTCAGGTTGACGATGATGTCGATGTCCGCCTCGCGGATGCGCTCCATCACTTCGCGATACAGCGCCACGTCGCGGCTGAATTTGCCGGTCTGTGGGTCACGCACATGGCAGTGCACCACCGTGGCACCGGCCTTGGCGGCTTCCACGGCGGCGGCCGCGATTTGTTTGGGCGTGACCGGTACATGTGGGCTTCTGGCGCTCGTGTCGCCAGCACCGGTGAGTGCGCAGGTGATGATGACGTCGTGGTTCATGATGTAGGTTCCTTACAGGCGTGGAGATGCCATTCGCGGCCTGGAAGGACCGCGAAACGGCCGTTCAAATCAAGGTTATTTGTTGCTCAGTTGAAGGTTTGCCGCAGCCGGTTTGCCGTCAAAGGTAGTGACCCCTTCCAGCCATCGCGCCTGGTCTTGCGGATGATCCTTGAGCCACTGTCTGGCGGACTCGAAGGCGTCCTTGTGATCCAGCAGTGGCTGCATCATCCGGCTCTCGTCGGCTGAGGTGTACGTCAGATTAGTCAGCAACTTGTGCACGTTGGGGCACTGCTCGGCATACGTCGGCGAAGTGACGGTCCATACGGTGGCCATGCCCTCGTTCGGGCCCAGTGCGCTCTCGCTGCCACTGAGGTAAGTCATCGCCACGTTGACGTTCATCGGGTGCGGCGCCCAGCCGAAAAACACCACGGCCTCCTTGCGGCGAACGGCACGGTCCACGGCGGCGAGCATGCCCGCTTCGCTGGACTCCACCAACTGGAACTTGCCCAGGCCGAACTGGTTTTTGGCGATCATCGCCTTGATCTGGGTATTGGCGCCCGAACCCGGCTCGATGCCGTAGATCTTGCCGCCCAGTTCCTTCTCGAACCTGGCGATATCGGCAAAGGTCTTCAGGCCCTTGTCCGCCAGGTATGTCGGCACGGCCAACGTGGCGCGGGCGTCTTCCAGGCTTGGTTTGTCTAGGACTTTGAGTTGCTTGGCCTCGACAAACGGGGTGATGGTCTGGGTCATAAGCGGGTTCCAGTAGCCCAGGAACAGGTCAAGGCGCTGGTCGCGGATGCCAGCGAAAATAATCTGCTGGGAAGCGGTGGTCTGTTTAGTCTTGTAGCCGAGGCCGTCGAGCAGCACTTGGGTCATGGCGCTGGTGGCGATCACGTCGGTCCAGTTCACCACGCCCATGCGCACGTTCTGGCATGAAGCGGCATCAGCTGCCATTACGTGGGTGCTCAAAATAGCGCTGGCTGTGAGTGCAAGCACACTTCGGCTAATCAGTCGGTTCATGGTGAGGCCCTCGGCAGATTGTTATTGTGGGGTTTCGGCGTCTTTGTGCGCCGTGGGATTAAATTACCCGGCTTGGCAGGCGGCGAAACGCACGGCGGCGACCAGCTTTTGCACTGCAGCGACCTCCACCCCTTGAAGCCGACCCTGAACGCGAGTATCACAGTGCCACGCTGACGGTCCGATGAGAGCGCCACCATGGCCCAGGATTTCTATTTTTTGTTGATGCCGGGGTTCTCGGCGATCGGTTTTACCTCCGCGATGGAGCCGCTGCGGGTGGCCAACCGCTTTGGCGGCGAGCTGTACCGCTGGCACATCTTGAGCGCCGACGGTGGCGCGGTGCTGGCGAGCAATGGCATGTCGGTTAACGTGGACGCGGCGCTGGGGTCGCTGAAAAAAGGAACAACCTTGCTGGTGGTGGCCGGTTTTGAACCGCTGCAGTCCGCCACCCCGGCCCTGGCGCAATGGCTGCGTCGCCTCGACCATGACGGCGTGACCCTGGGCGCGATCGACACGGGCGCTTGCGTGCTCGCCGAAGCCGGCTTGCTCGACGGCTATCGCCTGACCCTGCACTGGGAGGCTATCGACGCGTTTAAAGAATCGTATCCACAGCTCACCGTGACCCAGGAACTGTTCGAGATCGACCGCCGCCGCATCACCTGTGCGGGTGGCACCGCGTCCATCGATCTGATGCTCGACCTGATCGCCCAGGCCCACGGCCCCGAGTTGGCGATTCAGGTCTCCGAACAATTCGTCCTTGGCCGCATTCGCACGCGCAAAGACCATCAACGCATGCAGATCGCCACGCGTTACGGCATCACCAACAAGAAATTGATACAGGTGATCGGCGAGATGGAACAGTGCACCGAACCGCCCCTGAGCACATTGGCGCTGGCCGAGACGATCAAAGTCACCCGGCGCCAGCTGGAGCGCTTGTTTCGCCTGCACCTGAACGACACGCCGAGCAACTTCTATCTAGGCCTGCGCCTTGAGAAAGCTCGGCAACTGCTGCGTCAAAGCGGTCTGAGTGTGCTGGAAGTGAGCATAGCCTGCGGATTTGAATCGCCGTCGTATTTCACACGCAGCTATCGAGCGCGGTTCGCGAAATGCCCGAGGGAGGATCGGCGGCGGGGAGGGAATGGCGCTCCACGGTCGGTAATCAGCAATGATGGTCAGATAGACAGCCTGCCCGACGAGGTTTAAAGACTGTCCGGATCCCCAAAAAACATTTCGACATGGCTCTAGAACAGTAGTTTCAGATTGAAAAAATAGAATTATGCCCCCAGTTATGCCCCCAAATGCACAGGGTGTACGAGCTATCGAGAATAGCGATTTCTGACGCGGATCTGGGTGGCCGTGGCTGGTATTCAGTGCGCCTCCGTATACTGGATTACCAACCCGAATCTGGCAAATTCTTGGTCGTTAGATGAATCGATATCCTTAATTGGAGTTGTCCGGGCTGTCTTTCAGCACCCGTCCTGAAATTGGCATCGTGATATGCTCATGCTCTGCAAGATGTTGCAATGGCGCTGGTCGCCAGAGAGATCGATCCGCGTGTCCACCGGCAGCCGGAGGGGAATGCTAGGCGAATGGCCACAGAAAACGCCTAGGAAGAGGTTGTTCAGCATTCAACGTGGTACGCAACGCTGAGCATCGTGCCTCTGATCATGGGTCTCAATAGTCCGGTCGGCCCCAGCACCTCTCGCTTCAACGGGGCACGGAGCCGGATGGCAGCGAGGGCGCTCAGGTTGCATATAGATGCGGGCGCCTTACCTTCGCTGTTCATTGCCAGCTAAGCCTTTGAGCTCGGTCGGCGATCATTCGTTGGGCAGGTGCAGTTGCCCTTCCATGGCGTCATGAAGAAGTCGGACGACCTCGATCACGTCGGAGGTTGCTACACGATAAAACACGATATGGCGAGGGCTCTTGACCGCCCCGTGGGGCTGTTTGGCCTGCTGTCGTGAATAGATGAGGTGATAGCTGCGAAGGCCCGGTGCCAGCTCATCGCGTTCGTAGCTGCCAATGCGATAAGGCGTGTCGGCGATCGCTTGCAGCGCCGCGATGATCAGCGCCTGATACCGCTGGCGTGCTTGATCGCCGAACTGCGCTTGGGAGAGCCTGAGGATGTCGACAATGTCGGCGCGCGCCGCGTTCGAAATCCGATACTGCGGCATGTCAGTGTTTCTCGCGCGCGGGGAGGGTGGCCTCCAGGCTCAAGCCCTCGAGGTAGTGCTCCAGATCCCGTTCGTTCAACTGAGTAAAGCGCCCTTGCTCAAAGTCCATGATGCCGATAGAGGTCGCCAGACGCAGGGCCTCAATTTTGGCGGTGTCTTCGGCGACACGCTGTTCCAATAGCCGCAAACCTTCCCGCATCACTTCGCTGGCATTCTGATAACGGCCGGACTGAACCAGGTCCTGGATAACCTGTTCCTGGTGAGGGGTGAGCACAACGTTTCTCGTTGCCATAATGAGCTCCAGCTTTCGGTAAGAAGTTACTTCCGCTCATTGGCATATTATGCCATTTTGCTTGCGAACACATGGTTCGAGGTTTGGATCTGACGAAATTTGTCGTACGGGATCGTTCTTTGCTCCATGCGCACAACGTCAAAAAAAGTCTGGCGCAGGGGGGCGTAGTAGACATCTTGATTAGTGTGGAATTGGGCCTTCAGTTTGACCAAGCCTTGTTTGATGGGAAGGGCAGGCTCCCCGATCATTTGCAGTGCAGCCATGGGAGGGCGGACGTCCCAAGGCACGCGCGATGTAAGTGCACGAACTGGCTTGGTGTGGGTGACAGCGACCAGAAGCAGACCTTAGAAAAAGTATAGAAAATCAGAGGCGATTCATGCGTTGTCGCGGCGGCAAGCTCTGTTTGTGTAATTGCACTCACTTGACTAGCTGTTTCCATTCGACTTGACCAGCCACCGTTGAAACGTAGCTATGCACGCCAAGGTGGATTTATCTACATGGGAAGGATTGGACGGTAGGTGTGTATCGTTGTTGATGTGGCATCTTGTGGTCGATTTACTGATCCAAGCGAGATCAGATCTGAACAATCTCTGCTCCCGTCAAGTCCAGATCATGATACCTCGATACGGTAAGACTTTGGATTTGAAAAAGTCAGCTGGTGGGAAGCGCTCTACCTCCCGGCAACAATGCACGTCCACCCCACGTCCTCAGAACTGTTTCCTGCTCGAACTCCTTTCTGCGCTCTGGGAGATTTCAGTTCACAGGGGCTCCTTGAAGAAGTTTGCGTGAAGGCCGAGCGCCCCTTGGCCGTCCTCGCTGAACCTACCAAGGTTCAAGTCAAATGGCAGCATGGGCAGCTTCCATCTGCGCATCTTGCGGGCTCGGTCTGAAATACCTTTGCCGCCACCCAGTGCAATCATCGCCGTGGCAACTTCTACTTGTTCATCACCGATGTTTCCGCCGGTGTGGGCACGCGGCCGGCAGGTCTATTAACTCAACGGTGAGTGATGATGGGAACGCGGACTGAAGAGTGCAATGCTTTGCCGTGATTTATAGTAGCTTGTCTGCGCCTCCATCCTTTTCCACTGCCTGCTGAGCCTTTATGGAAGAACTGACCAGTTTCAGAGCGACTTTGAGCCATCGCCATTATGGCGAGGGCGCCTTTGAACATAGAAAAAAACAGCATTCGCTAAAAGATCTCAAAATCATGACCTATGGCTCTGCCAAGAGTACTAAGTCGCTGTTCCGATATGTCAACCAGGAATATCTCCAACATGCTGATGGCTACCCAGCTACCGTGCTGATTGGACTAGCAGGTGTAGCAGATCTAACCGAGCAAGAGCAGTCGGACTTGGCCATAAATATTGTTTCAATCGCCGATCAACAGCGACAGACTGACCTGTACTTGCACGCAGCCTGCCACATCAAGCTTTTGAGCCATGATGGCAGGGCTTACCTTGGGTCCCAGAATCTTTCTTACGGCGCCGAGCCATACTTCAATGGAGCGAACTCGAAGAAAGAACATTTTCACCGTTTTCATGAGGTCGTCCTCAGAGTGGAAGATCCGGATTTGAGCTGGGTCGATAACTTGTTCAGTCTAGTGCTAGCAGACCACCCGCTGTGGGTGAAGGTCACCTCTGAGCACATGGACTCAAAACGGGCGAGAGCCCTGGTAGCAGCCTTCGTAAAGAATGCTCAGCTCAAGAGAGTCATCGATCACTTGTCAGCGACGATAGACCTAGACACCTTTATTCAAAGCAGCCCTCAACTGATGTCAGTTGAGTTCAGTTCCATGAATAACATCGAACTGTGCAAGGCCGTGAGCGCGATCGCAGTAGCGGAGGACGCTGCTCCGCTTTTCGATTTGTTCAAATCGAACTTGCTGCCTGACCCCGACTTCTCTTGGTTTAAGCGTGAAGCGGTGTTGGAGGAGCTCAAGGGCATTATAAGTGCGGTGGGTGAGGGCTTTCGCGCTAAGAGTGCTCTTGAGGAATTGATGGAGGATGACGCCCCATTGCTCCTTGACGACGGTAACGATCGGCGTCTCGTTGAACGTATTCGTGCCCTGGCAACTCTGCACGATTTGGAGTCGTTAGAGGACTATGTCGTGAGGCATCGAGGCAGCATCATTCATTCGATTATCGAGTCTCCCGATTACTCGCAGGATTACATGTTCGGCGCAATAGACAACGACGGCAACGTCGACGAGTCGATGCTCAACCAACGATTCTCCAGCAGTGTCGTCGAATGGGATGAAGACTCTGAAGGCGAACTGCATCGACATGAACGAGAGATCATGACTATTGACCAAAAACTGGGTCAGGTAGATACCGCTAAGCTTCGGGCCGATTTGCGCGCGTTATTCGACAATGAGGTAAATACGCTATGGGGTAGCGAGGTCCTTCACCGTGCGGAGGCTCTGTCCATGGCCCTAAAGAAGCTCTACGCACACGAGCTCAAAGACAAGGCTTTTATGCGTTTTGTTTATCAATTGCGGGCTGGAAAAACCGGGGTATGGTCTGCAAAGTGGTTTGAAGGAGGTTGAGGGAGGGTTGAGGAAAATCCGATCATCCAAGGTTCCTTGCGGTATCAAGGTCATCTCCAAGAGGCATATCCGTCATCGAACGTTGAACCTTTCGAACAATGGTGATGAATTTTTTCTTCCATTCAATACCTTCAGATATGCCCCGAATGATATTTGGCATGATGCAGGGATGGAGCAGGGCGGAAGTGGCTGGTCTTCGGGTCGGACGTCATCAGTCAAGTTCATGTCTCCTTGCATAATCCGGCCCTTACGCCGGAGCAGGTTGCTCTTCATGGCGAAAGCGCCCTTGGCCGAAGGGCGCTCAACTTAACAAGAGACAATGGCTCAGATAGCCGGTCTGCGGCTCCATCCGTGGGTGGCGTAATCCAGGGTCACGAGGGCAGCAGCCTCGGAAGCCACCTTGTGGAAAGTGTTGTCCTTGGTCTTGTCACCGTAATCGCTGATGCCCCTTACGACTATCACAGGCACGTTCTGCTTGTCGCAGGCGTCGAAAACCCCGTAGGCCTCCATTTCAGCTACCACAGCTTTGTCGTGAATGCCTTGGAAACTCTCGAAAAGTTTCGGGTCTCGAATTAGCAGTTCGCCGGAAGCAATGGTTGCAGGGGATACTTTTAACTGGGCAGCAACCTCACCCGCTATGGACGCTACCGGCATCGCGAAGCCAAGCTTGTTCGCATGGTCTTGCAGACGATCGGGTAAGGACGCGGTTGCGAAGTAAGCATTGAGATCTTGCTGGGTAGAGAGCCCAGGTCGAGGCATTTCCGGTCGCGCTGCAAGCTTGCCACCGGCAAGCGCTGCCGCTCCCTCGTAGTACACGACGCGCTCGGACAAGATGACTTCACCAAGGCTCAGTTTTTTACGCCGGCCCGCTGCGATCCCCATCATCAGAACTTTTTTGGGTTTCAGCTCCGACAGCAGGAGCGTTGTGATGGCGGTCGCATTGACGTTGCCAGCATTGCCGAGAGAAGCGATGACGCAAGAAAGTGGGCCGTCAGGTCGTTGAATTGTCACGGGCCAATAGTGGACGCCATGTGCGGTGAAGCGCGTTGGAACATCTTCGCCAACACCGAACATTTTCTTTGCAGCTGCCAGCTCAATAGCGATGGCCGTGATGACCAGAAGGTCTGGAGAGCGTGCCGCTTCCCTGGCCACGATCTCATTTTGGAACATTCCTACGGAAAGATCTGCCAGCTTGTCCAGGCTGTGGAGCGGCTCCTGCAGAGACATGCTGTCCAGTCGGCCTTTCACCTGCTCGCCCGTGAACGGAAACAACGTCAGGGGCTCCTTGAAGAAGTTTGCGTGAAGGCCGAGCGCTCCTTGGCCGTCCTCGCTGAACCCACCAAGGTTCAAATCAAATGGCAGCACGGGCAGCTTTCGTTTGCGCATCTTGCGGGCTCGGTCTGAAACACCTTTACCGCCACCCAGCGCAATCATCGCCGTGGAAACTTCCACTTGTTCATCACCGATGTTTCCGCCGGTGACCACGTCGTCTTCGAGGTAGATGATCTCCGCGAAATTTTCAGCCGAGAGCCGGCGGATGAACATTCGCTGCTCTGGAGTCATTTTTTTCTGCATGGCCAACTTAGAGGTCACGATCTTCAACTGGCGGGCAGGGGTGTAGCTAGCCAAGAGCTTTTCCGCCTCGTAGGCCACCGTCCAATCGAAGGTCAGCGCATCACCACCTTCATTGGTGGGGCAGCCTGCCAAGTAGACGACCAAGCCCCCCTGTGCATCCAGGACGCTCTTAGTAACCGCGCGAGTGAAGTCATGCGCGAGGTCGATCGAGGCCTTCTCTGTCTTCTTGGAGATGCTGCCTGCGATCAGAATGAATTCATTTTCAAGATTTGCCATCGTGACAATTCCAGTAGCTGATGTGGTGAGTGTTGGCCGGCTTCTAATCGTTATGGGTGTAGCAGGGCATAAATCTCATCCCTATTTCTGAGTGCCAGTTGAATGACTTCGGGACGTTGTACAGCTTGATCCTCCGTGAGGTTGAGCTGAAAAAGCAGGTAGAGCAGCAATGCTTGGCGGCACTCCAGATGCATTTCTCCCTTTTCCATTGAATAGTCACTTTCGATCAGGCGACGCTTAGCAGGGCTGAGCATCGGATGAGCCGTGAGAACAACGTCGACCATTTTGTTCCAAGCTGTATCCATGGATGCCCGCTCATGATCCGGGCCTGCATATTGGGCACGCTTAATACGTGTCAGCGAGAAATCTCGGAAGTCATTACGTTTATGGCAGTACGCTCGTGCATGCCAGCGATTTCCGTCATGCACTAACGCATGAGGGGTCAGCTTACGTTCGCTGCCTTCGGGATCAGTCATGGACTGATACGTGACCTCCACTGAACCATTTTCACGAATGGCTCGCAGAATCTCACCGACGATCTCGGCGTTCAGGCGACGTCCCAGCTTGGGAACACCTGCGACGGGGGATCGCCACCCCAAAAAGCTCCCATAAGGCACATCTGGTTGAACAGCCACGCGCAACAGATCTTCGAGGTAGCGCTCAACAGCACTGGACTGGAAAACCGGCTGGAATGCCTCCGTCGCTCGGTAAACACGCGCTCGCGTGTCGTACTCCATGTTGTTGGAGGCCAGTTTCGTGTACTCGGTTATATCCAGCGAAGCTTGTGGCACGGAGATGCCGAAGAAGTCAGTGAGATTGCTTCGATTGATTTGCCCATCCCACCGCAACCGATAGTCGATGAATTCCAAGCGACGCTCCTGGCCCCAACGCGCTCCTTGCCGCCCCTTCGTGGGTTGCTCGTCCGTGGGATTGGAATCGTTTGTCATGTCGAACCTCGATAGCGTATAAAAACTAGACTGCATCTAAAAACTATGCGTATAGTAATCATACGCTAGCAACCTGTTAGGCGCAATTTCTCCCTGCGATCCACCGATTCGGTGCTTTGTTGGAAGGTGGCGACTGACAGCGAGCCGTTTGAATGGTGTGTGCATGAAGCAGGCATCGTTCCGCCACCTCATCCGTCGGCATGTGTTGTAGCTGCTGGTAGGAAGGCTGTTGCAACTATCTCAACCATTTCTAGAAGGGAGCGGCCGATGCCACTTACCAATACGCAGGTCAGGTACTACGACAGTAACGTGTTGCGCTTGCCGAAGGACAAGCGTGAAACCTACAACGCCCAGGTCGATCGGCTGATTGCCGCGTTGCGCGACAGCCTAAAGAAGCAGGACAAGATTACCATTAAACGTGTGGTGAAAGCCGGTTCGTTCGCTAAGCACACCATCCTTCGGAAGACCTCTGAGGACGCCGTCGATGTGGATGTGGTGTTTTACATCAGCGGCGAAAAGGTAGATGAGGAAACGTTCTCAAGCCTGAGCCAAAAAATCTATGAGGCGCTGATCAAGCTGTATCCGAATAAAGCCGTTGAGGACTTTGAGATCCAGCGCAAGGCCGCGACCGTTACGTTCGTCGGTACCGGGCTGGACGTGGATATCGTTCCGGTCATTGAAAACCCGAACAAGGAAGGTTACGGCTGGCAGTTCGACCGTATCGATGGCTCGAAGATCGAAACCTGCGCGCCGTGCCAAGTGAAATTCGTTAAGGATCGCAAGGATCAAGATCCTGACTTCCGCACTCTTGTACGCTTGGCCAAGCGGTGGCGTACGAAGGCTGAGTGCCCACTTAAGTCCTTTCACATTGAGCTCATCATGGCTCACGTGCTGGAGGTGAACGGAAAAGAGGGTTCTCTGGAAAAGCGTTTTCGAGATTTTCTCCTATACATCGCCGAGTCCGGCCTGCAGCAAGTCATCAAATTCCCCGAAAACCGAGCGGCCTCCGATTTCACTGACCCTGTCGTGATTCTTGATCCCGTATGCGACACGAATAACGTGGCCAGCCGGATTACTGAGGACGAACGCAAGGAAATTGTTCGGATCGCAGAGGCGTCTTGGGAAACGGCAAATTTTGCGTCTGTCGAAGGTGATTTCGAAGTCTGGAAAGAATTGTTCGGCCGAGCTTTCAAGGTGGAGGATGCAGCATGACCCAGACCACCACTCAAACGACGACCTACACCACCACAGATATCGAGGCTGTGGTGCGTCGTATAACCTCCGACCTGGTGATGATCGCTTCCAGCAGTGGGGCGGTGACCGAAGGACGTGCTCGAGAATGGGCGAATGACATTGAGCTGTTGGCCAAGAACGGCTATCTGAATTACGTCGATCTAACCCTCCTTAGTCATGGTGTCGAGCAAAAGGCAACTCGGTTTTATGTCAACGAGTCTGGGACGCTAGCTAATGATCGTCCCGGTGATGCCCGATGGCCGAAGGTAACTGAGCCTCGCCTGCGAATCGTATTGTCTTACCACGACACTTACGATCAGCAAGCACGAGACAAGCTAGCTGGGAAAATGAAGATTTCCTGGACGACAAACTATGAAGATATCAGCCATCCTCGACTGTCACAGAGTGGTGGGCGCGAATACTCCAGCAACGGCTACGGCATGCAACGTAAGGACTATATCCAATGACCAAGACCAGTGTGTTTGATGCGGCAATCGACTTGCCAGAACGTCAGTTGACTGAGCGCGAAAAGATCTTGCTCGGGTTCGAAGGCCGTTATGAGCGCATCCACAACCAGCTTCGTCTGTTGCTCAACCAAGGCCAATTGCAGGAATGGAGTAACACTCACCACAAAAGTGTATTGCCCATCTGCAATCTCATAGCCGACCAATATCCACTTGTGATTTTCCACGGGGACGTGGGTACAGGAAAGACAGCGACAGCAGAGTGCATTGCGAATCGTATCGTCCGTGAGTCGCGCACTGAAGATTCCGTATTGTTCAAACTGAGCAACCGTGTGCGCGGTTCGGGCAAGGTCGGTGAAATGGGCACCCTGTTGACCCAAGCCTGGGCAGAGGTGGTAGAGGCCGCGGGCAAGAACCGCCGTGCAATCTTGATCATCGACGAGGGGGATTCGATCGCTGCTTCCAGGTCTCAAAGCCAGAGTCACCACGAAGACAAAGTCGCAGTGAACACGCTAATTCAAGGTGTCGATGACCTACGGAAATACGGTGGTCGTGTTGTGGTGATCCTCTGCACTAATCGGTTGTCGGTGCTTGACGCTGCTCTACGCCGACGTGCTGCCATCGTTGAGGAGTTCACTCGGCCTGACGTTGCTGAGAGAAAAGCGCTCTTCAGCATGGATCTAGCGGGGATGGGGCTTTCGGATAAACAACTTGGTGAGTTGGCTGCTGCGACGGGAGAGCGGGGAAATCAACCCGCCTGGACATACTCCGATATTCGCACTCGGTTATACCCATCAGCAATGGCCAAGGCTTTTCCAGATCGAGCCTTGAGCTTCAAGGATCTGACTGAGTCCCTTTTGTCGATGCGTCCGTCTCCCGTCATGGAAGACAACTGACGCATGCTGTCCATGGTAGCGGTGCTACCCACGCGTAGAACATTCCAATGCAAGCGGAGCATGTATGAAGGCAGGTAAAGAGATATTCGTGTCGGTCGACGTTGAGGCTTCAGGCCCAATTCCTGGCAAATACAGCATGCTTTCTATAGGGGCATGCGTCGTCTCAGACGTCGACGCTCAGTTTTCCTGCTATATCAAGCCCATTTCTGATGACTTCGTCCCGGAGGCAATGGAGGTTACGGGTCTCTCGCTAGAGAAGCTTCGTGCAGAAGGTCTGGAGCCGAAAGAGGCAATGTCTCGCTTCAAGACCTGGATCGATTCATTGGCTTCCGATAGCGAAACCGTAGTGTTCGTGGGATTCAATGCATCCTTTGACTGGGGGTTCGTGAATTATTATTTTCACCAATTTCTCGGTGAAAATCCATTCGGTATAGCCGCACTGGACATCAAGTCGATGTATTTTGGTGCTTCAGACTGCACATGGAAGATGACGCGATCTAGCGAAATCGCAAAGGTGGTTAATCCGGAAAGTGCCGGCGACCACGATGCCTTGCATGACGCTATTTACCAGGCAGAATTGTTTTCTCTGATCCGTAAAAAAAATTATGGAATAAAACTCCTTCGCAATCTTGTTTGTCCTGGTTTTATTAATTGTAACTAGCTTAACTCTGCTCTGGCGGGGAGGGTGGAGTGTGGCTCCTCCAACAAGTGTAAGGAAGGGAAATGGGATCTCGTGGCTACTTGAGTTTTATTAAAAATAATCCAGTTTACAAAAATGCTGAAAAGGACTGGCATGTTGAGCTGACAGACTACACGGTTTTTTGGTTTGATCTGTTAGTGAATCCACCCGCCGGTGTCGACTACCAGAAACGCATTTCAGACCAGCTACGTGCCTACCGAAAAGAAGTCGAAGAATGTAATGATAAGCGCTTTGTCTACTTCATCACGTCTAGAGATAAAGTGCGGTTTAGTACCAAGAAGGCCCCTGAGTATAGCTGGACTAAGAAAGAAGTAATTATTCACCTAGAGGTGGGTTCGAAAAGAAAGCCCAAGAAAGTCCGACTTCCAGCTTTGCCCGAGCTGATAGGTGTTCAGCTTCCAGTAATTTTTGATGAAGGTCGATTCATCGGGCTTTGGGGCCTTGGTCAGTCCTATGCAACAGGGGTGTCTGTACATGATTTTTTGATGATGCATAGCATCAATCTTGGAATCGATACAGAGGTTTTATACGTCGGTTCCACCGATGATCCCGCGCGCCGCCCATTGAAACGAGATCACCGTGGCTATAGTGACTCACTGTATGGCATCTCCACCGCCGAAAAAGACATATTTGTTTATTATAATTTGTTCAAGGCTCTTTCCGTTACTAAGGAGAGTCCGCATGCACTTCATTTTATGTTAGGTAACTCGATAATTGATGAAGTGCAGAAACAAGAGGAAGGCCTCCTGCTTGAACACGGCCTTATCCATTATTTTGGAGCGAAGAGCCAGGAGAAGAGTAGAGAGCAGGAATATGGCAGGCTGCGAGAGGGCATGAGCAGGCTGAAGGAGAGTTATAAGATCGCTTCTATTAATTTTCACATGGAAGCAGCAACTCCGACGGAATATTGGACGCTTTACTCCAGTCAAGTGCAGAGTGAGCACCGTCACTGTTTCTCTCTTACGTTGGATGGTTGCCAGGTAAAAACTGGCGAAGCACAAAGCCCGTTCATGCAGTCTAGCAATACTGAGCCTTCTGTGATGAAAACGTAGTTGTGGTGGTGTGTTTAGCAATCATGGCTTTTGATTTTTTCCTTGCTCTTATGATGGTAAAACGGGGAGTACGATAATGTCTGTATTTATGGTGACGTGGAATCTTAACAAAGAGGGGCCGAATTATAGTGAGGCTCGACGTTTGTTTGTTCAGCACCTGGATCGCTATGAGAGTATTAGAGACATAGGTCTTGATTCTGTCAGGTGGGTAAGATCGGCAGGCACTGCAAAGCAAGTCTCCGATGATTTATCGACTAAAATTGATAGTAACGACCGTCTGGTTGTGACCGAAATGAACCGAGATGAATACTACGGTTGGCTGGATAAAGGAACATGGGACTGGATTCAGGCGCGCCTATAATGGCCTGCCAAAGAGACACGTAGGTAGATCAGCTAGTAGCTGGCTAACGCTACTTGGAATTAAGTGCCAAGGATGTGCAAGGTGCCCTGAAAAAGCTTGGCTGGCCAACCTAAAAGTCACGGTTCAAGCAGTCGATGCTGCCATGCAGGGCTTGGACAGCAGGGGCAAATTTAAGGGGGCAAGATTTGACTCTCCTGGCGCCCCAGGCGTTTTGACATCACTCTCTCTTTGTGAGAAAAGTCCTGGCTCCAGCATGGCCACACTCAGGGCAGCGCGAGCGAGCGTCGGATTACAGGAGTAGAGCGTGAAAATCGGTGTTGATTTCGGTACGAGCTTTTCCAGCGCTGCGGTTTGTATAAATGGCAAGGTTCAGTACATCACGTTTGGCCAGGATCAGCAGTTTCGCACCGCGGTGTTTTTCCCGGATCGGCACGTAGATGAATCGCTGTTCAGCCTCACTGTCGAGTACGAACGCGAGATCGACAACGCGATCAGGGCCCGTAAAAGCCGCTATTCACAACAGCTGTCCGAATATGAGATGCGTCTTGCAGCGGTGGCCAGCGAGGAGCGCAAAATGGCGCGCGAGGGTGACCCATATTCGCCGCGGGAGAAAGAAGCGCGGCGTTCGACACTGATCAAGCCTCGACATTTCGCCGACGAAGAGATGCGCCAGGCCGAGTTCAATGCTATCCGCCGGCACTGGCGCGATCAGCAACGCGAAAGCATCGCCCAGGAAGGTCTGCACGTCAGGCAGGCGACAGGTGTGTTCGGTGAGGATGCCATCGATGCGCTGTACAACAGCGAACTTGGCAGAATATTCCAGTCGCCAAAATCCATGCTGGGCTTCAAGCTGGAGCAGCCTTATCTGGACATTGTGACCAGTGTGGTGGCGCAAATCCTGGCGCATATCCGCCGCGCCGCCGAACAGCAGCTGGGTACTGAAGTTCGATCGGTGGTACTCGGGCGACCTGTCGAGTTTCGGGGCTCGGGGGCTAGCGTCGATCACCAGGCCCCGCAGCGTCTGCTGGAGCAAGCAGCCAGGGACGCAGGCTTTACCCAGGTTGAGTTTCTCGAGGAACCCTGCGCTGCTGCCTTGGCTTATCACGTCGGCGAGCCTGCCGCACACGAGGCGCTCATCATCGATATGGGTGGCGGTACTACCGATGTCGCTTACGCAACAGTCGGTGGCAATGCTGCCAAGCCAGTTATCCATCGTGTCTGGGGCAAAGGGTTTGGTGGGACGGACGTGGATGTCGAACTGTCCATGCGCGTGGCTATGCCTTTGTTCGGCCACGGGAATGAGCATGGGTTGCCGTTGTATGCCTACCGCAGTGCCGCAAAGGTTGCCGATTTGAGCCGCCAGCAGGCGTTTCTCAAGTATTGCATCAAGCGGGTGGTCGAGCCCTTCAAGACACGCCTGGAAGTTCTGGGTGAAAAGGGCGCGACCGTCAGGCTTAACCGGGATGTCGAACAGCTCAAGATCGAATTGAGTGACGACCGTACTGCTGGTCTCTCGCTCGACTTCATTGAACAGGGTTTGGCGGTGCATGTTGAAGACGTTGCGCTGACCACAAGCGCGCAGGGTCTCCTGGACAAACTTGGGCAACTGCTCGAACAGGTGCGTAACGACCTCCCAGAGGCCAACCCTGTCATCTTCATGACCGGAGGTATGTCCAGGGCGCCTTATGTGCAGGACTGCGTGCGCAAGTGCTTCGACCGGTCGCGGATCGTCCTGGGCGATGCGTCGTTTGGTGTCGTGACCGGGCTTGCGCAGTTTGCCCAGCCTTTCGTAGCGGCAGACCCGGTGCAAGAAGAAAAACGCATGACCCAGTTGAGCGAGCGGTATGCGCGGGCCGTGGCGCACGCTGACGAGTCGGCAGCCCTCTACCAGAACAAAGTGGATGACTTCGAGCGTCAACTGCAGGTGCAGAGGAACATTTTTGCCGGCACCAAAATTGCCAAATACCTGGACCTTCTCGAAGAGCAGGTGAGCAGTACCTATGAGGCCAACCAGCTGGCAGGCTGGCTGCCGCACGGCGACAAGTTCACTGAGCTCGAGTATTTCGAAGCGCTCGTTCGCCAGGACCGTGGCGCCCGGCGCTACACGTCGTTGGCCAATGTGCCTGGGTTCTTGCGCCATGAGTTCGAGGATTGCGACGAGGACTCTTTCCGATCTTATGCCGATGAACTCCGGCAGGAATGTCGGAATGTCTACGGCTGGGTGACCGAGTCGCGGGAAATCATGGAAGACCAACCGGGCTTCGACGATTTCTTCGATGAGCTCGGGTCCTGGCCCGACGAAGTAGTAGCGAAGAAACGTCATGCCGACCTGGCGCTTACACTGTTCGATAATCTGTATGAAGGTTGGCAGCGCTGCCAGAAGGCAGGCCTTGATTTGCTGCAAATGGCCAACTACCGCACCGATGACTTCGACCCCACCTTGTAGTAAGAGCTTCGGGATTCTTGATAGTCCCAGCTCGTAACCTATGTAGTGCCACTGGTGCAGCAAAACCTGTGCTGCCTGGTCGTGCTGTCGATATCCTTCGTTTTGAGTAATCCCATGCGGTTAAGCCAATACCTGACTGAATATGATGAAGACCTCAGTGGCGACAGCCAGATCGATCCGTTGGGCGTGCTGATCATCTGGTCTGCCTTTGGCCAGCAGATTTTTCGCAACCGGGTCAACTCGGTTTCGAACGATGTACGGAACTACACGCTCAATCTGTTGCATCATGCCGTTATCAAGGACTTGTTGGACGATGTTGATACCAGCCTGAGCAAAGCGTTGGACGAGCAGTCTGGTGGGCGTCATGGCCTGGCGCTGCGCCAGGCTTGCCTGGTCTATCTGGAAAACATTTTCACGTATGCCGTGGTGACTGCGGCGCCCGACTCGGGCGTTGACAGTCAAGGCGTGCTGGGTGCCAGCAAAGCCCGTGCGCGCCTTGAGGTCGACAGCAACCCGTTTCTGCGCTTCACCCATAAAACAGCCGGGCACCTGTTGGTACGTCAGTTAGGCTTGGGTGTGAGTGGGCGCTACAAGACGCCGTTCATGCAAATAGGCTTCTTCAACGACCGCTATAACTACCATTACAGTCAAGAAGCAGCGCAGTTGTGGTTGAAAGTTAAGGCGATGATTCAAACTCACGCGCCGTTCAGCGTGTTGTTCCAAGAAGCACGCATGCATTTGCAGGGGCTTTTCCGGGGCTTCAAGGCAGGTGGCGGCAGTTCGCTCAAGCAAGTACCTGACAGCCTCATTGAGGCCTACCGAAGGGCATTGCCAAACTCGGCGCAAGTAGGGGCTGACACGCGCGATTTCTGGTTGGCCTTGACCGGCCTCGACACTGGCGCTGCGGGCGCTCTGCTGCAGGTACTGGATGATCAGGCACAAAACTATCCAGGCAGCGACATGCCGATCCAGCAGTTGTTCTCCGTGGCCGAAAAAAACTGCAGCGAAGCGCCCGAGCGGCGAAAGCTTGTGCACGTGCAGCAGGTTGAACCACTGCTTGCGCAGGCCGATCTGCTGTTTACGCTGGCCTGCCATGGCCGGCACCAGAGCCTCGACGAAATCGAGGCGCACTGGCGGGGGCTGGGGCGCGACGCCGGTACCTTGCCGGCTGCCGCCGCGCGTATCGACGCGCATCCAGAACTGCTCGACATTCCTTCGCACACCGGCCGCCGGCGGCTGGAGCGGCTCATGCGCTTGGCGCGACAAGAGCGCTTCAGCGACCAGCTCCGCGACCTGATGGGCTACCACGCGGCGGTGATGCGCGAGCGTGGCCAGTTGCCCTGGGTGCAAATCGAGCAGGCCGAAAAGGTCAAGCTCAATGCACGCACCAAGGCGTTGCCAGAGGCGCAAAATACGCCCATGTATCGCTGGGTGAACACCTACTACATCCACCAATTCAACAATCTGGTGACCGGTTATCGGGGAGGCTAGGCATGAAACTGCATTCAGCATTCGCCGAGCAAGTGAAGGCCTGCGGCCAGTTGCGCAGGGTATGGCTCACCAGTTTCAACATCGATATCGAATTTATCGAAACCTATGTGGTGCCAACTGTGCTGGGCGCCGAGATTCCCCGCACGCGCATGGAGTACGAGGCGCTTCAGTTGGCCCTGACTGAGCAGGAAATCGATCTGAGGGTCTTTTGTGATCGACGTTTCATCGGTGCCGACCAGAACAAGCGCACGGCGCTCCAGGTGCACGGCGTCTGTACTGCGCAAAAAACGGAGTGGAGCTACCCAGGCGTTGACGCAGACAGCCTGTTGCATGCAAAGGTGATCTACCTGGAAGGTGACCAGGGGCGTGTGCTCGGCGCGGGCAGTGCCAACCTCACGCTCAGCGGGTGGGCGCGCAATCAGGAGGTATTCCACTTCCAGCCGATCGACGCGTTTTCGCTTTATCAATCCGTCAAAGTGTTCTTCCAGGCTCTGTTTAACAATGTGGGTACACCGTGCCCCTTGGAGAACAGGCGCAGTAGCTCGTTCGCCAGCGCTGAGTCATCCGTGCAGTTCTGTCACAGTTTTCAGAGGCAACCGTTTCTGGCGCAATTGCTGGGCGAGCGTGCTTGCCATCACCTGGCCGTCTGGTCCCCTTATCTACCCAAGGATCTGGCACAGTTTATCAGCCACCTTAAGCGCAGCTACGAGCAGCCGCGCATGAAGGTCAGTCTGGTGCCTGATCGGTTCGATGGGCAGTTCCTGCGCACCGGTTGGACCGAGGCGCTTGGAGATCTTCTCGCCAACGATGAGTTGCGCTTGCGGCACAACCCGAGCACGGTCGATGACCGCTCGCCGATGACCCATGCCAAGCTTTGGAAAACCTCCACCCACCTGGCCATCGGCTCATGGAATTTCACCCGGGCGGGCAGTAACTCGCTACTCGACTCACGGGGCAAGCGGTTACCCGGCAACAACATCGAGGCGGGGTTCATCCTGGCGAACAACAGTGCCGTGGAAAGCGTCCTCGGCCCCACGATGGACACCAGCCCGGCGTCGTTCTTGAGCGCTGAAGCATTGCAGGCGCAAGCGTTGCAAATCACGCAGAACCTTCCCTTCGACATCGTGGTGGCGTTTGACTGGGCAGAGCAGGTGTACCAACTGCGCGGCCAATGGCATACAGCAGGAGAACCGGACCAAGGGTATCGGATAAAACTGCCGGACATCGACGTTGCAATCGCGCTTGGCTGGAAACCCCGCAGCCGCGAACTGCGAGAGTGCAGGGTGCCGGTGGCGAACGCGCACGCGCTGTTGTTCGATCACAGCTTCCAGGTGCTCAAGGACGGCCGGGTGTGCTTCGTGGGCATGTTGCTGGAGACTACCCCCGAGTTCCGTCGCGCGCAGCGATACGACGACCTACTTGGGTTGGTCGACGCCATGGCGCAGATCGACATTGTGCCCAACCAGGATGATGTCGGTTTCCGGGTGCGCGAATCAGAGACGGGTGAGCTACAGGTCGATGGTGGGAGCGCCGACGAAGACACTGGATCAAGCGAGCAAGACGGCTCAGCCCCTGCACACATCAGCTACTTCCGGCTATTCACAGCGAGCTACCAGTTTGCGGCCCGGTTGCATGGGCTTGAACAGTTGTCGGCGCTCGAACAGTGGGTATTCGTGCGACCGGGATGCCTGCAGGAATGGGTAGACAAGACCCGCCAGCGCCTCAGCGGGTCTACGCCCAATGTCTTCGACTGGTTCCTGGCCCAGGAGGTTAACGGGCTCTGCAAGCTGGCGTTGGCGCTTCGTCATCGCCTGCCCAAGGGTGACCGCAAAATTGCCTTGTCGCGTTGGCACACACTGAAGGTCGATATGCCGCCGTTACCAGCCGAGGCCAACGATGATTATCGGCAAACGCTCGAGCAGGAATTTGGCAGATTGGAAAGCAAGTGGGGTGGGGCATGAGTCGATTTGAAGAGAGCGTGCTGACCCCTGAATCCGTGTCGCAGTGGATCAACTTCAAAGGGCGCAAGGATCCTGACTGGCGCTATCTGGCAGATGATCGCCAGTCCATGGCAGCCAAGCAGACCGAAGGGGTCGCCTACCTGTGGAACCTGTTGGCAGCGGACAAGGTGGCGCTGCTGGCGGATGAAGTCGGCATGGGCAAGACTTTCCAGGCGCTGGGTGTGGCGGCATGGCTGTGGAAAAACAAGCCTGATGCCAAGGTGCTGGTGATGGCGCCCAACCGACATTTGTGCGGGCATTGGCGCAGGGAGTTCGAAGGCTTCGTTCGCGAGCACATTCGCCAAACCGATGGCAGGGTCAAGACCACCGATGGCATGCCGGTACCTACGGTCTGTGAGCGCTACAAGCTGGAAGACCTGGTGCAGGCGGTGCAACACGATGAAGGGCAGTTTTACCTCACCACTGTCTACGCGCTCAGTGGCTTGCTCGACCCCGAGCGGCGCGCTGAAGGTGCTCAGGGGGCAGGCAGGATCGCTGCCGATTTTCATCAGCAGTTGAAGCAGCACCTGGGCCCCTCGGGGTTTGACCTAATCATCGTCGATGAGGCGCATTACCTGCGCAACGTGTCGGGTGGATCGCAGCGCGTGAGTGCCGCAAGGGCACTGTTTGGCAACGCTGGCAGCCGCCTGGGCGCCTGGAACCTTCTGCTCACCGCGACGCCCAGCCATACCCGGCTGGACGATGTGCAGAACATCCTGGGTTATTTCACCCTGATCGATCGTGACGCTGGCCTTGAAGCCATGAACGGTGCCGAACACACTCGCCGTTTGCTGCAACGGCACGCCTTGCGGCGTTTGCGACTGATGGAGGGGCAGGGCGGTTTGTATGGCAAGCGGCATTACCGCCACGAAAAAGCTGTTCCTGCAAGCTTCGATGGGCGCCCGGATGCCGAGATGTTCTTTGCCCTGTATCAGAAGCGGTTGGTGGCCGACCTGGGCCGGCAGAAGGAGAACAAGAGCCTAACCTATGGCTACCTGGAAGGATTCGAGTCTTTTGGCTGGAAACCGCAGATCGGCGTTGGCGGCGATGCAGATTATCAGGACGCGGTCGAAGATCGGGTGGTCGAGGATTTCACCAAGGCCACCGATACCGAACTGTTGCGTGACCTCACCCGCAGCTATCACGATCAGTTTCACACCATTCCCGATCATCCCAAGTACGGCTTGCTGATAGACCAGTGCGTGCCCAAGGCAGTGGGTGGCCTCTGCACCGCGCTCGAAGACTTGAAACACCTGATTTTCGTTCGGCGTATTCCCTCTGTCCGCGAGTTGACCCAGCGCATCAACGAGCGCTATGACGAGCTGTTGGCGGGCATAATTGTCAATGCATGGGGCAAGCAAGCGGACGATCCTGCAGTCAAGCACTGGCGCGATCAGGGTTGGTCGCGCGATGGCTATACCCAGTTTCTTAAAGGCGTGAAGCATTCGTTTAACGAAGTGGACGCGCACGAGGAGGCAGAGCAAGACGAGGGAGAGGGAGAGGGAGAGGGAGAGGGTACGCAACTGGCGTCGCGGATTGCCGAGCTGTTCGTGGTCAAGAAAGGCGCTGGTGGGCAAACCGATTGTGCCAATGTGCGCCTGCGCTTCAGCAAACCGGAAAGCGTCTTTGCACTGTTCCTGGAACCGGCATCGGACTACTTGATTGGCGGTTACACCGCGTTCTACGCCAAGACGGAGACCGGCCGGGTTGATTATGCCAATGCTGCCAAGTATGTGCGTTTGCACGGTTGGGACGGGCCGCAGATCCACGATACCGCTGCCCGCAAGCGCGGTGCGCCGCACGACCACCTGGAGGATCCGCTGCACAGCGTTTGGTCGCTGTTGGTACCGCGCTTGCCGCAGACCCTGTATCGCAAGCTCGAAGGCTGGGCGCGCGACAACAAGGCGATCGCGGAAAACTTCGCGAACTACATCAAGGCCGGGTTTCTTTATGCGAGTCCTGTCGTCGTCGAGCTTTATGCCTGGTTTGTCGAATACTGGCAGCAGGCCCATGAGCGTGAAGCGCAGCGTGCGTACCGTGGTTTTCAAGAGTGGGTAAGCGCACGTGTCGATGACTCGTTGATGCTGCGCTATTTCATCGCAGCGTTGGAGACGTTCGACACGCTGTGCAGCAAGATCATCGATCATGGTTTAGAGCAGTGGGACGAGGAGTGGCGCAGCCTCAAGCGCCTCACCAGCCCATGCTGGTATGCCTGTGGCGACAACAGCGAAGGGCGCCCGCGCCTCATCCTGGGCTTCAATAGTCCGTTCTATCCCAACGTGCTGGTCTCCACTTCGGTACTCCAGGAAGGGGTTAACCTGCATTTGCAGTGCCACCAGATCCATCATTACGGCCTGGCCGGCTCACCCGGTGACAATGAGCAACGCGTGGGGAGGCTGGATCGCCTGTTTGGCTGCGTGAACCAGCGGCTGCAGCGGTCAGGCAACGCAGAGCTGAGCATTCACTATCCGTTTCTGCAGGGATCGGTCGATGAAGACCAGGTTGCTTCGTTCATCGAGCGCAAGCATCAGGTGGAAGAGCAAATGGACGCGTGCGTGCAGGTGCACTTCGATAAACAGCTAAGGATCAGTGACGCTCAACAGTGGCGTAGCTTCCTGCGCAAACCAGTGCCCATCAGCGACGAGCCTCTGCAGGATCCGTATGGCGCTGTGTTTCCTGCGCCGGGCCGATAGTGTTTGCTACCCCAAACGGCACATGCACCATCGGTAGATCATCCGCTGGAGACTGCAGTTGACTGCGTTGATCGTCGAAGAACACGTGGGGCTTAGGGTCGATACCGCAAAGGTGATGAAGTCGATTAGGCTGTCCGGTGAGAGGCGGGCGGAAAGTGAGATTCAGTCGCTGGTTCTCGCTGCGGAGGGAACTGCTTGGGAGCTGCTGCTCAGACATGACCTCGAGGTCTACCGCCGCGATGCCCGGGCACTGGATTATTCATTGATTACCCCGGCCGACTTAGCCAAGGTGATTGACAGCAAAGGCCCCATCAGTGTCCGTGATCTGCGAGCACTGACCCTTATGGTGCTGCGCAAAGTGGCTGCAGAAATCCAGTCTTCGCCACTGAACATCTGGAACCTTTATTGGAATGACGGTGTGCCTAAGCCAGAGAACGATTGCCGCGATATTTTAGCCGATAAACTTCGTGATCGCCTGAGGGTTTATGGTGACTTCGAGGTATCTCCAGAGGTGGCCTCAGCAGGTGGGACTCGGGCTGACATGGTGGTCACGCACGGGACCTTGTCTCTACCGTTCGAGGCAAAGCGTTCAGCCCACAGTCACCTTTGGTACGGGCATAGTGGTCAGCTTCAAACCTATACACAGGCGCCCAGTACTGAAGGGCAGGGGATCTATATTGTCTTTTGGTTCGGGCCCGCGCTGAAGATCCAGGCACCGCCGGAGGGCACCACGCCCGACACACCAGATGCTCTCAAAGCCGAACTTGAGGGACAGTTGCCGGCAGAGCTAAGGGCCATAACGTCTGTTGTTGTCCTGGACCTTACTGATGCAGGCGCTGCGGCGAAAGTACGGAAAGAGTCCGGGTATGAGCAGGGAAAAACGGACAAACGAGAGAGACGCGCGAGCAGCAGGGTAAAAAATAGGGATTATGGAGCTTATACGCTCCATCTGCCTATCAAAGTGGAGCGCCCATACTCCAGAATGATTTGATATGGCAGAAAGCCATGCATATTCTTCCGACATTAAAAACGGAAGAGGCCAGCATGGAAAAAGTCGAAATCGGAGGAGCACCATCGCTCACTCTGGGCCACTACCTCAGAGACAACTTGAACGCAGCGCTGGTTGTCGGTGGCAAGCAGCGCGAAAGCGGTCGACCTGGACCGATCACCGCGACCTACATTCAACGCGAAAGTGGAATCGCCCGGAGCACTGTTCGTGCGCTGAAGGCGGAGGGTGGGGTTGAGCCAAACCCTGACCTGCAGACTATTGAGAAGCTTGCTGAAATTCTGGACGTACCGCCAGCATTTCTTTTGATGCGCCCTCAGGACTGGCTGGCGCTTGCCGAAGCTATCGGTAGTTGCCAGGACTTCCTCGCCGCCGCGGTGAAGTTGCAGAGTGAGGACAAGCTCCACCTCGGCAACCCCGTTGAAAAGGTCCTGCGGGAGTGCAAGGTACACCCGGATCAGCGCCCTTTTGGTATAGGAACATCCGCGGAGGTAGACAGAGCCATGGCGCGCGATGAATGGCGCCGGCGTCGTTGCCAGCGCTTGGATGCACTAATGCTGCGTCAGGTGTACCAAGAGCAGCCCAGGGCTTGGCTTGCGGCAATCGCAGGAGCGATGGTCAGTAACAAAACCCCACATTCTCCAACAAATCTCGATTAACAACTGAGGAGGTACCCGCATGTCCATGATTCAGGATCCCGACCTGGCAGATGTTCTATCTACCGCTGGCGCCGACGACCTCAGCCTGCTGATCGATGTAATCACTGATAGCGGTAAGGGCCGCATTTCACTGTCCTCAGCAGTATGCCGACAGCTCAGTGAGGCGAAGGACACCAAGATAACTGAGTACGAGCGCGGTTTGATAGCTGAGGAGCTGTCCCGTTTCGGCGGCAACTCACTGATGAACATCTTCCGTGGTGGTAGTGGCGTGCCTTACAAGGAGCTGCTTGGGGACGTTGCTTCGCATGTTGGGGTAAGCAAAGGATCTGACTGCGCGAAGATGGAGTTGGCCATCATCGGCAAGGTAGTGGAGCAGTCGATGGGCCGCATGAGCGAAGAAGATAAGGCCATTTTCTTCGACTCTCTGGGTGGCACCTACCGTCCTGGGATGGGACCAGGCGCGCTCGCTACATTGCTCGCAAGCCTGAGTGCAACGGGCACGTATCAACTCACTGCGGCGGTCGCGGGCGCAACAATGACAAGCCTGGTCGGCCGTAGCGTAGCGTTTGCTGGTGCAGCAGGCATGGGAAGGGGGTTTGCAGTCCTCACAGGCCCAGTCGGATGGGCGATTACTGGGATCTGGACTGCATTTGATCTGGCGAGCCCGGCATATCGAGTGACTGTGCCTTGCGTGATCCAGATTGGCCACATGCGGCAGAAAATGCTCTTGGCTAACGCATGTCCCGCATGCACGCAGCCGGTGGATGCAGGGAACAAGTTTTGTCCTAGCTGTGGCGCAAGCCTCAAGGCGAGGACCTGAGCATGAACACCACGATATCGCCCCTGGAGTTTCTCATCACAAATGCTATCTGCGTGGCGGCTGGTGCCCTGGCCGTCGTTGCGCTTCAGTGCGGCGCCAAGGCCGTTTACCGCGCAGGACAGCGAAACCCGGGCCAAACGTCGGCTAAACGCGATCAATAGAGAAGGGAATGATCATGTACCGCAATGAGCATGCAGCCCTACTGGCTGCACATAATGAACAAGCTGAGTCGATCAAACAGGCGATCCAGAAACTGCAGAACGAAAGCACCTGGTACCGAGGGTTTGATTGTGACGTTGCCAGCACCGATTTGGCACATCTGACCCGGGTCAGTACTGAAGTCAAACAACGCCTCGATCTGTTGAGTACGAGCACCGAGTCAATCCGCAGAGAGAAGGCAAAGCTGGATGAGGCTTCTGGGGCTGGCAACTGGCTGGCCAGCTTGTGGCTTTCCGCTGAGCAGAAGGTTGCAAAGCACCAAGCGGGGGAGCTGGCGAAGCGGCTAGAAATACTGTCGCAGTCACGGCGTGAAGCAGAGGCTGAGCTTGCCACGCATGAGCCCGTGGAAAGGCTCTTGGCGGAAAACTTGAAGCGATACCGCGAGTTTAACCTCCTTGAGGCCAGCGCAACTCTGGCTGGGATGACCAGCGAACTCCAGCAGTTGAGTCTCCAAATGGAAAGCACGAGGGTTGCGAGCAACAAGTGGGAAGCGATGGCCGGTGTAGCAGTCCGGGAATGGCAGCACAGTTCCCGTCAGCTGGAGATGCTCGAAAATGATATCGCCAAGGCAGAGGGTTTTGAGCGTGCTCTAGCACGTAGCTCGAGCAGCACGGACAGATGGGAAATTCACCAGGCATGTAAGGAGAGCTTCGAGGATGAGAGTCCGCGTAATATCCTCAGAAAGCTGAAAGCCAAGCGCGGCCATTACGAGATTGAGCTCGATAAAAAGAAAGCGCGCGTCGAGGACAACCTTCGCCTCCTAGATAATGCGATTGAAACAGTGATTCTGGATGGGAACAACCTGTGCTACCGGCCGGCCGAAAACGGGAAGTCCACCTTCATAGGACTAGGCGCAGTCACGGCTCTCGTTCCGCATCTGAGCGAGCTGTATAAGGTGGTCGTGATGTTTGACCCAGGGATCTGTTCAAAGCTTTCCACAAGTGAGTCTGAGCTGCAGGGGCAGTTTCCCCAAGCGCGCGTCAGCGTAATGGGTAACGGGGCTAAGGCTGACGAAGGCTTGCTGGCGGCTGCGGCTTTTGATGCCGGAGCTTTCATTGTCAGCAACGACCGCTTTGCGGATTACCCTGAGCAGGCCGCTGTCAAAGAGCGACGAGTTCTGTCTCACCTAATTCACGCGCAATCGGTGCAGATTCAACAGCTGCAGGTCAACATCCCTTACTGAAGCCTGATTGGCGACATGACTATACTAAAAGAAATGTCGTAAACACCGCGGACAGCAGGCCAATGTGACCATGGCTGCATAAGTTTTTGCGAGATTGCAGTTCGCACGGATGGCATGCAACTGAGGGATTGCGTGGCCTTCGGTATGCTGCTCTCGCAGAGCGGTGAAGGCGAGATTCAACGTCACCGAAGAGTCTTTTCCGCCAGACCAGGCAACGACAAGGTGACGCCCTTGCTGTACCTGTTGGTTAATCGCGGTCACTGCCAGCACCACCTTATCCTCAAACCTCATGCTGCGTGCTGCGTGCTGGCGCATGACCCTCGACCGCTGGCAACGCTTCGAAAAGAGCTACCTTGGTTGGAAGTAGATTTTGAGAGTGGGCGGAAGACATTACCAGAGCTCGCTGTGTTCATTTGCGGAATGAGCACATTTTCGTTGCGAGCCAGACGTGCCAGAAACAAGCGGCGCCGATTACCTGCGCATGTCTTTCTGACCCTATCGTCGCCCGCCAGCAGGGTAGAATTCACGGATGTCTCCCTAGGTGCCGTCAAACACTGCCGCGGCTATACCCAGAGTCAGCCCTTTACGCACCCCGGGAAGTCCCCCCTGATCGTGTTCACTACGTGATGGCCTGGTTCGACCCATCAGTGAGAATTCTGTATCTGTCTCGACGCGTCTCAGTTACCAACGAGCGGGCGTTGGGCGATCCAGTGGTCGAGGTTATGTGCGGCGGCTTGCGCTTGCTGAAAAAGACCAAAGCCAAGCACCGCAGGCCGAAAGACGTTGCGTTCGTTCGAACCCCGAGCGGTTGGGGATGGTACCTGGACAAGTTCTATCTTCCAGACGACATGAGCGATGCTTAGTATCAATATGGCCATATGGTGGCTCATAGCCGCCGCGCCACCTATCATGCATCACCCCCATCAGGAGTAGTTTACGTATGCTGCCAGTCCTCATTCTTGGAGCCGTTACTGCCGTAGGCGTCGCGGGTTACAAACTCGCGCGACAGTGCACTCTATGCCAGGAGCGCTTGAAATGGACCCACAGCTGCCTCCGCTGCGACAAGGTGATTTGCACCGGATGCGGTACCGAGTTTGACCCAATCCTCCGAGGTGGAAATAAACTTCAGGCTGGCGGGTATGCTTGCCCTGGGGCTTGTACCACCACGATGCAGGCCCGTGGCGATGATCTAGTCGCGAAATATGAAGCAGAGCAGGAACGCAGGCGTAAGCGCCTTGAGCGTATCTCAAGGGTTCGCTTAGTTAGCGTGAACTACGGTGGCCAGCAGAAGCCCGAATACGGGATCAGGATTGAAACAGGATGGTACTCAGAGAAGTCTGATGCTGAGGAGGCTGCGCGCACGATCGCGGTCGATAGCCACGACGTGGATGTCGTCTGGTATGTGAATGTCACCTCGCAGAAGAGCCAAGGCCTGAGCCCTAATGGAAGAACCTATTACTACCGTGAGTGGCAGGTGGTGGGAGAAGTCTAGGTGCTCCAGAAACAAACGGGCTAGATCGAACGTCACCCGGTTAGATCCGACTATTCGGGCCGTTGCTGTTTATCAAGTGATCCCGGCAGGAGCGATCGGGACGCAGCCCGTCATGGCCGCGACTTGCGGGTCTGCCACGAAAATGACCGGTGCCGATTAGAACTACATTTTGACTGAATTGAAGCTCAAGGCTTACAAGTACAGTGCGGATGCTATCGCTGAGGTGGACATTCAAGAGGTGCCCGGCCAAGAAGCTCATTGCGAGGGGAATATAGCAATTGGAGGCACAGCTACGAATGTGTGCGATTAGTGATTCGGACATATTCTCCGGGATTTTGTCCGTTTGAAGGCGCGGGCAACATCTCAGCGTGCGGCGCGAATTGGGAGCAAAACACATGAATGACAGAATGGAATCGACGGTGGTGGGGGTCTTGGCTTTCCATGAGCTGGATGAATTCGGCCAACCCACCGGCCGATCGGCAACCTTTGAGGGCGGTGAGATTCAGCCTCTGAGGTATGAGGACCTCGAGAAAATTAAGCTCGACGGCCCGATCTTGATTCCATTGAGAGTCACGGGTGCTCGGGTCGTGGAGAGTAACTATCCTGATCTGCCGATCGCAATGGAGGGTACGGTCAATGCCCCGCTCGAGAGCCACTATGCGAGCAAAGCAATCGGCCTTGTCCGCGGCGGGTGGCTCCCATCTGGCCTGGCTTTGCGTGAGGGGATGGTGGTGCTGCCTGATCGGTGCACGATCAAAGATCTAGCAGCTCGGTACTGGGATGGGGTGAAGAGACTCACTGGAGATGATTTCCTGGACATCTTTCAGGGCAAAGCCGTCCGGATCAATCCAGGTCTGTTCGCCATGGAGGGTAATGAACGGGGTATCCCTACGCCGGAGCAGGTGGCTGATCAGTGGGCTGAGGCCAAAAGAAAGGTGCTTGACGCGCTGCCAGATGCGCAAATTGTGCCGGACGCAGCAGTCCAGGGGGTGATCGGCCTAGTCTCGGATATGCGCAGCAGCTTCGACAGGCAAGTCGAGTTCTTATGCCAGGTGGCCCCAAAACTTCAATCTCCCGTCAGCGCCAGCCGGCGGCCGGAAGCCTGGCACTGGGTGCTTGAAATGGCACAGAAGTGTGGGCTCACAAGGGGCTCGCTGGTCGTGCTCGCCGCTCTGAGCACGGTCGTTGTCGTCAAGGGCGCGAGCCCTGCCAAGCGCCTTATCAAGCCCTCAGCCAAGTACTCAAAAGCCGATGCGTATAATGCCCTGGCGGATCTGAGAGCACTTGAGTTACTCATGCGCCTGTACGCCGCCTTCCCCGATGAAAAAGTCATGCTGTGCACCGGCGACAAGAATCTCGCATTGTTCTGGGCGGGGATTCGAGGTTCAGGATTCACACGGGAAGGCATGATCACCAGATACACCCTGTCGCCAGTGCAGGCATTACTCCAGAAGGTCACCCCCAACCTGATGGAGGCCTACTTCGCGCCTGAGATGAAGGGGCACTAGCTGAGGAAAATCTGGCTGGCGCGCAGAATGTGGATGTCTAGGATCGCAACGTCATCGGAGTCGTGCCAGTTCCGGGCGATCTAGGAAACGGTCTTGTAGTCGATGCCAGGCCCGGCAGCAACCAGTCTCGTAATGCCCACCCAACAGCTGTGGTTGCTCGAGCGCCTTGGAGAGGACCTATTGCCCAACTTATCTCCAATGATGAAGGTTTCGTATCTATCGGCTCTTGGGTAGGTAGTCATTCATTGACATTGCCTGGGCCCGGCGCATCCCCTCCTGGTCACATAGCGAACAGGTCAATGGCGTCGATCTGTCGTGAGATTTTGTTGCGGTGGTAGGCGGCTCGCGGCGCCAGCTCTGCTGGCATCCGTGACTGGACCTAGTCTTCGACGGCGCTATAAACCGAGAGGTAGAACAGTTCCAATGCGTTGATCGCAGTACCTTCCTGGTCATGGTTGAAGTAGGACAGGTAGCGGTGGTAGGCCTGGCTTCGGTTTGCGTTTCATGACTCGCTAATCTCTGGCCGTTGGTCAGCGTCGATAATCCTCCGCGCCAGTCTGCTCGGGCAGCCTGGTTTCTGAAGGTGATGAGCTTAAGCGGCGGTCTTACTTTCCGACACACTCTGGAAAGCGAGAAAATCACTGTGAAGACAGTCTTTGGCACCCAAAAGGAACAGCGTGTTCAGCAGATTACCGAAAGCGCTCAGCATCTCCGGTTGGGGGCATCCTTTTCAAACCATCCAAAGCATGCCCTCAATTTTGCCCCAAATGTAGCAATTAGCTGGAAGTAAATGGCTCTTCGAGGCTAGGAAAAAGCAGAAATGATCAGCTAACAAGCATGCGCGAAGCCCCTAAAGACTCTCAGGATCGCCAAAAAACATTTGGACTTGGCTCTAGGACGGTGTTTTCAGGCGGAAAAAATTCAAATGTGCCCCCAGTTTTGCCCCCAGTAGCGCGGGATATGCGGGCGATCGAGATTGGCGATCTCTGAGGCGGAGCAGGGTGGTCGGCGATGGCTTTCAATGTATGTCAAACTCGGCTTGCACGGGGAATGCCTGGATGATTGGTCGCCTAGGGCAGGGCACTAAGCGCCTGGTAGGACACCAAATCACATTCGGTGTCCGGTGTGTCATAGCTCAGCGACAGATATTACGGCTAGCTGCTTACGCTGCTTGCCGTAATATCTGTGTTGGGAGAAGTCTATTGATAAAGGAGCGTGCCTGTGCACTCGCCCCGATAGTTGAAGTCAATTACTCCCAGCCGAGATCAAGCGTGCGCCGCAACGAATGCTAGCGTCCGCCTCGCAGATCTAGGCGGTCTAGCTCCTCAAGAGTTTGGACAACGACCTCGACAAGTTCCCCGTCAAAGTCATCGCGGTCTGCCTCCTCATGAGTGCCTTTGTTCAGGTAGGTCCAGACAAGATTATTGACTGGAATACCCAAAATGCGGCTATACGCAGCAAGAAGTGGCTCTCTGTTCGCATGGTGGAAGGTCTGGGCATCTCCCAATTTCTTGACCAACGCTTCGCATAGATTTCTCAACGCAGGCTCGGCACCGACGCCAGCCAACATCAGATTCAACACGCCTTGGGCATGACTTCCAAGCCACCGCCAAACTTTCTCGCTCAGCATCTCCAAGGCTTGGCGAGAAGCAGCGAGCGCATCTCGGTCGTTGAGCGCTTCCCTTGCTGCCCTGGCCTTGGCAATGTAATTCGCGCTCGGTACGTTGCCGGTAAGCTATCAGCGCTGCATCTCCCTTTGACTGGCGAAGAAAAGATCGAAATCAGCTTCCGGGGAAACCCTGGGGTCCGCGTCGATGCGCTCGACGTTCTGAGCGAGGGGCATATACGCTGTCTCGGCCTTCGCACAATTCCAGCCAGCGTTCGTTGCATTCCTGGCGCACGGCCCGGTTAAAACCGTCAGGGTCGTTATCTACCAGCCAAGAGACCTCGTCGAGGTCGGCGTTGAACAGGCATGGGGCGCCATCAAAATCGCGCGCGAGCAGTTGGCCGAACCACAGCACCGCCCCTTGCAACTGGCGACAGTAGGTTGCGCCCGGGTCGTCCGCCCGCTCAGTAAAAAAGGCCGCCAACTGCGTCAGGCGCGCCAGTGCCGCCTGGGAGGGGGCGCACAAGCCCTCGGTGCCGGCATCGCCGAACACCCGCTGGGTGGTGTTTGCGCGGGTAGTTCGCTGGTGGCCAGTAGGACCTGCCACAGTGTCGGCAGGCAGTTTCTGACGCTGGCGACTTCAATAGCCAGTGTGTCGCAGTCCTGCTCCGTTTGCATATACAGCCAGGCGCGGTTGCCTGTGGTGACGGACTTGTGTGATGCGGCAGCCCACCTACGAGCTATATGCCAATGCGCCATTATGCAGATAAAGTAGCGCTTTTGGATCCAGAGGCTGTAAGCGCCTGGGTTGCAAGACGACAGACCGGAGAGCGATGTTTCATGGCAGATCTGCTGGTAAAGCACCTGAAGGAAAAAGCGGGCAAACATTCGGCACTGAGCCTGCTGGCCAGTCAGTGGGACTTCGACAAGAAGCTGATACCCAAGGCCTTGCAGAGCATCGGTGGGCTGTTCCCGCACTACAGTCGACATGATGAGTCCCACAGCAAGCAGATCCTGATCAACATCGAGCGGCTGCTAGGCGACAACATCAGGCTGCTGTCCGCCACGGATACCTGGTTGATTCTGGAAGCGGCCTACTGGCACGACATCGGCATGGTAGTACCCCATGCCGACCTGCAGAAGGCCATCGCCGAACCAGGGTTCGCAGCATATATCGACGGGATATGTGCTCAGCCCTACCACGAGCTGAACGCCATTGCACGCGCGTTCAAGTCCCGTTCGGACACCGGGCTGATATTCGATTGCGAAAGCCCGGTGGAGATGCTGGGCAAACTGCGCGAACTGCTGGCCGAATGGTTCCGCAGGCAACACGCTGACCGTGCGGCCGAGATTGTGCGTTCGCCGATGACCTCGATCGGGCTGAGCTCGCCACGCACCGAACTGATCCCGGCCAGGCTCATCCGAGTACTTGGGCGTATCTGCCAAATGCACGGTGCCGCTTTCAAGGACCTGCTGGCCCCCGAGGGCCTGCCATTCCGTGAGGCCGGCCTGGGCAAAGATGACTGCCACCCACGCTTCGTCGCCTGCCTGCTGCGTATGGGCGACTTGCTCGACCTAGACGACAACCGCTTCTGCCCGGTAATGCAGGGCATCGCCGGCGAACACCGCCCGGCGCTGAGCAAGGCCCACGAAGACAAGCACGCCGGCATGCGCCACTTGCGCCTCGACCCCGAGCGTATCGACCTGGTGGCCGAGTGCGAGACGGTGGATGGCTACATGGAAGCGTTCAAATGGTTCAGCTGGCTGGAGGAGGAGGTCAGCAACCAGCGCAACAACTGGCGGGATATTGTGCCGAGCAGGAAGCTTGGGTTGTTGCCCATGCTGGGGCCGATTACCGTGCGGTTGAATGGAAACTTGCAGATTCTGAAGGATGGCGTAAGGCCGGCGTTCTCACTGGACTCAGAAAAGGTCACCGAACTGCTTGAGGGCAAGAACCTTTATGGCAGCAAGTACGCGTGTATCCGTGAGCTGTTGCAGAATGCGGTGGACGCGACCTTGCTGAAAGTCTGGCTGACCCATAGGAATGATCCTGCACTGGACTGGAAACAACCAGGGTGCGAGAAGCTGAAAACAGTCTTTAATGCGCATGCGGTGACAGTCACGCTGGAAGAACTCGATACCGAGCAGGATGCCGACTCTGCATTGACGACGTGGCAGTTGCGCATCAGAGACAAAGGTACCGGTATCACCCGAAACGACCTGGAGTTCATGCTGAGCATTGGCGGCTCGCAACGGAATCAGCAGCGCCAGAGGGAAATTCGGCAAATGCCGGAGTGGGCGAAACCTTCCGGAGCGTTCGGTATCGGCCTGCACAGCGCATTCATCTTGTGCGACGAGATAAATGTGCGCACCAAAAATGTCGTCAATAACGAAATATTCGACATCGTCATGCACAAGCCTTCGGGCCCCAACCGTGGGCTCGTACTGCTGAGAAAGCTGCCTGAAGATATCGCTGAACCCTACGGGACCGAGATGACCTTGAGGTTCAAGCTGGATGCGTTCACACAGCACTGGTGGTCTGACGGCGAAGACAGGGACACGGTAGCCGCCAGGATCGCACGCAAGCGAGACCCCTTGCTGGATGAGTCATTTCCCTATGAGGCGGGAAAACTTTTCGACAAGGTAGTGGAGTTTGCAAATGATCCACTGATAAAAATAGACGGCACCTTGGTAACGAAAGGAGGACGGTTCGATATCGCGGATGTCTATGCGGGAGGTAAGTCTGGCAAAGCCGAGGGATGGCGATTCATCGACATGAAAGATACGCAACTCAAGATTCGTTACAAGCCTCTTCCTGTTGCTACGCAGCAGGAAGAGGAAACTTTTTACGCAGCTTATCGCGGGCAGCACTTTGATACCGACTCCATTTCATTCCCTCTCGTCAATGTTGAAGTCAATCTCGTTTCCGGTGGTGCGGGAATATGGCTGGATTTTAATCGCGACACATTGTCGAAAAAAGCACGAGAAGCTTTTAGGCGAGCGGTGCTTGAGGCGCTTTATCACACCGTTGAGTTTGATCTGGCACAGGGGCTGAAGGAGCAATTATTCAAGCAGCTTGACTGCACTAAAATAGACTACTCGATCTTCCTGAAGGAAATGGAGGCCTATTATGGTCCGCGCTGGGGGGTGTTGTCCGAAAAGTTCAGGGATACGTGGCAGGGTTTTAGGCCGGGCCGTCAGCCAGCGACTATAGAGCAGTTTTATAGTCGGCCAACGTGGAAACTCTGGGTTGAGGATTACTATGTGGATGCGGTTGATCAACTGGAAAGCCTGCGTATACTTCCTTATGAATTTGAAGCCATGGGGGACCTGATATTTAGAGAGTGGTTAAAAGTCCCAGGGCATTCGATTTCGGCAAAAGTCATCTACTGCCCACCGTCTGAACATTACCGAGACATGATCGGGCTTGAAGATGGTAGTACAATCGGCAGGATCTATTATCAGTTCTCCACTGACTATCAAGAACCTTTGGATAAGGAATCATTGGCGTACTTTCTTAATAAGGCGCTGCATTCATCCGGCGGAAATTCACGGTACTACATGAACCCAGGCAAGGCTTTTGAACGTCTCTCGTTGAGAGCGGATGTCGACTTGAGACTGTTCAACCTCGCTGAGCATGACCTCTCTCAAGACAGGGTTCTCGTACCTTTGCTGTTTGTTGGCTCCAATGATTATGGCCCAGCAGAGGTTCGCTTCGATGACGAACAACTGCAGAGAATCTGCCAATGGACCGAAGGCAAGCTGAAGCAACCGATGACCCGTGAAGAAATGCGCGAGGCCTACCAGTCGTTGGCCGACTTCATCAACCTCGACGTGATGGCATGCTCGGACGCCTGGCAAAAAGCCCGCTGCTAGTGTCCTGTCTCGGAAATACGTTCACTTTTGGCGAGCGCCCAATTCGCCGTCAAAAGTGAACAGCTTATTTTCGAGCCAGACACTTAGTGTGGTGTTTCAGAAGTAACGCTGAAAATTTGGACTAGGCTCTGTAGAAACCCACTCATCAAGAGTTGTGTATCGACATGGGCCGACCAGCGACTGTCATTACCCTATCTGAAACTGAAAATGCGGAGCTGCTACGTCGGGTCAAACTCCGTAAAGGCCCCCAGGATGCACGTCTGCGGGCCGAAATAGTCCTCGCTTGTGCAGCCGGCGAATCTGGCAATGACATTGCACAGCGCTTGGGTACCAGCAAGGATGTCGTATCGCGGTGGCGGCAGCGTTTCGCTAAGTTGGGATTGTTGGGTTTGAACGATGAGCCGCGCTCTGGCCGGCCACGCACGATTTCGGATGAGCAGGTTCAACAAGTAGTAAATCAGATATTGCAAGGTAAGCCCGACGACTCCAGTCACTGGAGTACGCGCCGCATGAGCCGCGAGACGGGCCTTTTTCCTGCCAGCATCATGCGTATCTAGCACGCGTTCGGGATCAAGCCGCATCTGGAAAAAACCTTCAAGCTCTCCACCGATCCGTTGTTTGTCGACAAGGTCCACGACATCCTTGGGCTGTACTTGAATCCGCCCGAGAGAGCCTTGGTGCTATGCGTTGATGAGAAGAGTGAGATTCAAGCCTTGAACCACACGCAACCTGGTTTACCCCTATCGCCGGGCAACCCTGCAACTCGCACGCACGATTACAAACGACACGGTACGACCTCTCTGTTCGCTGCTCTGGATGTAGCAACCGGTGAGGTCATCGGCCGCTTGAGGCGTCAACATCGCAGCATTGAGTTTCTTGCCTTTCTGAAAGAGATCGATGCGTCGGTACCTGCTGAAATGCCGATTCATCTGATCATGGATAACTACGCAACGCACAAGACCGACAAAGTCAGAGCCTGGCTTGCGGCGCTTCCACGCTACAACATCCACTTCACACCGACGTCGGCCTCGTGGCTGAATTTGGTCGAGCGCTTTTTCTCAACGCTGAGCGAGAAATGGATCAAGCGGCAAGCACACGTTAGCGTCAAAGATCTAGAAGCTTCGATTGAGTATTACCTGGAAACGTACAACCAGAATCCGAAGCCGTTTCGGTGGCATAAGAAGGCAGAAGATATTCTCGCCTCAGTCGCTCGTGCAGCACGAGCGCTAGGCAAATGATTTTTCAGTGGTACTTCTGAAACACCACACTAGAGACTCTCAGGCAAGCCGAAGAACATTTTGACATGGCTCTAGGACGGTTATTTAAGGTCGAAAAAAAAGAGTTGTGCCCCCATTTGTGCCCCCACTTGCATCGGCTGTGCTAGCGATCGTGAATGGCGATTCCTGATAAACACCAGTGTGGCTTTGGCTAGCTTTCAGTATGCGCCTTGAAGTCAGTATTTAATGTTCTTGTGACAGTCCTCATCCTGCTTCGGCGTTGCGTTGCAGTATTTTTATGCTGCAATGCGTCGGCAGCAGCCCGGCGAGTTCCCAGGAGACCTATTCGTGTCGGCGCTGATGCGATTTTGACCCAGGTTGCTGATTTTGACTGACCCACACGCAGCCTCCGAAATCATTTCTTGAGTACTCGGGTGGGTCAATGAATTCCGGTAGCCGGCGTCAAAATCGCATCAGCGCCAACAACTTATGGAATCTTTATACCCAACGCATTCAGCGATGGCGTATCCATCCGGCCATTCACGGTCAGCCCACTGTCCATCTGAAAGGCCATCAACGCACCACGTGTCGTCTTGCCCATCACTCCATCAATGGCGCCTTGGTAATACTGGCGCACCATCAGCGCGGTCTGCACACGGGTGACCAGGTTGCTTTTCTGCTCATTGGTCGCGCGGCTCTTAGAAGTGCTCGAACTTGTCCCGCTGGTAGTGCCAGACGACTGATAAAGGCTGTTGCTGCTTGGGGTGCTGCTCGAAGCACTCGGCGCGCTGTAGCTTCGGGTGCTGGTAGCGGGTGGGCTGTAGTAGCGAGGTGCGCTATAGCCACCCGAGCCGCTGTAGTGAGAACTGTGCGAGCTGTGGGAACTATGTGAACTGTGAGAGCGATGTGCCGCATAGATGTTCACGGCGTCTGGAACATTCAGCGTATCGGCAAATACCGGGGGTTGCAGCTTGTCGGCAGGCTGCCAGTTCGCATCGGCGAGCGACATATTGCCCGCCTGTGCCAGGGTGGTACCTGCCATTGGCAGCAAGCTGATCCCACTAATCAGGACTTTCCAGCGGTCGAGCAATTTCACTGTGCACTCCTTGCATAGGCGCTAAAGGCCTCGGTCGATAGTAGTTGTACGCCGCGGCTCTGCCAGCGGTCGGTGTGGGATCTGAAGAAGCCAGAGCAATGTTTGACGGCAGCGCATTGCTGGCAGGTATCGATGAACAGGTTCTTCCAGTCCGAGATGCTCTGGCGGGCGAAACGCGAGAGGTGGGCCGGGATCAGGCACAGGGGCAAGTTGTAGATCGAAACCGGCATTCCGCGGTTGAACAGGAAATACACGGCCTGGCTCAACGACTCCTGATAGTCCAGCGGGTCAATCCACAGTTCTTCGTAGTTCTTCCTGGCCAGGCCGGTACTTTCGATACCCATCAGCGCAACATGCCGCACGAAGGGCAAGTTCCTGAACACGTAGTAGGCGAGCTCGGGCAAGCGTGGCGTGGTCAGGAGATTGAGCACCACGCGTATCTCGATGATCTGGTTGGCCCGCGCCAGGTTGTAAAGACCTTGCAGGGTTTCGCTGAACGCGCCTGGAGCCTGCACCACATGGTCATGGTCTTCGGCATTGTCGGCATACAGCGGGATGCCCCAGCTCAACTGAGGGTGGCCGATGGCAGAGAGTGCTGCGATCCAGCTCGGGTCTTGGAACAGACGCCCGTTGCTGAGCACATGAATGGATTTCTGCGGCAAAACGGCTTTGCACTTGGCCAGGATTTCGAGCAGGCCGCCGCGATAAAGCGTTGGTTCTCCGCCGCTGATTCCCAGATTTTCCTCGCCCGGGTCCATCAGGTCGATCAGCCGTAGGTTCTCCTCGATGTGCCAACGGTCATCGATATCTTTGGGCGGCTGCGAGCACATCAGGCAGAGGCTGTTGCAACGATCGGTCATGAACAGCAGGTTGCTGTCTGAGCCTCGTCGATAGAGCACTCGCACCAACGCGTTGCCTGGTGTGATGGCAATGACATCGCCGGGCTGCACGACATTCGCATCTTTGGGGGTGTGCAGGTGTGGCCGCGCGCTGTCGAAGTCGCCGATCAATGGCTCCGGGATCAGGAATCCACCCACTGGTAATGAGAGCAGATGCGGGCTCCGTAGGCGTTCATCGTTTGGCAGCCAAAGCAGCAGGTCACCGAACTCAGCGCTTCCGGCACAAACAGCCAGGCCTTGTCCGATGAACTCATCCAGAGTGATGACCTTGAGCAGTTTCGGCTCATTCAGGTGATGGATTTCGAAGTGGGTATCTTTGCGCAGCATCGCCATCAGCCCCTGTAACCCGGAAACCGGACATCGTTGTAAGAGCGCCTGTTCAACCAAGACAGCAGTACCCTCTGTACGTTGTCGTCGCCATCGCAAAGCAGGCCGAAAAGATGCTTCAGCAGCCCCATGTTCTTCTTGCAGAAGCTGCTGAACACTCGGTGTCCGATCGGGTCAGCTTGGCGGGCATAGTGTTCGACGGGGTCAGCACCGCAGTACGGGACAAGTGCGCAATCGGAGCAGCCCGGCAGCGCCTCTGCTACACCACTGGCGAGCAACGCATTCATAACGGGCGATGCGAGTAATTCAGACAAGGGTTGCTGCACGGTGCCGAGCCTCAAGCCGTCTTCACCCATCTCCAGCAACATTCGGGCTTCGTCCGAGGGATAGACGTAACCGTCATAGTTGTAGACCAGCGCCGCAGTGCCTGCGCCAGCGGGGGAGCGCAGGTCTACATAGCCGGAGGAGAAGGGTGTCAGGATATTCTTCAGCAACAGGCTCGTATAACTCTCTGAGAGGTATACGCCCTGTTGGTTGATATGCAGCAAATAGGCCAGTGCCTTCTTGTAGAAGGCCAGGTATTGCTCAATAGGGTAATCAAGTCGATGGGCACTCTTGGTGGCAAACCCATAAGGGCTCAGAGGCCGAAGCGAGATGCTGGAGAAGCCCTGGCTTACATACTCATCGATGATCGCTTCAGGTTGTTCGAGGCTTCTTGAGGTCAGCGTGGTCAGCGCGGAAACTGCATCATGGCCAAGGCGCTCACGGACCCACTGGATGCCTTTTACAGTGCGTTCGTAGGAGTCTCGTGACGGGGTAGGGCGGTTGGCATTGTGCAAGGGCGCCGGCCCATCGAGCGAGGTCGAAAACTGGATGCGATTTTGTTCTGCGAAGTCGAGTACTTCCTCCGTCAGGTGGTGCAACGTGGTGGTGATGACGAACTGGATATCCCGTTGTTCGACCACGTTCCGTTCAACGACCCATTCGACAATCTGGCGGACGCGCTCGAAGGCCAGAAGCGGCTCGCCACCCTGAAACTCCACAGTCAGGGCGGGAGCGTTCGATTCGAACAGGCGATCGACCGCCGCCTGTGCATCCGCTTCCGACAGATCGTGGCCGGATCCTCCCAGAGGGGCCCGTGACACCTGGCAGTACTGGCAGGTGTGGTTGCAGCGCAATGTAACCACGAACAAGTGCAGTGCAGGACCCTGGAAGAGGAAGTCCTTGCGGCTGCGATACTGCGCTGCCATTTCCGGGAACGGGTCGTGGCGGCCTGGTTCGTAGATGAAGTGGCGGGCCAGCAGGTCCTTGTAAAAAGGCGTACTTGCTTGAACGTCGAAGTAACTGAGGGCTCGTAGTTGCGCGTCGTTCACGTGCATGTACTCACCGGTATCGGAGGTGAGCAGGATGTCACGGTCATGTCCCGTGTTCATGCGCATGAATCGAAAAGGCAGCAAGCGGTAGTGCTTGGCGTCTGTCGCAATCAGTGTCACTGGGAAATCCCACATCCAGCGAGCGCGGCTCGGGCCAGGACTTCGCGCAGCCCTGCTGTTTCGCGGTTGATATGGTCGCGTAGGGCGAAGTCGTTCAGATGCTGAAGGATCAGCGAGTGAGCCTCCTCCGGGGAAAGCGTTAGCCTTGCTTCAGCGGGGTGGGCCGTGAGGCTTATCTGATTGGCTTCAATACCGACCTGGATCGTGACAGTGTCGGCCAGGGAATAAGCGGCGCGTTGCACCGCGCTGAGCGGGTAGGCTGCGCTGTCGAGTTTCAGCGTGACTGGCCATGTCATCGGAACCGGTCCTTCAAATCCGTTGGGAACGTGTGGATTTTGCCGGTTGCCAAGGCATTATGCCATCATAATTTTTAAATTTGCACGCATTTGTCGAGCGTGGTGGGTGGTGCGCTCACTACGGCTCGGTCATTGATACGGGGTAGGGTCGAGGGTTCATATCTCCCTCAGTCTACCCATCCTCATCAATAGCCTGCTTGGCTCAGGCTGGGGGCATCCTTTTCAAACCATCCAAAGCATGCCCTCAAATATGCCCCCAATGTGCAAACCACTGGAAGTGAATGGATCTCCATGGTCTATGAAAAGGCAGAAATGATCAGCCGAACAGCCTGCCCGACGACGCCTAAAGACTCTCAGGGTCGCCAAAAAACATTTTTACATGGCTCTAGGACGGTGGTCAGAGGCCAAAATTATTTGGTCTTGCCCCCAGTGTTGCCCCCAGTCGCCGCCGGTACACGAGTAGTCATCCTTCCTGGATCGCCGCGTGTGCGCTGTCGCCCAAAAGGGGTTAGCTGCCGGCGGCTGACGCCCCACAGCCTAGAAATAGCAAATGCAAGGCTGGTTTCTCGATACTTCGTGATCGGTGAGTAAATTACTTCGGGCCGGCAATCGGCTAACTAAGGCTGGAAATATCTGGAGATTGGCTGTGATGAGTCATCAATCAAGCACGCTGAAAATCGACTTGTCGGAGGCGCTTCGCGAGGTAGGGGCGCACCTGGATGCCCTGATGCAGTGTCCTGCCAAACCCTCGGCGTCGTTGCATACGACCACCTGTCGCCGTCGCCTTGGCCACCCCGGCTGAACAGGCGACACGGTTTGTCGCCCGATGCTGGAAGATGGGGTCAAACGCCAGCGAGAACCTCATCATGAAAAACCTGTTTGCTTTCATTGGACTCTGCGTAGTGCTTAAAAAGGGCTACGAACTCTACACCGAATACACAGACCTCAAGCGCGAGCAGCGGCAGCGGGCAGACTCCTGACGTGGCTGCCGTCATCGACGGGAGGATGAATTCGCGGTGGAATCATCGCGCAATTATGGCAGAATGCCATGCTGCTGAATCGGATCTACTGCAATGCCCGGCCGCTGTAGCGGTCGCTAAGAGTACAAGGAAGTCTTGATGTCCCAGGCTAAAGACACACTGCTCAGGCTGTTTGCCTTGTTGCGCCTTATCCCTACCGAACCGCAGCGCATCGCCACCACGACCTTGCTGGAAAAGCTGCGCGACAAGGGCTTTTCGGTGACGTTGCGCTCGATCCAGCGCGATCTCAACCGGCTGTCCATCCCGTTCTCGCTGCAGTGCAACGACAGCGAGGTGCCGTTCCGCTGGAGCTTCACCAAGGACGCGCCGTTGCAGCTGCAGGACATGGACGCTTCGACGGCGCTTGCCCTGTACCTGTCGGAAAGCTACCTGAACACCTTGCTACCGCAGACCGTGCTCGACCAACTCGGCCCGCAGTTTCGCAGGGCCCGCAATTTCCTCGATGACCTTGGCCACAATGGCCTGGCCGACTGGTCGCGGCGGGTGCGTGCGGTGCCTAACGGCAAGATCCTGCTCCCGGCCGCTATCACCCCGAGAACCTGGGCCCAGGTGTCCCAGGCTTTGCTCGAGCGTCGACCGCTCGACGTGGCCTACCGCAGCCGCAGCAAGTGCGAACTCAAGCAGTTTCGCCTGCACCCGGCGGGCCTGGTTTCGCGGCACTCCATCAGTTACCTGCTGGCCTCGGTAGATGGTTACGACGACGTGCGCCAGTTCGCCCTGCATCGCATGCAGCAGGTCTCGGTGGTCGACGTCCGGTCGCCGTTGCACGGCCAGTTCGATGTCGACGACTACATCGCCACCGGGATCTTCAGCCACCGGCAGGCCGAGACGCAGGTGGAGCTGATCGCCGATGTCAGCGCGCAGATCGCCGTGCTGCTCGAAGAAACCCCGCTCAGTGCGCGACAGTCCCTCGAGGTTATTCCCGGACAAGCGTGGAAGCGCCTGCGCGCCTGGGTGCCCCAGGATCGCGACACGCTGTGGTGGATTTTTGGCCTGAACGACAACATTCGTGTCCACGCACCACAGGTCTGGGTCGATGAGATCGCCCAGCGCCTGCACAGCATGCACGCGCTTTACCAGATGCCTGGCCTCGACGGCCGGCAACCCCTTTCAGCGGACACCGCTATCCAGGAAATCAGCCTGAGGAATACCCATGGATAAAGAACGCCAACGCGCGCTTGAGCAGTCCGTCAGCCTGTGCCCGATCTGGACCGTGCAAGCCGCGGACAAGGCCGGGCGCATGCTTGCGGAAATCGGCCAGGCCAACAGCATCCTCGCCAAGGTTTCGTCCACCGCGCAAAACGCCGCGATCAAGGGCGGCTTCGCGGCGGAGACCTGGCACGCCGAGACATTCAATCTCGACGCGATCCTGAAGGATAAGGACGTGCGCGCCTTCACCGACAACTTCGCCAGCACGCCGCTGGGCCGCAACGACATTACCCACGACATCGTGGTCATGCGCGGTGACGACCAGTTGCTAGGCGCGCAGCTCAAGTACTTCAAGAATGCCGAGGCGACGCAGAAGGCGTTTCGTTCCACAAAGGACGGCGTGCACGCCTACAAGGACAGTGACCTGTTCCTCGGTCCCTCGGACCAGATCGAAGGCGTGCGCCTCTCGGCCGAGCGCGACGTCTTGAAAAATCAGCAGACCCGGCCGGAAGTGTCCCGGGCTGCGGAGAAGGTCCGGGACAACACCAGCGGGCAACTGGACGTCGATGGCGTGCAGTCCACTTCTTTGAGCAAGCGTGAGGCCGAGCACCTGGGCACCGCGAGCAAGACCGGCCAGGAGCTGCACGACAACTTGCAGACTGGCTACCTGAACAAGGCAACAGTGCAGCAAAGCCTGCGCGCCGCTGGCTCGGCGGCGGTCATCACCACGGTGATCGCCGGCAGCATTAACACCTTCCAGTACATCAAACAGTTCAAGGACGGCCATATCACGGCGGAGCAAGCCACCCTGCGGATCCTTGAGAACACCGTGATCGCCGCTGGCGACAGCGCCCTGAAGGCCGGCGTGGCCAATGCCAGCGTGAGTATTGCCGCGCGTTCCATGCCCGGCCTGTTCACGGGCACTCTGTTCAAGCGCAGCCTGGCCAACGGCGGCGTCGCCGGTGCGGCAGTGTGCGCGGTCGACTTGGTGCAGTGCCTGGTGCTGTTCTCGGCCGGCAAGATGAGCGCGCAGGAAATGGAAACCCGCACCGGCAAGAACCTGTTCCAGACCGGCGCGGGCGTGGTTGGCGCGTCGGTCGGCGCCACTGTGGGGGCCATCGGCGGCCCGCCCGGGGCGCTGGTGGGCAGCCTGATCGGTGGCTTGATCACCACCCTGGCGATGAACATCGCCCTGGATAACCACATCGAGAAAGAGTTCCAGCTCACCCTCGCCAGTACCGAGCAGGTGGTGGGCAGCGCCATCGGCATGCATCAAGCGCTGGAGTTTCTGCAGGTTTCCCAGCAGTTCTACGCCGATTTTCACAAGGGCCTGTATCTGTCCGAGCGCCATTTCGCCGGGCAGGTCCGGACCCTGGCAGGACAAAGCAAACGACTGAAACACCAGATCGAAAACCTTTAAGGCCAATGAAATGACCGACACCACTGTTGAGGTAACGCAAGAGATCTTCGAACAGCCTCTCGAAGACGCAGACGCTCGAGCGATCGAAGCTCTGGTGAACCAGCACAAGGGCAATGCCGCCCTGACCCAGCAGTTGGCGCTCGATGCCTCGCGGGTCCTGGCGTCCAGCCAGGAACGCTTGGCCAGGCAGACCGGCGCGGGTTTCTTCAAGCGCTTGGGCAACAAGGTCAGCGGCACGACTGGCCAGGATCAGTTGCGCAACCAGGTCGACATGCTGCAGATGCAGAAATTCGCCTGGCACTACCTCAAGCAGTTGCAGCAGCAAAACCTGATCAACGCCCAGAGCATCGCGGTGATCCGCAACAACCTGGGGACGATGAACGAATACATCATCGAAACCCGGGAATTCCTCTCGCTGGCGGTCGACAAGATCAACAGTCGCCTGGTGCAGGTCGAGAACCACGCCAGTTTCACCAACTGGTCGCTGCACATCGAAGCCAACAAGCGTCGCTTCAAGTCGATCCCGCGCAACCTGCTGGTGCTGCACCTCACCTATGACTTCATACGCAGCCACCGCGACGTTGTGCTGACCTCGCGGGACGTCAACCACCTGGTCGTTACCCTCGACAAACTGGGGATCGACTGCGACGAGGATGTCCGCCTGCTGGACTTCATCATGGAGTTGATCGAGGGCATCGAGCTTGCCGGCATCGATCGCTTTCGCGAAATGATCGCGCTGGGCTTCGACGAGCATGTGGTGGATTCGCACTTCATCCAGAAGAACATCTCCGGCATTGGTTTCAATGCGCTGTATTTCTTGTCCGAGCAGTACGAGCGCATCGTCAGCCTCATTGATGACGAAGAGATCTGCCGCAGCGACGAGGACCGCGAGAACATCATCTCGAAGCTGTTCGGCGAGGAGTTCTCCGGGCTGTCGACCACCTACGGCATCCGTGACCTGATCGGCGAGGTGATCGGCGGCAGCGCACTGGCCATCGACATCTACAAGGACGTCAACGGGCTCAATGTCGTCGAGCAGGGCGACGAGCACGAACATCAGGAGGGCGAGCCGCTGTCGCTGACCTCGGCGTTGCCAGAGATCAAGGTGCACAGCTTCTTCGACACGACACCCGACGAGGAAACCCGGCGCACCTACCTGCGCCTGTTCGCTTTGGCCATTGAGGGTTCCGCAACGCTGAACAAAGCAGGCGTGGAGTTCCTTGAACACCTGGCGGAGAAGGCCGGTTGCCCGGACATCATCGGGCAGATCGGCCAGATCGCCGACAGCCCGCGCAAGTTGCAGGACTATCTACCGGTCGTGCAGACACTGCTCAACGAGGATGACCGCACCTACACCTGGCTGCTGGATGCCTTCTTCCTGCTGACCCTGTGCGGCCGGAAAATCGAGAACCCGTACGTGGCGCGGATTCTCGCGACCCTCAAGCCGGCGCAGTTCCGCGACAACTTCTCGCACATGCAGACGCTGCTCCGGGAGACCGAAGAAAAACCGTTGCTCGACGCCGCCGCGAAACTGGCCGCGCAGACCCGCGGCTGGAAAAATATCGTTCGTTACCGCGGCCTGAGCTTTGAGCAGACCTATGAAGACATTGGCAAGAAGCTGCACACCGCCAGTTGGGCTGCGACGACCCTGAGCTTCGACCTGATTGCGGTCGCCAGCAAGGCCTCGGACCATTCGTTCTACATGGAATCGTTCGACGATGGCTTCCTGGCCAAGGTCAGTTCGGCGGTTAGCGCTTCCGCTTGCTCGGTAGGCCGCGGACTGGCGCTGTCGAGTCTCAACACCGTGCGCAAGAAGGCCAGCGAGCTAATTTCAGAACACGGCGGCGCCTTGAATTCGGCCAACGGCATGATCCGGCGCATGAATCTGCCGCCGATCAACTTCGACAGCGAGTTGGGCTACAGCGACTTCGACTTGGACAACTCGGCCTCGAACGACGACTGGCATGAACAGTTCTGTCGTTACGAAAGGCAGGTCGACAACACCCTGACCACCTTCTCTGAAGCGTGTTCCGCGGCGGATCGGCAGATCGACCTGTTCAAGGCTGGTGAGTTCGACAGGTCGGTGGTGGAGATCGAGGCGCAGGAGCGTGCCGCCCGCGAACTGGCCAGGCAGCAGGAGCGACTGGAGAAGTCGGCCGTCGTGGTCGAGATCGAGGGGAGCGAGCACCGCTTCAGCATCGAATGGCAAAACCTCGACAATCCACCTTGTGATCCGGAAAACGTCCGCCAGATCAAGACCAACGGCAAGGTCTGGCTGCTGGTCGACGACGATGGCGTGTTCCATCGCAGCGAAGACGGCCTGCACTGGCAGGTCGTGCGGCCAGATCCGCAGGAAGAGAAGCTCCACGGCAGAAGGTTGTCCGTCGTCGACGGGGTGTGGATCCTGATCGCGGCTTACGGCGAAGGCTTCCACTTCTCCCATGATGGCTTGACCTGGCAGCGCAGCCAGGCGCCGGAGTTGCCCGACAGCTATGGCTATTCGGCGACCGAGGACGTCGTGCACTTCAGCGGCCAATGGCTCTGGCGCTTCACCGAGCGAGCCGAATACTCGTATGTCGAGAAGGGCATCATCTTCGACTCCACGAGGACATCCACCTACTACAAGCCGCTGATCTACAGTGCCGAGCGCCTCGATGGCCCCTGGACCCGCTGGGAGGGCACGCCGAACCTGCCCGAGGGTGTGGAGGCGAAGAGCATGCGCTCGCTGCCGGGCTTGCCGTGCCTGCTGCTGTTCTGCAGTTACAGCTACTCATACGTCCGGGACAGGAAGAAGAACGACGCTAAGTCATTCGTCAATTACTACCTGCCGGGCAAAAGTGGGCGCACCTGCACCTGGGACAGCGACAAGGACGATTTCGACGATCCGCTGATCACCCGCATGAGCGGTAAGTTGATGTGCGTCTGCTGGGACCAGTACCTGACTTCGGACAAGGGTTACGACTGGAAACTCCAGTCGCAGGAATTGCGCGTCGACAGCGTCTTCCATCTAGAGCGCCTGAGCCTGTTCACCAGAGCCAACGACGCACAGCGCATCTACCTGAGCGAGGACGGCGAAGCGTTTAAAGAGTTCATGCTCGAAGAGGGGCGCTGGCGGTATCTGGCGGCGAAGGACCATGCCGTGTTGAGCGTCTACGAACTCAACGCCCATGAAACCTTCCTGCGCATCGGGTGCATCGTTTGCGAACCGGTGGGGTGAAGGGGGCGTCGTCGATGTCCCGCTTCTTGAATCGCACTAGGGCTGGCGGGCTTCTGTACTGATCATTGCAGCGAATTTGAGGTCTTGGGAGCGGGCGTTGCCCACGATGGTCCCCGCCTGGACAACCCCTTCGCCTGGCTGGCTGCGTCGCTGGTAACGTCAGTTCCCACAGGTTTTTGAGCTGCACCTCGGAAGTTGAACACTTGCGCCTGAACGGCCTGCTCCCAGGCGCGGGAGAATCTAACGTTTTTCGGCCACGCTCAGTTGCTGCGCAGGCAGGAACGCGGTAAGAACGCGTTGTTCAGTTTGATCATAGATCGTAGTGCGAGGGCCACCGCATTCAATCGTGTTTTGACCAAGGTGGAGAAGAAAAAAGAGTCTATTGCTTCGCGCTGGTAGGCGACTGCACGCATTTTGACAATGTCGGGGAAGCTAGCTTTCAGGACTGACTACAGTTAGCTGCCATCGAACACATTACAAGGATCGTCATATGAACCAAGCCGTGAGCGAACGGCAATTTGCCCCACATCTGTCGCTTGACGTGGAGGGCATAACCGTTGCTTCCACGAACCTGGACAATGTGTTCAACGCCAGGAAGATTCCGTCCAGCGACGGAAGCTGTATTTTCGGCAGCCTGAATTTGCCCGAATACCAACGGCCCTATCGCTGGAGCGAAGAGCAACTGGCGCGGCTGCTCGATGATTTACTAGGTTTCTTCAGCACGGATGCGCCGGGTCACGACTTCTACCTTGGCAGCTTCATCCTGCACCAGCAAGGTGGTAACGGGCGTGAGCGGGGCACTCTGAATATTATCGATGGTCAGCAGCGCATTACCAGCTTGGCGTTGCTTCATTGCCTGCAGAAGGGCGACAAAGGCGCACCTGAGTTGAAATTCAACTCTCCAGAAAGCTATCGGCGCATCCAGCTCAATCTTCGATGGCTGGAGCAGCAAAAGTTGCCGCAGATAGATTTCACCCGCATCAACGTGACTCTGGTCGTCACGCGGCGAGAGGACGATGCCTACCGCTTTTTCGAAACCCAGAACACTTCTGGTGTTCGTCTGAGCGGCGCGGACATCATCAAGGCTTATCACCTGCGCAGCGTGGTTCCAGCTGCGCAGAATGATTTTGCCCGGACCTGGGAGCGCCTCGGCGATCTCAAGCCTCTGGTCGCAATGCTGATGAAATCCCGGCATTGGCAAAGCCTGCGCTGGCGAAATGTTGCCAGTGATCGTGACCCGCTGCTCGAGCGCAAGCAGATCGTCACGGAACTCGCCGAGCGAACGCTGGCGAATACCCCCGATATTGCCTATCGGCCCTTGCAGGTGCACCGCGATGCCTGGGGTAAGGACATGCATAGCGTCCAGCCGGGGTACGCAATGCGACAGCCCCTGGGCTCAGGGGTTAACACGATGCGTTACGTCGCCTACTTCCATGGCCTTCGGCAGACGTTGCTCGACGTCGGTGAAGCACCACCTAAAGGCTCGTTCGCCTACTACTACAAACGCTTGTCCAAGGATGCGTGCGGCAGCGTGTTCCTGAGCAGGGCATACGAATGCGCTTTGCTGATGTATGCCAGCCAGTTCGGCACCGCCAGGCTGCTCGAAGTCAGTCTGTGGATGTTCCGAGTGATCTTTTCGATGCGCCTTATCAGAGAGGTCAGCGTGCGGGAAGACGGTGTTCAAGCGCACATCAGGGACAATCCGCTGATGGACTGGATCGCCAGCAGCCATAGCGAAGATGAGCTATTGGAGTACTTGCGTAGCTATAAATACACTCCAACCGGGGAGGGGCTCGATAAACACAGTATCAAGAAGCGCTTCGTAGAGTCGGTTTCCATCACGCTTCACTTGAACCTGCCGTGGCCGAACCCGATCCGTGTCGCCGCTGAATACGATGCCGGGCTGTGTGCCGCCATCAAACGAATCAGCCTTGCTGACATTGCCCGCCAAGGAGGCAAATGATGAGTGCTCAAGTCCAGTCCTATGTACAGACTGCCGCTACGCTGTGCCAGCAAGGTATATCGCTGACTATTCCCTGCTATCAACGCCCGTATGTCTGGCCCAGTGACGACGTGGAGGCTCTGCTGGAGCAGATCATCCTGGCGAGCGAGCGCGATGCCGACGATCAACCCGCACAAGCGCATTACTTTTTCGGCACCGTGCTGACCAGCGAAGTGGTTCCGGGTTCGACTTCTGATGCTGCCATCGTCTACGAACTCATCGATGGTCAGCAACGAATGACGACATTGATGGTGCTGGCGCTTGCTCTCTGTTCGTTGATGCCATCTTCGCCGCTGCGGTCGCTGGTGGTTTTGGGCAATGCTCCGAGACTTACTTTCAATATTCGTGAAGAAGTCCAGTCTCGGTTGAGCGCCTGGGCGGGTTTGACGGCGGACATTGAACCGGATGAAAAGGAGGTTTCGAATCCCTACCTCATACACCTAAGCGCTGCCCGAAAAGTAGCCTGCGACAGACTCAAGAGGTTGCAGGCCAAGGGCGGCGAGCAAGCCCTTCAGCGCGTCGGGGACTACCTGTTCAACCACGTGACCTGGGTCAACAATGTCATGCCCGCGGGCATGGACCTGAACAAGTTGTTCGCGACGCTGAACACCAGCGGGCTACAGCTTGAGCAGACGGATATCCTCAAGGCTCGCTTGATGAAACGTATCAAGCAGAACCGTGCCACTTACGAAGGCATCTGGCAGGCCTGCGAAGATATGGGGAATTACTTCGAGAAAAACCTGCGCGATGTCTTCGCGGGTACCCATTGGGGGGCTTTGAGGTTCAACGATCTTGCGGATCATTCCTTCGACCATTTTACCCTTGAACGCCCTGCAGACGGCTACGCAAAAGGCCGCACGATCAGCGAAATACGTTCGATGAAAGTGAAGGACGAGGCGGTTGAAGTGCCGCGCGAGAAGGATGAGGCTCGCTATCAGTCAGTCGTCAGCTTCGGCCTGGTGCTGATGCATGCCTTTCGAATTTATCGGCACACTCAGAACATGCGTGATATCGGCTCACGGCTCAACGACAGCAACCTCAATGAGTGTTTCTCCGGCTTTGTCGAAACGGCCACTGCGGCGCAAGCCAAGGAGTTCATGGAGTGCCTCTGGAACGTGCGGTTTCAGTTCGACCGCTGGGTCGTCAAGTGGGTGCGCCTGGGTGAGGAAGATGAACGCACCTTGCGCCTGAGCACCATCAACAATCGAAGCAAAGGCAATGGTCCCGATTGGCGCACGGTCACTCAGGATACTTCCGACTTGAGCCAACTGCAGAGCATGCGTTACCTCACGGGTGAGCGCAGTGCTCAATATTGGCTGACACCGTTCCTGGGCAGGTTGGTCGACTCGCCTGATATGAAGGAGCATCAAGTGCTGGCGTTGCTCGAACAGATCGATAACCAGCTCTCGCTCACCGAAATGACCCAGAAGGAAGCGAGCTATCGGCTGTTGTCCAGTGACACCGCAGAGCCGGTGTCCATCGCAATCACAGTGTCTTATCTCAAGGAGCCCAATGGCACGAGTTTCGAACACTACTGGTTCCAGAAACTGGAATACATTCTGTGGCGTGAGCGCAGCACCTTCAACTGGCTTGACCTTGAAAAGCTGCACCTGTACAGGATTACGTCGAAGAACTCGGTCGAACATGTGCATCCGCAAAATGAAGAGTTCCGCAGGACATTACCTGACGAGTTGCTGCACGGATTCGGCAATCTGGTACTGCTCAGTCCGGGTGAAAACTCCTCGTACAGCAACATGGCGGTACTCAAGAAGCAAGCGGCATTCCGCGCCAAGCCGAAGTACGACTCCTTGAAACTTGCGCACATATTCCATGTGCTGGGTAAAGGCGACGACTGGGGGCAGGATCAGATCAACGAGCACGCGCTAGCGATGCTCTCGCTCATCGAGACGCACTACGGCACGTGAGCCTTCTGCCGTAGCCGGGTGCATCCGTCTCGGGTAGTGGTGGACGCCACTGGTGCAGTGCGGCTCTGTGTCGGCAGAAAGAACTGCCACAGCAATTACCCGTGAGTTTGAGGGCGATCTCAGCGCCGGCAGCACTATTTTTTGGAGATGCGTCATGTGCAGGCGCGCTATTGCAAGCATCTCGCGGCCGGTGCGCTACTGCGAGCGCCCGTTCTGGCCGCAACGACGCGATCGGGTTGTAGTAGGGCCCAGCCAGGCTTGAGGTGACGGGAGATGCTGTGCCGATAGCGCGCGGCAGGAGGGCCTCCAGCCGGCCGGTGATAACGCCTAATCGCCAGTAGCCACTGCTCCCCGGTGATATGCTACTCGCGAAGAATTCTGCGGCGATATCGATCGCGGTTCAAGATTGACCGCTAGTGCCAGGGGAAACGAGATGGAAGGTAAGGAGTTGATGTGGTCAATTTTGGGAGGGGCAGGCTTGGTCATCATCACGCTAATGGTTGCGTTACTGATTCAAGCGTTGCTCCTGCGTACTATCCAGGATGCTCTCGCGCAACGGGCCGACGCCTTAACTCACCAACAGACAGTCAGCAAGAGGCTGACGCAGGAATATCGGGAGGTGTACTCGGCACTACGAGCAGAGCGTGCGCATGTCGAGCAGTTGCAGCGCAAAGTGCTGCTGATCCAAGGTTTGCTCACAGATTACCTTAGTGGCGTGGCTGTGAGTTTTTGAGTGGGCGAGAGAATGCAGCGATTCAATCGCTACAGTGTTTAAACCAAGCAAAGGAGTTGCCTTGCGGCTCCGTAGCTTTATTTTGACTTCGCTCGTCATGCCGGCATAAATCAGCATTCCGACCCAGAAACTTGAGCTGAGCACCGATGGTCAGTGGGTATACAATAGGGTAGACCCAGAATGCGATCTGGGTATCGACCGCCGATGGGGTCACGACAAAAGCGGCACAGATCGTGATCTCGATAATGAAGGCAGTTGAAGTCAGGATTGCGGTGATGCGGATCGCTGTGAAGACAAGGATGGCCAGTAGATGAATAAGTTGAATAGAAATACGAAAAATTACCGCTGGCTTACCTGGTTTGCTTTACCGCCTGTTGGTGACATGGGTAATGTGACGCTTTGCTCATGTGAGGCAGGTCACGGTTCTCCAAGGGTGGCCCTCCAAAAACGGTTCAAAGCAATCGACACGGATAATCTGGATCATCTGTGTACGCTGCTGTCTGTGCGTGCCAATAGTGGTTGTGGTTTTGTTGCACCCGAATATCGCTACATGACGAACATTTAGGGAATGGAATGAATGGATTGATGGTTGGCGATCTCGTGTGTTCCAGTAATTTTTCCGGTATAGGAAAATTACTGAGCGTGGATCACAAGAGCAATGAGGGGGTGGTGGGGTTTTTTGAGTCGCCCATTAGTTCTGAGTGTCGACTGAAAGCCGTAGATGTTGCTTTGCTTGAAAGTGCACAGTTGTACGAAGAGTCGATTGTGTATTGTCAGGATCGTGCAAGCGGTATTTGGAGGAGGGGTAGGTACGCTGGTCCTCGCCCCGGTAACAGGCATCTAGTGATTTTTCGGGCTGGTGGAGATCAGCAAGAGGTCGAAATTGATCAACTTAATTGCCTAAATATAGGGCCGGGAGAATTGCTCGACCCGGCGGCGTTTTTGGCTGCACGGTCAAATGACGCACCCTATTTTTGCTCCTTACGGCATGATTTTTTGAGCGCTTATATCGAGCAGCGCGCAGCCTGTCGTTCAATTTCGTCAATTCCCAGCAGCAGTGTTGAGTTGGAGCCGCATCAGATTGCTGTAGTGCGTCGTGTTCTCCAGGATCCAATACCTAAATACCTCTTGGCAGATGAAGTAGGCCTCGGCAAAACCATTGAAGCGGGCATGATCATTCGTGAGCATGTGTTAGAGAAAAAACATAACTCAAGAGTGCTTATCACAGTACCTACGGCACTTATCGAGCAATGGAGAGATGAGTTGTCTGGACGCTTTCACCTTAGTGAGTTGTTGGCAAGTCAGGCTGAGCCGCAGCGATTGATTCGAATCTGCTCGCATGAGCAAGTAAATAGTGTCCTCAAGGGTTGGTTGCCAACCTTATTGGTGGTCGATGAGGCTCACCAAATTGCAACTTGGGCATGGGATCAACAGATTGCAGTGCGTGAGCGTTTTCGTGCCCTGGCCGAAGGCTGTCAGGTGGCCTCGGTTGTACTGCTTCTTTCTGGTACTCCGCTAAACGGTAATGAGAAGAACTTTTTGGCAATGCTGCACTGCCTTAGTCCAGAGGCCTATGAATTGTCACAGGAGGGTGTGCGTCGTTTTACTACCCAGATTGCTGAGCGAGAATTAGTCGGTGGTTGGTACAGCGCCCTAACGCCAAGCAACTCCAACGCAGCTCTGGAGCATATACTTCAAAGTTTGGTGAGTAAATTCCCTAATGATCCGTCTCTGCAATCTTTAGTCAATGAGACCCTTCCGCTTGTAGATTTTTTTGCTGAGCAAAGTGGTGATCTGAGAATGCAGGCAGTCCAAACTTTAAGGCGTTATATCGGCGAACACTACCGACTTCATCAGCGAATGTTGCGTAACCGGCGCGAGTCGCAGCAACTGGCATGGCTGTTTCCGGGTCTTGCCGGCTTGAAACGTAGTTACTGGCCATTGGCAGAGAAAATGCCTTCTTTAGATTTGTTGCTGGAGGCGTATCGCAGTCAAGCAAGTCGTGATCCTGATGATTTCCAGGCGATGAATGCAGAGGTGTACTTGCAATGGGTAGATGATCTATTGGTCAGTCCTTTGCTAGTCGGTCGGCGCGCTAGTCAGATCATTCAACATCTGTCCGGTTCGCTGAAGCAGGCTGAACAGGAGTTTCTTGATGATATCTCCCAGCAAGCCCTTCACGAACAGGTAGATAAAGACAATTGCTTGATTGAAAGCCTTCGCAATTGGCTTGCTGAACATAAAAACGGCAAGGCAGTGGTGTTCTGTGGGGTTGAGGAAGTTGCGCAACATATATTCACTTTGCTGGCTTTCGAATTAGATGTTGCGGTTGAACGTTATATCCCCGAACGAGAGTTGCGATTCATCCGCCCTGTGAATTCTGTCAGAGTGTTGGTATGTGACCAGCGGGGTGAGGACGGTCTTAACCTGCATGGGGGACAGCGAATTGCAGTGCATTACAGTTTGCCACGCTCCTTCAGTCGTATTGAGCAGCGACTTGGCCGACTTAATCGTTACAGTGCCAACTTGGTCGGGGTTCGTCCAGTAGAAAGTTTGGCGCTACTTCCTGCGAATGACGGATTAATCCGCCGCTGGATTGATGTGCTGGATCTGTCAGTAGGCATATTCAACAACACGGTAGCTAGCTTGCAATATGTACTGGAGGAGCATCTTGAGAGCACCTGGAAAACAGTAGCCTCTTCGGGTCATGAGGCGCTGCCACGGAGCGCAACAGGCTTAAGTGGCGATGATGGCTTGCTTGTACGTGAGCGACGTCGCGTGAAGGTTCAGGAAGAGTTGCTGGCGCTAGATGATGAGGTTAGCGAGGCTAAGGACTTCGCCGAACAAATAGCCAACGCCGACGACTCCGCAGAAGAGCAAGCCAAGCGCATGTGCGCATGGATGACTAAGGGGCTGTCCTTCAATTTTGAGGGTGACTTGCAAAGTCCATTTAGACTCAGGTTCGCCGTAGAGGGATCACGTGAGGGCACCAAGACGTTAGTGGACGTCCAAACCTTTGTTGCTACCTGCCTAACCGGTATCGATCCCAAAAGTGGTAATCCCCCGGCAACTGCGCCAATGAGTGTTTCTAGAACCCAGGTTGCTGGTCAGTCCGGTGTGTATCCATTTCGATATGGTCAGCCGTTTGTAGACTCAGTTTATAATTTGATTACTGTTGATTCGCGAGGAGCAACCAGTGCTTTTCTGCGCATACTTGAAAAAGGCAATTTGAGCGCACCGAAAATATTCTTCCGACTTAATTGGTTGGTAACCGCTGTGAAGCTTGGGTCTAGTCGTCTGGAACAAGTTTGTGGCGATGAGATGTTGATGCCTTCAGTGCAGAGCCATTGGCTGGCGGAGGATGGCAGTCTGGTGGTTGCTGAGAGCATGTTGAGGTCGTTGGAGTGGCCTTATGACAAAGCTAATCCCAGCTTTCAAGATTTCAATCTGCGCAGTGACGCCTGGCCTGAGTTTGAGTCCTTGTTACCTGCAGAGCACTGGAAGCGAATGATCTTGGAGATCGCCTCTAGAAGTCGCCAACAGATTTTGGCAGACCTGCCCCAGGTGCAGGTCTGTTCGTTTGAGCCGCAACTGCAACTACTATCGATGCATGCGGTAGTTGTGTGTACAAACAAGATGCTGAGGGGGGCTTGATGCAAGCACAGTGGAACGCCCTACAAGCAGCATTGTTGAATCCAGGCTTAGTTTGCGAGACTAGCACACTGTCTGAATCGTTTTTTATACGGTTATTAAAAGTTTTTCGGGATCTTAAATCAGGTCCGGCGGACCGCGCGGCGGTGTGCCGGGATGCTTTGGGTTGTGCATTAGCGCACAGCATCGTCGACCCCGTGTTGCGACTACCTGCCAATGCCGTTAGTGACATGCATCTTTCTCGTGCTGGAGTAGTCCGGGATGCCATGACGGGTTACGTGCGGATGGCGGATGTTCAAAATAATGATGCGCTTGATGTTTATGGACATCATCCCCGTCGACATCTGAAGGCCGTGCCAATGGATGTAGCTCTGCGGCAAAGGCTCAAAAATGAGCAGTTCGCTTCATACCAGGGGCTTGGGCAGCAAGCAGCAATACGTACAGTTTTAACATCCCCTCCTGACAGTACGCTGATCATCAACCTGCCAACTGGTAGCGGAAAGACCCTAGTCATTCATGCGCTGAGCCTGTTTTCGGGCAAGCAGAAACTGGTACTGGTCATTGTACCAACAGTAGGGTTGGCGCTGGAGCAGGCAACCCGTGCCGCTGAGGTACTTAACCGTGCAGACTGTGGTCATGGAGGTAGTTATGTCTTGTATGGAGGCCAGGCGGATGCTGAGCACCAGCAAGTCCTCGAGCGTTTGAAAGACGGGGGGCAGCGTATTTTGTTCTGCTCGCCGGAGTTAGCTAGCGGCAAACTCCGGCCGGCGCTTTTTCGGTTGGCACAGCAAGGGCAGTTGGAGGCTCTGGTTGTTGACGAGGCGCATATTATTGACCACTGGGGGGCAGGATTTCGTCCTGAATTCCAGTTGCTGGCACCCCTGTTTCGCTCGCTGAGGGAGCATTCACCGAGAGGCATACGTACAGTCTTGATGTCGGCAACCTTCAGTGATCCGACGCTGCAGTTGCTTAAAGATTCTTTTGTTCTGGAAGGCAAACAAGCCATTGAAATTCATGGCAGCTTTTTACGCCCAGAATTGAATTTTAATGTGTTGAAAACCGCGGACCCTACAGAACATCAACTTGCTGTATTGGACGCGCTTCGGTGTTTACCTCGGCCACTGATTTTGTATACCACACAGAAAAAAGAGGCTGAAAACTGGAAGCATATACTGCTTGGCAATGGGTTCACTAGAGTCGGATTATTCCATGGCTCAACAGCCGCAGATCAGCGCGACGCGCTGATTCGCAAGTGGGGAGATGACGAACTAGACATCATGGTCGCTACCTCCGCCTTCGGTGTAGGCATGGATAAGTCCGGGGTGCGTTCGGTACTGCATGCGGCTGTGCCGGAGAGTTTAGATCGGTTCTATCAGGAGGCTGGTCGAGGGGGGCGTGACGGTACAGCCTGCTGGTCTTGGCTTATCTACCACCCAGGACAGTTGAGTGTGGCGGAAAGACTTTCGCAGGAGAAGTTGATCTCTGCGGAGTTGGGGGTGGAGCGCTGGAAAATGTTGTTGGAAAGCAGGGAGAGCAGCGGTGAATATTTCACAATTTCTCGATCTGCTCTGCATCGCGGCCTGCCACGACATAGCAAGCGTAATGAAAAATGGAACCTGCGTACCCTGCAGTTGATGCAGCGTGCGGGGGTTATTCGTCTGTTTTTTACTCCACCCGAACCGCCACAGTTCGAGGGTGAGATAACTCCAGAGAATGAGCAGCTTCTTAATGATTATTTTGAGGATTATTTCAGCCGTATTGGCGTTCAGATCCTCATTGACGCCCATTTGGCTCCTGAGGTATGGCAGCAACAGGTAGCCCCGCGCCGCGATCAGGAAAAAAAGGCCAGGGCTGATGGTTTTTCTCGTCTAACCAGATGGCTAAAGGACACGCGTCAACCGCTATGTTGGCAGTTGGATGAGTTTTATCGCCCTAGCGGCATCGCCCCTGAACGCAGCTGTGGGGGATGTCCTGGCTGTCGTAATCAAGGACGAGGAGCTTTTACCCCGACGCTGGGGCATCTATTCCATCTGCGCGGCGTGGAGCCATTATCTGTTCCGAGTTGGATGCCATCTTCACAGTTGTTGCGGGTCCGCTACCGACCTGAGTCGTACGCTAGGGTTACGTCCAAAGCAATGCTGCACAATTGGCGTTTCTGGTTGCAGAACTTACTGCGTACCAGGCAAGTTCAGGCTGTACGCGCCAGTCAGGTAGTGCTGGATGAGATGTACCAAGACGACGCCCTTAAGACGCTACCATTCTGGTGTGCGCTTGCACCTCAAGATAGTGCTGGGGGATGGCTGGAGTTGGTGCTACTGATGCCAGGAGAAACTCATTTGCCATTGCCGAGTTTTGACGATCCGCTAAGAGTTATTGTCGCACCTGAAGGATTGGCTGACCCGTATTTGCCATATCGCACGTGGTGGGAATGTCACCCCGGCAGCAAGGTTTTGGAAAATTTTGTACAGGAGTCTCAATAATGTCGATGGTGAATAATGCCAATCCAGGCAGCAGTTTGGTGTTGCTGAATCTCATTGATCGAGTGCTAGTGCGAAAAGGTAAATCTATATCTCGTGTCGATGTATTGGAGATTCTTCGTCCTGAGTTTTTACCTAAATCCGCAAATGCTCAAAAACGGTTTGAGTGGAATCTGGATTTTTGGCTAAAGGAAGGACTTTGGTTGCAAGATGACACTGGCATGATCTCTGTACCTGAGGGCGCGACAGATCGAAATTTAGCACATAGAGTGTTGGCATTAATAATCGGCAATGCCAAAAAAAATACTGATCAGGTCCTTCTGGATGATAGACGAGTTGAACCTTTTTTTCGGGCTATGACCTGTCTGCTGGCCCAGCAGGGCTATACCTTTATGGGGGGAGAACCGTTGTTGTCTAGCAATGCACAAGAAGCGGTAAATCGCTGGCTACCTGGTGAACGAGGCCTTAATCTCACTAACGAGTTACCTATTTTTTTACAGTACGGTGATTTTTTTGGATTTCTCGAGCCTTTCGATGCGGGATATATTGTCGATCCAACTCGAGCTATTGTGCCGTATTTAGAAACGATGTTTTTAGGTGAAAGCAAATTGTCGCTAAGGGTTTTTATTGAGCGATTGGCCGAGCACATACCCCTGTTGGACGGGGGGCACTTCCGTTGTTTACTCGAACCTTTGATGCAGGAGTTAGGTTGGCATCCGAGGGAGGCTCATCAGGTCAGTCCGGCACTAAGCCACGCATTGGTGCGCTTGGAGAGTGCTTTTCGCCTGCGCTTTGAGAAGGCCTCCGACGACACCACTAGCATGCAATTACAACTTCCTGGCGGAGTCCATCGTTTTGTTAGTGAGGTTTTCTACGTTCCAGCGGTGACTGTATGAGCCTGATTAATTACTGGCCCCAGCCTGAATATGTCACCCAATGCATTCGCACGGAGGCCGAAGAACTGGCAGAGCATGTACTGCTGGCGGTGCATGAGCCTATGCAGTTGCTACGTGTGGGGTCTGGTGCGGATCAATTATGCGACGAAGAAAATCTGCTTGAACACTTTCTATCGATAGAACGACCGATCCCTATCATTGGACGTTCCGGGGTAGGTAAGTCCCACCTGATTCGCTGGTTGGATGCCAAACTAAAATTACACTCTGATTGCCAGAGTTGGCATGTCGTGCGCATTCCGAAAAATGCCAGTCTGCGCCAGGTACTGGAACTCTTATTGGCTGGACTTGAGGGAGAGGATTTCGAGCAGGCTCGTAGTAGAATAAGTTCAGTTGGTGAGCAATTAAAGACCGAGGCGGTTGCGGACCTGTTGCTAACATTCATGTCTCAGCAGTTGACTGAGTTGCACCAAGATGCTGCTCAGAAAGTTGCGTATTACCGTGAACATCCATCGGCACGTCAGCAGTTGAGGGCTGAAGAGGCGCAGCGCTTGCGAGATATTCAAACCTATACACTGCCTGGTCGGGGTCTCTCAGAGTTAATTACTGATCCTAACTTCAAAAAAAGCCTGCTTAAACCAGAGCATTGCATACACCAGTTTGCTAGTCGTTTGACGCAGGGGGCAACTGATCATGAACTTCTCCGTAACGATTACCAAATCAAGGATGGGGATCTTGATTTTAGTTTCAACCTTGATGACTTGTGCCTAAGCGCACGGCAGTGTGTCAGTCAGACCCAGTTGAACACCAACCAAATTGCGCGTGAGGGTGCGGCCCGCGTACTGAATGAAGTTCTTGGTGAGTCTACACGTACGGTTTTTGGATATCTTTTTCAATTCAATGGTGGCAGTTTTCAAGACCTGTTCAAAGAGATACGCCGCTCACTGAAACAACAAAACCGCACTCTGGTGGTACTGGTAGAGGACATGGCGGCAATCTCCGCTATTGAAGACGTGCTGATAGACAGTTTGCTGGAGGAATCGGTGCGTGATGGTGAGCAGGAGTTATGCACGCTGCGTTCGGCGATTGCGGTAACCGATGGCTACCAAGGCTATTTGCGGCGTCAGGATACAATTAAAACCCGTGCGCAATATGAGTGGCATATTCGTGAGCATGGGCAAGGCCCTGAGCAGACCTTAGAGCGAATTGTCAATTTCTGCGGACGCTATCTGAATGCCGCCCGCTTTGGCAGTGAGGCGCTGAAATCTTCTTGGTTAGGTCGAAAATCTGATTCGTGGCCGCCAGTTTGGTCAGATCCCGATGACGAAAGAGATGACTTAAAAGCATTCGGGTACGCTACGTTTGGAGTGCCATTATTCCCTTTTAATCGTAATGCCATTGCTGCACTGGCAGATAGTTTTTGTCGTAAAGGCGATGAAGAACTCAAGTTTAATCCCCGCCAGGTATTGAACGAGATTCTCTTGCGCACGCTAAGCAATTACCGGAAAACATGTTTGTCGAAGGCGTTTCCGCCCGCTGACTTTGCCGGGATTAAAGTTAAGGCTGGATTGTCAGGTGCTTTGCAGAAGCTTGAAAAGCCAGAGCGATGCAAAACACTAGCCGCGATCTGGGGATATGACAGTCGCTCGATCGAAGATCTGCAAAGAAAGATGGATTGCCGGGTTGCCAGGATCTTTGGTTTAGACGGCCTAGCTGCAATGCTCAAGGACGGATTGAGTATTTATGAGGTTGCCCCGAGTGGATCCATAGTTTCGGAAACCTCAATTCGAGCGGTAAAACAGGGTGCCTTACAAGACTTATCCCCTGAGACGGTTGACTCCAATCAGCTAGAGTTGCACCTATTAGAAGAGATTGTCACCCTTTGGTTTCAGCGTAAGCAAAAGCTTGGGCAAGAAGAAGGTCGTATTCTGCGTGCAGGCCTCTTGGGGATGTATGAGCAGTACGCACGCCTGGACTGGATTGGCCTAAAGGAAAAGCCTTCTCTGAAGATTTCAAGTCGTATACTTATCGAGCTTCCTTATGCGATGGGTAATAACGCGGGAAGTAAGATGCATTTTTGCTTGGAAGAGGATTTTAAGCTTCCGCAGAAAGCAGAATTTCTGCAGGGTGTAGCACTTGCACTGCTCCGTTACGAATACTTTAACCGCAAGTCTGACCGCGACATCGGGTGGGGTTATCCCAACGGGTTCGGGGATTATCTCCTCTATCAGAGTTTCGCCGCTTACTGGGTGCCGGACATGTTGCAGACACTGGCGGTCGAGATGCGGCAAGCCTTACCAAGCTTACTAGGTAAGCAACTGCAATCGGCTATGACACTGGGTTTGCTGACGGATAGCAATAATGACCGTCAGCGCTTAAACGAATTACTCAGAACCGCTGAGGAGATTCGTGAGAGTGAGATGTCGGCAGTTGTGCCAGAGCTAAAGCAAGCACGCGAGCAAGTGCTTGAGAAATGGGATGATCAGCGTGAGGCCTGGTTAAAACTAGTTTCCGCGAATGATCATGGGATGGAAGGGGATCTAGCACTCAACGCTTTTAAAGTCGCCAAGACCAATCAAGACCCTCAACTAGTGAAATTGTCAAATACAATAACTCAAGCTCTGCGACCGTCAATCAATGTTGTTGAAGTGTTAGATGGTTGCACTCGACAAGATACCTTCTGTTCTTTGCTAGATGAGATGGCGGGCCTGGTGCGTGATATCAGTGTTGGTGGGCAGCATTATCCAACACTGCCAGATTTCCCTAATGCTAAGAAAATGCAGGCCTCACTTGTTGCCTTGAAAGACAGTGAGAGTTGGAGAGTGGTTAAAGACCTGCTTGCACTCCGTGAAGAAACGGATGTGATTAGGCGCTTGCAACGGGTCAACCAACTTGATGGTCTACGGTTGGAGTTAGTAGTGAAGGTGCTCACCAATTGGAATATATTTTACGGTTTCGTGTTGCCTAGGTTGGAGTCGGAAAATGAGAAGTGGGGAGGCGACATTTTGAAGCAGTCTCAAGACAGTGTGACCCGCCTACTTGATGAAATGGCTAAAACTGTGACTGATCTGCGGGACGAAAATCATGAGCATGCTTGAGCAGCAGATCCAAAGTCTGCGCAATGAACAACTGTTAAGTCAGTCTGCTGGACAGTCCCGTGAATCCATCGAGGATTGTAAGCATATCTATGAGCGCTTCCAAAATATCGCCAGTAGTCTTAAAGTTATGGTGGCCAATGCGGCGGTGCTCAAGGCGCTTCCGGTAGATGCTCCCGAGTCGATGCAATTAAGTGCTGAACTACAGAAGCAATGCGGAAAAGCAATTGTAAGTCTTAAAGCTTTCACTGACGTTTGGTCTCAGAAAAAATCCGCGGCCCGTCAGGATGATGCGCTTGATAATGCTCAGGTAGCACTCGGCAAACTAACCACTGAGTTAGAAGAAAAAGTTACATCGTGTTGGAAACAATGGACTGCTCAACTTGATAGCTTATGCCGGGTTGAGCAGGTGATGCTCGATACCCAGCGCGGCATTCCTGGGGTCGAGAGATACTATACGGAATACGTTGCTCTCCGTAAGCAGTTCTTGGCACAAGCCAAACAAATGCCTGAGACCGTTTGGTCTATTCAAGAGTTAAAGAAACTGGCTGAACACATGCAGCAGGTCCGGGATCAGATGGATTTCGATCTGCCTGCAGATGTTGGCCGCTTTTTTAATCAACTTAATCAACTCGCAAGTCTTGGGCGGGCACCGCTGTCCATGATGACGCTGGAGGCTTTTCAGTGGCTTCAAAAACACGATCTGCTGGAGCATTTCACAGTTAGTCGGAAAGCTTTCTGATGACCATTACTCTGGAGCAGTTGCACGCTTGCTTGGACAAGTTGGAAGAGCAGGAAACCAGCTTGTTGGTTTGGGGCGATACCGGTGGTTTCTTCAGCGAAGATGAGGTGTTGACAATCCTGGAAGAAGTACTGCCCGATCACGACCCCTATGATGTGCTGATTGCGTTGAGCAAGCACGCGATGCTCATCGAGGTGCCCCATCCTGAAGGGCTCACAAATGTTTACCGGACGCGTATGAGCGAGGCGGCGCACCTGTACCGCAACCTTCGACAATGGTTTCTCAACCAACCGATAGATCGCGCTCGTACGTTAGTGTCGGATTTCCGATTTTTGCGTCGGCCTCGTAGTTACCCCAAACGCGATCATGATTTGGCACAATTGCTGCCGAAGTGGTTGCAGTTGTCGACACTGTGTGATCCTGAACATTTAAAGGCCGCCATTGAGTTGTTACTCAATCCAGCCAGCAATCTGCGGAGTTTGGCCGGTTTTCAGTCCCGCGCCACATCAAGTATTTTGCAGGCTTTTAGTGAGCATCGCTACCGACCGACTCATGCCTCCGGCACCATCGTTTGTGCCGGTACTGGTAGTGGTAAGACGCTGTCGTTCTATTTACCAGGCCTAGCCTCGCTAGCTGCAGACCTGCTGAGTGATCACACGCCCAGGGTGCGGATTCTAGCCATCTATCCGCGCAATGAACTGCTCAAAGACCAGTTTATGGAAGCATGGAGCCAGTGTCGTAAACTCGATGGTCTGATGCAAACCGGAACTGGCCGCAAGATTCGCATCGGTGCACTGTACGGAGATACTCCTACTGAGTGGCGATGGGCGGGGGTAGATTTTAAAACGAAGAAACCAAGTTTGGCGTTTGACCTACTACGCTGCCCGAGCAGCAGTTGCGGCGGAAAGATGGAATGGCGTGCCAACCTTAAAGAGGTTAACTGCAATCGCTGCGGGCACCATGTAGCCGATGACGAGGTGGCTTTGACTCGTCGCTGCCAGACAGATGTTCCGCCGGACATTTTGTTTACCACCACTGAGATGCTCAATCGGAGGCTTGGGGATTACAGTTGTAACCATCTGTTTGGTGTTGGCCCGCAAGAGGGGCCAACGCTAGTGTTACTCGATGAGGTGCACACTTACGGTGGCGGTAGCGGAGCTCAGACGGCCTATTTACTGCGGCGTTGGATGAAACGCGCTCAATGCCGACCACATTTTGTTGGGCTATCTGCAACCTTAGTTGATGCCGCACGTTTTTTTGCCGAACTGGTCGGGGCGCGCGACGAGCATGTTGAACTGGTTGAACCGTTGTCTGATGAAATGATTGATGAAGGCGCGGAGTACCTGATGGTGCTGCGCGGTGATCCGGTCTCGCAGACTGCTTTGCTGTCGACCACCATTCAGGCCAGCATGCTAACTAGGCGTATTCTGGATGCCCGCAAGAGCTGTTCTAAGGGGACGTGGGGAAGTAAAGCATTTGTCTTTACCGACGACTTGGACGCGAACAATCGTCTTTATCACCAGCTAGCAGATGCTGAAGGATGGCGCACAAATAAGTGGGGGCTAACACCCCATCACCCAACACTGGCTAGCCTGCGTGGTCCAAGGGATCGGCAGGATGAAGATGAGCAGGAAGCGACGCATCCACTAGAACGTATCCGTCTGGGGCAAGACTGGCGAGTGGGCACAGATATCGGCCATTTGCTCGGTGAGGATGATCGGGCGGTAGTCGGTCGTACGTCGAGTCAGGATGCAGGGGTCGATGCTGACGCTGAGATTGTCGTTGCTACGGCTTCACTTGAGGTAGGCTTCAATGACCCGGCAGTGGGGGCAGTCCTGCAGCATAAGGCACCGCGTGATGTTGCATCCTATTTGCAGCGCAAGGGTCGTGCAGGCCGCTCTCGCACCATGCGTCCTTGGATGTTGGTAGTTCTCTCCGAGTTCGGTCGTGATCGAGTTGCATTTCAACGCTACGAAGAGTTACTTAGCCCAGAAATTAAGCGGCAGGGTCTACCGCTGCACAACAGCCATATTCAGAAAATGCAGGCGGCTATGGCACTGCTCGACTGGCTAAGTGCGCAATTAGGTAGTGGTGCCGTGTGGACGATACTTCGCAAGCCTCAGGCTAATAAGAGTAGTTGCAAACGACTACTGATTTTGGTTGAGCAATTACTGCAACCAAGCAGCCAGCAAGATCAGTTTACCGCCTATCTAAAAGATGCCCTCCAGGTTGATAACGGTACTCTGCTGCGCATTCTCTGGGCACCCCCGCGTTCGGTAATGTTTGAACTACTACCTTCGCTGCAGCGCAAACTAGTCACCGATTGGAGCGCCAATGGCCAACTGTGGGAGGATGTGGCTAAAGGGAGTTCGCCGCTGCCCGAATTTATCCCCGAAGCGCTGTTTAGCGAACTCAGCTTACCTAGTCTGTTTATCGCCTTGGTGCGCGGGGTGGATTTGAGCGTCGAGTGGAGAGATTTGCCAATTTTCCAAGCGCTACGCGAGTTTGCCCCAGGACGGATTTCAAAGCGGTATGCCATTGACAGTAACTTGGATGCTGACTGGCTAATTCCAGTAAATTTTGTTCCTGAGCCTGACTCCATCCAACAGTCTGGGTTTGAGGTCTGTGAGGCTTTTGGCGAGCAGTTGCTCGATGAAGGCTCAGTTGGCAGTAGCGCTGCTCAGTCCTTGGCAGTACTGCGTCCTAATGCTGTCTATACCCGCCGTCTCGAGCCGAAGTTAAATTTAACTGAGAAAAGCAACGCGCGACTAGTGTGGCAGGCCGAGTTTCGTGTGCCGTCACTGACTGAGTTACATGAGCCTCCAGTTGGCAGTTGGGGGAGACATCTTACCGATGTGACCTTCTGTTTGCACCAGCAAATGACTCCTCTGGAGGTGGTGCGTTTTAGCACAGCGGCGCTAGCCACTTTGCGGTTTACCAACGGTGCAAGTACCCGAGTCAGATTTGATTGGGAGCGCAGTGGTGAACCTGTTGCTATCGGTGCTCGGCAGTGGGTCGATGGTATGCGTATTCGATTTCGGATTAGTGATCAAGTGATTGTCGATATGTTGGCAAATCCGCAGGTTTTACATGGACTCCGCCCTGTGTTCTTCCGTCATCTTGTTGATCAACTAGATATTTTTGGTGGTGATTCGTTCAAGGCAAATTGGGTTGCTGAGTGTTATTTAGCTGCGCTGGCTGGAGAGTTCCTTAATCTGGATCCTACCGAACCTCGACCAATAACCACTGCGCTCACCCGGTTGCACACCGCTGCTGGTATTGAACGTTTGCGCATAATTCCGCAGAGTTTGTTTCAACCCGATGAGCAGTTGGACTCTGTTCAAGAGCAAAAACTGCAAACAGATTTACGTGAGTTGCTAGCACGAGATGATCTGCTCAACGGCCTACAGGAGTGCGCCCGTGCATTGTGGGCTGATGTAGATTTGCTCCCTGAATTGCTCCTCTGGAGTCGCACGTTGCTAGCCAATACCCTGGCTGGCGCTGCCCAGCGAGCAATGTGCGTACTGTTGCCAGATGTTGATGAACGGGTGGTGGTGGCCGATGCTTTTTGGCTGGAGGACTGCCTAGAAGTTTGGTTGAATGAGGCAGAGGCTGGGGGCAACGGAATTATAAGTCGCCTGGAGCAAGCATATTTCGAGGATCCGCTTCGCGTACTTAATACTCTCGCGCGTAGCCTGCAGCCAGGTGACTATGAGCAGATCGATTTTCATCTTTTCCAATTGCTGGAGCAGGTAGCCCCAGGGGGTAGTCTGGCCGATGCGCTAGCCGCGGTGAGAGGGGCCGGTGATTTGCAGCAGCGTCGTGATGCCAATGCAGAGTTGCACCGGATTCTGCTCAACGAGGGCTTTACCCTGAGTCACAGTTTTTTGAGTGTGCTACATTCGAGAGTTTTAAGACCTGGTAGCAATGACTCCACTGACGCAAACTTGCTTGATTTACTGAGCAACTGGCGAGCGTTGGAGGCCCATAGCGGCCTTGAGTGGGGTCTGAATATCGTTGCTCATGCACTAGCGACCAAAGAGTTGGGTAGGCAGGCATCTCCCGTTGAGGTGTTCCAAGGCCTTTGTCGCAATCAGGGGTTGTTGTGGCCACGTGGTAATGCCATTCGCCAGTCTGAAATGAGTTACTACAACCCATTCCAAAATAGTGTTGCTACCACCGAGCGTTTGCTTGGCAGTTTGCTGTTTGCCGAGACCCAGTCGCATGTTCAATTTTCTCCTGATTACTTGGCTGAGTTACACAAGGTGTTATGCCGAGCAGGGCGAGCAGACCTGTTACTGCCGCGTGCGCAGATCACCAAAATCTCGCAACTGATTTCTGATATTCAGTTACAGCCTGTTGATCACTCAGGGCTTTGGTTATATCCGCGCATTGGGGCTATAACTAGGTTGCAGGATGGTTTGGTATTGCGCGTCGAACTGGCCGAGGCCATTTAATAAGAGTTTTAGCATGAATGATCAGCGGCAAATCTTTTTACATGGCCCACTGGGGCGTAGGCAATTTCGTGAAGTACTAGGCGGGCTAATGGCAGGTCTATTGCTCCACCCAGAACCCATATGGTTAGTGTCGCCTTGGCTAAGTGACTTTCCTGTTCTGGATAACTGTTCTGGGCAGTGGGATGTACTTGAGCCTGGTTGGGGCGGTAGAGACGTAAGTTTTAATGAAGTGTTGGCGAGAGCAGTTAACGGCGGGTGTCGGTTGAGGGTGGTGACTCGTAACGACGCGTACAGTCGCCGGTTTGTCCAGCAGTTGAACGGTCGTTTAGTTGTCGGTCATGATTTTTGTTACCAGTTTAGTGAGCGGGTTCATACCAAAGGTTTACTTACCCCCAGTTGTTTTTTGAAGGGGTCAATGAACTACACTTGGAGTGGAACAAACCGTAATGACGAGCACGTCATGCTGACCAGTAATTCTCAAATAATTTCTGAAGCGTTACTGGAGTTTGAAGACCATTACCGTTTCGAGGCGTATTCATGAGCACAGTGCCAATATGGTTGCAGCCATTTTTTGCAGTTGACAACCAGATCGATCCAGACAAAGTGTTGGCCGGAAAATATCCGAAGCCGTATCAGAGTTTGTTGGAGCCTTTGGTGCAAAGCGCCTGTGCGGGGCAGTGGCCGTTACTGTTACCGTATAGCTGTCCGCCGGAATTATGCTTCTACGCAGCCGCTGAGGATCGCCGTGCGCTGGAGGAGTTACGTCAGGTGCTCTCTGCGTTTTTAGGGACAGCGGGTACCTCACCTGATTATGGACTGATTAACACTCCAAGTAACGAGGGGCAAAGTGCATTGCTAGCACGTGCCCCCTCAGGATTGTTGCGTATTGATTTGCTCTACGGGGTGTGCGAGCAGCAGAAACATAGAATCTTTACAGTACTTGCTAATGTACTGAAGTTGTATCGTCAACGCCCCGCGCTTACATCTTTGGTGAAACGACCAATAGGTCGAGTGTTGCGTGATTTCATGCTGGCTTATCGATTACATGATGGCGAAAATTCTTGGCGTTTTTACGAAGAGCTTAAGAGTTTGGGAGGCTTCAGTCCACTTAATCTGCTGTCGTTGGAGTTGCAGGCTTTGGCTTCAGCAGATCGTTGGCAGGAAATCGTTAACCATTCACGACTGCCCAGTTTGCTCGGCGGTCGTGTTCCGTTACGATTAGTTAGGCTATTGCTTCGAGCGCTGGGGCAGTTAGGGCTTAATCGGCTGCTAGTTACTGAACTCATAAGTGAGGAAAGCAGGGGCGAGTTGGCCGATTTGTGCTACCCGTTAAGTCCACTATTTATAACAGTTCCACTGTTTGAAGTTCACGAAAGCTTTAAACAAGATTGGCAGTTGTGGGTTGCTGGTGCCGCTGCTTTAGGGAGTGCACAGGTTCGGCAGCAAATGCCCGATTTTATTGAGTCGGACTGGTTGCGAAAACTACTACATTGGGCAGATTTTGCTCAGGAAGTTCAATCTGAAATTGAAATAGAGCCAGTTGTTGATGAACCGAAAGATCAGAAGGAGGGGCCCGGGGCGGTCCAGGCGTTACTGCAACGCTCGTTGGATGTGTCATTAGTTGAATTGCAGCAGTTATGGCAGCAATTGCAGACCATGCCTGCGTCTTGGTTTGAGCCATTGCAATCATTGCCTATGATGACTGCAATTTTGCAAGATATGAAAAACCGCTTTTCTAGAGAACAGTTGGGTGGTTGGGATAGTTGGTTTCAGCGCTTGACTGATACTGAGTCGCAAACAGACGGGCTGGAGAAAAATGCACAAGAGTATTGCGAAAATTGGACAGTTGAATCTTTTAGCTCGGACAGATTGCTTAAATGCATTCAGGCTGGATCTCCTGCGGGGCAGACAATTCTTCGTAACACGCTGCCGTTGCTGCTGGATTGGTTGGAGGAACGGCACGTGACTTGTCAGGGAGTTCTCTGGCTAGAGTTGTTGGAGTTGCTAGCTCTTGATTCTATAGTCAACCCCGCATTGCTGTCACTGGCAGCACAACTGACGCAGTTGATGTTGGAGCAGTCGTTCACAGTTGATGAATATACGAGGTTGATTGACGCGATACTGATGTTATGGGATATCAATAAAGGACCTGAAGCGTATATCAGAATGATGGAGTTGATGGATGTACTGCTGGACGCGCCCTGCCCAGCAGCACCATTGCGTCGTCAAGTCTGGCAGTCGCTACAGGATTTTGCGACAAAGCATTGGAGGCAAATAAAAGATCCAGCAATACGTCACTTAACCTTTGCGCTAATGCAAGAAATCTTTGAGGTGGGTGAACCAGTCCTAGATTTTAGCAATAGCACTGAGTCTGAATCAGACATCGATTCAGCGATAGAATTAGCCCCTAATTTACAAGGGAAGCTGTTGGGTATTTACACTCTCACAGAAGGTGCCGCGCGCCGCGCTCGGGACGTACTGGAAATAATTTTCACAGGACTCAAGGTCGAGATTAACAGTGATCATACCGCTACTCCAGCCTTGTGCCATCTGGCCAAAACGGCTGATTATTTTGTGTTCTCTTCTCGTAGTTCAAAGCATCAGGCGTTCTATCCGGTGATAAATTTAAGAAGGGATATTATCTATCCGTATGGTAAAGGTGCTTCAAGCATAGTTCGTGAGTTTATAGAAGGGTTAAAGCGGAAGGCTATTTAGGTGTTGGTGTGAACTGATATTTCAGTCAGACCTGTTCTAAGGGATCATCAGTACTTTGTGCATTTGTAGGCCGAGCTTCCACTTTGGATGAGACTTGCAATATTTTATGGTCAGTTCAGTGTTTTGGTGGGCCTCTGGTCCATCCATTGGCTGGAGATAGAAATGGTTGAAGGTGAGGTGTTCAAATTTTTCTGGTTGTGCTTCAGTTTGTGGAAAAACTAATTTTAATTCATCGCCTTGAGTAATCTTTAATTCGGCTGTGGATTTAGGGCTGACGCAAATCCAGTCAATTCCGCTTGGCGGTATTATTGTGCCGTTTGTTTCCACAGCCACAGTAAAACTATGTTTGTGCAGTGCTTCTACTAAAGCATCATCTACCTGCAGCAGTGGTTCTCCTCCGGTCAATACCACATACTTGTGACATTGATCGGAGATAGGCCATAATGAATTTATTGCGAGGGCAAGGCCATTCGCATCCTTGAACTTTCCACCACCCAACCCGTCCGTTCCCACAAAGTCCGTGTCGCAGAAAGTACAGATCGCGCTAGCCCTGTCCTGTTCCCGTCCGGACCAGAGGTTGCATCCAGCAAATCGGCAGAATACCGCGGGTCGACCCGCTTGGTTGCCTTCCCCTTGAAGGGTGTAAAACATTTCTTTGATGCTGTAAGTCATTTTGTTTTCTCATCTGATTCAAATAGGTGGCGAGTGCACTGATCCGCCACCGCTGAACCATCATCAATCTCGTTCTTGAAAGTACTGCTCATACCCAGTTTTGCGCAGTTCGCAAGCTGGGCACGTTCCACACCCGTAGCCCCATTCATGTTTCTGCTGTCGAGTCCCGAGGTAGCAGGTGTGGGACTCTTCTTGAATCAGGCTAACAAAATCTTGACCGCCTAGGTTTTCAGCCAAACGCCAAGTCTGAGCTTTGTCGAGCCACATCAAGGGGGTTTCAATGATCACGGGAGTGTCCATTCCGAGACTCAAGGCCACCTGGGTGGCTTTAAGGGTGTTGTCCCGGCAGTCTGGGTAGCCTGAGTAGTCGGTTTCGCACATTCCCCCGACCAGCACTGTGAGGCCCCGTCGGTAGGCAATAGTGGCTGCGAACGTCAAAAACAGCAGATTTCTCCCGGGTACAAACGTATTGGGAAGTCCATTCTTTTCAAACTCTATAGTTTTCTCAGCGGTCATCGCCGTATCGCTGATCTGGCCGAGTAATTTGAGGTCAAGCACATGGTCCTCACCGAGTCGCTGGGTCCAGTTTGGAAATCTGTTACGTACCTCCTGCAAGATATTCAGCCGACATTCGAGTTCGATTCGATGCCTCTGGCCATAATCAAAGCCAATGGTCTCGACGTGCTCGTAACGTTCCAGCGCCCAGGCAAGGCAGGTGGTTGAATCTTGTCCGCCTGAAAAAAGAACTAAGGCTTTGGTGTGCATATTGCTCTCCTCGGGACTGGGTCTGATTTAGCGCCGTTTCAGTTCTTGCTTGAGTTTTTCGGTCAGATACTTAGTGAGCAATCCGATATCAGTGGGCGTGTTCTGGATACCATTCCAGGGGCGGCGGTCGGTTTCAGAAATGTGCCAATCACCACTTGTCCATGCTGTATGAGGTTTCAAAAGTTTTAGACCTTTGATGAAACCTTCCTTGCTGGTTGTGCCTTGATCGGAGTAAAGCAACTCCATAACGAAGCTCAAAGAAACCAGGCCCGCCCCGTGCTTCAAGCGTGAATTCCTGGGCGCTAGTCCTTCCCATTCCGATTTGAAAACGACACGCACTGCATGGAAGAAGTTGTTGATGAGTTCGATGCTGCGCCCCTCAAAGTCATCAAACTTCATGAAGCTACGAATCGCGCCATCATTAGCAGAGTTCATCACGAACTTCTGCATCGCCATGTCGCTTAGTACTCCTCTAGGATTCGTATGTTGCTTGATCTCGCCAAATAGAGAGGAGTTCGGCAGAAAATTCAACAAATCAATAATGCGAGCAGCAAATTTACGACTTGTGAACCGTTCTGGCAGGCCGTCAACAGTCGGTAAAAGCTCATAGATCAGCGATTTTGGCAGTGGCCTCGTATTGTTAACGAGCACAAACTGCTGCCGCAGTTCGTTATAGTCTTTACAAATCAATGCAGATACAAATACCTGGAATCCAGGTTTTTCCATCGTCGCAAGGGCACTCAGTCGTTGCTGTCCATCGACCACGAAGCCTGGTTTGGATTCGGCTGTATCAATAACGATTTCTACAATACCTTCGCCGAGGTCTTTAATCGTTACCCCATCCAGAAAGGCCAAGATAATTGCGTTAGGAAGCAATGCATCGTCGCGCTGAAGATAGTCACGAATATCTCTAATGTGCGACGCGACCTGATGACGCTGAAAGCCTTTGAGGTGGCCTTCTTCATCGCGGCCGACTCTCTCAATTTCAGAAAAATCTAAAATTTCATTTGGAGTGGCCGCAAACGAAAATACATCATGCCCGGAGGCCTGTTGGGCGCGCACACCCTTAAATCGATAGATCATTGTTTCGAAAGTTCCAGAGTTTTCTGAAGGTGGCGGTGGTACACGCCTAAGTTATGAAATCCGCGTCTTTTGTTTCGATTGCTGGCTCGAAAGATAATAGTTTCGATACCTGCGGACTGACAAATCGAACATTGGCATTTTTGCCACGGTTTATCTCTCAGCGTGGGTGAGATTAGTCGGACATGCTTGGCGATTTCTTTTTCCATTTCTATTGATGACAATATTGTGCCGGATAGAGTCAGTCGGAGATAGTCTACTAGCACGGCTAAAGTTGAATCAAAGTCGAGAAGATTTTTATCGTATTCGCGGATTGCTAGCAGCGCCGCTTTTTCTTTGATTTGTAACTCTTCTGCGCTCAGAGTGCCTTTTTTTATTCCTTGCATCAGGCGCGGATTTTCAATCGCCTGAGGAATGCGGATAGCTGTGTAGTAGTCCAGTTTGCTTGTATTGTTGCCCATGTAGTAATTACACTTCGCATCTTTAAACGCGCGTATAAGGGGGGAGGTTGAGTCAAAACTGGTAATGCCATATCCGGTGAATTCATGGATGTTCTCGGCTTTAGCAAACCCCAGCAGATGAATATTTGTCTCGGGCTTAAGGACCGCTCGAAGCTGTTTCAGAACCTCATGGATTTGATCGACTTTCAAAGGTACTAGACCTCCGATCGCCAAGTAGCGATAACCCATGTCTTCGAGTTGTTTTGCAGCGTTCGCCATGCTTTGAGGAGACCAACCCTGTACCGCTCCAAGAGGTTCGAAAGGCCATTCCGCCTCCTTCACTAAACGCAGAAACTCTTTCGCATTTTTGAGCGTGATTTCGTACCGAAACAGCACATCTTCCGACTGGCTCAGCGCTGGAGGATTGCTGGAGTCGCAGTTGAATATGATGTGGTCCGGCGAGCAACCGTGGGTGAATCCCGCATCTGAGTAGAACTCTACTACTTCGCTTGGGCTATACGCAGGGGTAGGGTGCTCTACATAGGCGAAAGCCCCGCAGTCACCTAAGACCATCGTATCTTTGAACTGAATGCCATCGAGTCGTAGAAATTTGCGCGCACCTTCTCTGAGGAAGCGCTGCTGCTCGGAAGTCGAGTACCGAACCTTTGAATTAGCGACGCCATTTGCAGGTCGCACTGCGCTCATCGAGACCAAGAGCCCATCATAAGGGACGGGGGTCATCATTTCGTGCGCATACTGGTCGTCCCAGTATCTCTTCCGGCCCGGCGCATTTCGATCGTTGATGAAATCGTAGTCGGGGTCTACGTAGTCTTGGGTGTCGGCGTATAAAAATTTCATTGGTGAGCGCTGGTCATATAGAGGCGGATCAAGGTTTCTTGCAGCGCCTTGATATCTTGAGGGGTGCTTTGGATTTCATTCCACTGGACATTAATCATCGGCCACTGACCTGTTGTCCATGCGCAGTAAGGGGCTACTCTGGCCAGTTCTTGTAGCACGGCTTCGTAGGTTTCGCGCTGACCACCGATTTTGGCGTAGATCCGATCCATAAGCACTCCCATGGCGATGATCCCCGCTGAGTGCATGAGTCGACTGCTCTTGGATTCAAGTGCCCACGCCTCTGGAAACGTATCACGCACTGCCCGCCAGAAGGTCGTCAGTAGGTTGTACATGGACTCAACGTTCGCCGCACCGTCGGTGCTGGAGGTGTAGGGGGCCAACGCCCCCAACGGATTACTGATGCTATTGCGGATCATCGTTATTACAGCGGTGTCAGTGATCACTGCTTTGCTATTTTGCTCGGACGACCGCTTTATGAGTTTGTGGAAAGGGGAGTTGGGATCGCGGCTAAGAAGCCCGCACAACTCAGCTGGTGCCTTGCGAGCACTCAGTTCACGGGGTAAAAGGATGCTGCCTGTCTCCGGCAGTAGTTCGTTGATCAGTCGAGTGGGCAAGGGTTTGGCCTTGTTGACCAGAATAAATTGCTCGCGCTGAGTGGTCAGGCTGTCGGATACAAAACCGATCACTGGCACAGGAAGATCCGAATTGGCCGCTTTCGCCAACGCCAATGAGCGCTGTTGCCCGTCCACGATCCAGGCAGACCTCATTCCTTCCTCCCTGATAGGGATCGTCAGGGTACCCGCTTGCGATAGCCCCGCGTCGCCCGTCGGCTTGCTTCCGCGTGCTGCAACAAAACGCAGGTCAGGAGACAGCGCCAAGATAATTGCATTGGGAAAAAGTACATTTCCCTGATTGAGGTACTCAGTGATCCCTTTGACATGACTCTTAATCTCGGGGCGCTGAAAACCTTTAAGGGGACTGCTGTCTTCGCGCGACAGGCGACTGATGTCGGCAATTCGGACCAGGTCAGATCCCCTGATGAATAATGCATACACATCAAGGTTGTCGCCTTGCGTGGTGCGTAGTGCACGCACCACAATCGCATCTTCGCTCGTCATGCTTTGCTCTCTATGCTGTCTTGACCTTTGATGTCCTGCCAGATCCTTCGAAAGCGCGATTGCTCGCACGACACCAGGGCGTCGTCCCTTAAGTAGCGTAACAATCGGGTGGAACTGCCTTGGTAATCAGCCCACACACACTCAAGCATGTAGGCAATTTCACTGTCCGATGCGCGCCGCCGGATGGTCGTTTTTGCTAGGGATAAGAGATCCATCGCCGCGCTGACGCTCTTTCGAGCGATCTCAGCAGGAGCACTCGATAGTTCAAGAATCTCAACGAAATGACGCAGGGCTCTCTGAGGGAAATCGTTGCGCGTGCCTGGTAGTGTTGAGGTTTCAAGGCGTTCGTCATAGGGCATCGCGATGCGTCGTAAATGGCTGGGAAGCATCTCGATGCCTGGGCGCGAAGTGAATATTCTGAGCTTGTCGATCTGCGTGTCCCTGATTTTTCCGAGGTCTTCGCCTATCAACTGCACATAGTTTGAAGAAAGGGCAATGAGCACCAAGTCGATGTCGGGTTGGCTTACAAGGTCCGCTAGGGCGCCTCCCTTTGATTGGGTGACATTCACGGCTTCCCACCAATCTGATGAGCGCACACCCAATTTTTCGAGACGTGGGATGATAGAATTCGGATCCTGAGCCACCGTCAGGTTGTACGGTGGACATCTCCGATCGCCTTCAATCAACCCTAAGCCCGTCGACGCAAACATTAGCTTCGCGTCCAGCGTCGTTGCGACGCGCTTCGCGTCAGAAACGCTTCTGCCTACGTAGAGTGAAGATGCCATCAGAGTGGTGGGACGTTCGTCTATTTGTCCCTTCCACGCCTTTGCCATGGCTGCAATCGATGAATAACACTCGTCGTTCAGCACCACCGGCGGCAGTCCGTCGAGACGTTTTCGATTGGTGCAGTTGGTGATGATCACGGTTCTCATGGGAAAACTGTAGGCCTGTCATGACGGGTTTTGCATTTATCTGAGGCTGACAATTTACCATTTAATAACTGTATGGGCCAATGTGCTTAGGCTGGTTTTTATGCGGAAGGGTTGGTATAAGAGCCTCAATACTGCTGCTACCCCCTCTCTGGGGGGCCGTTCGATGAAGGAAGAGACTCATTGCTTAAGTTCAGCGCAATCAAGGCGTTACAGAGCCCAACCCACCAAGTGGTATCGTTTGCGGCTACCGTAGAGCAAGTTTTTGCGATTGCTAGCATCGACCGAGTCAAGCGTGATGATCGTGGCGCCCTTCATGGCTTTCAGCGGCCACAGGTGTCCAAGCACATACGAGAGATCCGCGACTACCTCTCCCGTCCCGATGCGGTAATGCCCAACGCTGTGGTGTTAGCGTTTACCAGTGGAGTTCGGGTGGTGGAAGGAGATGGAGCCTATGCAGAAATTGAGGTGGATATTTCATCCGGCCCTCCTGGGTTCGTTGTGGATGGTCAGCAGCGCCTATCTGCGTTAGCTGGGCTCGAGGGGAGTTCGTTCCAGTTACTGGTGTCTGCCCTTGTGTGTGAGAATCAGGAAGAACTTCGCCGGCAATTCATTCTTGTCAACAACACCAGTCCATTACCAAAGTCGCTGGTATATGAACTACTCCCGTCTGTCAGCGGCCTTCCATTCAGAATGACCGCCCGCGCCCGCGCAGCCCGCATCGTGGAAATGCTGAATTATGACGATCGATCTTCTTTGCAGGGACAGATTAAGCAGCACACCAACCCCTTAGGAGTCATCGGCGATACGTCGCTCCAAAAACTGGTAATGAATTCCCTGTCCGACGGTTACTGTCGGGAGGTAATTGAGTTGTCGGGAGGTGAGGATCGGTGTTTTTTGGCCATCAGTGAGTTTTTCCAGGCGGTCCAGGAGGTGTTTGGAAATGCTTGGCATGGTCATACACCTAAAAGCTCTCGTCTCGTCCATAGCGCGGGGATTATTTCCATGGGGTTCGTCATGGAGCAGTTGTGTGCTACAGGAGCGCCACTGGCCCCAGTATTCAAGTTAGGCCTTAGAAAGCTACAAGGATATACAGCCTGGACGCTCGGTTCGGGAGAGTGGTCCTTTAAAACAGGCAGCCGGCCATGGAATGGCGTTCAGAATTTACATGGTGATATTCATCTTTTAACTGATCATTTGACCAGGGTGGTTCGAAGTTCGGAACTCGTACCTAGCTAACTGGGCTGATTACTAATATTTAGGAGGCATTATGCCTACTTTGGTTTCCTCGGATCTGTCTCCCGCCCTGGCCAGTGACGCCAGTGTAAAAGAGTTCTCAGAAGTCATTCTTCATCTATCCATGGCTTTTCAGGAGGCATTGAGGAGGCTTGCAGGGCAGGACGAAGCTTTCCCTTCGGAAGGGTATGGCATGCTGACTGAAGCCTACGGTTTGCGGACGCGTGCGAATATTCTCTACCTGACGCCATCGACCCATGTGGTGCAGGCATTAAATTTTTCCCAAACTGCTATGTTGGGGAAATTCGAAGAAATATTGAATTGCCTGAGTGATGTCGCCGATTTGCACACTGTTAACTCCATTTTGGTTTCCGTGATCACCATTGCATCAGCGCTGGGTGAGGGGCGAGCCAAAGTTGTAGAGTTTTTGTATGAAACGTTATGCGTCGATCTTGAGTCTTGGAAGGTTTAGCTTAGTTGTTTAGTTTTTTGTCGCGTGAGATACGGGAGGCACCAGTGGAGATTTTTAAAGAGTTCGTTTTTGAGGCTGCTCATCGACTGCCAAATGTTCCAGAAGGGCACAAATGTGGGCGCCTGCATGGTCATTCCTTTCGTATTGCAATTTATATTGAGGGCGCTGTCGATAAAACGTCGGGTTGGGTCAGGGATTTTTCCGGGATAAAGGAGATTTTCGCGCCGCTGTATGAGCGATTAGATCATAACTATCTAAATGATATTCCTGGTCTGGAAAATCCGACGAGCGAGGTCATAGCGGTCTGGGTTTGGCAAGAGCTCAAGCCATTGCTTCCAGATCTATCCGCAGTACGTATTCACGAGACATGTACAAGTGGGTGTATCTATAGAGGTCCGGAGGTGTAATCACTCTCGCTTAGAGAACATAGAACTCACAGTGAGCTTCTACTGTATGAAAAAGATGGCTTGATGCTGATAGAACCTTGCTTAGCTAGACTGGCATGCATTCGACCTCAGGCTGGGGGCATGCTTTTTCACCCATACATAGCATGCCCTCAGATATGCCCCCAAGTGTCTCATCCTATGGAAGTGGGTAGGCCTCCATGGTCTATGAAAAGCCAGAAATGATCAGCTTAACAGCCTGCCCAGCCACGCCTAAAGACTCTCAGGATCGCCAAAAAACATCTGAATCCTCGAACGCAACCAGCGCTCGCCCGGATCGTTGTCCTGGGAGCCGCGCCAGGCCATGTGCAGTTCGAAGGTCTGGGTCTCGATAGGCAACGCTTCAGCGCGTACGCCCCCGGCGGCGGCCAGTACGGCCGCGGCGTAATCGGGCACGGTGGCGATGATGTCGGTGCCGGTCAGCAGGGTGGCCAGGCCATTGAACTGCGGGACGGCCAGTACCACGTGGCGTTTGCAGCCGAGTTTTTCCAGGTGTTCGTCGATGAAGCCGCCCAGGTCACCGGCGTAGGACACCAGCGCATGAGGGCGCGAGCAGAAGTCTTCCAGGCTCAACGCCCCCGGCATGCTGTCTGCGCGCAGAAGCACGGGTTTGCTGCGGCGCAGCACTTTGCGCTTGGCGTTGGCGGGCAGGTCATTGGTGTAGCTGACGCCGATGGATATCTCGCCGGAAGCCAACAGCGCAGGCATCAGGATGTAATTGACCCGCCGCACCACCAGCACAATGCCGGGCGCTTCCGAACGCAGGCGCTTCAACAGCGCGGGCAGCAGGGCAAATTCGACTTCATCCGACAGGCCGATGCGAAACACCGCGGTGCTGGTGGCCGGATCGAACTCCGAAGCACGGCTGACCGCGGTGGAGATGGAATCCAGCGCAGGCGAGAGCAGGGCAAAGATCTCGGTGGCGCGGGCGGTGGGCTCCATGCTTCGGCCGGTGCGCACGAACAGCGGATCGTCGAACAGGCCGCGCAGCCGCGAGAGCGCCGCGCTGATCGCCGGTTGCCCGAGGAACAGCTTTTCGGCCGCACGGGTGACGCTGCGTTCATGCATCAGGGTTTCAAAAACGATGAGCAAATTGAGGTCGACGCGACGCAGGTCGTTGCGGTTCATGGCGGGATATCTCGGCCGTTGGTCGTTGCGGTTGTACGAAAGCGCCTCACAGTCTGTCGGAATGAGCTGTGATGCAGGCGTGAATAGTACGAGCAAATGCTGGTATTGCGCATGGATAAATTCACTGGCAGCTGGCGACCCCGACTATTCGCGGCGTTCATGCTGCCGATCAAGGCTTGCCATCATAGGTTGCATTGTCGGGCTGACATGCGAACAATGGCCGCCCATGAGCGCGTGAAGCGTCGCCGATTGCCCCCGCAGAATTCCCTACGCATATCAGGGACAATCGATGACAAGCATGTCGACTATTAATAGCCACTGATAGTGTTACCGGCAGAGCCCGGATAGAGTTCATGGCATCAAGGTTTTCTAGGCGAGGTTCGAAATGTCCCGCACGATTCGTTTTCATCAGTTTGGTCCGGCCGAGGTGCTCAAGATTGAAGAGCATCCTGCTGCGTTGCCTGGTCCCGGTGAGGTTCAGGTGCGTGTTCAGGCAATAGGCATCAGCTGGTATGACGTGCTCTGGCGGCAAAACCTGGCTTCATCCCAGGCGCGGCTGCCTGCTGGCATTGGTCATGAAATGGCCGGTGTGGTGACGGCGCTGGGCGAGGGTGTCAATGACCTGAACGTGGGTGACAAGGTCGCCAGCTTCCCGGCAGCGGATCCCAACGAGCACCCGGTGTACGGCGAAGTGATCGTGCTGCCGCGCACTTCTCTGACGCGTTATCCGGACGTCCTGACGCCGGTTGAGGCCAGCGTTCACTACACGCCGCTGCTGGTTGCGTATTTTGCTTATGTCGACCTGGCACGCATCAAGCCTGGGCAGACCGCCCTGGTGACCGATGCCAGCCATTGCGCCGGGCCGTCATTCGTTCAGTTGGGCAAGGCGTTGGGTGTGCGCGTCATCGCGGCGACCAAAACCGATGATGCCCGCGAGTACCTGCTTGCTCTGGGCGCCGAGAAGGTGGTGGTCACGGAAGAGCAGGACCTGCTGATGGCCATCAACAAGTACACCGATGGCCGTGGCGTGGACGTGGTACTCGATGGTCTGGGCGGTCCGCAGATGTCGATCATGGGTGACGTGCTGGCACCGCGCGGTAGCCTGGTGCTGTATGGCCTGCAAGGTGGCAATCAGACGCCGTTCCCGGCCTGCGCCGCTTTTCAGAAGAACATCCAGTTCTTCGTGCATTGCCTGGGCAACTTCACCGGCAAGCCCGAGTTGGGCATCTCCCAGGACGCCGACGCCTTGCAGCGCGCCTTGCGCGACATCAATCAACTGACGGCCGACCGGGTGCTTGAGCCGCTCCAGACTCGGGTCTTCCCGTTCAGTGACGTGGTGCAGGCGCATCGTTACATGGATGGTTGCCCGATTGGTGGCCGTGCAGTGCTGGAAGTCGAATCCGTCTGACGTGACGTGGTCTACAGCACACCGCAATTTTGCTACGCCTTAATGCCTTCCTCACCAGGAAGGCATTTTATTTTGTGCGTTCTTATTTTCCTCGCCAGGCCTGATTCTTAAAGCAGGTTTAAAAACGTTAGTGTTTTAAACTCAATGCTCGTCACTGGGCGAGCTAATTAAACGCCGCTATCAACTTCACATTTAATTAAGTTAGAAGTGCAGCAACTGAAAACTGCCGTGCCCGTGACTGATGTGACGCCGATCATGCCTGTCTGTGGCTGCAAGCTATGTATGGCGTAGCTTAGGGGCGAATCTTCGCTCATTGAAAATAAACGCATGCGTGTAGTTTATAACTGTTTAACTTTAGTCTTTAACGGCCATCGCATAATGTGACGCATGTCTTGTAATTACAAAATTATGACTGATAATGGCGGGGCACTTACCACTCAGGGAATGAGTTATGGTCCATCATCCGCTATTTAACCTGTTCACTTGTAAGTCCTTCGCCCGCACAGTATGGGAGGGCGTCAGCGCATGAGTTCTATTCACGAACAAGCCATGAATTATGTATATCAGCAAGTCTTGCAGCGCTTGCTGAGTTATTTCACCCGTGCCGAACGGACCGCCTTGCAGCTGTTGATCCAGCGCCTGATTGTCGCGGCAGGAGGGATTGAGCGCATTGCCAGCTTCAAGGTGCTGGTGCCGTTCAGTGGCGGCAAGGACAGCGCCTACACGGTGGCCTTGTTGCGTGCCGCCCAGCTGAGTATTGCCGGTCGCTCGCCCGCCACCTTCAATTTGCGTGTGGCGAACATGCGCCATCCGGGCATGACACCAGCAGTGATGGACAACATTCACAGAACCTACTGCGCGCTGTTTCTGCACGATGATCCCCGGGTCGAGTTGCTGGTGTTGGAAGGCGAACACGTGCAGCCGTTCGAACCGGATTTGCCAGTTTCGGCTGCCATTCGGGAGTTGAGTCGCTCGGACATGCTGGTCAGCGGGCATATTTCCGCAGGCGACGGCCGCACCACGTTTTGCAACAGCTGCTATTTGAACATCGCCGGTTTTTTCTCTCGGGCGACAGGCTGGGGCAGTGGGGTCGATGCGGTGGTCAGTGGCGATCCGCGTAAGGAACAGAAGCAGTACGTCACCTGGATCATGCGTCTGGCGCCGCGCAGCGGCTACCGTCTGAGCGATTGGGGCAATCAGAACTTCAATGGCATGCTCAAGATCATTGAGGGCATTGGTCAGGCCTATCATCAGGAGTTGTATGGTGAGGGCGGTGATGTGCCAGCAGGTTTTGTCAGGCCCTTCAGCGGGGCTAGCAAGGCCGTTGTCCCTTCCTTTATCAGCATCGCCGATCTGATCCCCAGCGGTACCGAGGATCACTGGAAGCTGCTGACCGACTTCCTGGGCTTTCGCTTCGAGGACCTGGCGTTCAGCTTCAGCGAGTCCGACTGCGCCAACCCGTTGCTGATGGCGCATATGCGCGGCCTGAAAGTCCAGTATGTGCAGGGCCGCAGTTATGCCGAGGGCATTGGTGAATACCTGCAGCTGGCCAAAGTGTTGATGCGCAGAAAGGCCATGCCCCAGCGCCTGATCGAACAGGCCCTTGGCGCCTATAACGGTGACGAAAAAATCGCTTCGCGCCGGGCACTGGCGACCCAGTTCGCCCAGGAAGGCTACGGCCTGAATGAGGCACAGCTGATTTGTCTGGTATTTTCGCCCTTCGTCAATGAAGGGCGGGAGCTGGAAGCGTTTTTGCGCCGCTGCCACCCGGGCATGCTGGTGGCGATACCGGATTTGCACCGGGCCTTGCAGGGCCAGGGCGCACCGGACCAGGTGCTGCAATGGCTGGTCGATATCAGCGGGCTGACGCTTGAAGGCTTGCAAAGCCTGTATCTCAAACGGCGCGTGGACTTCAACGACAAAGGCTCGCTGATTGCCAGGGTGCGCGCAGCAGACCCCGACAAACGAGAAATCATGACCGTTGACGCCGAGACGGGCGAGCCTGTGGTCGAGATGCTGTCCGGTCGCTGAGCGGCGGGTTGATGGCTTTGATCGGTGGCCGTCGATCCATTTATGTTTGCCAGTACGGGTGTGGGCTGTTATCTGTATGCCCATCCAGTAAACGACCCTGATGGCATTCTTTGGCTGTGGCACTCCCTCTTGCTGTAAACGCTGACCCACCGCGTTCCCTCGCTCCTGATCTGGCTGACCAGTCTTTTTATGGCGTCGCCGTGCGCGCGTTGTGTGAGTTCACGGCCAAGGGCGGGGATCTGGATTTGCGGTTTACTCCATCACCCACCGCCCAGGAAGGCATCGCCGGGCATCGGGTGGTGGCATCGCGACGCGGCGCGGGTTACCAGACGGAAGTACCGCTGGCGGGCGAGTACCTGCAATTGCGGGTCCGGGGCAGGGCTGATGGCTACGACCCGGTGTTGAATCAGCTGGAGGAGGTCAAAACCTATCGCGGTGACCTGGACGCCATGCCTGACAACCACCGCCAGTTGCACTGGGCGCAGGCCAAGGTCTACGGCTGGTTGCTGTGCCAGCAGTTGCAGCTGAGCGAAGTCAACCTGGCCCTGGTGTATTTCAATATCGTCACCGAGCAGGAGACGCTGCTGCGCGAACGCTTCACGGCAGCCGTCCTGCGGGCATTCTTTGAGCAACACTGTGGGATCTTCCTGAAGTGGGCGCAGCAGGAACTGGCCCATACCGGCGAGCGCAATCAAGCCTGTGAGGGGCTGAGCTTCCCGCATTCGGCTTTTCGGACCGGGCAGCGGCATCTGGCCGAATCGGTGTACAAAGCGGTGAGTACGGGCCGTTGCCTGATGGCTCAGGCGCCCACCGGGATCGGCAAAACCATCGGCACGCTGTTTCCGATGCTGAAGGCCACCTCGCCCCAGAAGCTCGACAAAATCTTCTTCCTGACTGCGAAAACGCCGGGCCGCAAGCTGGCACTGGATGCGCTCTCGGTCATTCGTCAGAGCGCACCGCAGCTCACACTTCGGGTGCTGGAGCTGGTCGCGCGTGACAAGGCCTGCGAACACCTGGACAAAGCCTGCAACGGCGACTCATGCCCACTGGCCAGAGGCTTTTACGATCGCCTGCCCGCCGCACGCAGCGCGGCGGTGGCCGCCAACTGGCTGGATCAGGCGGGGATGCGTGCCATCGCCCTGGAGCACGAGGTATGCCCGTATTACCTCAGCCAGGAAATGGCGCGTTGGGCCGATGTGGTGATCGCCGATTACAACTATTACTTCGACCTCAATGGCTTGCTGTTCGGGCTTGGCCAGTTCAATCAATGGCGGGTGGCGGTGCTGGTGGACGAGGCGCACAACATGGTCGAGCGAGCGCGGCAGATGTACAGCGCCAGCCTCGATCAACAGGCGTTGAATGTCCTGCGCCAGAGCGCACCCGAGCCACTGAAAAAGTCGTTGCAGCGGCTTAATCGCGAGTGGAACGCCCTGCAGAAAGCGCAACTGGCGCCTTACCAGGCTTATCCCGGCACTCCCGGCAAGCTGTTGCAGAGTCTGAATCTGTGCATTACCGCGATGGGTGACTACTTCAACGAGCACCCCCAGGCTGTGGGCGGTGATCTGCAGAGCTTCTACTTCGACGCCATCGGCTTTGCGCGGATTGCCGAGTTGTTCGATGAGCATTTCGTTTTTGATATCAGCAAGCGGGACGTGGGCAAGCGCAGCCTGTCGCGCTTGTGCCTGCGCAATGTGGTGCCCGCCGGGTTCATCCGCCCCCGGCTGACCGCTGCCCGCAGCAGTGTGTTGTTCTCCGCCACCCTGAGCCCGCGTCACTACTACGCCGACTTGTTGGGTTTGCCGGCCGATACGGCATGGATCGACGTCGAATCGCCTTTCAGCCGCGAGCAGCTGGAAGTGCGCATCGTCAGCGAGATCTCCACGCGGTTCACTCACCGGCAGGCGTCGCTGGCGCCGATCGTGCACTTGATGGCCGAACAGTTTGAAAAGCGTCCAGGCAACTATCTGGCGTTTTTCAGCAGTTTTGATTACCTGCAGCAAGTGGTGGCGCTGATGCAGCAGACGCACCCGCACATCACCCTCTGGCAACAGGCGCGTGGCATGAGCGAAGCGGAGCGGCAGGCGTTTCTTGAGCGCTTCACCGTGCACAGCCAGGGCATCGGTTTTGCCGTGCTCGGTGGCGCCTTCGGCGAAGGTATCGATTTACCCGGCGCCCGATTGATCGGCGCCTTCATTGCCACCCTGGGCCTGGCGCAGTTGAACCCCATCAATGAACAACTCAAACAGCGCATGGCTGCATTGTTCGGCGCAGGCTACGATTACACCTACCTTTACCCCGGCGTGCAGAAAGTCGTGCAGGCGGCGGGGCGGGTCATCCGCAGTCAGCAGGACAGCGGCGTGGTGATGTTGATCGATGACCGTTTCGCCGAGCGCAAGGTGCAGCAATTGCTCCCGCGCTGGTGGCAGCTCTGACTGCCCAAGTACTTAGGGATCGATAGCCGAGCACAGCGGTCAAACTGCCAGTAAACTGCCGCGCCGCTGATCATTTTCCTTACGTCACTACAGCAGCCAGCTCTATTTCTATTTTCAATTCATGGAGGTTGTATGAGTCTCAGTCCCTTCGCCGGCAAGCTGGCACCGGCTCAATTGCTGGTTGATATTCCTCGACTGGTCACGGCCTATTACACCGGCCAGCCTGATGCAGCCGTGTCGACTCAACGTGTGGCCTTTGGCACCTCCGGCCATCGTGGCAGCTCGTTCGAGTTGAGTTTCAACGAGTGGCACGTGCTGGCGATCAGCCAGGCGATCTGTCTCTACCGTCAGGCCAATGGCATTGATGGGCCGCTGTTCCTGGGCGCCGACACCCACGCGTTGTCCACGCCTGCTGCGGCCACTGCGCTGGAAGTACTGGCGGCCAACGGCGTGCAGGTGATGATTTCCGAGGGTGACGAATTCACCCCAACGCCTGCGGTTTCCCACGCGATCATCTGTTACAACCGTGGCCGCACCTCAGGCCTGGCCGACGGCATCGTGATTACGCCTTCGCACAACCCGCCTGAAAGTGGTGGCTTCAAATACAACCCACCCAATGGTGGCCCGGCAGACAGCCACATCACCAAATGGATCGAAGCCAAAGCCAACGAGCTGCTGGCCGAGAAAGTGCTGGGCGTGAGCCGCATGAGCCACGAGAAAGCCCTGCGCGCCGACACGACCCATCGTCACGACTACCTCAACACCTATGTGGCTGATCTGAAAAACGTCATCGACATGGACGCCATTCGCGATGCCGGCCTGCGCCTGGGCGTTGATCCGCTAGGTGGAGCAGGGGTCAATTACTGGTCGGCGATTGGCGAGCACTACGGTTTGAACCTGGATGTGGTCAACCAATTCGTTGATCCGACCTTCCGCTTCATGTGCGTGGACTGGGACGGCAAGATCCGCATGGACCCGTCGTCCAACTTCGCCATGCAGGGCTTGATTGGCCTCAAGGATCGCTACCAGGTGGCGTTCGCCTGCGACCCGGATCACGATCGCCACGGTATCGTCACCCCAAGTGGAGGCTTGCTGGCGCCGAATAATTATCTGGCGGTGTCCATCGATTACTTGTTCCAGAATCGCCCGCAATGGCGCGCTGATGCAGCCATCGGCAAGACCGTGGTCAGTAGCGGCATGATTGACCGCGTGGCCGCTCGCCTGGGTCGGCGCCTCTATGAAGTGCCGGTAGGGTTCAAGTTCTTCGCTGAAGGCCTGTTCGATGGCTCCCTGGGCTTTGGGGGTGAAGAAAGTGCGGGGGCATCGTTCCTGCGCAAGGACGGCACGGTCTGGACCACTGACAAGGACGGTTTGATTCCGGCCTTGCTGGCTGCAGAAATCACCGCGCGCAAGGGCCGTGACCCGAGCGAAATCTACCAGGCCCTGACTCAGGAACTGGGCGAGCCGTTCTCGACCCGTGTCGAAGCCAAAGCCAGTCCCGAGCAGAAAGCCGCTCTGGGCAAGCTGTCGCCCGACCAGGTCAAGTCCACCGAACTGGCAGGCGAAGCTATTCAGAGCGTGCTCAGCCATGCACCGGGTAACAACCAGGCGATTGGCGGCTTGAAAGTCATCACCGAGAACGGCTGGTTCGCCGCGCGACCGTCGGGCACTGAGGATATCTACAAGATCTACGCCGAAAGCTTTGTCGGCGAAGACCACCTCAAGCGCCTGGTAGCCGAGGCTCAGGTGTTGGTGGATGCGGCGATTGCCTGATGCGATGACGCCTGCGTCCTGTAGGTGTTGTCAGGGGTTACAGAATAGGGTCTTTCCGAGACACCGCTGTTCGCAGCCTTCGGCAGCACCTACATAAACTTCGGCGTAAGCAAAAAAGCCCGGACTCGCGAGAGCCCGGGCTTTTTGTTGTGTTGCGGTCAGCGGTGCCTCACGCCACATCCACCAGCACGACTTCGCTGTCTTCGAGGGCGGTAACCCGCAGCACGCGTTCATCTTCCACGGCGATGCCGTCCCGTGCCACAGCCTTCACTCCATTGACTTCGATGCTACCGGTGGCCGGGACCAGATAGACACGGCGACCTGCGTCCAGGTGGTATTCGGCGGTTTCCCCAGCCTTGAGGTTGGCAGCGACCAGGCGTGCATCGGCGCGGATCCGCAAACTCACGTCGTCACCGACCTTGCCGCTGGCCAGGGTCACGAAACCTTCGCGATCGCCTTTCGGGAAGGGTTTGGCGCCCCACGAAGGTGCCGCGCCGGTTTCGTTGGGCATGATCCAGATCTGGAAGATCTTGGTGGCCGTGGACTCCATGTTGTATTCGCTGTGAGCAATGCCGGTGCCCGCACTCATCACCTGCACATCGCCTGCTTCGGTGCGGCCCTTGTTACCCAGGTTGTCTTCATGGGTAATCGCGCCTTCGCGAACGTAGGTGATGATTTCCATGTCCCGGTGTGAGTGTTTCGGGAAGCCGGTGCCCGCCTGAATAACGTCATCATTCCAGACCCGCAGTTGACCCCAGTTCATGCGTTGGGTGTCGTAGTACTCGGCAAAGGAAAAATGATGGTGTGCGTCCAGCCAGCCGTGGTTGGCGCCGCCCAAAGTGTTGAAAGGTCGTAATTGCAGCATGGTGTGCCTCCTGAGCAGGGCCGGGCTATTGAATGAGCCCGGGCTGCTGAACGTTGTTAGGTTGTTGATGGCCGCTATGATTGATCAAATTATTATCGATAAATAGCGCAATTAATCGCTGTAACCTATCTTTTAAATCGATGATAAGAAGGCACCGTATTCTCCACTCCACCTGCACTTGATCGGCTAATCACCTGACAGCAAAGCATTTAACTGGAGCTGAGCGGTGAATCGGGTGACCATACGCGCCTTCTGCAAATCATCCGCCTGGAGCCTGCGTGCCAGACCATCTGCCTGTTGATGCCCTTCCTGAACACGAGCCTGAACTGACCCCCACGCACCAGCTGCCCTTGCTCAAGCGCCTGGCTTCGCGTTTGCTGGGCCGGGGCCTGAATCGCCTGCGGGCGCAGCATCAACCCTCGTGGAAACAGGGCCACGCCGACGGTTATCTCAATGGTCATCAGCACGGCGCGGAGGAGGGTTACACCGAAGGGCATCTGGACGGGATCGAAGAAGGGCGGCGGGTGTTGGTGATACGCGACACGCGGCCGCAGGAGCATCGCGGGCCCAAGGTCGACGACCATCTGTTCGATGACTGGCGTTTGCCGCTCAGCGCCGAGCTGAAAAAACGCATCAAGGCCGACGTGGCGCTCAAGCTCCCGGCACACGGGCAACCCAGTGCGGCGCAGTGGAAGATGATCTTCAGCGAGACGCCGTCGACCTGCGTGATCGCCGGAGCGGGCGCGGGCAAGTCCACCTCGCTGGTGTTGCGCATCCTGCTGCTGGTGCATTACCTGGACTTCGAGCTGGACGCCATGACCGTGGTGACCTTCACCCGTGAGTCGCGCAAAGACTTCGTCAACAAATTGATGGAGATATTTGCCCTGTGGGGTCGCGATCTCAGCCAGCAACAGGCCCGCAACCTGGTGCGCACCTTTCACTCCAGAATCCTGCCTCTGGTGCGCAGCATGCCGGGCCTTGAGCAGCTCGGCGCGTTCGAGAACCTGGGCACTCAAGCCGCTGCGGGCCTGGAAGAAGGCGCTGACAGCAACCCTTTCGATCTGCGCATCAATGATGCCCAGCGTCAGCAATTGAACCTGTGCTACCGCGACCTGTATGCCAGCAATCAACGCTTTCGCGAGGTCATGGCGCCGCTGCACCGTCAGGCCCTGCAGCTCAAGGAACTGGAGCGCGATCACCCGGATGTGCAAAAACGCGTGACGGTCACTGAGCTGTCCGCCAAGCGCGACGAAGCGCTCTGCGACCTCATCGAGGACTTGTGGATTCGGGCCAAAGCCTGGCCTATCAAGGGCATCGAGCCGATGCGCCAGACCGTCGAAATCAACGGTTTCGGCTTTCATCTGCATGGCTACAGCGCAGAGCTCGACGCCTGGATCGTGCTGGGCTACGACCCGTCCGAGAACCAGCAGATGAAGCGTGCCGACGGCAAATTGCCGGTCTGGGCCGAGTGGGTCATCAAACGCACCTTGTTTCAGGCTTTCTGCCGTAAACCGGTGATCTGGCTGGACAGCTACGAGGCAGGGAGTCGGGTGCTGCAGTCATTATCCGGGGCGGCAGTGGCCGGGCCGGGTTTCGATTACAAGGTCAAAGGTGAGTTTGGCTCGGCTCCGCTGCTCGACTGCTTTGTCGCGGCAGCAAGCTTTATCGAAAACCTGGGGCTGGACGTCCCAGCGGCCGTGGCCGAGATGAGCTTTGCGGACAACGACCCGGACCGCTTCTTTTTCGAAGCCCTGAGCCTGTTCTGGAAGGCCTTCGAGAACCACCTGTTGACCCAGACGCCACCGGTCATGACCTACAACCGGATGTTCGCGCTGTTTGGCGAGAACTCCCCGGAAAACCTCAAACTGGTGGCAGATGAACAGCTAAGGCCCCTGGCGCATTTGATGATCGACGAGTTCCAGGACGTATCGCCGCAGATCGTTTCATGGGTACGGGCCAGCTTGCGCGAGATTCGTCGCCGGGGTCCTGACTTGCACAAAGGCCGCAGCGCACAACACTCATCGCTGTTGTGCGTGGGTGACGACTGGCAATCGATTTATGGCTGGCGTGGCAGCTCACCGAAATACTTCATGGAGTTCGTCAAAGAGTTCCCGTCACCGGCGTCCACTAAAGTCTTGCTGACTGACAACTACCGCAGCCATCAGTACATCATCGATGCGGCCGAACACATCGTGCGCGCCGCGCCTGCCATTGCTGGTAAAAAGGCCCGGGCCAGTGGCGCCGAACAGCCACTGTTGCCCGTCACGGTGCTGGATCGTGACGACGAGGCCCTGGCGTTGCGCGTCATTGCGCACTACGAAGCGGGTGATTCGATTCTGCTGCTGTATCGCAAGGGCAGCGAAAAGGCGGTATTTACCGAGCAATTGCAGGCCCTTGTGGATGCCGATTATGCGCTGGCGCCTGTCGCGCGGCGTTTCAAGCAACTGACCTACCACAGCGCCAAAGGCTTGCAGGCCGACGCTGTGTTTTTGCTCGGGGATTGCCAGCACTTGACCCATTCGCCCTACAAGAACCAGCTGTATCGGCTTGCAGGGCTGGGCAGTGCGTCAGAGACTGATGGATTCGACAAGGCCCAGCGCGATGAGGTGCTACGCCTGGCCTACGTCGCCATCACCCGCGCGGTGCGCCACTGTTATTGGTACATCGACGCCAGCGCGCGTGATGCAGTGAACGCCAGCAAGGCGTCTGATCGCATTGATTCGAGCAAGCCGTTCTTTGAAGACCTGCGCAGTGGGCGCCGCTTATAGCAGACCCGAGACCCGAGGCGGGATGAAACATTCCAGCTCCGCCTCGATGGCTTCAATGATCAGTTCCACCTCGGTCGCATTCATCACAGTGGCGCACGGCAAGCCGGCAATCGCGATGACGGTCTCGCCGCTGGCCCGGTCAAACAGACGAGCGACCATGCTGCTGGGTGCGTCCATCGTGGCTTCAAAGCCCACCGGATGGAAGTACCAGCGCATCAACTGACAGGCATTGGGGAACGTGACTTTGTTCATTGAACCCACCTCTTTCAAACGAGCACATGCGCAAGCTCACATCGGAGGCAAGGGAGCTGTCGTGGGTGTTTCTTACAATTCAATCGGACAGTCCTTACGTGTTTCAAAAATAGCACTGTTGGAGTATCCGGCAGCATTTTTCTGCCCAACGTTCAGAAAACTTTCTGATTCATGATGTCCGTCATGCTGGTTATTCCTTTTGTCACACTCGACACGCCGTTTTGGAAGCTTTTAGCGCTGATCCGCGGACGAATCACGGTCTCTGCCTACACCCGAATGAAGGGAACGCTCATCCGGTTTCTCGGAGCCAGTAGAAGTGGGGTGTGTCGATAAAATAAAACCCTGCTTGTTCTCAATTAACCCTCATGCAATGCCGATAACCTTTATAAGCGCGAAGGAGCTGTGTGACACCGCGCCTGCGATCACCAGGCACGTGCTGCCTGGAGATCCGCCCCGGCATGGATAGCTACCGCTGTTGATCTTCTCGAGACTCAATCCATGACGCTAAGAACTATAAATATCGCGCCGCGGGCTTTTCTGGGATTTGCGTTCATCGCGCTGCTGGTGATCGTCCTGGGCTTCTTTGCCCTTAATCGTATGTCGGTCATTCGCCAGGCCACGACTGACATGGAGACCAATATGCTGCCCAGCATTGGTTTTCTGGGCAACGTGACCGAAGGCGTATTGCGCCTGCGTATTCTGTCTTTCCGGATCCTGACCAACCGTGAGCCCGCCGCCCTGGTGGAAGCCGACAGGCGAATTGCCGAGCTGACCCGAGACTTGCAAAAAGCCAAGGCCAGTTATGCCGCCTTGCCCGCTGATGGAGATGAGCTGGCGGTCTACACAGAGTTCGATGCCACTCTGACCAAGTACCTGGCCGCCCAGGATCAGGCCCTGGAGTTGTCGCGTCAGAACAAAGTCGAAGAGTTGCGCACACTGATCAATACGCAAATAAAGAACGGTACGGACCTGATGGGCGAGCAACTCAAGAAGTTGGTCGCCATCAATAAAACCGGCGCACAACAGGCTTCCGACGTTGCAGGTGCGCAATATGACCAGGCAACCCTGGGGATCATCTCGTTTTCGGTGGCTGCTGCTTTGCTGACCGTTTTGCTTGCCTGGTTGCTGACCCGCAGTATTGTCACACCTTTGGCTAAAGCCTTGCGCGCCGCTGAAGAGATAGCCGCAGGCAATCTGACCAAAGCCATTGAGGTCGATGGCAGCGATGAGCCCGCTCGATTGCTGGGTGCGCTTTCAGTGATGCAACAGAACCTGCGCAAGACCATCGAGATGATTGCCGGCTCCGCGACGCAACTGGCCTCGGCGGCGGAAGAACTGAGTGCAGTCACTGAGGAATCGTCCCGTGGTCTGCAACAACAGAACAATGAAATCGAACAGGCGGCGACCGCTGTCAACGAAATGACCGCAGCGGTGGAAGAGGTGGCCCGCAATGCCGTGTCCACGTCAGAAGCATCCGGGCAGTCCAACGCCACGGCGACTCAGGGCCGGGACAAGGTGGTGGAAACCGTCAAGGCTATTCAGGTCATGAGCCAGGATGTGCAGGTCACGTCCGAGCTGGTCCAGGGCTTGGCCGCCCAAGGCAGGGACATTGGCAAAGTGCTGGATGTGATTCGCTCCATTGCCGAGCAGACCAACTTGCTGGCGCTCAATGCCGCCATCGAAGCGGCGCGTGCGGGCGAAGCGGGCAGGGGGTTTGCAGTGGTGGCCGATGAAGTGCGTGCCCTGGCGCACCGCACCGCTGAGTCGACCCGGGAAATCGAGCAGATGGTTGCCGGTATCCAGAGCGGTACGGGCAGTGCGGTGCAGTCCATGGCGTTGAACACCAGCCGCACGCAAACCACCCTGGACCTGGCCCGTGCGGCAGGCGAAGCGCTGGAGCAGATCACCCAAGCCATCGCGCAAATCAACGAACGCAACCTGGTCATCGCCAGCGCATCGGAAGAGCAGGCCCAGGTTTCACGCGAAGTCGACCGCAATCTGGTCAACATCCGCGACCTGGCGACTCAGTCCGCAGCCGGTGCCAACCAGACCAGCGCCGCCAGCCATGAGTTGTCCAGGCTGGCAGTGGACCTCAAGGGGATGGTGGCGCGGTTTGTGATTTGAGTGTTGGGCACACAGCTCTTGAGAAAATCTGCAAAGCAGATTTTTTCAGGATGATTTCCTTCCTGACTCTCATCGAACAATAAATAACTGCTTGAATTGAAATGCTTTTTTGTGGGACGCCGGGGTGGCGTTCCACAGATCCTGTGTTTGCTGCGCGACAGCGCGGCGTCTGGACGACGGGGCTTCTCCCACGCTGCTTTTGATGTTGGAGGCGTGCGTAAAACGTAGGGGCGACACACATTGCGACTTGTGGCCGGCCGAGCGCAGGTATTGCGCAGTGGGCAACCCGGCATGGATGCCGAGTTAGCCGCACCGGGCCATGGATGGCTCATTGCGGCGGCCCACGGAGCAATGCCGGAGCGAGGGCAGTCTGAGCCTTGGCGAAGACCCGGACAAGGGCGCGGGAGCGTTTTGCTTACTTTTGACTGGGCCGGCATTCCGGCTGTTCAAAAGTGAGGCGCCGTAAGGGCGCAAAGGTGAATCAGCGTCGCCGCCGCTGCTGGATATACATGGTTTTAGGGCTCCCAACAGAGTACCTACAGGGCAGCGCAATCAAGAATGCGCAGGCGCCCGGCGCCCATCACCCTGTTCTGGCGCAGCCTTGGGCGTGTGGTCGGGCCTGAGCATCAACGTCAGCAATACCGAGACCAACAACGCGCCACTCATAAACAGGTACGAAGCACTCAAGGTACCGGTCACGCCATTCAAATAACCCACCAGATAAGAACCTGCGAACGAACCCAATGCCCCGAGGCTGTTGATCAGTGCCATGGCACCGCCAGCGACATTGGCCGGGAGGATTTCCGGGACAATGGCGAAAAAGGGCCCATAGGGTGCATACATGCAGGCACCGGCGATGACCAGCAACGAGTAGGACCACCAGAAGTGCTCGGTACCCAGCGCGTAGGAGCCGTAGAACGCAATCGCCGCCAGCAACAGCGGAGGCCAGACGAACAGCTTGCGCTTTTGCAGTTTGTCCGAGGCCCAGGACACAGCAATCATGCCAATCACCGCCGCCAGATAAGGCAGTGCCGACAACCAGCCTGCCTCGACCATGTCCATCTGCATGCCTTTCTTGAGGATGGTCGGTAGCCACAGCACAAAGCCATAAACCCCGATGCTCCAGCAAAAATACTGCGCGGCCAGTAGCAGCACTTTGGGTGAGCGGAACGCCTCGGCGTAGTTCTTCACCGGCTTGATGCCCACTTGCTCGGCATCCAGTCGGGCCTGCAGTTCGGCTTTTTCAGCATCGCTCAGCCATTTGGCCTGCGCGGGACGCTCGTCTACCAGGCGCCACCAGATGAATGCCCAGATCACCGCGGGCAACCCTTCAACGATGAACATCCAGCGCCAGCTGAAATGCGCCACCAGATAACCCGATACCACGGACATCCAGAGCATGGTGACCGGGTTGCCGAGGATCAGCACCGTATTGGCTCGCGAGCGTTCAGCCCGGGTGAACCAATAGCAGAGGTAGACCAGCATGGCGGGCATGACCGCCGCTTCAACCACGCCCAGCAGAAAGCGGATGGCGATCAACATGTAGGCATTGGACACAATGCCCGTCAGGGTCGCCAGGCTGCCCCACAGGATCAGGCTGACGAAAATCAGCTTCTTCACGCTGCGCTTCTGGGCGTAGATCGCACCCGGCACCTGGAAGAAGAAGTAGCCCAGGAAAAACAAGGCCCCAAGCAGCGAGGACATGCCCGGCGTGATGTTCAGGTCCTCGGCCATGCCAGAGGCGGCGGCGAAGCCATAATTGGCCCGATCCAGATAGGCCAGGCTGTAGGTGATGAAGACAATGGGCATGATCAGCAGCCAACGGCGTTTGAGCCCACCGGTTTTGATCGTGTCGAGCAAGCGGTCCATGTGATTCTCCTGAGCTTGTTGTTTTTGTCGCAGCAGGTTGTGGTGTCTGTTTTTGAAGTCGTTGAATCGAAATCAGACCGGTTCAGGCAGCAGGCTTTGGCTATTGAGCGCGGCCTGCAATGCCGCGCGCGACGGCAGGCCTTCCATGTCGCCGCGGCTCTGCACCGCCTGGCTGCCGACCCAGTTGCCACGCGCCACGGCCTGGGCAAAGCCCTGATTTTCCAGCAACGCGCTGATCACCCCGACGGCAAAACCGTCGCCAGCCCCGACCGTGTCGATGACCTTGCGCACCGGTACGGCGGCCACGAAGCCCTGGTCAAGGGCCGTGCGGTAATACGCGCCGTTGGCGCCCAGTTTGATGATCACGGCTTCCACGCCCAGGTCCAGGTAGAACGCTGCGATGTCGGCAGGCGCTTCTCGGCCGGTCAGCAGCATGCCTTCGCTCAGGCCGGGTAATACCCAGTGAGCAAGGCTGGCCAGGGCATTGATTTCGCGGATCATGGTGCTTTCGCTGGACCACAGCGACGGCCGCAGGTTGGGGTCGAATGACACGCTGCGTCCGGCCTGATGCATGCGGGTCATCAGCTCTCTGGACAACTCGCGGGTGCTGTCCGACAACGCCGCCGGGATGCCAGTGGCATGCAGATGTCGGGCACTGAGTAAACGGGGATCGAGGTCGGCAACCGACAGATGACTGGCCGCCGAGCCTTTGCGGAAATACTCCACGGTAGGATCAGCGCCTTCGAGCTCCAGGGATTTGAACTGAAAACCAGTGGGGTGTTGCTCATCAGTGGCGACGTACTGACAACTGACGCCTTCGCGCGCAAGGCTGTCGGTCACGAAGCGCCCCAGTGAGTCATTACCCACCCGGCTGAGCCAGGCAACGTTGAAGCCCAGCCTCGACAACCCGATGGCGACATTGCTGTCAGCCCCGGCAATACGCTTTTCGAAGTGGCTGACCTCGGCCAGATCGCCGCTTTGCTTGGCGACGAACATGGCCATGGTCTCGCCGAATGAAAGAATGTCGAGCTTAGACATGGTCAGCGACCTCGGGTTGAACGGTGGTTGTTTCGCCACAAAGGCCTGCAAGCAGATTGACCTGTTGCCGAGTAACGGCCAGCAGGTCCGAGCCTTGCAATGGATATTCGATGGCACGCGGCAAGCCTGGTGTCATGTAGCCCAGCAATTGCCGCCAGTGCGGGAGATCATCGGGTTGCGGCGGGGTGGCGTTGAGCTTGCCGCTTGCAGTGCGGTGGACAGCCTTGAAGTGCACATATTCGACATGACAGCCCAGTTGCTGCGCCGCGTGCAATGCTGACTGGTCCTGCCATTGCCAGTTGCCAACATCAAAGGTCATGCCGACGGGCAGGTTTAATTCGGTGACGGCCCGGAAGAAACGCACAAAGGCTTCGATTTTCCCGCCGTGGGCGGTCTGGTCGTTCTCCACCAACAAACGTACCGGTTGTGCGGCCAGTTGCTCAGCCAGCGCGGTCAAATCGCAACGATCATCGAAATGCCCCAGCGACACTTTCAACCAGCGGGCACCCGCCAGTGCTGCGCGCTGCAACGTGGCAGACAACTGCGGATTGGGAGCCGACACGTTGGGCAACCACAGCTCCACAGGAGACGAATACAGGCACTCAAGTGCCTGGGCCTGGACCGCCCAGGCCAGGGCAGGCAAGGACTCATGGGTAAAGAGTTCTTCGCGCAGTTCAATGCGCACAGCCCCGGCCATGGCCACCAGGTCCACAAAAGAGGCCTGACCCTGCTGGCGAACCACATCGGCGCCGAAGCTGGACAGGCTGATGGATACAGGATTCACGTTCATTGTTATTGTCCTCTGAAACCGGTTTCATTTTGGGTGTGCGGTAAAATCGAGCCTGCTCTGGCAAATCGGTGGATCAGGTACGCGGTCGGGTGGAGCCGCGAATAATCAGTCGGGCCGGGAAGTCGAAGTTCCGGCTGGGGGATTGATCCCCACGCAAACGATTGAGCAGGCATTCAAACGCGGTGACGCCAATGTCGTGGGTCGGCTGTGCCAACGAGGTGATCCCGGTGCCCACCAATGGGTACCAGTCCAGTTCGTCCAGGGCGATCAGCCCGATGTCGTCAAACAGTGCTTTGCCCATGTCGCGCAGCAATCGCGTGCAGGTGAGGGTGGCGACTCCATTGGCGGTAAACAGGGCCTTGGGGCCGAAGCCCGGCGTGTCGAGAAACGCCTTCAGGCGAACGGCGAACTCAGCGTCGGTTTCCAGCACCTGGCCGCGCAACTGCGGGCGGCTGGCCACCAACGAGGTGAAGGCCTCGCGGCGTTCCAGGCGCGAGCTGGTGCCATCCTGCTGCTCGGTGACGAACAGCAGATCGCGATAACCGGCGTCTTCCAGGTGATCAATGGCTTGCAGCACTGCAGCGGGGTTGTTCAGACCGACCAGGTCGCTTTCCAGTTGGTCGACCTTGCGATCCACCAGGACCATGGGCAGCTCGCGGTGCAAGTCCCGCAGTTCATCGCGATGGTGCCCCAGGGTGTTCACGATCAGGCCTTCAATGTTGTAGGAACGCAAGGCGGCAAGGTGCACCTGTTCCTGCTGGTCATCGCGATCGGTATTGCATACCACCAGGCTGTAGCCATGGCGGCGGCAGGCGGTTTCAACACCGTGCATGACAGCAATGGAGTAGGGGTTGCGAATGTCAGCGAGCAGCATGCCAATCAGGCGTGTGCGGCCACGCTTGAGCCCACGGGCCATCTGGTTGGGCCGGTAGCCGAGAGTTTCGATGGCTTGTTCGATGCGCAGGGCAATGGCGTCGGACAGCAAAGGCCGGTCTTCGCCAATGAAGCGCGAGACGCTGGCCTTGGAAACGCCAGCGAGGTCGGCGACGTCATTCATGGTGACCCGAGCACGCGCGGTCGGAGGAAAACTACTCACATTCAGCACCCTGTTGGATTTATTGGAGGGCTTGTCTGGTTTGCTTTAGAGCCTCATGAACTAAGCTCTGAAAACGGTTTCAGGAAAACACCAAAGGCAAAGCGGCGTCAATACAACATCTGATGAAAGGTTCTTAATGGCTGTAACACGGTTGTCATCAAGCACCGGCAAACGGCATGCTGGCGCATCACTTGTAAGCGGATATGACTAGATATGGCCTCGGCTTCTCGCACTGCAAACCTGATGTCGCGTCGGTCTGCGATCGTTCTGGCGCTGTGTCTGCCCAGCGATGTGCTGCTTTACCTGCTGTTGCCGCTGCATGCCGAAGCGTTCGGCATCACCTTGGCCCAAGCCGGTGTGTTGTTGGCGGCCAATCGGCTGGTGAGGATTTTTGGTTACAGCTATGTCGTGCGTTATTACGCCCGTTTCGGGGATCGGCCCACCGTGATGCTGGCGGCCGCAACGGCTGCGGTGTGTGCACTGGGCAATGGCTTCATCAGCGGCTTCTGGTGGTTGTTGATACTCCGTCTGGGTTGGGGCCTGGCCTATGCGGCGATGAACCTTTCGACTCAGGTGCTGGCGACCTCCGACCCTGCCGGTGCGGCGCATCGCTCCGGGCGCTCGCGGGCATTTGTTGCCATCGGGCCGATGATTGCGCTGCCGCTGGGTGCGCTGATCAGTATGGAGTTCGGCCCGCGAATCATCTTTGTGCTGCTGGCCTGCGTTTCGCTGGTGGGCTGGTGGGTCGCACGGGGTTTGCCCGGCACCGGTCACCAGATGCCTGCGCCTACGGGGCGGCGTTTCAAAGCCCCCGACAGTGTGGCGGTCTGGTCATTCATTGAAGGCGTGGCGCTGGATGGTTTATTCATCTTCGGTCTTGCTCTGCAAGCGCAGACGGTCATGGGCGGTGACGCCGTGCTGGTGGCGGGTATCCTGCTGGCTTTGCGCTACGTGTCGGAGATGCTGCTGAGCCCCTTGGGTGGCCGCGCTGCCGAACAGTTTGGTGCCGTGCGCATGCTGGTGATTTTTTCAGTGCTGACCGGCATTGCGCTGACCGCCTTTGGTTCGCACTGGCTGATTCTGGGAGCGGGAGGGGTGTTGATCCTGCGAGCTGTGCAGCTGCCACTGGTGACCACCCTGGTCGCGCAGCGCAACCCCGGGCCGGGTCGGGTTCAGGCATTGGCCGCCAATGCGGTCTGGCGGGATGTCGGGGCCGGAGTCGGTCCATTATTGGCTGGGTTGTTATTACCCGTGACCTCGGCGGTATGGGTGTATGCTCTGGCGGGTGTGGCGGTGGCAGTGAGCGCGGTGTTCTGCAGTTTGCGCAAGTGAGTGATTGATCTGGCAGCTTTTTTGCGGCGTTTTGCAACCAAATGGCTGTTTTCCACTCATATTCACACATCAACAAGATCGACATATTCGAGCGTTAGGCTGTGGAACGGTTCAAGAACTCGTTTCCAAGTGCTTGAACCAAAGGAGTTGTCAGGGTAGCGGACCCACAGGGAGTCATCTCACGCTACGCACCTCAACGCCCGCTCATAAAATGAGAATCATGACTATTTTTAAAGCCCCCGTTAGCAGCCGATTCAAGCGACGCTGTGCTTTTTTGCTCGTGCCGGCACTGGTAATTGTTTCCTCGGCTGCACTGTTCAGCATCGGCAGAGGCGTACATGCCGAGCCAAAGAACGGCACTCAGACGCTGGTGTTCATGCGTCACGCGGAAAAACCTTCCATGGGTCTGGGCCAGCTTAACTGCCAGGGTCTGAACCGCGCCATTGACCTGTCCGAGCTCCTGCCGCGCCAGTTTGGCAAAGCCAACTTCATTTTTGCCGCCAACCCCAGTCGGCATGTGGAAGAGGGCGAAGGCGACCTTTCCTACAGCTATCTGCGCCCCTTGATGACCGTTGGCCCCAGTGCCATCAAACTCGGCTTGCCGATCAATATTGATTACGGCGCCAACGACACCGGTGATCTGGCCGATGAGCTGATGCGCGACAAGTATCACGACGCGACGATCTACACCGCCTGGTCCCATGGTTATCTGCCGGAATTGATCAACAAAGTGGCTGAAGAGGCGTCCGGCAAGAAGATCAAATTGCTCGATGACTGGACCGGTGATGATTTCGACTCGGTGTTGGTGCTGACCCTCAGGTGGAACAATGGCAAAGCCAACATTGAATACGAGAACTACAAGCAAGGCCTGAATGACGGCGCTCAGGGGTGCCCGAGCTAACGCCGGATAGGCTTCCTTCCCACTGACGACAGACGGCTCTGGTCAGATAAAGCGCAGAGGAGTACAAATGTACTCCATGAGCACATTATCTCCCCGTCGTAATGCCATCCTGACTTTCATCCGCGAGCGTATCGCGCAGCAAGGTCAATCCCCGAGCCTGGCCGAAATCTCCGAAGCCTTTGGTTATGCATCGCGCAGTGTGGCCCGCAAACACATTCTCGCCCTGACTGAAGCCGGTCTGATTGAAGTCATGCCCAATCAGGCGCGTGGCATTCGGCTGGTCGAGCACGAGCCGCGTCCCGAGCTGCTGGCGATCCCGGTGCTGGGCAGGGTAGCAGCGGGTGCGCCAATCGGCCCGGACGTCGATCACCATGACACCTTGCTGCTTGATCGCGGCACCTTCTCCCGTGTGCCGGATTACCTGTTGCGGGTCCAGGGTGATTCGATGATCGAAGACGGCATTCTCGATGGTGATCTGGTGGGCGTGCATCGCAGCAGTGACGCCCATGACGGGCAGATTGTCGTGGCGCGGCTGGATGGCGAAGTCACCATCAAGCGCCTGCACAAGGGCAGCTCTGCAATCAGCCTGCTGCCACGCAACCCGGCCTATGCCCCCATCATTGTTCAACCGACCCAGGACTTCGCCATTGAAGGTGTGTTCTGCGGTCTGGTAAGGCGTGCATGATGGGCGCCGTTGTCAGCCTTGAGTCGCTGCTTGACGAGCGACGGGTCTGGAAAGGCCGGCAAGAAGTCGCGCCCGTCAGCCTGCAACCCACAGGGCACGCAGCGCTGGACGCAGCATTGCCCACGGGCGGCTGGCCTGCCGCCGCACTGACGGAAATCCTCGTTGCCGCCGATGGCAGCGGCGAGTTGCGTCTGCTCTGGCCCACACTGGCACGCCTGGCTGACAGCGGCGAGCGCCTGGTGCTGGTAGCGCCGCCCTATATTCCTTACCCGCAAGCCTGGCTGGCCGCCGGGATCGACATGCGTCAATTGACCGTGATTCAGGCGCGTGAGCGTGATGCCCTGTGGGCTACCGAACAATGCCTGCGCTCGGGCAGCTGTGGCGCGGTGCTCTGTTGGCCAGGCCTTGTGGATGACCGGGCCTTGCGCCGTTTGCAGGTGGCGGCTGAGACGGGGCAAACCCTGGCGTTTGCCTGTCGCCCGCAAGCAGCGGCAAGTAACCCGTCGCCTGCAGCCCTGCGAATCGCCATAGACGCCCGGCCTCAGCAATTGCGGGTGCTCAAATGTCGCGGTGGCCTGGCACCACCGGCGCCCATTCCCTTCACCGCTGACGCTTGAGGTTGCCATGTTGTGGGCCTGTGTCCTGTTGCCCCAGTTGGCGCTGGACGGCGTCATGCGTCGTCGACCCAACCCCGAAGAACCTCTGGCCTTGCTTACAGGCACGGCAGGGCGACGGGTTCTGCAAACGGTCAATCCGGCTGCCCGTGCGCTGGGGTTGCGAGCCGGTCAGTCGCTGATCAGTGCGCAAATGCTGGTCAGGGAGTTCTCCACCGTTGAGGTCGACCCGGCTCACACCGAGCAGCTCCAGCAGTTGTTGGCCGCCTGGGCTTATGGTTTCAGCTCTCAGGTCAGCCTCAAGTACCCGCGCGCATTGTTGATGGAGATCGAGTCCAGCCTGGGGTTGTTCGGCCCATGGCCGGTCTTTGAGGCGCGTCTGCGTAAAGAGCTGAGCGCTCTGGGTTTCAGCCACCGTATCGTAGTCGCGCCTAATCCGGTGGCGGCACGCATGTTGGCCAATGCCCATGACGGGCTGTCGATTCTGGAGGCAGGCCAGTTGCGTCAGGCGCTGGAGCTGATGCCCCTGGATCGCATTGGCTTGAGCCGCGACGTGGCGACAGCGTTCTCGCGCATGGGGCTGCGTTGCCTGCGCGAAGTGCTGACGCTGCCACGGCATACCCTGGCCCGGCGGTTCCCCGCGCAGGTGTTGCAACACCTGGATAACCTGCTCGGCGAACGACCCGTGGCAGTAGAGTGCTATACGCCACCGGACTATTTTGATTCGCGTATCGAACTCAATTTTGACGTCGAATCGCATCAGGCGCTGTTATTTCCTCTCAAGCGTCTGGTCAGTGACCTCGCGGCTTTTCTGGCGGGCCGTGACAGCGGTGTGCAGCGCTTCGGTCTCTACCTTGAGCATCACGATGGGCCTGACACCCTTGTCCCGGTCGGGTTGCTCAGCGCCGAGCGCGAAGCAGGCATGCTGTTCGAATTGGCACGCGGGCGACTCGAGCAGATTCAAGTGCGCTCGCCCGTGCATGCCGTGCGCTTGCAGGCTCGGGATTTACCGGCGTTCGTACCGGTGCACAGGCAGCTGTTCGATGAGCGTCCGCAGCAGGCCTTGCCCTGGGAGCAACTGCGCGAACGCTTGCGCGCCCGGCTCGGGGATGATTCGGTGAGCAGCCTGCGCATGCACGCCGATCATCGACCCGAATGCGCCTGGCAGCCGCAGGCACACAACAAAGTCCAGTCAGTGGCGCCTTCGGTCCCTAGACCCGGCTGGCTGCTGGCAACGCCGCAGCCTTTGCCTGAAGGCCAAACCCGGATCATTGCCGGGCCGGAGCGTATCGAGTCCGGCTGGTGGGACGGTGGCGATGTGCGGCGTGATTACTACCTGATCGAAACCAGAACCGGCCAGCGAGGCTGGGCCTACCGTTCGGTGGGCGACAACGGCGATTTACTGCTGCACGGCTGGTTCGCATGAGCACCGGGTATGCCGAGCTGCATTGTCTGTCGAATTTCAGTTTCCAGCGCGGAGCCTCCAGCGCGCTGGAATTGTTCGAGCGTGCCAAGGCTCACGGCTACACAGCGCTGGCCATCACCGACGAATGCACCCTGGCGGGGATTGTCCGGGCCTGGCAAGCCGCAAAAAAGTCTGAGCTGGCACTGATCGTCGGCAGCGAAATGCAGATCCACGAAGGGCCCAAGGTTGTCCTGCTGGTGGAAAACCTGGCGGGTTATCAAGCCTTGTGCCAGATGATTACCGTGGCCCGCCGACGTGCCAAGAAGGGTGAATACCTGCTGTTGCGCGATGACTTCAATGCGCCCCTGGATGGCGTGCTGAGTTTATGGCTGGCAGATGCGGATCAACCAGAGCCAACCCTGATCGAGCAGGGCCACTGGTTGCGCAGCCGGTTTGCCAACAACCTGTGGCTATCGGTCGAATTGCATCACGGGCCTGACGATCAGCAGCGTCTGAACAGGCTGATGGGGCTGAGCCAGCGGTTGCAGATTCCAGCCACGGCCAGTGGTGATGTGCACATGCATGCCCGTGGTCGTCGTGCCTTGCAGGACACCATCACTGCGATCCGCCACCACACCACGGTCGCAGCAGCCGGTCATCACTTGTTCCCTAATGGCGAAAGGCACCTGCGGCCGCTCAATGTGCTGGCCCAGCTGTATCCCGAGGCATTGCTGGCCCAGACCCGGCACATTGCCCAGCGTTGCCACTTCGACCTGGACCAACTGCGTTACGAATACCCTCATGAATTGGTGCCCAAAGGCGAGACCCCGGCGTCATGGCTCCGGCAGTTGACGGAGCGTGGCGCTCTCAAACGCTGGCCCCTTGGCCCCAAACCCGCGACTCGCGCCCAGATCGAAAAAGAACTGAGCCTGATCAGCGAGATGAAATTCGACAGCTACTTCCTGACGGTCCATGACATCGTCGAGTTTGCCCGCGAGCGCAAGATTCTCTGCCAGGGCCGTGGCTCGGCCGCCAACTCGGTGGTGTGTTTTGCCCTAGGCATTACTGAACTGAACCCGGAAACCAGCAACTTGCTGTTCGAGCGGTTCATTTCCCGGGAGCGCAACGAGCCGCCGGACATTGATGTGGACTTTGAGCACGAGCGCCGGGAGGAAGTCCTGCAATATGTGTTCGACCGTTATGGCCGGGGCAGGGCGGCGCTGACTGCCGTGGCCAGTACTTACCATGGCACGGGGGCGGTGCGGGACGTGGCCAAGGTTTTGGGCTTGCCCCCCGATCAGATCAACGTGCTGGCCGATTGCTTCAGTCGTTGGAGTGACGATCTACCCTCCGAGGCGCGCCTGCGCGAGAGTGGTTTCGACCCCGACACACCCATACTGCGCCGGATCCTGACCCTGACCCGGGAGCTGATCGGTTTTCCCCGCCACTTGTCCCAGCACCCTGGCGGCTTTGTGATCTCCGAACATCCGTTGCACACGCTGGTGCCGGTGGAAAACGCCGCGATGGCCGACCGCACCATCATTCAATGGGACAAGGATGATCTGGACGCCGTCGGGTTGCTCAAGGTGGATATCCTCGCCCTGGGCATGCTCAGCGCCTTGCGTCGTACCTTTGATCTGGTGCGTCGTTATCGGAGCGATGACTGGACGCTCGCCACACTACCTGCCGATGACCCCGAGACCTACGAAATGATCGGCCGGGCCGACACCATCGGCGTGTTCCAGATTGAGTCCCGGGCGCAGATGGCGATGCTGCCACGCATGAAGCCCAAGAAGTTTTACGACCTAGTGATCGAAGTGGCCATCGTCCGGCCGGGCCCGATTCAGGGTGACATGGTGCATCCCTACCTGCGACGACGTAACAAAGAAGAAGCCGTGACCTATCCGGCCAAGCTGGAGAAGGTTTTCGAGCGGACCCTGGGCGTGCCGCTGTTTCAGGAACAGGTCATGGAAGTGGCGATCATTGCTGCGGACTACACCCCCGGCGAAGCCGATGAGTTACGCCGTTCAATGGCCGCCTGGAAGCGCCACGGAGGGCTGGAACCGCACCGTATCCGCTTGGCTGAGCGTATGGAAGCCAATGGGTACGAGCCCGAATTCATCCACCGCATCTTCGAACAGATCAAAGGCTTTGGCAGCTATGGGTTCCCGGAATCCCATGCGGCCAGCTTTGCCTTGCTGACCTACGCCAGTTGCTGGCTCAAGTGCCATGAGCCTGCGGCCTTTGCCTGTGCGTTGATCAACAGCTGGCCCATGGGTTTCTACAGCCCGGATCAGATCCTGCAGGATGCACGCCGCCACCACATCGAAATCCGCCCGGTGGACATCCGCTACAGCGATTGGGATTGCAGCCTTGAGCCGGTCGAGCATCAGGAGCGCCATCGCTCACTGGCCATTCGTATGGGCCTGCGTATGGTTCGCGGGTTTCGTGAAGAAGACGCCAAGCGTATCGAGTCGGCCCGAGCCAGCAGAGGGTTCAGTGATGTCACCGACATGAGTTTGCGCGCGCAGCTGGACAGCCGGGCACGAGAAGCCCTGGCCGATGCCGGTGCCTTGCGCGGTTTGGCTGGGCATCGCCATCGGGCGCGCTGGGAAGTGGCGGGGGTCGAGGTGCAGTATCCGTTGTTCGGGCCGGAGCTGACCGCCGAAGAGCCACAGGTTGCACTGCCGTTGCCCAGCGTCACTCAGGATCTGGCGGCTGATTACGCCATGACCGGCACGACCTTGGGGCCGCACCCGCTAGCGCTGCTACGGCGCCAACTGGCCGCAAAGCGTTTTCGCAGTTCCAGCGATTTACTGATGCTTGAGCATGGGCGCCCAGTCAGTATTGCCGGACTGGTAGTAGGCAGACAGCGGCCAGGCACGGCCAGTGGTGTGACGTTTGTCACGCTTGAAGACGAGTTTGGCATGATCAACGTGGTGGTATGGCGCGACCTGGCGGAGCGTCAGCGCAAAGTACTGGTCGGGTCTCAGCTGTTACAGGTATTTGGGCGACTGGAGTCGCAGAGCGGGGTCCGGCATGTGATTGCGCAACGGCTTTATGATTTGACGCCGTTGCTGACCGGGCTGGATGTGCGCAGTCGGGACTTCAAATGAAAGCAGCGGTCAGAACAGATCTGGCGCGCTGCAAAGTCAGCGTGTCTGGCTCGCGGTTTCGTTTGATGGTGCGCCGTCAGCGCTGAGCTTGCCGCACACACCGTCGAGCAACTGAGTGATGGTCCAGGGCTTGGCAATGAACAGGACGTCCTGGGGAAGCTGGTCGCTACCGGGTGTACCGTGGCCGGACATCACAACGATGGGCATCGACGGCCATTGCGCCGCAACCAGATTCGCCAAGGCGATGCCGTCCATGGTGCCGGGCATGCGCACATCAGTCAGCAGCAACGACACTTGGTCGGCATGGGCTTGAAGGTACTCAAGCGCTTGATCTGCGTTTTCAACAGACTCAGTCCTGAAACCGCCTTCGAACTCAAGAATCTCCTGAACGAAGTCGCGGATCATTGGTTCATCCTCGACAATCAGCACCAGACTTGCTGTTGCCAAGGGCTCCCCATACTGCGGTGATTGAGTCATTACATGCTCCCTCAAGCTAATCATTTAAAATCGTGACGCAGTGCGCCGCTGGATCCATTCGGCCGCTTCTGGTCATCTGAACAAAACAAACTCGAAAAAATTCATTTTTTTATAAAAAACGATGAGTTGCAGATGATCGGCGGTATTAGACGCGTTTAACAGTTAAACAATAGAAAAATGCGAAGAGTGCTTAAAAACTGCCTTCGACTCTCATCCACCCTTTGCCCAAACCACACACCAAAACCACGAACCGGGCCTGAGTGATTACGGTTAAACTGCTGCCCGCCATTGCCGATTAACAGCAACGGTTAGCGCCCATGCATGGATTTGCTCGAGCGGTATCGTTTCAGTCGTTAGCCGGGCAGACGCACCTACATGAAAACACTCTTCACACGTTTCACCGGCCTTGCCATCGTTGCCGGGCTGGCGGGTTGCATTGCATCCCCGATACCACTGACAGCAGAGACCGCGCAAAGGTTGCAAGACCGGCCGCCGATTCGTTTTTTACTGACCTTCGATGACGGCCCCAGCGCCTCGGGATTTGCCAACCCGACTTTGCAAGTCCTCGACAGCCTTGCGCACAACCCCGTGCAAAACGGCATCAAAGCCGTGTTTTTCGTGCAGACCGGTGCGGCCCGTGCAGGCGGCAGCGACCGAGGTCGCAGAGTGATGCGTCGCGAGCATGTCCAAGGGCATATCCTGGGTTTTCACACCGGCACGCCTTCACATACCAACCATCGTTCGTTAAGCCCCGAAGCCCTGGAGCACTCGCTGGTCAGCGGCAGTGCTGCGATTGCCTCGATCACCGGTGCGCCACCGTCGTTACTGCGACCACCATTCTGGAACTACGACAAACGCACCTTTGCTGCTTATCAACTGCATCAGATGCACGTGTTGCTCACCGACGTCAGCGCCAATGACGGCAAGATCTGGGGTTTCAATGCCAGCCCACGCAGGCGCTCGCACATGCTCCGGGAAATGTCCGAGGTGCGCGAGCAAGTGGCCAAGGGTGCATTGCCCAGCGTGGACGGCGTAGTACCGATTGTCGTGACCTTCCACGACCTCAATCGCTACACCGCACGGCACACCCGGGAATACCTGCAGATACTGCTCGACAGCGCGAATGCCAATGGGCTGAAAGTGGATGCCAAGCCGTTCTACGACGACAACGCTCAGTTGCTACGCGCAGCCATGCTCAGAACGGTGCAAACCAGTTCGGTGCCTGTGCATCTGCCGGGGATGTGGGGCTGGATCTGGGGTAACGATGCGCAGTAAAAGACGCGCAATAAAAAAGGCGACCCTGAGGTCGCCTTTTTCAAATCATCGGCTGATCAATAACGCTCAAGCCAGTGAGCGTAGGGCGCAGGCAAGGTCCAGGAGGCGCGATCAACGCCCAGTTCCTTGGCGGCCAGGTACGCCCAGTGCGGGTTGGCCAGGTGTGCTCTGCCGACCATAACCAGGTCCAGTTGGCCGTCCTTGACTACTTGTTCAGCGATAGCCGGGGTGCCGAAGCCCCAGGCCGATGACACCGGGATACCGGCTTCACGGCGAACACGTTCAGCAATCGGGCCCATGAACGAAGGCGCCCATGGAATGTTGGTTTCCGGGATGGTGAAACCGATGCTGACGCTGAGCATGTCCAGGCCCGCCGCCTTGAACTGACGGGTCAGCTCGATGGACTCAAGCATGGTCTGCTCATCGCGGCCGTCGAATTCCAGCACGCCGAAACGGGCCGTCAACGGCAGATGCTCTGGCCACACATCGCGAACGGCGGCGAGGGTTTCCAGCAGGAAGCGGCTGCGGTTTTCAAAACTGCCGCCATAGGCATCATCACGCTTGTTGGAATGCTCGGAGAAGAACGTCTGCGCCAGGTAGCCGTGGGCGAAGTGCAATTCCAGCCATTCAAAACCGGCATCGCGGGCGCGGCGAGCAGCTGCAACGAAGTCGTCGCGAACCCGGGCGATGTCATCCAGGGTCATGGCGTCAGGGACTTTTGGCAGGTTGGCGCCATAGGCAATGGAGGAGGGCGCAATGGTCTGCCAGCCGCGAGCGTCGTCAGCGGCGATATGGTCGTCACCTTCCCATGGGCGGTTGGCGCTGGCCTTGCGACCGGCGTGGGCAATCTGGATGCCCGGTACCGAGCCTGCTGCCTTGATGGCTTGCACGACGGGTACAAAGGCCTGAGCCAGTTCGTCGTTCCAGATCCCGGTGCAGCCTGGGGTGATGCGACCTTCAGGGGAAACGGCTGTCGCTTCAACGATCACCAGACCAGCGCCGCCACGGGCGATGGCTGCCAGGTGAACTTTGTGCCAATCGTTGATCAAACCGTCGATAGCGGAGTATTGGCACATCGGCGGAACGGCAATGCGATTGCGCAGCGTGATGTCTTTCAGGGTGTACGGTTGGAACAAAGCAGACATGCTGATACCTCAGGATTTGGCGAATTCGATTGTTCGATACTATTCGAACTATGGCTGATTCGTAAACCCCTGTGTATGATTCGCTTCATGCGCCCATTCAAACATCCCCCCGCCAGCGACTTCACCCTCGAGCGATTGTTTTATGCCTTGAGCGACCCGGTGCGTCTGGACATCGTCCGCCGTCTTGGCCGCGTCAGCGAAGCGACCTGCGGCGAGCTGGACTGCGGCCGACCCAAGTCGAGCATGTCCCATCATTTCCGGGTCCTGCGTGACTCGGGGCTGGTGCAAACCCAGAGCGTTGGAACGACGCACATGAACGCCTTGCGCCTGGAAGATATGGAAAGTCGCTTTCCGGGTTTACTGCCCATGATCCTCGCCCAACGCGAGTGAAGCGGATTTGACAGGCCAGAACGTTGGCCGGAGTTGTAGATGAAATTCATACACCAGCGTGAACACCTCAACGAAGACGACATCGTTGTGATCCAGGCCTCCCAGGCCTGCAACATTCGTCTGATGAGCGATGCAAACTTTCGCAGCTTCAAGAATGGCGGCCGCCACACCTACCATGGCGGCGCCTTCGACAGCTTCCCGGCGAAAATCACCGTGCCGAGCAGTGGCTACTGGAACATCACCCTCGACACCGTCACACGCCGTGCGATCAGCGTGACGCGCAAGCCGACACTGACCCATTCGATCAAGATCATTCGCAGGTCCTGAGGCCAGTTTATTCAGGGCGTTTCAGCACGGTTTGCAGCGGTTCAAGTGCCAGCATCCGCTTGATCAACGCGGGTTCTGCCGCATCGCTGGCCAGTGCGATATCGATTACCTCGCGCAGCGCTTCGCCACGGGTGATCAGCAGTCCGTTGTCATCGCCCAACACCCAGTCGCCCGGTTCAACATTGACGCCGCCACAATTGATCGACACACCCAGAGCGCTGTCTGCATCCGCGCGCAGCTTGGTGGTCAGCAGGCTGGTACCCCGGGCAAATATCGGTAGACCCGCCTCACGCAACTCGACAATGTCGGTCACCGCGCCGTCGACGATGATGCCTTGTGCGCCGCGTACCCGAGCGGCACAGGACGTCACGGTGCCGACGCAGGCGTGTCGGTGGTCGCCCTGCATGTCGATCACCAGCACGTCGCCAGCGGCCAGACCGATGAGAGCCTGATTGACTGCGTAAGCATCCGCATTAGCGACTTGCAACGTAAACGCGCGGCCGATCATTTTGATCCCTGGCAGCTGCGAACGAATCTCATGGCTGACAAAACCGTCCTCCAGAAAATGCCCCAGTGTCGCGAAGCTCACCCGCTCAAGCTTGGCCTGCAGTTCTTGGTCATTCATGGTCATGCCTCCTTCAATTGGGCAATGCAGTCGATTTCCAGCGAAACGCCCCATAACGAGACGCAGACCGTGGTTCTGGCCGGAGGTGCATGGCCCAGGACCTCGGCGTAAACCCGGTTGAAGGGCTCCAGTTGCGCCGGGTCCGTCAGGTAGCCGTTCACTTTAATCACGTGATCAAAGTCAGAGCCGGCTTCGAGCAGGATCGCTTCCAGGTTGCGCAGGGTCTGGCGCACCTGTTCTTCGAAAGTCTGGGGCTGTGAATCAAGGCCGTCGTACGCCGGGATTTGCCCGGCGGTGAATACCAGGTTGCCGCTGATCACGGCCTGGGAGTACGGACCGACCGGCCCAATGGTGCCCGGTGCTGCGTTGATGCGTTTCATGTGAGCCTCGTTTGATGCGTGTTGCGGGGGATACTGTGTTGGCCTGCAATGCTCGCGTCTGGTGGGACCGGCTTCAGCCGGGAAGAGGCCATTACATCCGACACAGGTTTGTCGACTGAACTGCCGCCTTCCCGGCTAAAGCCGGTCCCACAGCAATTGCACCAGCTCTAACGTTCCGCTCCCAATGGGTTATCTGGCCGCTCCTTTCGTGAGATCACGCTTGAACGTTTCGCTGAGCAACAGCAATGCAATCAGCGAAATCACGGCCGAGCCGATCATGTACCAGGCCACCGACGACCCCTTGCCCGTCCAGGACAGCAGGGCAGTGGTGATGATCGGGGTCGCAGCACTGCCCAACAAACCGGAGAGCATGTACGAGACCGACAACCCGGAGTAGCGCACACCGGTACCAAACAGCTCGGCCAGGAAGGTGGCGATCGGGCCGTAGTTGGCGGCGAATGCGGTCATGAGCAACATGTAACCCAGAAATACAAACGGCAGCTCGCGGGTGTCCATGAGCCAGAACATCGGGAAGGCGACGACGGCTTCGGCAATGATCCCGCCGATGATCACTGGCTTGCGCCCAATCCGGTCCGACAGCGCACCAAAGGCCGGCAGCAGAAATACGCACAGCGCACAGGAAGCCAGCACCACACTGAGCATCACGGTGCGGCTGAACCCAAGGGTCTGGGTGCCATAGGTCAAACCAAAGGCGACGATGATATTGAACGACGCACCGGTAGACATGGTGGCGATACCGCCGAGCAACACTTGCTTCCAATACTTGCGGAACATTTCCGCCAGCGGCACCTTGATCGGCTTCTCGGTTTTCTTGGCTTCGTTGAACGCAGGGGTTTCACTGATGTTGAGGCGGATGTACAGGCCCACGGCAATCAGCAGCGCACTGGCCAGAAACGGGATACGCCAGCCCCAGGAAAGCAGGTCTTCCTGTGGGAGCAGAGCGGCAATCGCCAGGAAAGCCAGATTGGCCAGCATCGTCCCGGCCGGCACGCCGATCTGGACCCAGGATCCATACAGGCCGCGCTGATGGGCGGGTGCATGCTCAACGGCCATCAACACTGCGCCGCCCCATTCGCCGCCCAGTGCCAGGCCCTGGATAATGCGTAGCGTCAGAAGCAGAATCGGCGCCCAGATGCCAATGCTGGCGTAATCCGGCAGCAAGCCAATCGCAAAGGTCGCCGCACCCATGACCAGCAGGGAAATCAGCAGCATGGATTTGCGGCCCAGCTTGTCGCCGAAGTGACCGAACAGCGCAGCCCCGACGATGCGTGCCCCGTAGGCTGATGCGAAAGTGCCAAAGGCCAGCAAGGTGCCGATCAGCGCATCAAACGCCGGAAAGAAAATCTTGTTGAACACCAACGCCGAGGCCGTCGCGAAGACGAACAGGTCATACCATTCCACGGTGGTGCCGATGACGCTGGCGACCGCGACTTTCTTCATGTTGACGGGTTTTTCCACGGCCAGGGGCTGGCCTTCTATGCGCGCAGTGCTATTCATGCCGGATGTCTCCTAAGTGAGCGTTGGCTCAACGGATTGAGTTTTTCATTGGCAGATTTGCAAAGGGCTGGCTCCCGACTGGGTGCCTGAATTTGTTGATGCCGGGCATCTGTGTGCCCTGCCTGCCGACCAGTGAGGAGGGCAGGAGAAAGGTCAGCGAGAAAATCCTTTAGCGCTGAGTGCGCTCGACGATGGCGTTGAGCAGTACATCGCAGCCCATGCGCGCGTCGTCGGGGAAGATGTTTTCAGCCTCGTTGTGACTCAGGCCGCCGACACACGGAATGAACACCATGGTGGTCGGACAGTGCCGTGCCAGCAGGATGGCGTCATGACCGGCGCCACTGACGATGTCCTGATGGGGGTAGCCCAGCGCCTCGACAGCCCTGCGCACGGCCGCCACACAGTCAGGGTCGAATGGCGTTGCCGGGCTGAGCCAGTGGCGCTGAATGTCCAGTGTCAGGCCCCGAGCCTCGGCAACCTGCGCAAACCGCTGCTGCACCTGTTGCTCCATGGCGGCAATCTGCTCGTCCTGGTGATGACGCAAATCCACCGTGAAGTTCACACTGCCAGCAATGGTGTTGCGCGAAGACTTCGCAATGCTCAGTTGGCCGATGGTCACCAGCCCTTTGGGGGCGAACTCCTCTGCCAGCGCTTCGAGCTGCGAGGCCATTTGCGCAACCCCGAACAACGCATCCTTGCGCAGCTTCATCGGGGTGGTACCGGCGTGCGCGCTCTGACCCTGGACTTGCACGTCCAGCCAACAGATGGCCTGGCCACCGGTCACGATGCCCACGGGCAGGCCGTTATCTTCAAGGATCGGCCCCTGTTCGATATGGGCTTCAAAATAGGCGTCAAAAGCTCGTTCGAACGCCAGCTCACCGGTATGGCCGGTCGCTTCCAGCGCCTGGGCAACGCTGATGCCGTCGACGTCCCTGGCGTCCAGCGCGGTTTGTAGCGGCAGGCTGCCGGTGAAAACTGCCGAACCAAACATGGCCGGGGTAAATCGTGCGCCTTCTTCGTTGGTCCATACGGCAATCTCGATAGGACGCTGGCTCTGAATCCCTTGTTCATTGAGGCAGCGAACCACTTCCAGACCGCTCAAGACGCCATAGATACCATCGAACCGGCCGCCTTTGGGCTGCGTATCCAGATGGCTGCCCATGACGATGGGCGCCAGGCTGTCGTCAAGTCCGGCGCGGCGGGCGAACAGGTTGCCGATGGCATCAAAGTTCAGCGTCATGCCTTCGGCACGGCACCAGGTCATGAACAATTCGCGGCCTGCCGCATCTTCTGCTGACAGCGCCAACCGACAGTTGCCACCCTTGGCCGTGGCGCCCACTTTGGCCATGTCCATGAGGCTGCCCCACAGGCGTTCGCCGTTGCATTTCAATACGTTCATCAGTAAGCCTCATGCGTGTTGCTCAGTAACCCAGGTGCGGATCCACCAGGTTATTCAGGGGTTGGCCGTTGATCAGGCGGCGTGCGTTCTCGGCCACCTGACGAGCGATACATTCGTGGGAAGCGGCTGAGGCCATGTGCGGCGTGATGATGACGCCCGGCATGTGCCAGAGTCGCTCATCTACGGGCAGCGGCTCACGCTCGAACACATCCAGCACCGCACCGCGCAATTGACCGCTGTCCAGGGCTTGCGCCAGGTCATCGACAATCAGGTGCTGGCCGCGCCCGACGTTGACGATCACGGCACCGGGGGCCAGCGCGGCGAAAGTCCGGGCACAGAGAATCCCGCGAGTGGCGTCGGTCAACGGCAGCAGGTTGATCAACATATCCAGGCCGTCGAGAAAACCCTCGAACTGATCATCGCCGTGGTGGCAGGTAATGCCAGGCAACTGCCGCTGGCTGCGGGCCCAGCCACGGATGGCATAACCGGCGGTGGCCAGGTCCGTAGCGATTGCCGCGCCGAGTGAACCCAAGCCCATGACCCCGACCTTGTACTCCGAGGCCGGGCGCTGCGGGTGGCGAAGCCAGAGAGGCTGGCGCTGTTGCGCCGCGACACGGTCGAAGTCCCGGTGGAAATTGAGTACGGCCCAGCGCACGTATTCCGTCATGCCCTGGCGATGGTCCGGATCGACCACACGGCAAGCGGGCAGATCGGGCCGGCCTGGATCGGTCTGCAAGTGGTCGACACCGGCCGCCACCGAATGCACCAGTCGCAGGCTGGGCAGACGGCTCATGCTGCCCGCCGGTGGATACCAGCACGCGGCGATCTGGGCATGCACTGCCAATGGATCATCGGCGAGGACAACTTGCAGCTCGGGTGCCTGGCGTGCGAACGCGGCTTGCAGCTGATGGAGCAAATCGGTATCGCTGGCCAATAGCACGACAGTGATCATGAGCAGTACGACGCGCGTTGTTCTTCGATCAGGGTCAAGGTCGCTTTCCAGCTCAGTTGGATGATTTCTTCGGCTTCCTCACGATCAAACTGCTGTGCAGCCAGTCGACAGACCTCTTCGCTGGGCTTGATCAGCTTACTATTGCCGGACAGGGCTTGAATCTGCGCCTGGCAGGCGCGCTCCAGGAAGTGCAACTCGTGGAAAGCATGCGCGACACTTTTGCCCCCGACCAGCAAGCCGTGGTTGCGCAGGATCATCGCTTTGTGGGTACCCAGATCGGCCACCAGACGCTCACGCTCATCCATCGACAGCGCGATACCTTCATAGGTGTGATAAGCCAGCTTGCCGTAGAACTTCAAAGCGTGTTGCGTGATGGGCAGCAAACCGTGCTCCTGCGCCGACACCGCCATGCCGGCAGCCGTATGGGTATGAATCACGCAGTTCAGGTCTGCTCGAGCCATGTGAATCGCTGAGTGGATCACGAAACCGGCGGCATTGACCCGGCTGTTCTCCACGTCGCCGTTGACCACCTGGCCATGTTCATCAATACGCACCAGATCGCTGGCTTTCATGCGATCAAAGATCACCCCATAGCGGTTGATCAAAAAGTGATGCTCAGGCCCGGGGATGCGCAGGCTGATGTGCGTGTCGATCAGGTCCGTCATGCGAAAGTGCGCCACCAGCCGATACAGCGCGGCCAGGTCACAACGGGCTTGCCATTCCACGGCATCGATAGAGTGAGGGGTGTTCATGAAGGCTCCTTATTGAGCGCTGGCTTTTGCAGGACTGGCGTTGCGCTGGTGTCACCACGCAGACGCGCAAGCCCACAGACACCAAACAGGGAAAGGCCTGCCAGCAAACTGAAGAAAATCGCCAGAGGCAGCCATTGCCCGGCGTAGTGGGTAGCCAGCAAGGTGCCAATGATGGGGGTCGTGCCGCCCGCGATGGCGCAGATCAGTTGATAGGCGATGGAGATACCGCTGTAGCGCAGGTGCGCCGGAAAGGCCTGGGCCATGTAACCGGCAATCACCGCGTACAGGGCTGACAGGGTCACGACCGCCATGGTGATCCCCAGGGTCATCAACGCCAGGTTCTGAGTGCCGACCAGTACGAACATCGGGTAGGGCATGACCATCGACAGCAGCGCCGCGAGCTTGAGGAAGCGACCTTCGCCGATACGTTCTGCCAGCAGCGCGCTCAACGGTTGGGAGATGAACTGCAGGATCGTCACGATGAACAGGCAATCAAGAATCGTCGCCCGGGAGATGCCCTGGTATTGGGTGACGTAGGTGATCATGAAGGTGTTGGTGAAGAAGAACCCCGCCGAACCGATCGTCACGGCGCAGGCTGCGAAAAGAATCTGCCTCCAGCACGTGCGTATCACGTCCAGCACCGGGTATTTGGCGGTTTCGCCTTTCTCGGCTACGGCTTTGAATTCCGGCGACTCATCGACACCAAAGCGAATCACCAGGCCAATCAGCATCAGCACACCGCTGGCCAGAAACGGCAGGCGCCAGCCCCAATCGGCAAACTCGGCAGGTTCCAGTGAGGTCACCAGGCGGAACGCGATCAGTGCCAGCAGCAAACCGGCAGGGCTGCCCAGTTGCGCAAATGAGGCATAGAACGTCTTGCGTCCCTTGGGGGCGTGTTCGCTGGCCATCAATACTGCGCCACCCCATTCACCGCCGACCGAGATGCCCTGAATAATGCGCAGTACCACCAGACCGATCGGCGCCCAGATGCCCGCGCTGGCATAGCTGGGTAACAGGCCGATGCCGGTGGTTGCCAGGCCCATCAGCAACATCGTGAACAACAGCATCTTCTTGCGACCCAGGCGATCACCCAGGTGACCAAAGACCATTCCAGCCATTGGCCGGGCGATAAAGCCAACGGCGAACGTACCGAATGCAGCCAGCGTACTGAGTGCCGGGTTTTCACTGGGGAAGAACACCTGGCCCAGAATCAGCGCAGCCGCTGTGGCATAGATATAGAAATCGTAGAACTCGACGGTGGTCCCGACGAATGCAGCGGCTGCCGCACGACGCGACTGATTGCTGGTGGTTTGCATGCAAGGCCCTTTTATCATTGGCTTTCTGGCAGGGATTCAAGGCAGATCACGAGGCGCTCTATAGGCGCTTACCGGCTTTATCGCTTACCGGTTATGATTAATCAATTTTCTAATACTAATTCTCGGTATTAGCCTGGCTACTAATGGTGAGCGAATGAGTGACAACGACCGGATCGAGGCTGAGGCTCAATGGAAGGGGCGTCGCTTTCTGAACGACCGACTCGACTGGAACCTGCTGCGCACGTACCTGGCCATCGGGCAAGAGCGCAGCATCAGCCGGGCGGCCGCGCGGCTGTTCGTCACCCAATCGGCGGTCAGTCAATCGCTCAAGCGTCTTGAAGAGCAGCTCGATTGCGCGCTGATCCTGCGCAGAGGCCCGCGCTTCGACCTCACTCAAGCAGGGGAGGAAGTGTTGACCATCGCCGAGGAGATGTATGGCAATGTCACGCGCCTGGGCACGGCAGTCGAGGACGCGGTGGAGGATGTGGTGGGCAAGGTGCGCGTGCTGTCGATCAGTCTGGTGCAGTCAGCGCTTTACGATGAGTTTCTGGCTGACTTCCACCAGCAACATCCCCGTGTCGAGCTGGAGGTCGAGGTGATGCGCAGCTCGGATATTCTGAGCTCGTTAAACCAGAAAACCGCCAGCGTCGGGGTCGGGCTGTGCCGCTTCCCTCAACCCAAACTCGAGCGTGTGCCAATGATGCACCAACGCTACGCGTTTTTCTGCGGCAAGCGTCACCGGCTGTTCGGCCAGCGACGGCTGACGCTGGAAGAGTTGAAGGGGGAGAATTTTGTCAGCTTCACCAGCGATCAGATTGGCGGCAACCTGTCGTCGCTGACAGTGTTTCGGGATCAGCAGGGCTTTACCGGCAAGGTCGTGGCGTCCTCTTCCAGCTTTGAAGAGATCCGCCGTTTGATCATTGCGGGCTATGGTATTGGCTGTCTGCCGGAGCACTTGGTGGACATCGATCTGCACAACGGGCTGATCTGGCGCTTGCCACCTGCGGAGGGGGTTGTCGATGTCGACGTGTTTCTCATGTGGAACCGCGAGCAACGCATGACCCGCGCTGAGACGGTGTTTCTGGAGTCATTTCAGCGTGCGATTGATCTCGGGGCGTTGCCTCAGAACCTGTAGGAGCCAACTTGTTGGCGAGGCGATTTATCAGGCAATCATGTTTTGACTCCTTGTATGTCTGTAGCTTCGACGAAACAAAGCACTGCGCCTTGAATCGAGTAGCAACAACAGCATCCGGGCGCTGCTGAGTCAGGTTCCGTCCTGACGGCCGGGTCACTTTTGGTGCCAAAAGTAACCAAAACCTCTGCGCTGGCGTACGGCCCCCGCTTCGCGGCGGTACCTTCGCTCCGGCACCGTGGGGCGGGCACGCGCCGACGGGCCATCCATGGCCCAACGGCGCTCGCTCGGCATCCATGCCGAGCGACCCACCCCACGGCACCTCCACTCAGCCTCCCGACGCGCATTTTGCGTCGTCTGTGAAATCGCGGCAGGAAAAGCAAAAGCAAATCTGCTTTGCAGATTTCTCAAACGTGAACTCCTGCCTGACCGACACCCTGCTTTTGATTCTGGTGGCCTGCGCAAAACGTATGGCCGACACAAATTGCGACTTGTGGCCGGCCGAGCGCAGGTATTGCGCAGTGGGCAACCCGGCATGGATGCCGGGTTAGCCGCACCGGGCCATGGATGGCCCATTGCGGCGGCCCACGGAGCAATGCCGGAGCGAGGGAAGTCTGAGCCTTGGCGAAGACCCGGACAATGGAGCGGGAGCGTTTTGCTTACTTTTGCGCTCTATCAAAAGTGAGGCGCCGTAAGGGCGCAAAGGTGAATCAGCGTCACCGCCGTTGCTGGATATGCATGGTTATTGGGCTCCCCAACAGAGTATCTACAGCCTGTATGTTTATTTTTTGATCGCACTTCCCCAACTCTGCGAATCGTGGAAAAACGCCTGGGCATTGTCTGCCAGGGTTTCCAGGTGGTAGCCGCCTTCCTGCACGATGACGCAGGGCAGGCCGAGGCTGCGGATGCGTTCGCCCAGGCGCGCAAAGCCTTCGCGGGTCACCGCCACCTGGCTCTGGGGGTCATGCTCATAGATATCGAACCCGAGCGACAGCACCAGCACCTGGGCGTCGAAGTCTTTTACCGCGTCCAGCGCCTGCTCCAGCTTGTCCATGAACACCGCTTCACTGGAGCCATGGGGCATCGGGAAATTGATGTTGTATCCCGCCCCGGCGCCTGCACCTTGTTCGTCTTCAAAACCGGCAACCCCAGGGTAGAAATTCTCCGGGTCACCATGAATGGAGGCGTAGAGCACATCGTCACGATCGTAGAAGATTTCCTGAATGCCCTGGCCATGGTGCATATCGGTATCCAGCACGGCGACGCGTTGGAAGCCTTCGCGTAAAACCTGGGCAGCAACTGCCGCGCTGTTGACGTAGCAAAAGCCACCAGCAGCCTCGGCGCGGGCGTGGTGCCCCGGTGGACGGCACAGCGCATACGCGGCAGGTGCACCCTTGAGCACGGCCTTGGCTGCGGCCACTGCACTTTGCGCGGACCAATACGCTGAACGCCAAGTGCTTTCGCCAACCGGGCAGCTGCCATCGGCCAGGTAGCGCGCCGCCTGGGCAAGAATCCCCCGCAGGGCATTGGGCTCGCGAACGAAGATATTGGACATCACCTCATCGCCCCAATCCTCGGGCATTTGCTTCCAGTTGGCGTGGGCACTTTCGAGGAATGTCAGGTACGCCGCGCTGTGCACGGCCAGTAGAGGTTCGAGGCCAAAATCAGCAGGTTCTTCGATGGCGAACCCGAGCGTGTCTACAGCCTGCAGTAGATTCTGTGCGCGCTGCGGGACTTCCTGAGGTGTGCGCATCTGCCCGCGCGAGTAATAGCTTTTCGGAAAGTGAAGGAGCTGTTCAGGGTGAAAGAAACTGAGCATGGGTGTTCCTCATTCAATTAGGGCAGGCCATCAGGCTTCGCGAGCGTTTTCGAGTCTGAAAGCAGTGGCATGGCGCTGCGCCAGGGCCAATACGCAGACCAGTGAAGTCCCGGCGATCAGGGTGTAGAACACTGCCATCGGCCACCACTGACCCGGATAGGAATGGGCCAGCCATGTGCCGATCAGCGGCGTCAGGCCACCGGCGAGCGCGCCGCACACCTGGTAAGCAATAGAGATGGCCGTGTAACGCACCCGGGTTTCGAACATGCCGCTGACGTAACCGGCGATCACCGCATAGAACGACGCCATGCACACCACCGCCAAAGCGATCCCGGCAATGATCAACGGGGCCTGGCCACTGCTGACCAGAATGAACATCGGATAGGGCGAAGCCATTGCCAGCACCGTCACTGCGCACAGAAAGCGCGTGGCACCGACTTTCTCTGCAATCCAGGCGGCCATGGGCTGAATACAGAACTGGATGATGGCCACGACGAACAGACATTCGAGGATCAACGACCGAGGCAGGCCCAGTTGCTGAGTGCTGTAGGCGATCATGAAGGTGTTGGTGAAATACACGCCTGCGATGCCCAGGGTATTGGCACCGATGCACAGCAGAAGAGGGCGCCAGGACGTCTTGAGCACTTCAAGCACCGGTGCTTGTTGCTTGCGACCGGATTTGACGAAATCCAGACGCGCCTGCTCTTTGTTATCCAGAAACTCGGGAGACTCGTTGACGCCCAGACGGATCGCCAGGCCCACGATCAGTAAGGCTGCGCTGGCCAGGAACGGCAGGCGCCAGCCCCAGCTCATCAGGTCTTCTTCGGGTAAACGTGTCACCGCGCTGAAGGCCAACAGCGAAAGGATCAAGCCTGCCGGGCTGCCCAGTTGAGCGAAAGAGGCGAAAAAGTTACGCCGACCTTTAGGCGCATGTTCGCCCGCCATCAGGACCGCGCCACCCCATTCACCGCCCACTGCGATACCTTGCACCACGCGTAGCAACACCAGCAGCACGGGAGCGGCGGCACCAATCTGCGCATAAGTGGGGAGCAGGCCGATACAGATGGTGACCACGCCCATCATCACCAGGGTGATTACCAGGGACTTCTTGCGTCCGATGCGGTCGCCGATATGCCCGAACACCACACCGCCCAGGGGCCTGGCAAAGAAGCCCACCGCAAAGGTGCCGAACGCGGCCATGGTGCTGAAGAGCTTGTCGTCAGAGGGGAAAAACAGCTGGCCGAACACCAGCGCGGCAGCCGTGGCATAGATGTAAAAGTCGTACCACTCGATCATGGTCCCGACGAATGCGGCGGCAGCGGCCCGGCGCGGCTGCGGGGAAGCAGAAAGCTTCATGTCACACTCCATTGGTTAGTTTTGTTGGCAGGAGAAAGGGTGCAGCGAGGCCACTCTGTCGGCGGCTGTGAAATGATTTTTTGCCGCCGGAGCATAATCAGTCAAATTTCTATTTATTATGCGAACTATAAACAGGAATTATAGTGAGGCCGGCCGTGACAGATCCTTCTCGTGACATCCCTTCATTGCTCAATGACCGTCTGGACTGGAACCTGCTGCGCACCTTTCGGGTCATCGGCCAGGAGCTGAGCATCAGCCGCGCCGCTGCACGCATGCACTTGACCCAGCCAGCGGTGAGTCAGGCCCTCAAGCGTCTCGAAGAACAGCTGGGCTGCCAGCTGATTGCCCGCCGCGGCCCTCGTTTTGACCTGACGGAAGCGGGCGTGAAGATTTTCGCCCTGGCCGGGGAGATGTACGGGCAGGTGTCCCAGGTCAGCAATACCCTGCAGTTGCCGGGTGACGAAGTGATTGGCAAAGTCCGGCTGCTGATGATCAGCCGCATCGTGTCGGCCAACTTCGATAATTTCCTCACCGAGTTCCATCGCAGCCACCCCCGAGTGGATCTTGAAGTGGACGTCATGCGCAGCTCTGACATCGTCAGTGCACTGCTGGAAAAGACCGCGACCCTGGGGCTGAGCCTGAATCGACGGGCACAGCCTCGTCTGGAACAACGCCTGTTTCAGCGCCAGCGTTATGTGTTTTTCTGTGGCCGCAACCACCCGTTGTATGGCCGCACGGACTTGAGCCAGAGCGATCTGCAGTCAGAAAACTTCGTCAGTTTCACCAGTGATCAAATCGGCGGAATGCTTTCGCCACTGACGATTTTTCGCGACCAACAAGGGTTTTCCGGGCGGATTGTCGCGTCTTCATCGAGCCTCGAGGAGATCCGCCGTCTTGTGATAGCCGGTATTGGCTTGGGCTGCCTGCCTGAGCATGTCGTGATCGAAGATGTCGCCCAGGGACTGCTGTGGCGCGTGCCGCCATTGGAAGGGGTCGCGGATGTCGACATCCACCTGTTGTGGAACCGGGACCAGCGCATGAGCCGGGCAGAAACCGTGTTCATAGAGGGGCTGGCGGCGCGCCTGGAAGGGCCCTGAGCCGCGCCTCACCACCAGGGCGTTGATACCGTGAGGTTATCGGTTATTGAGTATTTGTCATTGGAGTTTATCGCTGGCTCCCCCTAGCGTGAGGGCTTCGCTGAACAGGAACTCAATAATAATGTCGATAAAACTCACGCCTGCGAACACGCTCCCGGCTGATGGCCTGGCGGGCACTTTAATGGGTCGCGCATGGATTCCCGGGGCTGTAGCAGGCCCGTCGCCTGTGGTCATTCGTGCCGAAGGCGTGTTTGATCTTTCCCGTCATTTCGCGACCCTGACTGATCTGCTTGAGCAGCCGGAGCCACTGGAGGCTGTGCGGGCAGCGGCAGGTGAGCGTGTGTGCAGCCTCGAACAGTTACTGTCCAATTCCGGACCCACCCCGGATGCCACCCAGCCTTACCTGTTACCTCCCGTTGATTTGCAGGTCATCAAAGCGGCGGGCGTGACCTTTGCCGCGAGCATGATTGAACGGGTCATTGAGGAGCAGGCCGGGGGTGATGCCGCCAAAGCCGAAGCCGTGCGCGCGGTGGTGCACAGCGTGATTGGCGATAATTTGCGCGCCATCAAGCCAGGCTCGGAGCAGGCCACGCGCTTGAAAGCGTTATTGATCGAGCAGGGCATGTGGTCGCAGTACCTGGAAGTCGGCATCGGCCCGGATGCCGAAATCTTCACCAAGGCGCCGGTTATGGCCGCCGTTGGCAGTGGGTGCGACGTCGGCATTCACCCTGGGTCGCACTGGAATAACCCTGAGCCCGAGATCGTGCTGACGGTCAACAGCCGTGGCCAGATTCTGGGCGCGACCCTGGGTAATGACGTCAATCTGCGCGACTTCGAGGGCCGCAGTGCGCTGTTGCTGGGCAAGGCCAAGGACAACAACGCTTCCTGTTCCCTCGGGCCCTTCGTGCGGCTGTTCGACGAAACCTTCAGCCTCGACGATGTGCGCCGCTGCGTGGTGGATTTGGAAGTGCGAGGGCAGGACGGTTACGTGATGCGCGGCTCAAGCTCCATGGATCAGATCAGCCGTGACCCAGCGGACCTCGCCAGTCAGACGCTCAATGCCAATCACCAATACCCTGACGGTTTCGTGCTGTTCCTCGGTACCCTGTTCGCACCCACTGAAGACCGCGACCACCCTGGCGCAGGCTTCACCCATAAACTGAGCGACCAGGTCAGCATCAGCAGCCCGTTGTTAGGCAGCCTGCATAACAGCGTGACCCACAGCAGCGACGCGGGGCAATGGACGTTCGGCGTGCGCGCCCTGTTCCAGAACCTGGCGGCGCGAGGACTGTTCTGAGCACACCGTCAGAGCGGCCATTCATAAAAACAAGAGAGAAACCGAACATGACTGACACACCCAAGCGTTCTCTGCGTAGCCAGCAATGGTTTGATGACCCCGACCATGCGGACATGACCGCGCTGTATGTCGAGCGCTACATGAACTACGGCCTGACCCGGGAAGAGCTGCAGTCCGGGCGACCCATCATTGGCATCGCCCAGACCGGCAGCGACCTGACGCCGTGCAATCGCCACCACATTGAGCTGGCACAACGGGTCAAGGCCGGGATTCGTGATGCCGGGGGGATTCCCATGGAATTTCCGGTGCATCCGATCGCCGAGCAGTCACGGCGGCCGACCGCGGCCCTGGACCGGAATCTGGCTTACCTGGGGCTGGTGGAAATCCTTCACGGCTACCCGCTCGATGGCGTGGTGCTGACCACCGGCTGCGACAAAACCACACCGGCCTGCCTCATGGCCGCCGCGACGACTGATTTGCCTTCCATCGTGCTGTCTGGCGGGCCGATGCTCGACGGCTACCACAAGGGCCAATTGATCGGTTCCGGCACCGTGCTATGGCATGCGCGAAACCTGATGGCCGCAGGTGAAATCAATTACGAAGGTTTCATGGAAATGACCACGGCGGCGTCGCCGTCTGTTGGGCACTGCAACACCATGGGCACGGCGTTATCCATGAACGCGTTGGCCGAGGCGCTGGGTATGTCGCTGCCGGGCTGCGCGAGTATTCCCGCGCCGTACCGTGAGCGGGGACAAATGGCCTATGCCACGGGCAAGCGTATTTGCGAGCTGGTGCGCCAGGATGTGCGGCCTTCACAGATCATGACCCGCGAGGCGTTTGAGAATGCCATTGCTGTGGCCTCGGCTCTGGGCGCATCAAGCAACTGTCCGCCGCATCTGATCGCCATTGCCCGGCACATGGGCGTGGAGCTGAGCCTCGATGACTGGCAGCGCATCGGCGAAGACGTGCCGTTGCTGGTCAACTGCATGCCTGCTGGGAAATACCTGGGCGAAAGCTTTCACCGGGCAGGTGGCGTGCCTGCGGTGATGCATGAACTGCAAAAAGCCGGGCGCCTGCATGAGCAATGCGCCACGGTGTCCGGCAGAAGCATTGGCGATATCGTCGCCACGGCGTTCGCCAGCGATGTGGACGTGATCTACCCGTATGACGCGCCGTTGAAGCACGGCGCGGGTTTCATCGTGCTCAGCGGCAACTTCTTCGACAGCGCGATCATGAAGATGTCGGTGGTGGGGGAGGCGTTTCGCAAAACCTACCTGTCCGAACCCGGTGCCGAAAACACCTTTGAAGCCAGGGCCATCGTGTTCGAAGGGCCGGAGGATTATCACGCACGCATCAACGACCCTGAACTGGACATCGACGAGCGCTGCATTCTGGTCATCCGCGGTGCAGGGACGGTGGGTTATCCGGGCAGCGCCGAGGTGGTGAACATGGCGCCGCCTGCACGTTTGATCAAGCAGGGCATCGATTCGCTGCCTTGCCTGGGCGACGGGCGCCAGAGTGGCACCTCAGCGAGCCCTTCGATCCTCAATATGTCGCCGGAAGCGGCGGTGGGGGGCGGTCTGGCGCTGCTGCGGACCAATGATCGTCTGCGGGTTGATCTCAATTCCCGCTCGGTCAACGTGCTGGTGTCCGATGAAGAGATGGCCGAACGGCGTCTGGCCTGGGCCCCGAGCTACCCGGCGTCGCAGACACCCTGGCAGGAACTCTATCGCCAGTTGGTTGGGCAGTTGTCTACCGGCGGTTGCCTGGAGCCTGCGACCCTGCATCTGAAAGTGATCGCGCGCACCGGGGGAGAACCGCGCCATTCCCATTGAGTGGCTGCAAAAGCAAACGAGGGCTGCTAATGGCGGGGTGTCAGACCCCCCATTCGCAGCCCTCGCTCAGTTAGCGACTCAAGCTCTATCGCCAGCGGCCACTTCTTCAGTGATGACCACCCGCTCAAAGCGGCCGGCCAGCACCAGGTAGCTGAAGATCCCGATCAAGCCATGGGCGGCGACGAACCACAGGGCAGAGTTGAACGAACCGGTGGTGGCAACGAAGTAGCCAATGACCACCGGGGTGATGATCCCCGCGACATTACCGATGCCGTTGAACACGCCGCCGCTCAACCCGACCATGCCTTTGGGCGCCGTATCGGACAACACCGCCCAGCCCACGGCCGCCAGGCCTTTGCCGAAGAATGCCAGCGCCATCAGCGCGATCACCATCCAGTTGGCGTCCACGTAGTTGGCCGACACCAGGCTGGAGGCCAGGGCCATGCCGATGACAAAGGGTGTCTTGCGCGCCTTGGACGGATGCACGCCACGGCGGATCAGATAATCGGAGACCACGCCACCCAGCACGCCACCGGAGAAACCACAAATGGCGGGCATGGCAGCCACCCAGCCGGCTTCCATGATGGTCATGCCCCGGCCTTTGATCAGGTAGATCGGGAACCAGGTAATAAAGAAGTAGGTGAGGGCGGTGATGCAGTACTGCCCTAGATAGATCGCCCACAGTGTGCGGTTGTTGAACAGCTGCTTGACTTCTTTCATCTTGAGCTTGGGCTTTTGCGACTTGCGCGTGGCTTCAAGGTCCACCAGTGCGCCGCCATCCCTCATGTATTGCAACTCGCGCTCACTGAGCTTGGAGTCACTCAAAGGCTCCTGATACAGCGCAAACCAGAACACCGTGGCCACAAGGCCCAACGCGCCCATCCAGATAAACACGTGCTCCCAGCCCCAGGAGTGGGTCAGCCAGGCCATCAACGGCGCGAACACCACCACCGCCATGTATTGCGCGGAGTTGAACAGCGCCGAAGCGGTGCCTCGCTCGCTGGTCGGGAACCAGCAGGAAACGATTCGATTATTGGCGGGGAAAGCCGGGGACTCCACCAGGCCGAGCATGAAGCGCATGCCGAACAGCGCAATCGCGGCGGTCGAGCCTACCAGACCGATCCAGCCCACCGTTCCTTGCATCATGGTGAACAGCGACCAGAGGAACAGGCTGCAGCCGTAGACCCGGCGCGCGCCGAATTTGTCCAGCAACCAGCCGCCGGGGATTTGCCCCAGCGCGTACGCCCAGGCAAACGCGGAAAAGATCATGCCCAGCATGATGGGGTCCAGGCCCAGATCCTTCACCACCCCCGTACCGGCGATAGACATGGTCGCTCGGTCGGCATAGTTGAGGACAGTGACAATGAAGATCAACGCCAGAATGACGAACCGGCGACGGCCTACGTGGGCTTTCTCAAGCGGGACGGATATCGATGCGGTCTTGGAGGTCATGGTGCTCCCCAGCTTCCCTCAGGGGGGAAGTTTTTATTGTTGGAATGGGTCGGTGGTTCTGTGTTCGGTAGCTCTGTAGCTCTGTAGCTCTGTAGCTCGGTGTATCAGCAGGCCACGGCGGTCGGCAAGCGTGAGCCCGCAAAACAGGCCTGCAGGTTGGCCAGCACGATTTCACCCATTTCAAGCCGGGTCTGTTCGGTGGCGCTGGCGCGGTGTGGCTGCAGCACTACGTTATCGAGCTGACGCAGCGCGAGGGGCACATTGGGCTCGTCAACAAATACGTCGAGCCCGGCTCCCGCGATGACGCCGTTCTGTAGCGCGCTGATCAGCGCCTGTTCGTCCACCAGTTTGCCTCGCGCGACGTTGATCAGATATCCGGTATGCCCCAGGGCCTGGAGCACTTCGCCGGTGATGATCGCCTTGCCCTGATCAGCAGAGGCCGCCAGGATCAGCACATCGCTGCGGTTTGCCAGTTCCACCAAGTCCGGAACGAAGTGATAACCGCTCTGGGGCTGCTCGATCAAGTCGGTGTAGTGGATCGACATGTCGAACGCCAGGGCGCGCTTGGCAATGGCATGGCCTACACGGCCCAGGCCGACGATCCCCAACGAGATACCCGTGACCTTGCGGGCCAGCGGCTGAGCCACGCGGCCCCATTGACCGTCGCGCACGATACGCTCGCCGGGACCCAGATCGCGCAGGGCCATGATCAGCAGCCCCATGCCCATGTCTGCGACATCATCGGTCAGTACCCCCGGGGTGGTGGTGACCTGAACACCGCGTTGCGCTGCATTGACCAGGTCGACCGCATCCGTGCCAATACCGCTGATGGCAATGATCTGCAGCGCAGGCAGGCGATTCATGATGCTGTTGGGCAGGCCTTTCGCGCCGCCGGTCACGACCCCGCGAATGCAGTGCTGGACCTGACCCAGAAACGCGTCCTGATCGGCCGCCTCATACAGGCGGTGCACGCTGTAGAGGTGGCACAGCTGGGCGTCGATGAGATCCGGCACGGGCTGGGTCAGTAGGATGTCGATCTTCATGTGCGGTCCTTGAGTTGTTTTTATTGTTTCGGCTCCGTGTACGAACAACGGCCACTGAGCGAGTAAGCCTCAGGGTAGGAAAATCAACGATGCTGGTCTAACATTGATATTGGATCGATCAATTCAAGATTTGAATCATGGAACTGCACCAACTGCGTTGTTTCGTCATGGTTGCCGAAGAACTTCATTTCGGTAAGGCCGCCAAACGCCTGTTCATGACCCAGCCGCCCCTGAGCCGACAGATCCAGATGCTTGAGCGCTCGCTGGGCGTCACGCTGCTCGAACGCAGCAACAAGTCCGTGCAACTGACCGTGGCCGGTCAACACTTCCTGCGCGATGCCCGGCATGTATTGGCGTATACCGAACAGGCCGGCACCGCCGCCAGGCGTCTGGCACGCGGCGAAGCAGGGCACTTGCACGTGGGTTTCACGGCCGTTAGCGGCTACAGTCTGATACCGGGCTTGTTGGGCCACAGCGCCGAGCAACTGCCCAATGTGGGCTTTGAGCTGCATGAAATGGTCTCCGGTGCACAGACCGAGGCCTTGGGCGCGAGCATGATCGATGTCGGGTTCGTACGCCGTGCCGCGCCGCACCTGGGGTTTGACTCGGAATTGATTCGCAGCGAGCGGCTACTGGTCGCGATGTGTAACACCCATCCCTTGGCCCAGCGCAAAACCGTGAAAATGTCCGAACTGGATCGCCAGCCTTTCATCATGTATTCCCCCGATGAAGGCCGCTATTTCTACGATTGCATTGTCGGGCTGTTTGCCATGGCCGGGGTTGCGCCCCAATACCAGCATTACCTGGGGCAGACGCATTCAATCCTCGGGCTGGTGCGTGCAGGGCTCGGCATCGCCATCGTGCCGGCCGCTGCCCGGGAGCTTTACCTGGGTAATCTGCAGTTCTGTCTGATAGAAGACGAGCAGCCGCTGGCGGAAATCTACATGGTTTCCAGAAAGGACAACGACAACCCGGTGCTGCAACCGTTTCTGCGCATGGCGCTGGATTACTTCCGGTCCATCGGGTGACGACACGCCGGACGCATGACCGTTCGTGCCGCAGGCTGAAACTCGATAGGCCAAAGAGGTCTGATCTGCACCAGGCTCACCTTAATATCCCACGTCCTGCCAGGAGATCATCATGCTCAACTATGTGTATATCGGCGCCAATGACGTAGAGGCCTCTGGGCGTTTTTACGAGGCGGTACTGTCCCCGTTGGGTTATGAAAGCGAGTTCACTGGCGAGCAGTATTGCTTCTGGCTTGCGCAGGCTAAGGACAAGTTCAATGGGCCGGGGACCATACACGTCGCCAAGCCTTTTGACGGCCAGCCCGCCAATGCCGGGAATGGCATGATGCTGGCCTTTGCCACCGAGGCCAAGGCGACGGTCGACGCCGCCTATACCGCCGGGCTTGCCAACGGCGGCACCGATGACGGCGCGCCGGGTTATCGGGAAAGGTATGACGACGACTTTTATGTCGCCTATTTACGCGACCCGTTGGGCAACAAGATCGCGGTATTTTTCATCGGCTGACCGGGGATTGATGGGGGCAGGGTGGTTGCTTCCCGATCAGTCGCCACCCTTCATGCGACGCGCGATCAGGTAAACCCCGAAGCCCACCAGGGCTGTGGCGGCACCGATGTAACCGGTGCTGGTCCAGCCAAGCCCTGCCGTAATTGCCATGCCGCCAAACCAGGGTCCCAGTGCATTGGCCAGGTTGAACGCCGCATGGTTGGACGCCGCGGCCAGGCTCGGCGCTTCGTGAGCGATGTCCATCAGGCGAATCTGCAAGGGCGCGGCCAAAGCCACCATGGTGCCCACCAGGCCAATGCTCAACATCACGCTCCACAGCGCACCTGCAGCGAACGGGAAGAACAGCAACACGGCCATCGACCAGAGCAGCAGCACGCCGACTGCGCGGAACTGCATGCGGTCGAACAGTTTGCCGCCCACGATATTGCCGATAATGCCGCCCACACCAAAGGCTGCCAGCGCGAAGGGAATCCACTGTGGCGTAACGCGAGTCACTTCGAGCATGGTCGGTGCCAGGTAACTGAACACGCAGAACATGCCGGCAAACCCGATGGCACCAATGGCCAGCGCCATCCACACCTGAGGTTTGGTAAAGGCGCGCAGCTCTTTGCGAGGATCACTGCGCGGCTCATCGCGACGGTCCGGCACAAAGTGCCAGACCAGCCCGATGGTGCACAGCGCGATCAGCCCCACCAGGGCAAATGCAGAGCGCCAGCCGAAAAACTGGCCGAGGAGGGTGGCGATGGGGTTGCCCAACAGCATCGCCAGGGTCAGCCCCATCATCACCCGCGCCACGGCGCCCGCGCGCTTATTGGACGGCACCATGCTGGAAGCCACGACGGCGGCAATCCCGAAATAAGCCCCATGGGGCAAACCGCTGATAAAACGAAAGGCAACCAGACTGCCAAACGTCGGGGTGAATGCAGTCGCCATGTTACCCAGCGCGTACAGCGCCATGAGCCACAACAACATGTGCTTGCGCAGCAGCTTGGCGCCAAGAATGGCCAACAGCGGCGCCCCGACCATCACGCCCAGCGCGTACGCACTGATGGCGTGACCGACCTGAGGCTCGCTGAGTTGCAGATTGTTGGCGATATCAGGCATCAATCCCATGATCGCGAATTCGCCCGTACCAATGGCGAAAGCGCCCACGGCCATGGCAGCTTCCATTTTGGTCGCAGCGCGCGGGGACAACACGTGTCCGGGTGTTTGCTGGATAGACATGCGTCGTTCCGTTTTCAAAAGGTCAAAAGGTAGATCGACGATGCTCATCAAACAACGGCGAAGCCGTCTAGAACCGGCGCTGCTCAGATAGTTCCGAGCGTTGTGTCATTGGGTGGGAATGGTTTGAACCTCATGCCAGCTCTAAACTACCGCGTCATTGCTTGAGCCAGGATGGCAATTCAGATGCAGGGCAATAGGTGAACGACGTCGCTTTTACGCCTTCACCTGCAACAAAGGTCAGTGCGTCCTGGATCATGATCGATTCACGAGCAACCACGCGAGGACCATCGCCTGCCGACGTATCGATGCAGGATTGGTCGACGATATAACGCTTACCCGTTGTTTTGATGACCTTCGCGACGCAGGCGTGGGTAGCGGACCCATGGATGCCCTTGCCGTCATAAATACGGATACCGGCATTCGCCGGGTCTGCACAATTTAGACCTCTGGCAATGAAAACGCCGGGCTTGAGCGGGAAGACCCCGCCCGGTTTTGGCGTGTTATCAACGCTGGCAAGCGCGCAACCTGAAGCAAGGGAGCAGACGGTGATGGTGGCGCTCGCTAACAAATTCTTGAACATCAAAAGCTCTTGTATTTCAGGTAGGTGACGGGGACTCGGTATTAGCCAAGGGTCGAGCCGAAGGATGGCTCGTTGAGAGCATGGAGGCTAGAACACCTGTGCCATAGTCTTGATTTAACATAATATACATTATGCGTACCCATGAATTTCACCGTGGGGGTGCTTCTCCTGGTCATTGAAGGACGTTTCGACCGCCTTCATAAAACTAGCCTGAAACTTTTACCCTTTTAAAAGAAGGTCTGAGTTCAGTTCTCTTTTACTCATTGATACGCCGGGCAAGGCTATTGGCGCTGTCGATCAGTACCCGGCGATAGTCATTGTAATTACTCTTCGCGTCGGCACGTGGCGCCACGATGCACAGGGTCGCAATGGCAATGCCCTTCGGGTCTTTGACCGGCGCGGCGAAGCAATGAGTGAAGGTGTCGGCGACGCTATCGAACGAGAAAAAACCATCGACACCGGCTTGACGGATTTCGCCCAGGAATTGCTCCAGCGACAAACGCCTACCGTTGGGCAGGATGAAGTCATCGGGGTCGATCAGGTCGATGATGGCCTGGTCGCTCAAATGCGCCAGCAACAGGCGCCCGGACGCGGTCCACGGAATCGGGGCGTTTTCACCGATGTCTGAGGAGATGCGAAAATGCCGCTCGCCCTCTTTCATCAGTGCCACCGTGTATTTGCGCCCGTTGAGCAGGCACATCTGCGCGGTTTCACGGGTCTGGCTAACGATTTCCTGCAGGGCATGATCGGCCTCGCGTGTCAGGTCGAAATGACGCAAATGCGCTTGTCCGAGGAAGTAGAGCTGACGACCGAGGTAGACGTGACCGTCCTTGCCAACCGGTTCAAGGATGCGCCGCTCCAGCAGCGAGGCCACCAGTTCGTAGACCGTGGATTTGGGGCTGCCGATGCCGCTGGCGATGTCATTCGGGCGCAACGGCTGGCCGATCTCCTTGAGGAAATCGAGGATATCGAACGCCCGGTCCAGGCCCCGGGCCCGGCGTTTGATGGTGTCTTCGGTCATGTCAGTGTTTCCCAATCAAATTCGCCCTAAAGAGCTGCCGCAGGCTGTGAGCGTCTGGTCGTGCCTTTGTGGCATGTTCAAAAAGGCCAGAAGATCGCAGCTTTCGGCCGCTCATGCAAAAGCGAGCGCCGTGTTCAGGGCTTTTTCTTGTAGGCGATGCAGTCGATCTCGACTTTGCAATCGACCATCATGTTCGCCTGCACACAGGCCCGCGACGGTGCATGCTCACTTTTAAAGTACTCCGAGAACACCTTGTTGAAACTCGTGAAATCCCGCGGATCTTCCAACCACACTCCGGTACGAACCACATCTTCGAGGCCATAACCGGCCTCTTCGAGAATCGCGATCAGGTTCTTCATGGTCTGGTGGGTCTGCTCGACGATACCACCCACAATGATCTCGCCCTCCACCGCCGGCACCTGACCAGAAATGTGCAGCCAGCCATCGGCTTCAACGGCGCGGGCAAAAGGACGAGGCGTACCGCCGGCGGCGGAGCTGCCGGTGCCGTAACGAGTAATGCTCATGAGTGTTTTCCTGTTTGAAATGTGAAGAATGGTTTTGAATAAAATCAGAACCGCGTGTTTTTGAGAAACTCGGCCAGACGCGGTGATTGCGGGCGTTCGAATAATTCCTTGGGTGGCCCCTGCTCTTCGATACGCCCTTGATTCATGAAGACGATCTTGTCCGACACCTCGAAAGCGAAGCGCATTTCGTGGGTCACGAGCAGCATGGTCATGCCCTCGTCTGCCAGGCCCTTGATCACGCTCAGCACTTCGCCGACCAGTTCCGGATCAAGGGCCGAGGTCACTTCGTCGAACAGCATCAGGCTCGGGTTCATCGCAATCGCCCGGGCGATCGCCACACGCTGTTGCTGGCCGCCGGACAGCTGGCCGGGAAAGTGATCGCGGCGCTCCAGCAGGCCGACGCGCTCCAGCCACTTTTCGGCCAGGGCCACAGCCTGGTCCTTGTGCAGCTTCTTGACCTTCAACAGACCCAGCGTGATGTTTTGCAACGCCGTAAGGTGCGGGAACAGGTTGAACTGCTGGAACGCCATGCCGGTCATCGCGCGATGGCGGGCAATGACTTTATCTGAGTGCCGGACGCGCTTGCCGTTGACTTCGTCATAACCGATCGACTGGCCATCGAGCACGATTTGCCCGCCCTGGAACTCTTCGAGCATGTTGACGCAACGCAGCAGCGTGGTCTTGCCCGAGCCGCTGGAACCGATCAGCGTCACCACGTTGCCGCGTTGCATGGTCAGGTCGACGCCCTTGAGCACCTCGAGCTTGCCGTATTGTTTGTGCAGACCGCGAATGTCCAGCAGCGTCTGGCCGTTTCGAGGGTCTTGTACGTTAGAGAGTGCAGTTTGAGTCATGGCAAGGCCACCCGCTTTTCAATGTGCCGGCCGAGTAATTCGATGGCGTAATTGATGACGAAAAACAGAAATCCGGCGAACAGGTAAAACTCGAGTGTCATGAACGTCCGGGCGATGATCTGTTGGGTACTGAGCAGCAACTCGGCGACACCGATCACCGACAACAGCGTTGAAGCCTTGACGATCTCGGTGGACGAGTTGACCCAGGTCGGCAAAATCTGCCGCAGTGCTTGAGGTAACAGCACGTAACCGAGGGCTTGATAAAATGTCAGGCCGATCGCCTTGCTCGCTTCCATCTGACCACTTGGCAATGCCTGCAATGCACCGCGCACAATCTCGGCGACGTGGGAACCGCAGAACAGGGTCAGTCCCAATGCGCCAGCCTGGAACGCGCTGATCTGCCAGCCCAGTGCCGGCGCCATATAAAAGCAGGCCAACACCAGCACAAATACCGGCGTGCCGCGAATGATGTCCACGTAAAAACGGAACGGCGCGCGCATCCAGATATTGCCGTAGGTCAGCACAAGCCCGGCGACAATGCCCACCATCGTGCCCAGCAGAATCGCCAGTGCCGACACTTGCACACTGGTCAAAAAGCCTTGCCACAGGACTTCGCGGGCAACCCACAACTCATGCAACCAACTGGGTGATTCGTACATGGGGCCTCCTATCGGCGGATCGCCAGGCGCTGCTCGAGGTAACGCAGCAACATGGCAATGAGGTAACAGGCAGCAACGTAGAGCGCTGTGGTCACCATCCAGGTTTCAATCACCCGGTAGCTCTCGACATTGATCTTGCGCGCGTAATAAGTCAGCTCCGGCACGGCAATCGCCGCCGCCAGTGATGTGTCCTTGAACAGCGAAATGAAGTTGTTAGACAGCGCCGGCAGCACATTGCGCAGCATCACCGGGACGGTGACATAAGCTTTGACCTGCCATTCGCTGAGACCGATGGCAAGCCCGGCTTCACGCTGACCCTTGGCAATGCTCAACAGACCGCCACGGAACACTTCGGTCAGATACGCCCCGGCGTACAGCGACAGCGTAATGATGAACGACGGGATTTTATCCAGACGAATCCCAAGGCCTGGCAAAGCGAAGTAGATCAACAGGATCAACACCAGAATCGGTGTGTTACGGACCACCGTCACATAGATCGACGCCAGCACCCGTAACGCGCGATGCTTTGACAGCAACGCAAACGCCATCATCAGGCCGATCACGCAACCGATGGCGATCGACACCAGCGCCAGCTCCAGGCCCAGTCCGAGCCCCGCCAGCAAGGTGTCGAAATCGCGCCACACGGCGGCAAAATTCAACTGATAGTTCATGGTCAGCGGTACCTTGAGCGGGGCGACTCATCACCGCCCCGCTCTCACGGAATTATTTGAATTCGACAGGGAAGCCGATGGCTGGCGTAGGCAGATCCACCCCAAACCACTGCTTGAAGGACGCCGCGTAGGCCGGGAACTCGACGCCGGTCATGGCCTCATGCAAGGCAGTGTTGACGAAGTTCAGCCAATCCTGATCGCCGCGCTTGACTGCACAGGCGTAGGTTTGCGGGCTCCAGGCGTAAGCCGGGCTCCGATAGCGGCCTGGGTTCTGCACCATCAGGTACTTAACCGACGATTGATCGGTGGCTGCTGCATCGGCACGGCCGGAGTTCACGGCCTGGTACATCAAGTCCACGCTGTCGTACTGATCGACCTTGGCGCTGGGCAACGCCTGATGCACCAGCTCTTCGGCGTACACGTTCTGCAACACCGCCACCGTCACCTTGTCACCCGCCGCTTTCAGGTCTTCGATTTCCTTGTAATTGCTTTTGGCCGGCAGCAGCAGGCCGACGCCTTCGCGGTAGTAAGGCAGCGTGAACGCAACCTGCTGCGCACGGCTGGCGGTCACGGTGATGAACTGGCAGCTGATGTCGACCTTGTCAGTCAGCAGATTGGGAATCCGCGCATCGGACGACTGCACCACGTACTCGACCTTGGTCGGGTCGTTGAACAAACCCTTGGCAATCATGTGCCCGATGTCGATATCAAAACCCTGCAACTTGCCATCCGCACCCTGAAAGTGCCACGGCGCATTGGTACTGCCCGTCCCCACGATCAGTTTCCCGCGGGCCAGCACGCTATCGAGCTTGCTGTCCGCCGCCTGGGCCACGCCCATGGCGGCAGCCGAAGCTGCACAGAGAAAAACACACGCTTTAAACAAGGAAGGTCGGCGATGCATGGCAAGCACTCCAGGATGGTTTTATTCCACTGTAGCGGAACATGGTATGTAACAACGGAATAGCCAGCAGAAAGCGTGCCACAGGCCAGGGGGAGAATGCTGAAGGGCAACAAAAGGTGTTTTGAATCAGAGGGATGCGAGAAGTCGTTAAACCAGGGTTGAGAAAGTGAAAGGCGGGAACCGCTACCAATGGCTACGGCAGATGGGGAGCAAGTTCACATTGGGTGCGGATGTGCCCGTTTGTGTGGCGTCCTTGGAGTGAGCTACCTGGAGGGCGGCAGTCTTCGCGAGTCGGCTCGCGCTCCTATTTATGGATTCGATGGACGACTCGCCCCCCTGCCCTGGCCCACCGGCATCTCTCGCCACCGAAGCCAGGCATACTCCGATGGCGGATCTGTGGGATCGAATGAGGGTGAAACGTGGGTGTGCAGCGGCACCCATTACGCAGGGAACCGCCGAAGCCGATACCTTTGGCTTCCAGTAAATACACGCGCGCGGCCCACTGCGCCCCAGCGAGGCGCGTCGAAGTCGGAACACCTTATAGGGCACCCTCCCGACGCACCCTGTCACTCAGCGTCTCGCGCTGTTCGTTGAGGGGCGAGATCAATGACAAATCATCACGGATGCACGCCGTGCCATGGCCCGGCCCGATCATGCGCAATGGCGGGCGTTCCTGGCTGCACGCAGGTAGCACGTAAGGGCACCGGGTCCTGAACGCACAGCCGGAAGGTGGTGAAATCGGGCTCGGGATATCACCCTGCAATACGATACGCTGGCGCCGCTGCCCCGGATCCGGCATGGGAATCGCCGACATCAGTGCTTCGGTATAGGGGTGTCGTGGGTTGCTGAACAGCTCTCGAGTCGGCGCCACTTCAACGATGCGGCCCAGATACATTACGGCCACACGGTCAGCAATGTGCCCGACCACGGCAGGTCGTGGGTCACGAACAGCATCGTCAGGTTCATTTGCTGGCGTATACGCGAAAACAGGTTGAGCACCTGAGCCTGAACCGACACGTCCAGCGCCGACACCGGCTCATCGGCCATGATGAATTCCGGCTCCAGGGTCAAGGCCCGGGCAATGCCGATACGCTGACGCTGGCCGCCGGAAAATTCGTGGGGATAGCGGTCCAGATACTGAGACGGCAAGCCCACGGTTTCCAGAGCCTGTTGCGCTTTTTCACGGCGGCCCTGGGCGTCCAGCTCCTTGCTGTGAAAACGCAGCGGCATGCCAAGAATCTCGCCCACCGTCATGCGTGGATTCAACGAGCCATAAGGATCCTGAAACACCATCTGCATGCGCTTGCGCCAGGGCTTGAGCAAGCGGTCGTTGAACGGGGTGATTTCGGTGTTATCGAACACGATATGCCCGTCAGTGGGCGGATCGAGCATCATCAGGCTTCGACCCAGGGCACTTTTGCCTGAACCGCTCTCGCCCACCAGACCCAACACTTCACCACGAGCGATGGACAGGTCGACGCCATCCACGGCCTTTACCAGATTGTCATCACGACCCCGGCTGCTGACAAACAGCTTCTTGCGCACCGGGAAGTATTTTTTCAGGCCAATGGCCTCGATCAAAGGGGGTTGTTTCATCGTGCGCCTCCCTGGATGACTGCAAGATCGGCGGGCAGTTCTTGCCAACGAACACAACGCAGCTGGTGACCCTGTTCAACTTCTTCAAGTGCCGGTGCCAGGCTGTCGCAGCGTCCGGCAATGCTGAAGGCACAACGCGGATGGAAGGCGCACCCGGCTGGCGGGGCCGCCGGGTCCGGGACAAAACCCGCAATGGTGCCCAGATCGCCCTGCCCCAACCCGGCGTGTTCAAAACGCGGCACGGCGGCGAGCAGACCCCGGGTGTAAGGCATGCGCGGCGACGACAGCACCTGCGCCACACTGCCCTGCTCCACGATTCGCCCGGCGTACATCACCATCACTCGGTCGGCAATTTCCGCCACCACTCCAAAGTTATGGGTGATAAACAGGATCGCCATGCCGTTCTTCTTTTGCAGGTTGCGCAACAGGTCGAGAATCTGGGCCTGCACCGTGACATCCAGCGCGGTGGTGGGCTCATCGGCGATTAACACGTCAGGCTCCATGGCCAGAGCAATCGCGATCATCACCCGCTGGCGCATCCCGCCGGACAACTCATGAGGAAAACACTCCATGCGTTGCGCCGGTTCAGGAATGCCCACCTGCTCCAGCAATGCCAACGCCCGGGCCCGCGCCTGGGCTTTGCTCAGGTGGTCATGAAAGCGGATGGCCTCGGCAATCTGATCAGCGACCCTGTGCACCGGGTTAAGCGAGGTCAGTGGTTCCTGAAAGATCATCGCCACCCGGTTGCCGCGCACGTGGCGCATCTGCTGTTCGCTCATGGCTACCAGATCAATCGCATGGCCGTTGCTGTCGGCCACCACGGCGCTGCCTTCGATGCGGGTCTTCGGCGCCTGGGCCAGCAGCTTCATGACCGCAAGGCTGGTGACGCTTTTGCCGGAACCGCTCTCCCCGACCAACGCCAATGTCTCGCCGGCGCGGATGCTGAAGTTGATGTCGTGCACCACCGGCACGTAGCCGTTGCCTCGGCGAAAGGCGACGCTGAGGCCGGACACGCTGATTTTTTCATCTGCGTTCATTTCAGGTCACTCCTGCCGTCCAGCGCATCGCGCAGACCGTCACCGATGAAGTTGAAACTGGTCACTGCCAGGGTGATCGCCAGGCCGGGAATGATTGCCAGCCACGGGGCTTTGCCCAGGTACTGCTGCGCGGCGTTGAGCATGTTGCCCCAGCTCGGCAGCGGCGGTTGAATGCCATATCCGAGAAAGCTGATGTACGCCTCCAGCAGGATGGCGTTGGCGATGGTCAGGGTCGCGGCGACGATAATCGGGCCGATGGCATTCGGCACCAGCTCGCGAAACATGATCCAGCGATTGCTTGCGCCTACCATGCGCGCCGCCAGGGTGAAATCCCGTTCACGCAACGAGCGAATCTCGGCCTCGACGATGCGGGAGATTTCCATCCAGCTGGTCACGGCGATGATCAAGGTGATCATCATGGGACTGGGCTTGATGAACGCCGCCAGCACCAGCACCAGAAACACGCTGGGGAACGACAGGAAGGCATCGACGAAGCGCATCAAGGCCGCGCCGATCCAGCCTCGGTAATACCCGGCAACCACACCGATCAAAGTGCCGATCACGGTACTGATCAGCATCGCAAAGAAACCCACCAGCAACGAAATCCGCCCGGCATTGAGCAGCCGTGCGGCGGTGTCCCGGCCCAGGGCGTCGGTGCCCAGATAGTGATTGCCGGTCAGCGGTGGCGCAAATCGATTGCGGATGTCGATGGACAGGTCGTTGTAGGGCAGCAGCCAGGGCCCGAACACACAGGCCAGCACCAACAGGGTGATCATCACCACCCCAAGCACCGCCAGCTTGTGGCGCATGAAACGCGCAAGGGTCGGGTTGCTGAACCAGGCCAGACGGCCGGATGACGGCAGATAAGTCGCAGCAGTAGCCATGTGCAATGCTCCTTTTAACCGAGTCGGACGCGGGGGTCTGCAACGCCTACCAGCAGATCCGCAAGCAGATTGCCGAGCAGCACCAGAATGGCCGAGAACATCAGAATGCCCATGATCACCGGGTAGTCGCTGTAACCCAGGCTGTCGAGAAACAGCCGACCCATACCCGGCCAGGTGAACACCGTTTCGGTCACCAGCGCGCCACCGAGAATCGTCGGGATTTGCAGCCCCGCCAGGGTGATCATCGGCAACAAGGCGTTGCGAATAACGTGATGGGTCAACACCCGTCGATACGGCAGGCCTTTGGCGCGGGCCGTACGCACGAAGTCCTGATCGATGACGTCCAGGGTCGCCGAGCGCATGTAACGGCTCCAGACCGCCACGTTGACCAGGGCCAGAACCGCCACCGGCAGAATCAGGTGGATCGCGTAATCACCCAGGGATTCGTCACCGATGGTGTACATGTTGCCCGCAGGCAGCCAGCCTAGGTGCAGGGAAAACAGGAAGATCGCCACCAGGCCAAACCAGAACGTCGGGATCGACAACGCCACCATCGCCCCCACCGTGGCCAATGTGTCGAACACCGAATAGCGGCGCACCGCACCCAGCACCCCGACCCAGGTGCCGACGATCACCGACAAGACAGTGGCGGTGCCCATCAACAGGAGCGTGGCGGGCAGATGACCGGCGATGACGCTGAGCACCGGGCGGCCATCTCGAAATGAATGGCCCCAGTCGCCGATAAACAGACGGGTGAACCACTCGAAGTACTGCACCATCAGCGGACGATTCAGGCCCATCTGCTCGGCGATGCGATCCAGTTCGGCCTGGCTCATGCCGGGATTGAGCGCAAATTGTGACATCGGTCCACCGGGTGCCAGATTAAGCACGATGAACCCGATCAGCGACACCAGCACCAGAACGATTGCACTCTGGCCCAGGCGATTAAGAATGTATTGGGGCATGGCGTATTCCTTCTGAAAGCAGAACTACGCCCGGTGAACATACCGGGCGCTGACAGGCCGTCAGGTCCAGGACCAGGTGTTCACGTTCCACGGTTCGATACGCAGGTTGATGTTGCCGGCAAAGCCCTTGAGCTTTGACTTGTAGCCACGCACGTAGGTGTACTGAAACAGCGGCAGGATCGGCAGGTCGTCACGGATGATCTGCTGAACCTGCACATACACCGCCTTGCGCTGGGCCACGTCCTGCAGTGAAGCGCCCTGCGCCAGCAAGGCATCGACCTTGGCATTGCTGTATTGCGTGGTGTTCTGCCCGGCGCCGCCCTTGGCGCTGATCGAGCTGGAGCCGAAGTAATCCCGGGTATCGGGATCGGCGCCGGTGAGGAAGTTGATGCCCACCACCACTGAATCGAACTTGGACTGCATCCAGTATTCACCCCACATGACCGCTGGCGGCAGGTTGGAAATTTTCATCTCCACGCCGATGGCCAGCCAGGTCTGCTGCATGAATTGCTGTGCCTGTTCGCGGATCTGGTTACCCGCCGTAGTGGAGTTGGTGAACGACAGCCGCACCCCGGCCTTTTCCCGAATCCCGCCAGCGCCCGGCTTCCAGCCTGCCTCATCGAGAATCTTGTTGGCTTCATCGATATTGAAGCTCTGCTTGGGCAAGTCAGGGTTGTAGTACGCCGACTGCTGCGGCATGTAGGTTTCGGTGGGCAGTACCAGGCCGTAGTACAGCTCGTCGATGATGGTTTTCTTGTCGATGGCCAGGTACAGCGCCTGGCGCACCGCCGGGTCCTTGAACTGTGGGCGATCCATGTTCAAGGCCACTGACTCGACCGTCGCCACCGGAAGAATCACTACTTTGCGGTCGGCCAGTCCTTTGGCTTCCTCATAGTGATCCGGGGTAATGCCCTGCATGGCGGTGACATCGATGTCGCCGGTCTTGAACTGGGTATAGAGCACGGTCAGGTCGGGGATGTACTTGAAAATGACGCTGTCGATCTGCGCTACCGTGCCGTAGTAATCGGGGTTGGCCTTGAGCTGGATATGATCACCGGCCACGCGGCTGGCCCATTTGAACGGCCCGGTGCCGATGGGCGCATTGTTGAAGGGCGCGCTGTTCACATCCGCAGCGGCGGACAGCACATGCTTGGGCACCATGAACGTCCACGACAGAATCGATGCGTAAGGGGCGTAGGACTTTTCCATGCGCCAATGGATTTCAGTGGGAGAAACCACGGTGATGTCCCGCACCAGATCATGACCGGCCTTACGTCCGCTACGGAAAGTGGGGGAAACGATCAGCTCAAGGGTGTATTTCACGTCTTCGGCGGTGAAGGGTTTGCCGTCGTGCCATTTGACGTCATCGCGCAGCTTGACCTTCCACTGCAAACCGTCGGCCGAGATCCCGCCATTGGCGACGGTGGGGACTTCCACGGCAAGCGCCGGGGTGAACTCGCCGCTCGGGGAAATCCCGAACAGCGGATCGAAGACGTTCCAGTGAATGCCCTCGTCCACTTCGATATGCGGCATGTGCGGGTTGAAGACGGTCGGTTCCTGGGAGAGCCCGATAATGACCTGGCCGCTGGCCGTGGGTTTCATGGCCGCGAAGGACTGGCTTGAACGCCCCAGCGGCAGCATCACGCCCGCCGCGCCGATAATGGCCATCGCCAGCGCCTGGCGCCGTGTGGGATTGAGCAGGCTGTTACCTTTTTCCGAATCACCGCGCTGCGACATGCTGAAGCTCCTGTAGAGATAAAGGCAGGTGGCTTGCGCCTGAAGTCGTGTAAGCGATGAAACCTGGCTCGATCGATCGAGCTTCTAGGCTGCTGGGTGGTGGGCCTCAATGAACAGCTATCTGGATTGAAATGCTTTTTGTGGGACCGGATTCATCCGGGAAAGGGCCAGTGCATTCAATGCATTTTCATCGTCAGAAATGCCGCCTTCGCGAGCAAGGTGGAGCGCCACCCCGGTCGATCCCACAGGCCTCCCCTCAAAATCCGGAAACAGGTTTAGGAGTCGAGCCATCGCTAAAGCGCGACAGGCTGAATGCCTTGATATCGACAATGGGCGTCTCGCCTGTCACCAGATTGGCCATCAACCGCCCCGCCGCTGGCCCGATGCCGAAACCGTGGCCGGAAAAGCCGGTGGCGATGAAAAAGCCCGGCACCGCGTCCACGGCGGAGATCACCGGCACCGCATCAGGGGTGACGTCGATCATGCCGCCCCAGCGCTGGGCGATGCGCGCGTTGCTGAATATCGGGAATGCTTTGGTCAGGCTCTCCAGCGCCCGGTTCGATTGGCTGATGGAGGGAACCGGATCAAGCACCCGGTGGTATTCGAACGGACTGGCTTCGTCCAGCGCCCAGCGCCGAGGCAGTACCGCCTCCTGGAAAAAGCGCTGACCAAAACGCAGTGACAACGACGCATGCTCATGCTTGAACGCTGGCCAGAACTGCCGAGCGTGGCGAAACGAATCCGGCACGATGTCGGCAATGTTTTCATGGCCCGAGGCCACGGTGTAGCCGCCATCCTGGCGCTTGCGCACAGCAAAATCGTTGGTCCAGATCGCCGATGTCGGTCCGCCCTCCAGAGGCGTGGTGCGGATCACCGAGTTGAGCACCTTCAATTGCGGCAGATGCACACTCAGCGGCGAGCAGAACAGGGTGGACCAGGCACCGCCCGCCAGTACCACAGACGAACAGGCGATAGGCCCACGCTCGGTGATGACGCCACTGACCCGCCCGGCGGAACGTTCGATGCCCCGCACCGCGCACTCGGTCAGAATGAACGCGCCCTTGGCCCGAGCCGCCTCGGCAATCGCGGGCGCTGCTTGTTGCGGCTCTGCCCGACCGTCATCAGGCGTATACAGCGCGCCCTTGACCCGCAAGCGGTTCACCTCTGGCAATAGACTGCCCAATTCGGCGCCGGAGACCATTCGCGCGCTGACTGGGTACTGCTCCAGATTGCGCTTCCAACGCTCGTGCTCTTCGTAACTCTTGTCGTCGGCACAGGTGAACAGAATGCCTGCGCGGGTATAGCCGACATCCTTGCCGATGCGCGCGGCCAGACCGTCCCACAATGCCAAGGCCTGAGCCATCAACGGCAGCTCCCGAGGGTCGCGACGGGAAATCCGCACCCAGCCCCAGTTGCGGCTGGATTGTTCATGACCGATACCACCCTTTTCACACAGCGCCACCTTCAGGCCGCGCTCGGCCAACTCCAATGCCGTCGACACGCCAATGATTCCGCCACCGATCACCACCACATCAACGCGATCAGGCAGCTGTTCGTCACCCTGCACGGGTACCACCCGAGGCCCGGGCATCAGTAGCTGTCATCCAGTTGGCAGTTGATATTGAGCTCCGCAACGCTGGCTTCGTTGGGCATGTCCAGCAAGGTGCCGATCAACAGGGCCAGGTCAGCAGGTGCTGTCATCTGTGCGCCCTCTCGGGTGCTCAAGCCTCGGGCCATATCAGTGGCGACGAAGCCCGGACATATCGCCGTGGCGCGGATACCCAAGTCCCAACCGCTGTGACGCAGGCCGTGAGCCAGGCCCAGAGCGGCGAACTTGCTGACTGAATACAGGCTGGAAGCGGCGGATTTGACGCGTTTGCCCGACAGCGACGCCATGATGATCACCCTCCCCTTGCCGCTGACGCTCAAGGCACTCCATGCCGCCGCAGCGAGTCGGCGCGGGGCTTTGACGTTGACGTCCAGCAGCGCGTCCATGTCTGCCTCGTCGGCTTCGACCACGGTTTTGCGGATCATCAGGCCCGCGTTGGCGACCACGGCATCGATCCGCCCGAAACGCTCCAGCGCGGCGGCAACCCATTGCGCTTCGCCAACGGTGTCGGTGGCATCGTAGGTCACAACCTGTACTGAGTCGCTGTCATGCCAGGGTGCCGCCGTTGGCGTGCGCATGCCCAGCGAAACACTCCAGCCGTTACTCACCAGTTGCCTGGCAATCGCTTCACCAATCCCGCGATTGGCACCGGAAATCAGCGCGACGCGTTGTTGTTGCATGAGCGTTCTCCTTCAATTCAGTCAACTGTGCAGCCCTGGAAATACTCAAGGCCTGAAACTTGCAGAGCAATACCTGACCCGCGCCCGGCGACCATCACTGGCGGCACTGACGTCAGCCCAGGCTGAGCACGGGCCAGTCATCGCCTGTTTCCAGGGAGAGCCAGACATGCCCCAAAGCGATTCATCTTTACCCCGAGCGCAACGTAGCAGTGACCGTTGCAGTACCCCTGGCACCCAAATGCTGGACCGCTCCTTTGAAATCCTCCAGGCCATTGCCGCTCGCGGAGAACTGGGAGCCAGTATTGAAACCCTGAGCGCCGAAACCCAACTGAGCCGAGCGACCTTGTACCGCCTGCTCAAAGCCATGAAGTCCTACGGGTTCGTGCGTCTGCCGCGTCTGCGCGGGCACTATTTTCTCGGCTACGAGCTGCTGTCCCTCGGCGCTCAGGCAGGCAACACCGGTGGTTTGCGAGAATACGCCCGCCCCGCCCTGATGCGGCTTTCGGAAACGTTTCAGGACAGCTTCTTTCTGTTTGTGCAGGACGGTTACTACGCCCTGTGTCTGGAAATCCAGGAGGGCCGCAACCCCACCGAGAGTTTTGCCCACTGCGTGGGTTCTCGGGTACTGAGCGGCGTCGGCCAAGGCTCGCTGGCCTTGCTGAGCAACATGCCTAATGCCAAGCGCAACGAAATCCTCAACCATAACGCCCCGAGGCTGCTGCGCGAGTACGGCATCACGACAAAGCAGGTGCGCGAGGCGCTGGACCAGTTTCGGCGCCAGGGTTTTACCTGTGGGCTGAGCGATAAGATTCTTCCGCTGTACACCGGGATTGCCGTTCCCATTCGAAACACCGAAGGCGAACTGATCGGGGCGTTGAGCAGCGCCCTGCCGACCTCGCGCCTGACCGAGCACTATCAGTTGCGGCTGGTAGGAGCGATGCAGCGCGAAGCCGATATCATTGCCCAACGCTTCAGCACGCCACTCCAATTGACGGCAGACCACCCCGAAGAGCCGGGCACTCACCGGGCGAATCTCGAAAAACGAAACGGTGTCGGGCTGACCAGCGGTTGATCGCCAGTGATCAAGTCCGCCATCAAGTGCCCGGCACCCGGCCCGATGCCGAAACCATGCCCGGAGAACCCGGTGGCCAGGTAAAAGCCCGGAAGCGACGCCACTTCATCCATCACCGGGACGATGTCGGGTGTCACGTCGATCAGGCCCGCCCAGCGCTGCTCGATCTTCGCCCCGGCAAAAGTCGGGAACTGTGCGGCGATCATCTTCAATGCCTGATCGAGAAAGGCGTCCACGGGTTTGGGGTCATAAAGGCGCTGGGTTTCGAACGGCGTCGGCTGGTCGTTGCTCCAGCGGCTTGGGGTGTTGATTTCCTGCCAGGTCTGGCCCGTGACCCGCAACCGGTACTCCTGATGATGGGCCTTGACCATCGGTAGAAAGTCCGGGAAGTAGCGCAAGCTGTCGGGGACCAGAGACGCGATATTGGTGTTACGCATCGCTACGGTGTAGCCGCCGTCGGCGCGCTTTCTGAAGGACATTTTCTCGGTTGCCACGGCACAGTCCGGCCCCCCCGCGATAGGCCCGGTGCGCATCACCGAACCCAGCACTTTGAGTTGTGGCAGCCGAATACCCAGGTTGCGGCAGAACAGACTCGACCATGCGCCCGCCGCCAGCACGACCGTCTTGCACTGGATTTCCCCCAGCTCAGTGACCACTGAACTGACCCGGCCAGCTTCTGTTTCAAGGCCCCGGGCGGCGCAGCGAGTGAAGAGCCTGGCGCCCAGCGCTCGGGCGCCTTCGGCGATGGCTGCAGTGGCGATGTCGGGTTCGGCGCGTCCATCGGTGGCGGTGTACAGCGCACCTTTCCAGGAAAGCGGGCCCTTGGACCCAAGCCGCGCAGTGATCTGCGCGGTATCTAGCCACTGGGCTTCGACACCCATGGGTCTGGCCTGCGCCAGCCATGACTCCTTGTCGCGGATTTCCTGCTCGGACTCACAGGCGTAGAGGATGCCGGAGCGAGTAAAGCCAGTGTCGTGCCGCAGCCGCGTGGCCCAGCTGTCCCACAGTTTCAAACTGGCGATGGCCAGCGGGATTTCGGCGATATCGCGACCCATGGTGCGAACCCAACCCCAGTTGCGTGAGGACTGTTCGTGGGCAATACCACTTTTCTCCACCAACACCACCGAGACGCCGCGCTCAGCCAAAAAGTAGGCCGTACACACGCCTACTATTCCACCCCCGATAATCACCACATCGGCACTTTTGGGCAGTGGATGATCACTGTTGACTTGAGAGATTTGCGGGTACATGGGAATGCCTGCGACGATCATTACCCAAGGTTTACTCCGCGGGCAAAACAGCGGCAAGCCTTGGCATAACGAATAGCGCCATGCTCTCACATGGTGAGATCAAATCAGTGGATCGGGTGGGAAAAGCGGGTATGACCGTACCCGACTACTGCAACGCCGGAGACGAAAAGCGCGCCTACTCAGTCAAGCGCCTGCCCATGACAGAGCGCACGTGACGCTGCCAACAGCCATCAGGGCGAGCCGAGATCACCCGGCCCGCCTGACACCATCAGCTCTGGCAGAAGCGAATGCGGTTGCCGAACGGATCATAAACCTCGAGAAGCTTGCCCCAGTCCTGCTGAACAATATCCGGACGTCCGTAGCCATAACGCTTGGCGATCAACTCATCACGCAGGGCTTCGATGTTTTGCATCGGGACAAAGGTGGTCGATCCCGGGCTCGCATCGCCATGGTGCTCGGATAGATGAAGCTGCAGGCCGTTACGGCTGATGCCCAGGTACAGCGGCAGGTCTGCTTCGAATCGATGCTCGAAGTCGACGCTGAACCCGAGGAAATCAAGGTAGAACTCGCGGGCCTTGGCTTCGTCGAAGATGCGCAGGATGGGAATGGCTTTTTCGAAGGTCGGGCCCTGGGGTTCCTCGTCTGCCAGTAACGCGGACGCGGTGTTCCAGTCCTTGTAACCCAGCTGCTGGGCGACAAGCTCAAGTGCGGTGGAATGGGTCACTTCCTGATCCCGGCCCTGCAACGCAGCACGCAGGGTTTTAGCCATCTGCTTGGCTTTCTGAATGGACAACATGATGCCTCCTGGAGTCGAAGCCTATAGGTGCTCGCGTTGCCAAACCTCGACTATCAAGAGAGATGCGATAGGGGTTGGAATAACATGCTTTCACCTTTCCTTGCGGAGCGAGCGGCGGGCAGCATCGGCCGACGCCGATAGTACACATCTGCGCGACAGGAAAACAGCGTCGCGAGCGGTCGAGGTTTGACGACTGTTGCTGTCAGACAGGGGCTCACTGTAACTGCCGCTCCCTTGATCGCGCGACTAAGTTGGTGATTCGAACCCACGGAGTCATGACCATGCCGGATGCTGCCAGCCTCTATCTATTCGTCGCCGCCGCGTTGCTGTTGTTGATCGTACCGGGGCCGAACATGGCGTTCGTCACCACCCATGCACTGGCCCAGGGCTGGCGCGCAGGGTTCGCGGCTGCTTTGGGTATCGGCCTCGCGGACCTGCTGCTGACCGCTTTGGTGAGTGCCGGGGTCGGGGCGATGGTCATGAGTTGGGCGCCCGCCTTTGATGTGCTGCGAGTGGCGGGTGCCTGTTACCTGGTCTGGATCGCCTGGCAGGCATTGAAAGCCCCTGAGGCTGCGCCAGGTGTTCAGCCGACGATCGCTTCGGCCCGTAAAATCTTTGCCCAGGCCACCCTCAACAGTCTGTTGAACCCCAAGGGCTTGCTGTTCTTCATGGTGTTCCTGCCGCAGTTTGTCAGCGTGAAAGCGGGCAATGTCAGTCTCCAGCTGATTGTTCTGGGCGTGCTGCTGGCGCTGATTGCCCTGGTCTTCCATACGCTGCTGGGTGTCTGCGCCGGGCAACTGAAGGGCAAACTGGGGCGCGGCCGCGTCTATGCACGCCTGACTAAATATGGCTTTGCCGGTGTGATGGCTGCGTTGGCGGCACGCCTGTTGTTCCTCGATCGTCAGGCTTGATGTTCAAGAGGCTGGTTCGCGTGCGGCGCTGCCCATAAACTAGGCCGCATTTCCAACTGCCGGTGAAAGCAAATGTTTGAAGTGACTGAGGCGTCCATTGCCGATCTGCGTGCTGCGCTGGAGTCGGGGCAAGTCACTGCGGTCGATCTGGTGCAGGCGTATCTGGCCCGAATGGACGCCTACGATGGCCTCAATACACCGACCGCTCTGAACGCTGTTGTGGTCCGCAACCCCGAGGCGCTCGCGGAGGCTCAGGCGTCTGATGAACGTCGTGCGAAGGGCCAGTTGCTCGGCCCGCTTGATGGTATCCCCTACACCGCCAAGGACAGTTACCTGGTCAAAGGCCTCACGGCGGCATCCGGGAGCCCGGCGTTCGCCAGCCTCGTTGCCCAACGTGACGCGTTCACCATCGCCCGCCTCCGTGCATCCGGCGCCATCTGCCTGGGCAAGACCAACATGCCGCCCATGGCCAACGGTGGCATGCAACGCGGAGTGTATGGCCGCGCCGAAAGCCCCTATAACGCTGATTACCTGACCGCACCCTTTGCATCGGGCTCGTCCAATGGCGCAGGCACAGCCACGGCGGCCAGCTTTGCCGCGTTCGGCATGGCTGAAGAAACCTGGTCAAGCGGTCGCGGCCCGGCCTCCAATAATGGGCTGTGTGCCTACACGCCTTCGCGCGGTGTGATCTCGGTACGTGGCAACTGGCCGCTGACGCCGACTATGGATGTGGTGGTGCCTTACGCCAGAACCATGGCTGATCTGCTCGAAGTCCTGGACGTGATCGTGGCCCCGGACCCTGACACCCGCGGCGATCTCTGGCGCATGCAGCCGTGGGTGACGCTGCCCAGCGTCGAGTCGGTAAGGCCTGCGTCTTATGCCGAACTGGCTGCGTCGTCCGATGCGCTGGCGGGCAAGCGTCTGGGGGTGCCGCGCATGTTTATCAACGCTGATCCCGAGGCAGGCACCGCTGAAAAGCCCGGTATCGGAGGCCCAACCGGCCAGCGCATCCACACCCGGGCCAGCGTCATGGCGCTATGGCAACAGGCACGCAGCGCGCTTGAAGCCGCCGGTGCCGAGGTCATTGAAGTGGATTTCCCACTGGTCTCCAATTGCGAGGGGGACCGTCCTGGGGCCCCTACCGTGTTTACGCGCGGGTTGGTGTCCCGGGATTTTATGCATCACGAGTTGTGGGACTTGTCGGCCTGGGCGTTCGATGACTTCCTGCGCGCCAACGGCGACCCAACGTTGAATCGTCTGGCAGACGTCGATGGACCGAAGATTTTCCCTCACGACCCCGGCACCCTGCCCAACCGCGAGGACGATCTGGCTGCCGGGATGGATGAATACGTACGCATGGCTGAGCGCGGCATCACCCCCTGGGACGAAATTCCAACCCTGCCCGACGGCTTGCGCGGGCTGGAAGAAACCCGGCGCATTGATCTGGAGGACTGGATGCAGGGCCTTGGTCTGGATGCCGTGCTGTTCCCTACCGTGGCGGATGTGGGCCCGGCGGACGCTGATATCAATCTGCAGTCCGCTGACATCGCCTGGAGCAATGGCGTGTGGGTTGCCAATGGCAACCTGGCGATCCGGCACCTGGGTGTGCCCACTGTCACGGTGCCCATGGGCGTGATGGCGGATATCGGCATGCCGGTCGGATTGACGTTCGCCGGGCGTGGTTATGACGATTCCAACCTGCTGCGCCTGGCGTCTGCGTTTGAGTCCACCGGTGCCAAACGTATGGTCCCTCCCCGCACGCCGCCGCTCAGCCGCAGCTGACACCTGCATGGATACAGCCGGGCAGGAATCCGGCCGCTGCACGAGCCGAGCGACCGATAGTCGCCTGGCTCGAACCCTGGTGCATGGGTTACTTCCAACCTGTATGCCCTGCATCTCGCCGGGCAAAGGAGATTGCCATGCAAACCAGCACTGAGCTTCAAGGGGGTATGGATCCACTGCCAACATCGGACGATCCGTTAAGTCCGGGGCGCACTGATATCAATCCAAGTGATCAGCCAGGGGTTGATGAACTGCCTGATAACGAGGGGGCAATACCCCTGGACCCCGATGACGACACACCCATCGAGGAGGAAATGGACGACATTGATCCTGCCAATGCGGAGTTCGACGATCAGCCCAATCCGCGTTAACGGTCGCCATGATCTGCACGCTCCACCCGCGGCTCCGAAGGACCGGGGCCACTCACCTCAGGCTGTTTCGACGCTTTGCACCTGTGGCTGCACCACGCCCCGCTCCTCCAGCATGCGCACAAAGCTGTTGAGGCTTTGGGACACCGTGCCTTTGCGCCACACCAACCAGGTGCGCAGATAGCGGAACGATTCGGTCAATGGCCAGACGCTCACCGTCGAACAGCCCGGCATGCTTTCAAGCATGCTGCGCGGCATCAGCGCCAACCCGGCACCGGCGCTGACACAGGCGAGCATGCCGTGATAAGACTCCATTTCGAAAATCTTGCCAGGTACTGCAGCATCGGCAGCAAACCAGCTCTCGAAGTGATGGCGATACGAGCAGTTGGCGCGAAAGGCATAGATGCTGGCGCCATTCACATCCCCCGCGCTGGCGATAGGGCCATGGTTGAGGGGCGCGATGATCACCATCTCCTCCTCGAACGCCGCCACGCCCTCAAGGGCCGGATGCAGGACAGGGCCATCGACAAACGCCGCTACCAGTCGTCCCGCCAGTACGGCGTCGATCATGGTCCCTGATGGGCCAGTAGACAGATCCAGTTCGACCTTGGCGTATTGCTGGTTATAAGCGGCCAAGAGCGCCGGGATGCGCACGGCGGCGGTACTTTCCAGGGAGCCCAGCGCGAAAGCACCCTGAGGTTCTTCACCCGCCACCGTCGCGCGGGCTTCGGCCACCAGGTCAAGAATGCGCCTGGCGTACTCCAGAAAACTCCAGCCCGCCGGAGACAGGCGCAGGCGGCTTTTTTCCCGGATGAACAGATCCACGCCCAGGTCCTGCTCCAGTTGCTTGATGCGCGTGGTGAGGTTTGAAGGCACGCGGTGGATCAACACCGCTGCAGCACTGATGCTGCCCTGCTCCGCCACTGCCTTGAACATTTCCAGCTGAACCAGATCCACGTCATTCTCCATTCGTGAAGGAACGGCTCAGTATTATTCAGTTTTCATAAAAATAATATCGCCGTAGTCTGGGCCCCTATCTCTTCAACAGGACGGCCCAATGAGCCAGATTTCCGATAAGACCCACGCACTTTCTATCAACCCGGCGACCGGCGAGCAGATTGGCCACTACGCGTTTGAGTCAGCAGCGCAACTGGACGATGCCCTGGACCGCGCGGCCAGGGGGTTCGCCCAGTGGCGCAACACCTCTCTCAAGGTTCGATCTGAAGCCATGGTCGCCCTGGCGCGTGCCTTGCGCGACAACAGCGAAACCATGGCGAACATGATCACCCAGGAAATGGGCAAGCCCATTAGCCAGGCCCGAGGCGAGATCGAGAAATGCGCGCAGCTGTGCGAGTGGTACGCCGAGCAGGGTCCGGCGATGCTGGCCGCTGAGCCAACGCTGGTACCCGACGGCAAAGCCCACATCGAATACCGCCCGCTGGGTTCGATCCTGGCGGTCATGCCCTGGAACTTCCCAGTCTGGCAGGTCGTTCGCGGCGCAGTCCCGGCATTGCTCGCGGGCAATACCTACGTGCTCAAACACGCGCCGAACGTGATGGGCAGTGCTTACCTGCTGCGCGATGCGTTCAAGCGTGCCGGGTTTGCCGAAGGCGTCTTCGAGGTGATCAACGTCACGCCCGAGGGCGTTTCCACAGCCATTGCCGACCCTCGCATTGCGGCGGTGACGCTGACGGGCAGTGTCCGGGCTGGCACTGCAATTGGTGCGCAGGCCGGTGCGGCGTTGAAGAAGTGCGTGCTGGAACTGGGTGGATCAGACCCCTTTATCGTGCTCAACGACGCCGACCTGGATGAGGCCGTAAAGGCCGCCGTGATCGGTCGCTATCAAAACAGCGGCCAGGTTTGCGCAGCGGCCAAGCGCCTGATCATCGAACAGGACGTCGTCGAGGCGTTTACCCGCAAGTTCGTCGAGGCGACTCGCAAGCTGGTCATCGGTGACCCCCAGGCCTCGGACACCTACATCGGCCCCATGGCGCGCTTCGACCTGCGCGATGAACTGGATGACCAGGTGCAAGCCACGCTGCGCGAAGGCGCGACCTTGCTGCTCGGCGGTGGCAAGGCACAAGGGGATGGTAACTATTACCAGCCGACGGTCCTCGCCGATGTCACCGACCAGATGACCTCATTCCGGCAGGAGCTGTTTGGCCCGGTGGCCTCAATCATCACCGCTCGCGATGCAGAGCATGCACTGCAACTGGCCAACGACAGCGACTTCGGCCTGACCGCAACGATCTACACCGCAGATATCGAGCTGGCACGAAGCCTGGCCGGGCGACTGGACACTGGCGGAGTGTTCATCAACGGCTACAGCGCCAGCGACCCGAGGGTTGCCTTTGGAGGTGTGAAGAAAAGCGGTTTTGGCCGCGAGTTATCGCATTTCGGTGTACGCGAGTTCTGCAACGCACAGACCGTCTGGCTGGATCGAAACTGAGCTACGCTTTGGGCCAATCGCGCGTAGGCGCTTTAGCCGCGATGACGGTATTTCGGACGTAAGCTATTGAGTGCCCGTCCCACCCTCTCGCGGCTGAAGCCGCTCCTGCGAGGGATTTGAACGTCGGGGGATGCTCGACGATGGGTACGCCCATCGTCGCAGGAGATCCCCCGTCGTCCAGCCGCCGCGCTGACGCGCAGCAAACACAGATCCGTGGGACCGGCTTTAGCCGGGAAGGCGGCAGCTTTGCCATTGCAGATGTATTGAATGTACCGGCGTCTTCCCGGCTGAAGCCGGTCCAACGGAAAAGCATTCCATTCAGATAGCTAGTTCATGTTTGATGAGAGTGGCTTTAGCCGCGAGGGGATCTGAAGCTTGCTGAATAACCAACACCCGCTGATCCACCGCGTCGCCAGGGCCATCAACGCCCAGGGCGGCGAACTGTATCCGGCGCTGGCGGGTTTCGGGCTGTTCTTCTGCCTGTTCTGCGGTTATTTCATGCTACGGCCCATTCGCGAAGCCATGGGCATTCAAGCCGGTGTCGAGCATTTGCAGTGGCTGTTCACGGCGACCTTTGTCGTGATGTTGGTCGCGGTGCCCTTGCTGGGCTGGTTGAATTCCAGAGTGCCCCGGGTGCAATTTCTGAACTGGGTCTTCGGTTTTTTCAGCCTCAACCTGCTGCTGTTCGCGCTGACATTCGCACTGGCTGACGACAGCGTCTGGCTGGCAAGAACCTTTTACGTGTGGATCTCGGTCTACAACCTCTATGTCGTGTCTGTCGCCTGGAGCCTGATGGCCGATGTCTTCGACGGTGCCCAGGCGCGACGCCTGTTTGCGTTCATTGCCGCAGGTGCCAGCGTCGGCGGACTGGTCGGCCCCTTGATCAGCGCCCTGACCATCAGCCTGATCGGGCCGGCCGGCCTGACCTTGATCAGCGCAGCGCTGTTGCTGGTGGCGCTTAGCCTGAAACGCTATCTGATGCGCTGGCGCGACGACGGCGGTGCGGGCCGACCAGGCGCCGTGCCTACCGAAAGCCCCCGCCGACCGGTCCCGGGCAATCCGTTCAGCGGCATGACCCGGGTGCTGCGCTCGCCCTACCTGTTGGCCGTCTGCCTGTTTGTTCTGCTGTTGGCCACGGCCAGCACCTTTCTGTATTTCGAGCAGGCGCGGTTGGTGGAGCAACACTTCCCCTCCCGTGAAGAACAGGTGCGTGTGTTCGGCTTGCTGGATTTTGCCGTGCAGGCTGGCGCACTGGCCTGCCAGGTGTTCATCACCGGGCGTATTGCCCAACGCTTCGGCGTGGGAATTTTACTCGCGGCGGTCCCGGCCCTGGTGTGCGTGGGTTTCATTGGCCTGGCCCTGGCGCCGAGTTTTGCCATGCTCGCCGGGCTGATGATCGTGCGACGAATCGGCGAATATGCATTCATCCGCCCCGGCCGGGAAATGCTCTTTGCCCCGCTGGACGCAGAGACCAAGTACAAGGCCAAGAACTTCATCGATACCGTGGTCTATCGCGGCGGTGACGCTATCAGCGGTTGGGCAAAAAGCCTGCTGGACGCCTTGGGGCAAGGCATCGTGGCGGCGGCTGTGGTCGGTGCCCTGTGCGCCGCGCTCTGGACCCTGACCGGCTGGTACCTGGGGCGACGGGCCGACAGCGCGGCTGTCAGGCCCACCGGTACCTGATCAGGCCAGTTCGAACAGCACGTCCTGAGCGCCTTCCCACAAGGTTTTCACGCCCAGCGCCCGCAGGTTTTCCTTGCCCTGGACAATGGTCAGGAAGTGATTACCCGCCAACTGGCCCATCTTCGCGGCAAAGCAGCATGAGCCGTAGGCAATCAGGATTTCGGTTTCGCTGTAGGGCCCCGGATAGAACAGGATGTCCCCGACCGAGGGGTGGCTGGTGTGGTTTTCGAATCCGATGGGTTGGTCGCCGAGCAGCAATTGATACTCGCCCAATGGTACCCAGCAGCCCTCGCCGCTCCAGCGCACATGGATCAGCTTCTGCCGATAAGGCAGCAAGTGAACGAATGCCGCCACGGTGTGTGGCGCGTCTGGGTTGGTCTCGGCCAGAAACTCGTAGCCGCCGGCGGTGATTTTGATCATGGTCATGTGCAACAACTCTCCCTGGATGAATCAAGACGCTTCGGACTGAAACCTGACCTTTGCCGGTTGCGCAGGCTCGGGCACCAAAAGGCACACTTCAAAGCAGCAGCCGGTGGGCACGCGGCTTTCCAGGGTGACCGTCCAGCCCTGATGAGTGCAGATGCGCTGCACCAGTGACAACCCAAGCCCCAGGCCCTCGCCGCGTTGCTCGTCACCGCGCACAAAAGGCTGGAACATCGCCTGCTGTTTTTCCAGCGGGATGCCGATGCCACTGTCAGAGACCGTGAAACTGCTACCACTGAGGCTCAGGCAGATAAAACCCGAGTCGGTGTAGTGCCAGGCATTACGCAACAGGTTGCCCATCACCGACTGCAGCAACGTGGCGTTATGCAGATGGGGGGACTCGTCGCCGCGCTCGTAGCGCAAAGTCAGGCCTTTTTCTTCAATGGGTTTGCGCCAGGTATCAATCAATTCGTCCGCAACTGCGGTCAGGGTCGAGCGCGGCCCGCGGCCACCCCCTTCACTCTCGATACGCGCCAGCAGCAGGAAGGTCTCGACCAACTGGCGCATGCCCTCGCTGGCCCGGGCGATGCGCACCACCTGATTGTGCGAACGCGTATCGATGTTGGGGTTTTCCAGCAGCAGTTCGCAGGAGCTGGCCAACACCATCAACGGGGTGCGCAGTTCGTGGCTGACGTCGCTGGTAAACATTTTTTCGCGTTTGAGCGCGGCGCGCAGGCGACCCAGTGTGGCGTCGAATGACACCGCCAGCTCACCGACTTCATCGTGTGCGTAACCGGGCGCCAGGGCTGGCGCGACCTCCATGATCTGATCGTGATGCCTGACCTGTCCCGCCAGCTTGACCACTGGCGCCATGACTCGCTGCGCCAGCAAACGCCCCAGCAGCAAAGCCAGCAACACACTGAGCACAAAGCCCACCAGCACGATGCCAAACAGAATACGTTCGCGCTGCAGCGTGGCAGAACGGTCACGCAGCAGCACATATTGCCGGCCATCCACCACGTCAACCACGGCGTAGTAACTGACCTGATCCTTGACCAGTTGGTGAAAGCCGGGCGGGAGATCCTTGAGGTCGTCGGGCATCTGCAGAATGCCGGTCGTGCCCTGGACGTAGAACAGCGAGTCCTTTTCCGGACGATGGCTCCAGTTGCTGACGTCGTCCATCAGCAGCAAGCGATGAAGATCGCCGCCCATGGACAGCGTGGTGAGCTTCTTGCCCACTAAATGGACTGTCATCACGATGCCCGCGGCAAAGATCAGCGCAACCAGAGTACTCATCAGCGTGAAGACGATGACAATGCGCTGTTTGAGGCTGTGTTTGATATCCATGCACTTTCCGAAGACGGGACGACAATTGCGCGAAGCAAGAAAGGCCAGTATCAGGCCAGAGATGTCGTTATTTCGTCAACGGATGATGCACGGCGGTGTTGAGGGTCTGTAGGAAACCAGAATACGTGCGGTTAGAGGTGCCCCTGTGGGAGCGAGCTTGCTCGCGAAGACGTCGTCACAGCCAATGCATTTACCGACGGCTGAAACACTGCCCTCTCAAGCAAACCCGCTTCCACAGTTGGCTTAGAACGCCGGAACTGCGCTCACCACCCGCAACGCCAAGCCTTCATAGGCATCCAGGGTAATGGTGAATTCGCCTTCATCGGTCAAGTCACCCTCGACCCGCTCGTTGATGATGTCCACCACCGGGCCAGGTGCAATACCGGCCAGATGCAGGGTTTCCACCACTGGCTCCGAGCTGAAGTTCAGGGCGGTGATCTGCGTGCCCTTCCCGGCTGGCAACTCGTGAACCATGATCAGCAAGCCAGGATGCTCCACGTCCGGGATCAGGATCTGCTTGCTGGCGGCGATGTCATAGGCGCGACGCACGGCCAGGATCTTTTTCAATTGCGAGGCGAACGAATCCGGGCGCTGCAGCTGACTGATCAGGCTGCCGTACAGCGAACGCGGCCTTGGCATGTTGCCAGCCGAGAACTCGGCTTCCGGGTCCAGATCCACCAGGTCGTAGGCACCGCGATGGATCCAGCGGGTGTCGCCGTCCTGCATCAAGTGTTGAACCTGGTCGGCGGGCAATGGCAGCGCCCCCACCAGATCCCAGCCCGACAGGGCAAACACACCCGGCTGCATCGCATTGAACATCACCAGCAGCAAGTGAATGTGCTGGATTTGCTGGATATCGGCGTCGGTGATGGCTTCAAGGTCACGAATCCCCAGTGCCGCCGTGATGATGCTCGCGGTCGTGCAAGACACGCCGTTGGTGACGAACTTCAGGTTGTAGGGCGCATGCTCACCCGCCAGACGCTCGTACATTTCTTCGCGAATGTGTTCGCGCAGAATATTGCCGGGCAAGGTCTGGCCTTGATAGTGGTAGGTGTCATGGGCGTGCAGCGTCCAGAAATGCACCAGCTCAAGCGTCAGCTCGTCGTGGTTCTGCAGCGCGTGGATCAAGGACGCCGGGTCGATACCGAATGCGTGCACCTGGCGCAACATGAGGCGCAGGAACTCGGTGGTCCCGGTCAGCAACGCATGTTGATAGGCCGGGCGCGAGATGAAGTCGTAAGACAGGTCAGCGCCACCGTGGGACATGGCCGCGATGTCGTCCAGCGTCAGGTTCAACTCCTGGAAACTGAAACCGCCCGCTTTGCGGATCGCCCCGCCGATCAACTGATTGCCGGTAATCGACAACGGGTGGCTCTCGGACCAGGCATTGCCTTCAGCCTTGCGCTCCACGCCGAGAAAGCCGTTGGCGTCCAGACGCAATACCCGCGCGCCCATCACGTCAATGGCATGCAGCGCATCGCCAATGATCATTTGCTGCGCCGCGAAGCTTGGGTCCAGCCAGTTGAGTGACGGCTGGCCTTCCTTGAAGTAGTGCAGGTACACCCAGCGCCGGGCTTTGCCGTCGACGCCTTGAACAATGCCGGTGGCGCTCCAGTCGGTTTCCTTGACGCCGGGTTCGAAGAAGATCACCCGCTGCAATTGACCGACGATGTAATGCTTGTCCTTGAGAACATCCACCACATCGGGCATCAGGTTGACCGCATCGCGCCCCGCCGGAATATCCGGCAGCAGATGCCAGTCTTCCTCACGGATTTCAACCATGTGGTACAGGCCGGGATAATCCTCGTAAGCCATTTCCGCGAGGCGAAAGTCAGCGCCTTTGCCGGTATGGGACGGGATTACGTCATCAATCAGCACCGCATTGTGCGCGGCGGCAATACGGCTCAGGCTCAGCAACTGCGCGTCGGTGCCCAGGTCTGGGTCGATGCCGAAGCTGATCCGGTCGAAGTTACCGTCGATGCTCGGGGTGCGCTGTCGACCTTGCAGCCCGCCGGAGGTTTTCAGCGGGCCGTTGTGGATGCCCTGAATACCGATTTCCGAAAGCGCATGCCACAAGGCTTCATCCCCCAATGCTTCGAGCACCGTGCCGCCTTCGCGGGTGATGATCGAGGCCGGGTAGGCGGTAAACCACACGGAGGCGATGGCCGAAGCGTCTCGCGGGCGTGCCTGGGCGAACGGGCGCTGCCACAGCCTGCCTTGGCCTGAGTAGAGTTTGGCGCGTTGTCTGGCGGCATTGAGCATCGATTGCTCGATCAGCCAATCGACGTATTGCTTGTCCGGTGTCGTCATAAAGTGCAGTCATCCGCGTCAAGTCAGTCGGGTCGAAACCATCGGAGTGATCTGAGCTGGTTCGATTCTGTCTTTCAGTTAGCTTGACTGTATGAGCGCCACCGGTGGCAATCGTTGCATTTGGATGTACGTTAATTCGGGGATCACATCAGACGGTGGGCGTTTGATGTCGCAACCTCCCACCGGTTTGGATCAGTGATTCTCGGTCCAGTCGAAGTCCAGCTGTTGAGCGGTGCGTTGCGCCAGCTTGCGGTTATGCAGTCGCTCCACCAGGTGCAGGCTCATGTCGATCCCGGCAGAAATACCGGCCGAGGTCACGAACCCGCCTTCATCGACCCAGCGCAGGGTGCTCAGCACGTCCAGGGACGGGAACATCTCCTTGAGTTCATCCAGGTCCTCCCAGTGAGTGGTGACTTGCTTGCCGTCCAGCTTGCCCGTTTTCGCCAGCAGGAACGCCCCCGTGCAGACCGACGCGACCACCCGCTCAGGTGCCGACTGGCCGCTGATCCAGTAGATGACATCAGGCTTTTCCAGCTCGGCAGTCACCACGCCACCGGGGATGATCAGGCAATCCATCACCGGATGGTCGCTGATGGAGTAATCAGGGAACACCTTGAGCCCGGCCCGAGCCGTGACCGGCGCGGTGGTGCGGCCAATCGTGAATACAGTGAACAAGGCCCGATCATCCAGGCTGTTGCGCAGGTGCATGCGGGCGGCCGTGGTGAACACTTCGTAGGGACCTGCGAAATCCAGGACTTCAACGTCATCAAAGACGTAGATACCGATGTTGATTGACACGTGTTGACTCCTGCATCGCTTGTGCGAGTTCCGGCAAAAATAGTGAGGCTGACGCCCCGCTCCACTAATCAGGTTAACCAGTCCCTCTAAACCGGGCCACTGGAGTAAATGCCAATATCCGGTAACATCGCGCCATGAAAAATCATCTCGTCGTTGCCCTCATTTATAACCAGCTGTGCACCTTCGAATTTGGCTGCACGGTTGAGGTTTTTGCGCTCAAACGCCCCGAACTGGGGGTGACCTGGTATGAGTTCGCAACCTACCCCGTGGATGAGGGGCAGATCACCGCAGCGGGCGGCATTACCATCGTGCCGACCCCTGGCGAGGCGCTGCTGGAAAACGCCGACACCATCATCGTGCCCGGCTGGCGTGGGGTTGATGCGCCCGTCCCGCCCAGGTTGATCGCCCAACTGCAGGCCGCCCATGCACGCGGCGCCCGGATCTGCTCGATCTGCACCGGCGCCTTCGTGCTGGCCGCAGCGGGTTTGCTTGAAGGCAAGCGCGTCACCACTCACTGGCGATACACCGACCTGCTGGCCACCATGTACCCGCAGCTGAGCATTCAACCCAACGAACTGTATGTGGATCAGGGGCAGATTGTGACGGCCGCAGGGTCTGCCGCAGGGCTGGACATGATGCTGCACCTGGTGCGCAACGATCATGGCGCACGCGTCGCCAACATGGTCGCCCAGCGCATGGTGATCCCTCCCCATCGCGAAGGCGGCCAGTCGCAATATGCATCGCGCCAGCTGGTGTCCTCCAGCGACGGGCCGATCTCCAAGGTCATGGACTGGATACGCAGCGATCTGCAACGCCAGCGCAGTATCAAGGAAATGGCCGAACATGCCGCCGTCAGTACCCGCACCCTGCACCGCAGCTTCATGGACAGCACCGGGTTGTCACCCTACGACTGGCTGCTGGGTGAGCGCATTGCCTACGCCAAGGAGCTGCTGGAGTCCTCCAACATGCGCCTGACTGAAGTGGTTGAGGTCGCCGGCTTCGGCTCTGAAGAGTCTCTGCGACGCCACTTCCGTAACCTGGTCGGCATCAGCCCGAGCCGTTATCGCAAGCAATTCAGCCGAGCGTGACGCGTGCAGACACGACGGTCTTTCAAGCCAGGCTCGTGCGTCGTCTGGAACCGATAATAGTCACTATCAATCATGCTGATAGTTGGATTTGCGACGCCGGTGTTAGGGTTGTCGGCGATGAAGAACATGTTTCAGCCGCTTGTTGAATCCGCATCAACAGGCGGTCGAATACCTGCTCCGCTTCATCACTCCTTTGGTTAGAAACTTTCAGCCACCCCACTTCGGTGAGGTGGCTTTTTTTGCCTGCATTTTTGCTCTCAGCCCGCCCCGAACTTGACCTGAATGCTGGAGTCCATTGAGCGTTTCTGGTCTAGTAGCCCGCTGGAAACTCGATAACGCTTTCTATTCGATTCACGCAAACAGGTAATTTTTAATGTCTGCCTCAGGTTTCAACCGGTTTATCTGCTCCGCCACCCTCCTCCTTTCCCTTGGCATGAGCGGGTTTGCCTCGGCCCACGCCCACCTGGAAAGCCAGTTGCCTGCCGCCGACAGCACCGTCAGCAGCCCCAAGGAATTGCGCCTGCACTTCAGCGAGGGCGTTGAAGAGAAATTCACCAAGATTGCCATCACGTCGGTCGCTGCCAGTGGCAAGAACGTCGTTGAACCGGTGCCCTCCGTTGCCACTGACCCCGCCGACAAGAAGGTGCTGATCGTCATCCCAGGCGCGCCCCTGGCCGCAGGCGAGTACAAAGTGGAATGGCATGCCGTGTCAGTGGACACCCATAAAAGTGAAGGCAGCTATAAATTCACGGTCAGCCCATAACGCATGCTGACCGCGCTCGTTGTCTGCCGACTGGTGCACTTCTGGACGGTGTTGATGCTGTTCGGCCTGTGTTTCTCCCGGTTTCTACTGGGTTCGAGCCTTGAGCGCGCATTGCCAAACCTGCCCGGCCTGCGACTGACGCGAGGGTTATGCGTGTTCGCACTGCTCAGCGCAGGAGTCTGGCTGCTGTTGATTGCGGCCAGCATGGCGGGTAGCTGGGTTGATGGAGTGACCGCTGACACGCTGCTCCTGGTACTGGGCAGCACGGCGTTCGGCAAGGTCTGGTTCTGGCACATAGCGTTCAACGGGCTATTGCTGATCATGTTGCTGCGCAGTCGATTGCCCTCCATCAGGCTGCACCTGGCGATGGTATTCCTGCTGCTGGCCACACTCGCCCCGGTCGGGCATGTGGCGATGTTCGACGGGATGTTCGGCCGCGTGATGATTGCCAATCAGTTGCTGCACCTGTGTGCAATAGGCGCCTGGCTGGGTGGACTTGGCTTGCTCCTGTGCCTCATACAGCAGCGGGCAGGTGCCCGCGAGACGCGGGCAATCCTGCTGCGCTTCAGCGGCCTGGGTTACGTCATGGTGGGCTTGATCATCGCGACTGGCTTGATCAATGTCCGGGCCATGAGCGGCGCACTGTGGCCGCAACCTGCACTCTCCGGTTTCGGGCTGATTCTGGGCGTGAAGCTGTGCATGGTGCTGGCCATGTTGGCCCTGGCGCTGTTCAACCGGCTGATGCTCAACCGCGACGACTGGCGACCGGGCGTGCTGCGTATCAGCATCCTCTGTGAATCACTGTTCGGCATTGCCGCGCTGATGGCGGTGTCACTGTTGGGTACACTGCCGCCCATGCACGTCAGTTGACAAAGTTTGACCGCAAGACCCGGAGTGCCAGGCATACGGGGCCACATTAAGCTGGGCACTTCCACACCCGCGAAAGGTTAGACGGCCATGACCACCCACAGCATTGCATCGACATCGTCGTGTAGCACACAGGACGACCCGCGCTGGGCCGCCGTGCTGGCTCGGGATGCACGCGCCGATGGGCAGTTTGTCTACGCCGTGCGCACCACCGGGGTCTATTGTCGGCCCAGCAGCCTGTCGCGCCTGCCGCATCCGGCTAACGTGGTGTTTTTCGACACCGCCGCTGCAGCCGAGGCCGCAGGCTTTCGTCCCAGCAAGCGTGCCGCTGCGGATCAGAGTGAGGTCGCGCAGCAGCATGCCGCACTGGTCGCCCAGGCCTGTCGCCGCATCGAACAGGCGGAGGTCGCGCCAAGCCTGTCGCAATTGGCATTTGATGCCGGGATGAGCACCTATCACTTCCATCGGGTGTTCAAGGCGCTCACCGGTGTCACGCCCAAGGGTTATGCCAATGCGCATCGAGCCAGCAGGGTTCGCCAGCATCTGGTAGCCGGTAGCTCGGTGACCGACGCACTGTACGATGCCGGTTTCAACTCCAATAGCCGCTTCTACGCGACGGCCGACGCCGTGCTGGGGATGAAGCCGAGTCAGTTCCGCAAGGCGGGCAGCGAAGCGCACATCCACTTTGCAGTTGGCGAATGTTCACTGGGTTCGATTCTGGTGGCGCAAAGCGAGCGTGGCGTGTGTGCCATTCTGCTGGGCGATGATCCCGACTTGCTGGTGCGCAACTTCCAGGACCAGTTTCGCAATGCGTCATTGATCGGCGCCAATCATGATTTCGAGCAAATGGTTGCGAAGGTCGTGGGCTTCATCGAAGCGCCGGGGCTGGGCCTCGACCTGCCGCTGGACATGCGCGGCACGGCGTTTCAGCAGCGCGTATGGCGCGCGCTGCAGGACATCCCGCCTGGCAGCACCGCCAGCTATGCCGAGATTGCCAAGCGCATGGGCGCACCCAAGTCGTTCCGCGCAGTGGCCCAGGCGTGCGGTGCCAACAATATCGCGGTGGCGATCCCTTGTCATCGAGTGGTGCGCAGCGACGGCAACCTGTCGGGTTACCGCTGGGGCGTGGAGCGTAAACAGCTGTTGCTGGAGCGGGAAGCCAAGCCCTAGCGATGGCGATGCAATGAATAAATCGCCATCGGGGCCTGCGAACTTAGCGCCTTACGTCCACCACCACTCTGCCGCGTACCTTGCCCGCCAGTAACTGCGGGGCAATGTCGATCACCTCGCTCAAGCCAATCTCGTGGCTGATCATCGGCAACAATGCCGGATCAAGATCAGTGGCCAGGCGTGTCCACGCCGCGATTCTGTCCGCACGCGGGCGTGTGACGCTGTCGATGCCCGCCAGGGTGATACCGCGCAGAATGAACGGTGCGACCGAGGCCGGGAAGTCCATGCCTTGCGCCAACCCGCAGGCCGCCACCGTGCCGCGATAACGGGTCGCCGCGCAGATGTTGGCCAGGGTGTGACTGCCAATGGAGTCAATCGCGCCCGCCCAGCGTTCTTTGACCAGGGGTCGACCAGGCTCCGAGAGCGTCGCACGATCAATAATCTCAGCTGCGCCCAGGGTCTCCAGGTATTCGCGCTCGTTAACCCGACCGGTTGACGCCACAACCCGATAACCCAGCCGGGCCAGGATCGCGACCGCAAAGCTGCCAACGCCGCCGTTGGCCCCCGTGACCAGCACATCGCCGTCACCGGGTTTGACGCCATTATTTTCCAGCGCCATGACGGCGAGCATCGCGGTGTAGCCCGCCGTGCCAATAGCCATGGCCTGCGCCGACGTGAACGCTGCGGGCAACGGGATCAGCCACTTGCCCTGCAGGCGAGCCTTCTCGGCCAGTCCACCCCAATGCCCTTCGCCTACGCCCCATCCGTTGAGTACAACCTGATCGCCGGGGACGTAGTCCGGATCGCTGCTTGCGGTCACCGTCCCTGCCAGATCCACGCCCGGCACCATGGGAAAGCTGCGCACGATGGGGCCGCTGCCGGTAATGGCCAGGGCGTCCTTGTAATTGAGGGTGCTATGAGAAACGTCGACGCTGACCTCGCCCGCAGGCAGTGCTTCTTCGTTCAGCTCGCTCAGCGTCGCGTGGTAACCCGCATCGTCTTTTTCAATCAAGATGCCTCTGAACATGTTCGCCTCCTATTTAGACCGATCGTCTTTAATTAGTCGAATGTAAAAAGCTACAGCGGCAGGCCCCGCAGAAACCCGCGGATGAAGGTATTGAGCGGCTCGTCATTGCCCACCAGCTTTGCGCGCAGCACGGCCCCTTCCCAACCGATCCAGAAGAACGCCGCCAATTCGTCACAGTCGGCATTTTTTGCCAGCTCCCCATTGGCTTGAGCCGCTGCAAAGCACTGGCTCAGACGTTGTTGCCAATCGAGGAAAATCTTCTCCAGCACTTCCCGAAAACCCTCCGGGAGCATCCCCGCTTCCTGGCCAAGATTGCCCACCAGACAGCCCCGGCGATATTCATGACGGGCCATCGCCGCTTTGGCGCTCTGCACGAATCCCACCAGGCGCTCAAGGGGGCTCAGCGCCTCGTTCAGCAGCCAGCGGTCCAGCCGCTGTGCGAAGTAATCGGCGTAATGCGCCAGTACGGCTCGGCCATACGCGTCTTTGCTGGGGAAATAGTGGTAGAACGAACCTTTGGGTACGCCCACCTGCTTGAGGATGTAATCGATGCCCGTGGCCATGAAACCCTGCTCGGTCAACACCTCGACGCCGCAGCGGATCAGTGCCTCACGGGTTTCGAGGTTGTCCCGGTCAATCTTGGGCGGCCGCCCGGGCCGGCGTGGTTTAACGGCGTGTTCTGTCATGGGAGGAATAGTAGACCGATCGTCTCTTATGTCAATCAAGGCCTCACGGCGGTTGCCAAATAGCCTTAAGACCCGCTCAATAGCCCTCCACTCTTTCAGCCCGGAACCGTCACATGAGCGCTTGGCCAGATACGCGTCTGTTGTACCTTTTCGGCATTGAACTGCCGATAATCCAGGCGCCCATGGCGGGTGCCGTTGGCTCGGCCATGGCGATCGCCGTGGGCAATGCAGGCGGTCTGGCTTCTTTACCGTGCGCCATGCTAAGCCCGCAGCAGATTCGTGATGAGGTTGCCCTTATAAGGCAGCACAGCAAGGCGCCACTGAACCTCAACTTCTTCTGCCACCAGCCGCCGCAGGACGATACGGAAAGCCACCGGCGCTGGAAAACGCTGTTGCAGCCTTACTACCGGGAATTGGGGGCCGACGACGACGCAGCCACTGCGGTCTCTATTCGTGCGCCCTTTAATGCCTCGACCTGTGAACTGGTTGAAGCCCTCAAACCCGAGGTGGTCAGCTTCCACTTCGGTCTGCCCCAGGCTGCATTGCTGGAGCGGGTCAAAGCTACCGGCGCCAGGGTGATTTCATCGGCAACCACGGTCGACGAAGCGATCTGGCTGGAGTCCAACGGCTGCGATGCGATTATTGCCATGGGCTACGAGGCGGGAGGTCATCGCGGGATGTTTCTCAGCAGCGTACTGACCACCCAGGTCGGCACTCTGGCCTTGGTGCCACAGGTCGTGGACGCAGTGAGCGTGCCGGTCATCGCTGCCGGTGGCATCGGCGACGGGCGTGGCATCGCCGCGGCATTCATGCTCGGCGCTGCGGCGGTACAGATAGGTACCGCTTACCTGTTCTGCCCGGAGGCCAAGGTCAGCAAGCCGCACTTCCAGGCACTGCGTACCGCCAAGGAAAGTGACACCGCGCTGACCAATATCTTCACCGGTCGGCCTGCGCGAGGGATCGTTAATCGAATCATGGCCGAACTGGGGCCGATGTGCGACGCGGCACCGGCCTTCCCCTTGGCAGGCGGAGCGCTGACCCCCTTGCGCGCCATCGCCGAGCCGCAGGGTAATGGTGACTTCATGAACCTGTGGGCAGGTCAGGCGGTGGGGCTCAAACATGAACGCTCGGCTCAAGATCTCACGTTGCAGCTGGCCCGTGAGGCGCTGGCGAAGTTGAACCGATCCTGAAACTTAGCTTCCCTGGCTGAGAGGCTCGCTATATATTTATTTATATAGCGATTGGGTCATCCCATTTATGTGGCCCCGCCCAAGCCCACCTCCTCACGACTGCCCGGAGCTTCAATGCCTTTTCCCCCTCAACGTCTGGCCCTCAAATCCCTTGCTGGCGTGGTGGCGGCGCTCGCCATCAACACCGCGTTCGCGGATGAAGTTCAGGTGGCCGTGGCCGCCAACTTCACGGCGCCCATCCAGGCGATCGCCAAAGACTTCGAAAAAGACACCGGGCATAAACTGGTGGCCGCTTTTGGTGCCACCGGGCAGATTTATACGCAAATCAAAAACGGCGCGCCGTACGAGGTGTTCCTGTCCGCAGACGACAGCACCCCGGCCAAACTTGAACAGGAAGGCGACACCGTTAAAGGTTCACGCTTCACCTATGCAACAGGCACCCTGGCCTTGTGGTCCGCCAAAGAAGGCTATGTTGACGGCAACGGCGATGTGCTCAAGGGCAATACCTTCGAGCATCTGTCCATTGCCAACCCTAAGACTGCGCCTTACGGTCTGGCAGCGACGCAAGTGCTGGCCAAGCTGGGCCTGACCGATGCCACCAAAGCCAGGCTCGTCGAAGGTCAGAGCATTTCTCAGGCCTATCAGTTTGTGTCCACCGGCAACGCCGAACTGGGCTTCGTCGCGCTGTCCCAGATCTACAAGGACGGCAAGGTCAGCAACGGCTCGGCCTGGATCGTCCCTGCGCAGTTGCATGATCCCATCAAGCAGGACGCGGTGATTCTCAACAAGGGCAAAGACAACGTCGCAGCCAAGGCGCTGGTGCAATACCTCAAAGGCCCGAAAGCCGCTGCGGTGATCAAATCGTTCGGTTATCAACTGTAAATGCCGCTGGACGCAACCGATCTGGCCGCCATCTGGCTGACACTGAAGCTGGCGTCGCTGACGACCTTTATTCTGCTGATCGTTGGCACGCCTATCGCGTGGTGGCTGGTGCGCACCCGTTCCTGGCTCAAAGGGCCGGTGGGTGCGATTGTCGCCCTGCCACTGGTGCTGCCACCGACGGTCATCGGCTTTTACCTGCTGCTGTTGCTTGGGCCTAACGGCCCAATAGGTCAATTGACCCAGAGCCTTGGGCTGGGGACCTTGACCTTCAGCTTTACCGGGCTGGTGATTGGCTCCGTGCTGTACTCAATGCCGTTCGTGGTTCAACCACTGCAAAACGCCTTCGCCGCGATTGGCACCCGCCCGCTTGAAGTCGCCGCCACCCTGCGCGCCAGCCCCCTGGATACCTTTTTCTGCGTGGTGCTGCCGCTGGCCCGGCCGGGGTTCATCACCGGCGCCATTCTCGGTTTTGCTCATACAGTAGGCGAGTTCGGTGTGGTGTTGATGATCGGCGGCAATATTCCTGACAAGACCCGTGTGGTGTCGGTGCAGATCTTCGATCATGTGGAATCCATGGAATACCTTCAGGCGCACTGGCTGGCCGGGGCCATGCTGGTGTTTTCCTTTGTGGTACTTCTGGCGCTCTATTCCAGCGGCAAGAACAAAGCAGGCTGGGGCTGATTGATGAGTTCGACGTTGCAGATTCAGTTATCGGTGAACTATCCGGAATTTTCCCTGGAAGTGGACCTGTCCCTGCCGGGGCGCGGTGTGACGGCGCTGTTTGGCCACTCCGGTTCCGGCAAAACCACCTGCCTGCGCTGTATCGCAGGCCTTGAAAGGCCGACCCGGGGGTTTATTCGCATTAATGATGAAGTCTGGCAAGACAGCGCCAACGGGGTGTTCGTACCTGCGCACCAGCGCGCCCTGGGTTACGTCTTTCAGGAAGCGAGCCTGTTTGCGCACCTGACAGTGCGCGGCAACCTGGAGTTCGGGCTCAAGCGCATCCCCAGGCACGCGCGCCACGTGGAACTGCAGCACGCTACGCAACTGCTTGGCATCGAGCATTTGCTGGAGCGACCGCCAGACAAACTGTCCGGCGGCGAACGGCAGCGGGTTGGCATTGCCCGCGCCTTGCTGACCAGCCCTCGCCTGCTGCTGCTCGATGAGCCCTTGGCGGCATTGGATGCCCAGCGCAAAGGCGAGATTCTGCCTTACCTTGAGCGTCTGCACGACGAGCTGGAAATCCCCGTTCTGTATGTCAGCCATTCCCAGGATGAAGTGGCGCGCCTGGCTGATCATCTGGTCCTGATGAATGACGGCAAAGCCGTCGCCAGCGGGCCCATTGGCGAAACCCTGGCGCGGCTTGACCTCCCGCTGGCGATGGGCGAGGACGCTGGGGTGGTGATCGAGGGCGCTGTGATTGCGTTCGACCCGAGTTATCAATTGCTGACCGTGCAACTGCCGGGTAGCGACCTGCATATTCGCGTCGCCCATACGCCGCTGCAGCCCGGCAAGCGCCTGCGCTTCAAGGTTCAGGCTCGGGATGTCAGCCTGAGCCTGCAGCCTGAGGGGCAAAGCAGCATCCTGAACCGCCTGCCGGTCACCGTGATTGAAGAGGTTCCAGCGCAAAACACGGCCCACGTGCTGCTGCGCCTGGATGCGGCAGGCACGCCTTTGCTGGCGCGCATTACGCGCTACTCTCGGGATCAGATGCAGTTGATCCCGGGTCAACGCCTGTGGGCACAGATCAAATCCGTGGCAGTACTGGCTTGAGCTAAATACTGGGCACCCCTGCAGATTGGCGCGGTCAACCCACTAACTGCCCAATGGATTGCTGCCATGCCTGATTCGAGCCTGATCGCCCAATTGCCGCCTGACCTTCATTACGTGGAAGACACTCAGGCGGGCTTTACCCGGAAAATCCTGCGTGGCAAGTTCGTCTACTTCGACACTGACGGCCAGCGCGTACGCGATGACGCTGAAATCAAACGCATCAATGCACTGGTGATCCCGCCCGCCTATACGGATGTCTGGATCTGCCCTGACCCTCGCGGCCACTTGCAAGCCACCGGCCGGGATGCACGGGGCCGCAAACAATACCGCTACCATCCGCGCTGGAGGGAGATCCGCGACGAGAACAAATACTCGCGCATGATTGAATTCGGCCTGGCGCTACCCAAGGTCCGCAAGCAACTTGAAGCTCAACTGGCCGAGCCAGGCATCGGTCGCGACAAGGTCATGGCGACGGTCATCTCGCTGCTCGATGCGACGTTGATTCGTATCGGCAATAGCCAATACGCACGGGACAATCGCTCTTATGGGCTGACCACATTGCGCAACAAGCACGTGGTGGTGCGCGGCAATGCCATTCTTTTCCAGTTTCGCGGCAAGAGTGGCGTCGAGCATCAGATAAGCGTCACTGATCGCCGCCTTGCTCGGGTGATCAAGCGTTGCATGGAGTTGCCAGGGCAGAATCTGTTCCAGTACCTGGATGACGACGGAGAACGCCACACCGTGAGCTCTTCAGACATCAACGCCTACTTGCAGCGTCTGACCGGTGCCGACTTCACCGCCAAGGACTACCGCACCTGGGCCGGCAGTGCTCTGGCCCTGGCGACCCTGCGCAAACTGCACTGGGAACCGGAGGCCGATGCGAAAAAGCATATCGTCGATATGGTCAAGGCAGTGGCGCGTCAGTTGGGCAATACACCTGCGATCTGCCGCAAATGCTACATCCACCCTGCCGTTCTTGAAGGATTCATGCAGGGCCAACTGGCGTTGCTGCCCCGCACCCGACAACGCAAAGGGTTGCGTGTGGAAGAGGTCGCGCTGGCCAGCTTTCTGCAAAGTCTGGCGCAGAGTGTTGTGAGTGAGGAGCCTGAAAAGAGCTGAGGCCGCAACTAAGCGGCAACTCGTTATTGGGTGTCTGTATCGTGCAGTTTCACTTCCTTGCCATTGACCTTATAGGTATTGGAGAGCTCCTGGATGGTGCTGATAAAATGCCGAGCCGCATGCTGGACCTCGACCAATAGCGCGTCGGGCTCGCCTGCGGCGCATTCGATACGGGCCAGCGCTTCGTCCATCTGCACGACCGAAGAATGCCGACTGGTCAGGACATACAGGACATCAACCCCGGCACCCGCCAACGCAGCCAGATAATCGGCCTTGGGCATCCTGTCGCCGCTTTCATACTTGCCCTGGGCGTTGGCGGCAACTCCGCCTATCTGCCCCATTTCCCGTTGAGACAAGCCCAGGCGCCTGCGCTCCTGCCTCAACCGTGTACCAATTCCACTCATGGATCTTTTAACTCCGTTGCATCTGACCTAAATCAGATCTCATCCCGAACTGGCGCTCATTAGAACGCCAAGCGGACCCCACAAACAACTACCGTTTGCACTAGTAGTACTAGTCCTACATTCAATTACTTTGCTTCCTACGCTGGGTTTTAACAGGAGAAGCAGGCGCAATAGAGGCGCATTCGCACTAGTTGCCGGCAGAAGATGAGCCGCGCTATCAGTCGTCACAACAGGCTCCGCAGCGAACAGCCCGATGGATGGAACGATCTGACGCCCCGTCGCATCGTATTGAGATACCCCATGCCGGAGACGCCCCATGCCCAATGACAAACCCATCGTGAAAGGCAACAATCTCAACGACCCGGATCCGAGCCCGGCCGACGCAGCCGATCATGAGGAGCGAACCCAGGAAACCCGGGAGGAAGAATCGCAAATGGGAGATCGGCAAGACGTCGAAGGCCATACCCCCAAGCTCCCCGCTCGATAAAAGCAGAATGACTCTCCGTTGAACCGGGCGGCTGTCCAAGTGAAGCCCCCGATGCCACAGGCGTGCGCAGTGCCGTGTCGCCGTTAGCCCACAAGGTTGGATAATGACTTCACAGCGCTACACACCCGATGCAGACACGTTGATGAGTACGCCTGCGCAGCCCTTCAGTGGCTTTGTTCGAGTACGCGGTGCCCGTGAGCACAATCTGAAAAACATCGACATTGATATCCCCCGCGACGCCCTGGTGGTGTTCACGGGTGTTTCAGGTTCCGGTAAATCCTCCCTGGCCTTCTCGACGTTGTACGCCGAGGCTCAGCGCCGTTACTTCGAGTCCGTGGCGCCGTATGCCAGGCGCCTGATTGATCAGGTGGGCGTACCCGACGTGGACTCCATCGAAGGCTTGCCACCGGCTGTGGCTCTGCAACAACAGCGCGGCACACCCAGCGCTCGCTCGTCGGTGGGCAGCGTGACGACCTTGTCCAGTCTGATCCGCATGCTCTACTCCCGGGCGGGCAGCTACCCCGATGGCCAGGCCATGTTGTACGCTGAAGACTTCTCCCCCAACACGCCGCAGGGCGCCTGCCCGCAATGCCACGGGCTTGGCCGGGTGTATGAGGTCACTGAGCAGTCGATGGTCCCCGATGATTCGCTGACCATTCGCCAGCGCGCCATCGCGGCGTGGCCCAGCGCCTGGCAAGGGCAAAACCTGCGCGACATCCTGGTCACGCTGGGCTACGACGTCGATATTCCCTGGCGTGACCTGCCGAAAAAGCAGCGGGACTGGATCCTGTTCACGGAGGATCAACCTACCGCGCCTGTTTATGCAGGCTTGACCCCTCAGGAAACGCGCAAAGCCCTCAAGCTCAAACTTGAGCCCAGTTACCAAGGCACCTTCACCGGCGCCCGTCGTTATGTGCTGCACACCTTTACTCACTCGCAAAGTGCGCTGATGAAGAAGCGTGTGGCGCAGTTCATGATCGGCAGCCCCTGCGCGCTGTGCCAAGGCAAGCGCCTGACGCAGGCGGCGCTCTCGGTCAAATTCGCCGGGCTTGATATTGGCGAGCTCTCGCAGATGTCACTCTTGCAACTGGCGGCAGTCCTGAAACCCGTGGCGGCGCAGACGTTTGTCGACACGGACGAGCAAGACGGCCAAGCCATCAGTGCGGCGCAGGCCAAGGCTGCGCGCAAGCAACGTGCGGCTAAAGGCAGCTCGACCCATGATGCTGCGCCGGACGTGCGTCTGACACCGAACCTGTCCATCGAAAAACGCATTGCGGCGCAACGCATCGCGCAGGATTTGCTGGCCCGGGTGCACACCCTCACCGACCTGGGGCTTGGCTATCTGTCGCTGGAACGCAGCACGCCGACCCTGTCCTCGGGTGAACTGCAGCGTCTGAGGCTGGCCACGCAACTGGGCTCCCAGCTATTCGGCGTCATCTACGTGCTCGACGAGCCTTCGGCGGGCTTGCACCCGGCCGACGGCGAGGCGCTGTTCGTGGCCTTGCAGCGGTTGAAAGCCGCAGGTAACTCGCTGTTTGTGGTCGAGCACGACCTGGAGACCATGCGCCGCGCTGACTGGCTGGTGGACGTCGGACCTGCTGCCGGAGAGCAAGGCGGTCGCATTCTCTACAGCGGGCCTCCAGCTGGCCTGGCAGACATCGAAGAGTCACAGACGCGGGTGCATCTGTTTGACCATCACGAGCGCCTCGAGCCCGCCCGCCGCGAAGCCAAAGGCTGGCTACGCCTGGAAGGCGTGACCCGCAACAACCTCAATGACCTCAGCGCCGCATTCCCTCTGGGCTGCTTCACTGCCGTGACCGGTGTGTCCGGTTCTGGCAAATCCAGCCTGGTCAGCCATTCGCTGCTGGAACTGGTCGGCGCGCACCTGGGGCAGGTCGTCGACAGTACCGAGCCTGAGGTTCCCAGCCTGGAGGATGACGCCCCACAGTTCAGCAGTGGTCGCGTGGTCGACGGGCTGCAAGCGATCAAGCGTCTGGTGAAAGTCGATCAGAAACCCATCGGCCGCACCCCGCGCTCCAACCTTGCGACCTATACGGGCTTGTTCGATCAAGTACGCAAGCTGTTCGCCGCCACTGATGAATCGCGAGAAAAAGGCTACGACGCTGGCCAATTCTCCTTCAACGTTGCCAAAGGTCGCTGCCCGGTGTGCGAAGGGGAAGGTTTTGTCAGCGTCGAGCTGTTGTTCATGCCCAGCGTCTATGCACCCTGCCCGACCTGCCATGGCGCGCGCTACAACCCGCAAACCCTGACCGTACAGTGGCAGGGCTTGAACATCGCACAGGTGCTTCAACTCACGGTTGATCAGGCGCTGGTGCAATTTGCCAGCGAGCCCGCCGTGATGCGACCGCTGACGGCACTGCGCGACATAGGGCTGGGTTACTTGCGTCTGGGCCAACCTGCAACCGAACTGTCCGGCGGCGAAGCCCAGCGCATCAAGTTGGCAACCGAGCTACAGCGCACCCAGCGTGGCGCCACACTCTATGTGCTGGACGAGCCGACCACGGGCCTGCACCCTACAGACGTAGATCGCCTGCTCCTGCAACTCAACACCCTGGTTGACGCCGGTAACACCGTGGTAGTGGTTGAACATGAGATGCGCGTCGTGGCTCAAAGCGACTGGGTCATAGACATCGGCCCCGGCGCGGGAGATAAAGGCGGCTCGATTGTGGCAAGCGGGACGCCTGCCGAAGTCGCAGCCGTTTCTGAAAGCCGCACCGCCCCGTTTCTGGCCAGGGCTCTCAATGGTTAAGTGACGTTGAACCGCAGCTGTTTTTTGCACACGTCCACCGGTCTCAACCTACGACGGTGGGCGGGGCCTGAAGCAAGATCTTGTCTTATTTCAATATCTTGCGGGCTTGCTTCAGAGGGGATGGGTGTATATATTCCCTGCTCTTCAGCGCTACCGCCCCGATGGCGAAATTGGTAGACGCAAGGGACTTAAAATCCCTCGTCCTTTGGACGTGCCGGTTCGACCCCGGCTCGGGGCACCATTTATAGAACAAAGGCTTACGTGCTTCAGTGCGTAGGCCTTTGTTGTTTCTGGTCCGTGAATTCGAGCGTCGAGCATCGAGCGAAGAGTTGACCTCGCGATAAAGCGCTCGCTGACATCTACAGCCGTTACCCTCCCCCTGAGACACCCCAACTTGGCGACGCAACAGGGAGGGAATAAAGTCGTGCAGGTACCCACGAACCGAGGAGAAGCCCATTGGATCTTGAAGACAGCTCGTATGTGACCACCCTGCAGGCGCTTGAGGCCCTCTATGGCCCCATTGCACGCCCTTCAATGACCAAAGAGGTCGATCACATTCACCCGGTCTACAAACCCTTTATCGAGGCGGCGCCTTTCGCCATTCTCGCCTCCTCGGGCAGTGGCGGGCTGGACGCCTCTCCCCGTGGCGACGCTGCTGGCTTTGTTCATGTCGAAGACAGCAAAACCCTCTATTTGCCCGACCGACGTGGCAACAACCGGATCGATACATTGCGCAATATCGTCGAGGATCCAAGGGTCGCCCTGTTGTTCCTCGTGCCGGGGGTTGGGGAGACGTTGCGGGTCAATGGCACCGCACAGATATCCGTTGATCCAGACTTGCTGACGCGTTTCGCGGTGAATGGCCAACAGCCAAAGTCTGTGCTTCGCCTCAACGTGACCAGTGTGTATTTTCAATGCAGCAGAGCGGTTATCCGAGCGGGTCTGTGGGATGCATCAAAGCACCTGGAGCGAAGTGCCTTGCCGACAGCGGGTCAAATCCTCACGCAGATCTCGCAAGCGAAAATCGATGGCGAGGCTTACGACAAGGCCTTGCCTGGGCGTATCGCGGATACCTTGTATTGAATCTGGCCGCTCGTACAGCCGTAAAAAAACCGCACCCTGGCAGGTGCGGTTTTTATGGATCACGCTACTGCGCTTACTGCTGGATCAAACCTCTTCATCCTGGAATGCTTGCTCGCGCTTCTTGCGAAATGCAGGCAATACCATCATCACCAACAGGATTGCCGACGCCGCAAACAACACGGCGCTGATGGGCCGCTCGACCAGCACACCAGGGTCCCCCTGGGAGATCAGCAGCGCGCGACGCAGGTTGGTTTCCAGTAATGGCCCCAGAACAAAGCCCAGCAACAGCGGGCCTGGCTCGCACTTGGCTTTTCGAAACAGGTAGCCGAGCAAACCGAAGATAATGACCAGGGCCACGTCGAACCCGCGGTTGTTGACGCTGTACACCCCGACGCAGCAGAAAAGCAAAATCGCCGGAAACAGAAGCCGATACGGCACCCTTAGCAGCCTCACCCACAAGCCGATCAAGGGTAGATTGATAACCAACAGCATGACGTTGCCGATCCACATGCTGGCGATCAGGCCCCAGAACAGTGCAGGCTGATTGGTAATCACCGAGGGCCCCGGGGTGATGCCGTGGATCATCATGGCGCCCAGCATCATTGCCATGATCGAGTTGGAGGGAATGCCCAGGGTCAGCAGCGGGATGAACGACGACTGCGCACCCGCGTTGTTGGCCGCTTCCGGTGCCGCCACGCCTTCAACCAGACCCATACCGAATTTCTCCGGGGTCTTGGACATCTTCTTTTCCAGGGAATAAGCACTAAAGGCACTCAAAGTTGCACCACCCCCAGGCAGCACACCGAGAAACGTACCTAGCGCTGTACCTCTGAGCGTTGCCGGCCAGGCTTTGCGAAAGTCCTCGCGAGTGGGCCACAGACGGGAAATCTTACCGGCCAATGAGCCTCTGGCCTCGCTTGATTCCAGATTGACTGCGATCTCTGCGATACCAAACAGGCCGACGGCGATGACCACGAAGTCGATGCCGTCATAGAGGTCGGTGGAACCAAAGGTCAGTCGCGTGGAGCCGCTGCTGACGTCGATGCCGACCATGCCCAACAGCAGGCCAATGCACACCATGCCCACGGCCTTGATCACCGATCCACTGGCCAGGATCGTGGCCGCCAAAAGCCCGAAGACGGTCAATGCGACATATTCAGCCGGCCCGAAGGACAGCGCGAATTTTGACAGCACCGGACCCGCAACCGCCAAAGCGATGGTCGCCACAGTACCGGCGAAAAACGAGGCCAGCGCTGCAGTTGCCAAGGCGGCACCGGCGCGTCCTTGTTTGGCCATGGCGTGACCATCCAGCGCGGTGACCACCGCCGAGGCTTCACCCGGCAGGTTGACCAGGATGGCGGTGGTAGATCCTCCGTATTGCGCACCATAGAAAATACCGGCCAGCATGATCAGCGCAGCCAGCGGTGGCAAAAAGTAGGTAATCGGCAGCAGGATCGCCACGGTTGCCGTGGGGCCAATGCCCGGCAGCACCCCGATCAGCGTGCCCAGTAAGGCACCGATCAGACAGAACGCCAGATTGGTCGGGCTCAGGGCTTCGGAGAAGCCCAGATAAAGCGCGTCAAAGAACTCCATCAGAAAGGACCCACCGGCATTTGGACATCAAGTCCGTAGATGAATACGAGCAGACCGAACAGCGTCAATACCGCGCTTGAGATAAGGGCTTCACGAAGGCGCCACTCTTTATCCGCCATGCTGCCGAAAAGGATCAGCCCCGCCGCTGCGATGACAAACCCTGCCACTTCGGCCGCCAACGCAAAGCCAGCCACTGAGGCCAGCAGGATCAACAGCGGTCGCAACACGACGGCATCGATGGGCTCGACGTGCTTGAACAGACCGATCAGGCCTACCACGACGCCGAGTGCTATCACCAGCGAACCGATCATCAGGGGCATGAAGCCCGGCCCCATCATTGCGGCACTGCCGACGGAGAGATCCCCGGTCGACCACAGTACCAACGCTCCCAGGCCGATGAATATCGCGCTGGCCAGCAGGTCGGGGCGATTGCCCCGAACGGCCATGTTCATTGAACCCATGGCGATACGCTCCAGAGCGTCTTGAAGCGTTCGATCTGCGCAGGCATCTGAGCGGACCAGTCTTCACCGGAGAGGTAGGCGATCGGCAGGGACAGATCCTTGGCCTGTTTGAGAAAGGCGGGATCTTCCAATACGTCTTTCACGGCCAGCGACACGCGCTTGGCGATGTCATCCGGCACTTTGGCGGGGGCCGCGATACCGCGCTCGGACGCCATGACCAGATCGACGCCCTGCTCTTTAGCCGTGGGCAAGTCGGGTTGCTGGGGCATACGTTCGGCGGAGAACTGTGCCAGCACGCGGTAGCGGTTATCACTGTTCAGCTCGCTGATGTTCTGACCGGCCGAGCTGATGTGACCGCCCATCACCGCCGTGCTGGCCTCCGACGCGCCAGCAAAGGGCACGTGGGTGAGCTGGATGCCTGCCAATTTATCGAGTTGCACCATCATCAAGTGATCGTCGGTTCCCACGCCCGACGTTCCCACCGACAGTTTACCGGGCGCAGCCTTCGCAGCCTGGATGAAATCAGCAAGGGTTTTGTAAGGAGAATCGTTGGGTACGGCCAGGACGGTCGGGTCATCGACGATACGCGCCACGGGGCGAATCGAGTCAGCCGCATAACCGACTTTGCGTTGCACGCGTGTGCTTAGGAATCCGGGGGTATTGATAAACGCGAAGGTGTAGCCGTCGGGCTTGGCCTTGCTCAGTGCGGTATAGGCAATTTCGCCTGCCGCACCCGGGCGGTTAACGATAACGATTTTGGCACCAAGGCGTTTTTCAAGGTACGGCTGCATGGTGCGCGCCATGACGTCGGTGCTGCCACCCGGTGCATAAGCCACCAAAAACTCGATGGGACGGTCTTCAGGCCAGGCTGCGTGAGCGTTCAGCGAGCAGAGCGTGAGGCCCAGAAGTGCAGCAGACAAAGCGGATTTGCGGGTTTTCATGGAGGTATTCCTCTGTTGTTTTTATTGGAGGCAACTAGCGTGCGACGTCATCAACCGGTGTATTTTTTAGAATCACATTTCATTAATGTCAATTCAACGTCGAATTAAACCCTGAATACCAGCACTGAATTATTTGCATACACATTTATTGCAACATCGTTTCGTTATGATAAATTCGATGAGCGCAGCCGCTCCGTGCGTCAACCTCCCAATAAAAACAAAGGTCATCACGATGTCTCTATCACGTCGCCAGGTACTCAAGGCTGGAGGGATTCTAGGCGCTGCCATTTCCCTGAAGGCTATCGCGAACGTCCCGCTCGGCGTCGGCGATGCGCCCCCGACACTCAGGCCGGCGGTCGGCAGTGTCGATTGCCATATGCATCTGTATGACAGTAGATACCCCGCCTCCCCGACCGCAACGCTGTTTCCACCGGATGCCTCACTGGAAGACTATCGAGCGGTGCAGCAACGCCTTGGCATGACCCGGATGATCATCGTCACGCCATCGACCTACGGGACCGACAACCGCATCATGCTCGACGGCCTGCTTCGAAGCCGTGGCGACGCGCGTGGGGTTGCAGTGGTCGATGGGTCAATCAGCGACACCGAGCTGAAGGCCTTGCATGACGCCGGGGTACGCGGCATCCGGTTTAATCTCAGCGTCGGCAAGGCCGGGCTCGGCGATCTTGAGCGCTTGTCTGCGCGAGTCCATGAGCTGGGATGGAATGTACAGTTCGCAACCGGGCCGCTACTCAGCGAACTGGAATCGCGGCTCGCCAGGTTGCCCGGCAACCTGGTGATCGATCACTTCGGGCACATTCCCCAACCTGAGGGAGTGAACTCGGCGGCATTCGCTTCTCTGGGGCGGCTCGTGGACAGCGGCAGATGCTGGGTAAAGTTGTCTGCGCCCTACCTGCGCTCCAAAACCGGGGCGCCCGATTATGAAGATGTGGGCAAGGTTGCCCGAGCACTTATTGAGCACAACGCCGAGCGCATGCTGTGGGGCAGCGACTGGCCGCATCCGACCCAGCCTGCTGGTGAAAAACCGGACGACGCGCGGGTGCTGGACCTGCTGTCAAGTTGGGCACCGGACGAAAAGACGCAAACGATGATCCTGCGTGACAATCCCGTCTCGCTCTATGGTTTCTGACGTGCCCCCCGTTCTTCAGGCGTAAAAAAACCGCCACCAGGGCGGTTTTTTTTGCAACTGTGTCATCGAAACGCGGAGGTCACTGCGTCTGGAGGGCTTTGGCCGCCTCAATAACACGTTTTTGGCTGTCCATTGCTTTAGCAGCGGCAGCACTGTAGAGGGCGCGCTTCTGCTCGACCGAGATGCTTCGGAGGAAGTCAGACATGGAGATGGATTTCACCGCTGCCTCGTCTTTCATGGGTTGACCTCGGTTAACGATTTCTTGAGTACTTCGGGATCATAGTTATGCAGGGTCATCGCGTCAATCTCATCAACTGCCAGGTCAATTCCGATATCCGCAGTATCACCGTCGTTATTTTTCACAATCACATCCACCTGTAACAGGGTACCGAACTCTGCCTTCAGGCTGCACACCGTCGATTTAGCGGCAAAAAATTGCCGAACGAACTCATCGCAGGGGATGTTGCGTCCTTCAGTCACTTCGCGAGCGACGACAAACCGCCAGGCCAGCTCAGGCTTTTGATAGACGTAGACGATCTGGGTCTGCCTTCCCCTTTTGATTGAGCGCTCAATATTTCGTCGAGCGACCGAGAGGTTGGCCAGCGTGCCGTCCAGAAGAAAGGATTGCCGCTGGTCAAGGACCAGATCAACCAACCGTTCGACAATTTTTGAAACCGCTTTTTGAAACAACGCAGAATTTGAGCCGGTGTAGTCCGGGAAGTGGTCTCTTAAGTCATCAGGATCGATTCTCAACGCATTCGAACCATAGCTCTGCAACAGCGCGATGAACGCCTTGGACACCTCGGTTTTACCTGCGCCCGGTGAGCCGGCCATAAATACCGAGATAGGAACCTCTTCCTCGGGATACTTCGCCTTGCAGGCTATCGCTCTGGCGATTTCCGTTCTGTGCTTCTTGGCAAACTCAATCGCCCGAATCTCTATCGCCAATTCGTCTGCCGTCATAACCGGTCCCATCGTCTGCGTTGAGGGCACTGTATCACTAGCGTTGGCTTGGTTTTTCCTGTGGCCTTGCACAATCTTAGGCTTAGTTTGAGATCGAGGCGCATGAGCGCCCCCCTATAGGAGTCTGCCGGGAGTTTCGAAACCATCTCCTTTCTCGTTGCCAAAAAAAAACCCGAAGACGTTAGTCTTCGGGTTTTTCAAGAGTGGAGGCCGAGGTCGGAATCGAACCGGCGTAAGCGGATTTGCAATCCGCGGCATAACCATTTTGCTACTCGGCCTCATGACATTCAGTGTCCAAACCTCAAACACTCAATGCTTACAACTCTGGAGCAGGAAGCTTAATCTTGACTTGCTTCCAACCCTTTGAAATCTATAAGTTTTTTGCAGTTCCCGATTCGGGAATGGACGCAATTCTGGACTGCTTCGCCCGAGGTGTCAAGGAATGGCATGAAAAAAATCGTACTGAACACCGATCAGGCAGACGCCCCCTGTTTGATAGCCACCAGTCGCCAAGCGCTCTGCTGGTCGTCTGCTGGTTGAGGGGTACGGGCTTCAGGCGTGGAATTTTCCATGGGTACAGCTAAAAGGTGAAGCCCGGTCATTGATGGGGCCTCTTCTTATAGCTATGGGACGCGGCTTAGGCCGCTGGTCGCCTAACCCCCTACATCAGCAAAACCTCATGGCGATGCGGGGAGTCACTGGCTAACAGAGCACCGGTTCTTCAAGCCAGTGCTTGCGCTGTTAATCCATTACATATTCCAGGAAGGCAATCATGGAAATGACACTCTTCTGGCTCGCCGCCGCTGTGATAACGCTGCTTATTGATTGTTGGCTAGTGGTCAGTATCTGGCGCAGTAACAAAAGTACCAGTACCAAGTCCGGCTGGGCGTTGATTGTGGTGCTGCTGCCGATTATTGGCTGGGTGATCTGGGGCGTTGCTGGTCCGCGTGGTGTGGCACGGGCGCCCTCTTCATCTGAACACAGCAAGGGCTGATGCCGTATGACGGAAAAACGGAACGTTGCGAAAGACCGTTGCGTCGATATCCATGAGTCGTCCACGCGGACGTCACCTTCTTCGAACAACAAGGAACGCAGACATGAATAAGATTTTTCACATCAGCGCACTGGCCGTAGCTTTGGCATTGGGTGGCCAGGGGGCCTTTGCCGCTCAGGACGCAGATGATTTCGTCGAAAATGCATCTGCAAAAGGTGTCTCCGAAGTTGAGGCTGGCAAGTTAGCGGAAGAGAAAGGCACCTCAGCAGACGTCAAGGCTTTTGCCCAGATGATGGTCAAGGATCACACGGCTGCGAATCAGGAACTCAAGGCCATTGCCCGAGCCAAGAACCTTGAAGTGTCCGATGATGCTCAACTTCTGGACAAGGCCAAGGCCATGATCCTCGAGTTGCGCGGCGCCAGTTCCTTCGACCGGGCCTATGCCAATAATCAGGTGAAGGCGCATGAGGCAACTATCGAGTTATTCAAGGAGCAGGCCGCTAGCGGTGAAGACCCAGAGCTCAAAGCCTTTGCCGAGAAGATGTTGCCAGCGCTCGACAAGCACCTTGAGCACGCCAAAGAACTCGCCAAGGCAACAGGCGGTGATTCCGCACAAACCAACTAAGCCAGCCTTGATGCTGGCACCCTCTTGGCGCTCCCATGACGTTGGGCAGCGCCAAGAGTCGGCAACGCAGTCCTAAAGAATCGGCTTACCCCCGGTGACTCCATACCGGGTGCCCGATATATAGCTACCCTCGTCAGAGGCGAGCAATACATAGATGGGCGCGACTTCCACCGGCTGGCCCGGCCGTTTCATTGGTGTCTGCAAACCGAAGTTCTTGACCTGCTCATCGGTCATGGTCGCAACAATCAAGGGTGTCCAGATTGGGCCGGGTGCGACGCTGTTAACCCGAATGCCGCGCTCGCCCAGCATCTGCGCCAATCCAGCCGTGAAGTTAGCGATAGCGCCTTTGGTGGTGGCATAGACCAGCAGGCTTTCGTTAGGCATATCCGAATTGACCGAGCTGGTGTTGATGATCGAACTGCCCGGCGCCATGGACGGCAATGCAGCCTTGCAGATGCGAAACATGGCCGTGATGTTGATATCGAAAGTCTTCAACCATTCTTCATCGCTGATCTCTTCCAGCGTTTCGTGGGTCATCTGGAACGCGGCATTATTGACCAGCACATCGATGCGTCCGAACTGCTCAACGGTTTTATCAACGATGGACGTGCACTGCGCTTTTTGGGCCAGGTCTCCCGGTAACAGCAGGCATTGCCTGCCCGCCTCTCTGACCCAGCGGGCCGTTTCCTCGGCATCCTCATGCTCATCAAGGTAGGAGATCGCCACATCAGCGCCTTCACGCGCGAAGGCGATGGCCACCGCTCTGCCTATGCCGCTGTCGCCTCCGGTGATCAGCGCGATTTTGTTCGCAAGGCGCCCCGAGCCCTTGTAACTGGTTTCGCCACAGTCGGGTTGGGGGTTCATTTTGCTCTGGATGCCGGGAACCGGTTGCTCTTGGGGTTTAAACGGCGGTTTTGGATAGTCGACCATCAAGCAGTCCTCTTTATCGGGTTACGTTCAAGAGGGTGGACTCGGAACCCGCCAGCCGAGTTCGCACTTTTTCCCAGGCGGTCAGCTCTGCGAAATGGCCATCCACTCGCTACCCCGTGCCCTGCTCCAGTCATGGTCTACCATTCAGCCGGGACGAACGCTGGCTTAGTAAAAAGCAAATTCCCCTAACGCACCCGTGGCGGCAACCTGTGATGCGCTGCAAATAACAAAAACAACAACAGCCCAAAGAGGCCTCTCCATGCACAAGATCAAGCTGCATACCCTCACGCTGCGTCTTCTCATCAGCGCTGCCATGGGGCTCTCCACGCTCCCCGCCTTCGCTGACGCTGCAAAGCCAGAAACCCTCAAGATCGGCATCACGACCTTCATGTCAGGCTCGGCTTCCGTGTTCGGGATGCCTGCCAAAGAAGCCGCAGAGATGTATATCCAGGAGCTGAACGCAGCAGGCGGCATCGACGGGGTGAAAATCGAGCCGACCTATATTGATGAAGGTGTGGGTGGGGACCGGCTGCTTTCTGAATATCGCCGGGTTGTGCAGGAACAGGGCGCGAAAGTGATGCTGGCGTCCATCTCCAGCGGCAACTGCAACACCCTGGCCCCGGTGGCCGAAGACTTGAAAGTGGTGAACATTCTTTGGGATTGCGGCACTGAAAAAGCCCTGGAAGGCCACGACTACAAGTATGTTTTTCGCACCCAGGCCAACGCGGTGACCGAGATGGTTGCCAGCGTGCTTTATCTGCTCAAGACGAAGCCGGATTTCAAAACCATCGCGGTGGTCAATCAAGACTACGCCTGGGGCCGTGATTCCTGGGAAATCTTCAGCGCGACCCTCAAACAACTCAAACCAGACGTCAAAATCGTCGCAGAGCTGTTTCCAAAATTCGGTGCATCGGACTTCTCGGCTGAGGTCAGCCGTCTGCAAGTACTTCGCCCTGATGTGGTCTTGAGCACGTCGTGGGGCGGCGATCTGGATACCTTTATCCGGCAAGCCAGCCAGCGCGGCCTGTTACGCACGTCGCAGTTCTTCCTGCCCTTGGGCGAAACCTCTCTGGAGCGACTGGCTGGGGTCCTGCCTGACGGCGTCCTGATCGGCGCGCGCGGCGATCACTATTTCCTCCACCCGCAATATGTCACCGATGCGCGGCACAAAGCATTCGTCGAGAAGTTCAAGGCGCGCACCGGGTCTTATCCGATTTACTCGGTCTACCACATGATTCAGGCGCTGGACGGCATGAGCGCGGCGTACCGCAAAGCCATCGCAACCAACGGTGGAAAGTGGCCTGACGAAGAGCAACTGGCCAGTGCGTTTCGCGGTCTGGCCTTCCGCGGCTTGACCAGCGAGATACGGATCAGGCCTGAAGATGGTCAGGGCCTTGAAACTCAGTTGTTCGGTATCACCACGGCCAGCGCTAACTACAAATTCAAGGTCTTGAAGGACATCATGCTGGTGCCAGCAGACCGCATCACCACCCCGGCAGGCCAGAAGTCTTCCGAGTGGGTCAAGACAGTGACCCCGGCCCTGCTCGATGAAGTCCAGCCAGCCAGCACCAAGCCATGAGTCGCGATATCTTCATCCTGGCGCTGCTGGATGGCGTGTCCTATGCGGGGCTGTTGTTTCTGGTCGCGCTGGGCCTGACCTTCATCTTCGGGGTGGTGCGCATCCTCAACGTGGCCCACGGCAGTCTGTATGCCTTTGGCGGATACGGTGCCGCCTCTTTGGGGTTGTGGCTGGGTCAGGGCAGCGAATCGGCTTTCTTCTCGGTAATCTTGTTGATCACCGGGGCAATTGCCGTCGGCATCGTCATGGGCACGATCCTGATGCTGCTGCTCAAGAAATTCCAGGACCGCGACCCGATCCTGCAACTGCTGGTCACCTTCGGCGCGTTCATGATCTTCGAGGACGTGCAACGCTTGGTCTGGGGCACTCAGCCGTACTTCGTTGCCGATGTCGTCAATCAGATGGGCACGTCTGAGTTGATGGGCGTCGTTTACATGAACTATCAGCTGCTGTTTGTCCCCGGCACTGCGGTGGTCGTGTACTTCGCCCTCAAGTGGTTTCTCAATCGGACCCTCACCGGCAAGCAGATCGTGGCGGTCACACACGACCGTGAAGTCGCCACTGCCATGGGCATCAACGCCAAGCGCATCGCGTACCTGACCTTCGTGGTCGGTGCGGTGCTGGGTGCGCTCGGTGGGGCACTGGCCTCACCGACCACGTCTCTGGTGCCGGGCATTGGCGCGGACATGATCGTGCTTTCTTTCGCCGTGGTAGCCAGCGCGGGCCTGGGCCAAATCACCGGGGCACTGCTGACTGCCCTGATGATCGGCCTGTCGCGATCCTTCTGCGTGTACCTCGCGCCTGAGATGGAAGTCGTCATGCCCTATCTGATCATGGTCCTGGTGCTGCTGGCCCGACCGCAAGGTCTGTTCACCGTGGTTCAGGCGAGGAAAATCTGATGCGCTCTTTAATCCTTGCAAGCGTTTCTGTCGTGGTGGTCATGGGGCTGGCGCTGGCGTTTCCCTGGCTGAAACTGCCGTTGATCCTCGGCCTTTGTTATGGCCTCGCAGCCCTTGGCATTGTGGTGTTGCTTCGGGCGGGGCAAATTTCGTTCGGCCATGCCATGTATGCCTGCATCGCCGGGTACGTGGTGGCGTTTCTCGGCCAACGTTATCCGGGGCTGGACGGCATGCTGTTGATCCTGGCGGGCACTGTTGCCAGTGTGCTGGCGAGCATGCTCATCGGCGCTTTCGTTGTGCGTTACCGCGAGATTTTCTTCGGCATGCTCAATCTTGCCATCTCCATGGTGCTGTTCACGGTGCTGGGCAAGTTTTACAACCTGACCGGGGGCACCGACGGGCTGCGTATCAGCCGCCCCGAGATGCTGGGGTTTCACCTTGAGCGTGCGCCATTCGAGATGTTCCTGCTGGTGCTGGTATTGGTGGTCTCACTGCTGGTGATCTTCGGCGTGCAACGCTTTTTCGAGTCCAGCTCAGGCCAGGCGCTTTCAGCCATCAAGACCAATGAAACGCGCCTGGAATATCTCGGTGTTTCAGCCCGCAAAGTGCTGTGGAAGGGCTATGTGTTGTCGGCCTCTCTGTGTGGGTTATCAGGATCATTGTTCGGCCTGTCCCAAGGTCTGGTGACGCCGGAAATGGGTTACTGGCTGCGTTCTGGCGAGTTTGTGTTCATTGCCATTCTTGGCGGTGCCGGGCATGCCGCTGGGGCCTTCGTCGGCGCCCTGCTCTACGAATTTCTCAAAATGTACGCGGCGGCCCTGGTCAGTGGCTCCTGGCAGTTGGTGCTGGGTGTGATTTTGATCGTGATCATTTACTTCCTGCCCAAAGGACTGACCGGCCTGCTGCGTAAACGTAAAGCTCTCGCGGGAGGTGGCGCATGACCGCCCTCTTACAGACACAAAACCTGACCCTGGCGTTCGGCGGTCTGGTGGTGGCCAACGGTATCGATTTCAGCCTGGATGAAGGCGAACGTCTGGCGGTGATTGGCCAGAACGGCGCCGGGAAAACTACTTTCATCAACATTTGCACCGGCCTGCTCAAACCTAACGCGGGCAGCGTGAGCTTTGCGGGCAACGACATTACCGGGCATTCGCCGCGCAGTATTGTTCGGCGCGGCATGGCCCGCTCCTTCCAGTTGCCGCAGCTGTTTCTGGAACACAGCGTTCGCGAATGCCTGCAATTGGCGGCCGTGGCCCGGCAGGGGAACCTTTCCCTGTGGCAGAGACTGGCCAGCGCAAGCTCGGACCAGGAAATCGACCGCATGCTGGACCTGATCAGCCTGCGTGATCGCCAGGATGAGCTGTGCATCAACTTGCCTGAAGGTCAGCGCAAGCTGTTGGACGTGGGCATGTCGCTGATGCTCAACCCTCGCCTGCTGATTCTTGATGAACCCACCAGCGGTGTGTCGACCCAGGAAAAACACGGCGTCATGGAAATCCTCATGCGTGCGCTGGACGAGCAACGGGTGACGGCGATCTTCGTCGAGCATGACGTGGACATCGTCAAACGCTACGCCACCCGCGTCGCCGCCTGGATCAATGGCGCCATCGCCGCAGACGGATCGCCCGCCAGTGTGCTGGCTGATCCAACAGTCAAGCGCGAGGTACTCGGGATATGAACAACTCCATCATGCTGACGCTGAGCAACGTCAGTGCCGACATCCTGCGGGTGCCCATTCTGCGCGGCATCCATGCCGAACTGCCCAAAGGCAGCATCGTTGCCGTGGTCGGTCGTAACGGTGCGGGCAAAACCACGCTGCTGCGCACCATCATGGGTCTGGTCCCGCTCAAGGAAGGCCAGATCCTGTTCGACGGCGAGGACCTTGCCCGTGTCCCAGCCCACGGCCGGGCGAGGCTGGGGATCGGCTATGCACCCCAGGAACGAGTGATGTTCCCCACGTTGTCGGTGGAAGAAAACCTGCGCCTGCCCTGCCAGGTCGCGGGCATGAACAGGCAGGCGGTGAGTGACCGTCTTGAGCTGACCCTGGATGTGGTTCCGCAACTGCGGCCCATGCTCGAACGCTCCGGCGCAGCGCTGTCCGGCGGCCAGGGGAAAATTGCCGCGCTGGGCAGAGCGCTGATGATCGGCACACGGTTGATCCTGCTGGATGAGCCGTTTCAGGGGCTGGCTCCGGCACTGGCCACTGAATACAGCAATGCACTCAAGCGTCTGCAGGAGCGCTTGCCCGAGCTGTGCATTCTGGTCACCGAATCCAACGGCAGCCTGCTCAAGGATGTCCCCGATCAGATTCTGCACATCGAGCGCGGCGAGCTTTCACTCATCGACTCGTCCGCTACTTCATCGTCAGACCCTTGCAACAATCAGCCAATGGAGGCCCATCAATGACGACGCTATTTATCAACGGCGAACAAGTCCCGGCCACTGGCGGGCAAAAAATTGCGGTGTACTCCCCCGTCACAGGCCAGGCCTACGCCGAGATTGCTCGCGGCCAACCGCAAGATATTGATCGCGCTGTGGCTGCTGCCCGCGCTGCATTAGACGGCCAATGGGGCACGTTCAGCGCCACCGAGCGCGGACGCATTCTGGTTCGCATCGGTAACAGCGTGCTGGCCCATATTGAAGAACTGGCCGAGATCGAAGCCAGGGACACCGGCAAGCCTCTGGCGCTGGCGCGCAAAGATATAGAAGCACTGGCGCGCTACTTCGAGTTTTATGGAGGTGCCGCAGACAAGATTCATGGGGAAGTCATTCCATACCTGTCGGGGTACTCGGTTAACGTTGTCCGCGAACGCTGTGGAGTTGTCGGGCATATCATTCCGTGGAATTACCCTGCACAAATGCTCGGCCGCACCATCGCCCCGGCACTGGCCATGGGCAATGCCTCGGTGGTCAAACCGGCGGAAGACGCCTGCATGACCTCTCTGCGCTTTGCCGAACTGGCCACCGAAGCCGGGCTGCCCGCAGGGGCGCTGAATATCGTTACCGGTTATGGCCGCGAAGCCGGCGCGGCGCTTGCGGGCCATCCCGGCATCAACCTGATTACGTTTACCGGCTCGCCTGAAGTCGGAGTCACCATTCAGACCGCTGCTGCCGCGAACCATGTGAAGTGTGTGCTGGAACTGGGCGGCAAGTGTCCGCAGGTGGTGTTTGCCGACGCTGATCTGGACAAGGCAGTGCCGGTGATCGTTGGCGCAATTATCCAGAACGCAGGCCAGACCTGTTCGGCGGGCAGCCGCCTGCTGGTGCAGCGCGAAGTCTATGACCAGGTGGTTGAGCGAGTGGCGGCGCGTTTCCGCGAAATGCGCGTGGGATTGCCCGAAACATCACCCGATTGCGGCCCGATCATCACTGGCGCGCAGTTCGGCCGGGTCAAGCAATTCATCCAGGAATGCAAGGACAGTCAGCTGCCGGTCATTGCCGAAGCACTGATGGACGACGACCTGCCACAAGACGGCTATTACGTGCGGCCCGTGGTTTTCGGCCCCGTGCCCCGTGATCACAAGCTGGCCCGTCAGGAAGTGTTCGGCCCGGTGCTGGCGGTGCTGCCGTTTGACGATGAGGACGACGCCGTCGCCCTGGCCAATGGCACCGACTATGGGCTTGTGGCGTCGGTCTGGAGTGAAAACGGCGCACGCCAGCAACGCATGGCCAAACGCCTGGAAGGCGGTCAGGTGTTCATCAACTGTTACGGCGCAGGCGGTGGCGTGGAGCTGCCCTTTGGCGGCATTCGCAAAAGCGGGCATGGCCGCGAGAAAGGCCTGCTGGCCCTGGACGAATTCAGCATCACCAAAACGGTAGTCAGCCACCACGGCTGAATCAAACCGGACCCAGTTTCTAAAAGCCAATAGATTCTAAAAGCCAATAACGGAGAACAACATGGCTCAGCTCAATAACAAGATTGCCATTGTCACCGGTGCCGCCAGCGGGTTTGGCGCGTGCATCGCCCGGCGCTATATCGAAGAAGGTGCCAAGGTCGTTTTAGCCGATATCAATTATGAAGCCGCTCATGCATTGGCGACTGAACTGGGCAGCAATGCCATCGCGGCAGGCTGCGACGTCACCAGCGCCGAGCAAGTGCAAGCTGCTGTCGATCTGTGCGTGAACACCTTTGGCGTACCCGATGTGGTGGTCAACAATGCTGGCACCACCCATCGCAATCAGCCGCTGATGGATGTCGACGAAAAGACCTTCGACCGGGTGTTTGCCGTGAACGTGAAGTCTATTTTCCACATGACCAAAGCTATCGTACCGCTGATGCGCGAACGCAAAAGCGGTTCGATCATCAACGTCGGCTCAGTGGCCGGGATCCGCCCACGGCCAGGGCTGACCTGGTACAACGGATCCAAGGGCGCCGTGAATCTGCTCTCCAAGTCACTGGCAGTGGAACTGGGTCCGGACGGCATTCGCGTCAACAACATCTGCCCGGTCATGGGCGAGACGGCGCTGCTTGAAGACTTCATGGGCATGCCGGACACCCCGGAAAACCGTCAGAAGTTTCTCGCTTCGATCCCTTTGGGTCGTCTGTCCAAGCCCAGCGATGTCGCAGCTGTCGCGGTGTTTCTGGCCACCGACGATGCGGCGTTCCTCAATGGCGTTGAACTGCCAGTAGACGGCGGACGGGTCGTTTGAACGACCATCAACAGAATAAGGAGATCATCGATGCATATGCGCGCCGCCGTACTGGAACACATGGGCGCTCCAGCGCCTTACGCCATCAGCAAGCCGTTGAGCATTCAGGACGTTGAGCTACAAGCTCCCGGCCCCGGTGAGGTGCTGATCCGCATCGCCGCTGCGGGAATTTGCCACTCGGACCTGTCGGTGATTCAAGGGGTAAGGCCGCGTCCGTTGCCTATGGTCATGGGCCACGAAGCCTCGGGCGTCGTCGAAGCTGTCGGGCCTTATGTTTATGATCTGGCGCCGGGCGATCACGTGATTACCGTGTTCGTCGCTACCTGCGGGCATTGCGTCTCCTGCTCCAGTGGTCGTCCGGCACTCTGCGAGCCGGGCTCGGTGGCGGGCGCTGGCGGTACGCTGCTGCGCGGCACGCGACGCCTTGCGGCAAAGGGTCAGGTGCTGAATCACCATAACGGGGTTTCCTGCTTTGCCGAATACGCTACGGTGTCCGCTCATTCGCTGGTCAAGATCGATCCGAGCATTGCCCTGGAAAACGCCGCGCTGTTTGGCTGCGCAGTGTTGACCGGTGTTGGCGCAGCCATCAATACCGCCCGGATTCAGTTGGGCAACACAGTGGCGATTGTCGGCCTGGGCGGTGTCGGCATGGCCGCATTGCTGGGCGCTTATGCAGCGGGCGCAGCGCAGGTGATCGCCATCGACACCAACCCGGACAAACTGGAGAAAGCCAAGGCGTTAGGCGCAACGGCGACCTTTAACGCACTGGATGAAGGTGTCGTCGACCTCGTGCGGGAGTGGACGCATGGCGGTGTCGATGTGTCCTTGGAATTCGCGGGCGCCGCACCGGCGCTGGATCTGGCCTGGCGCGTAGCCAAGCGCGGTGGTGAGGTTGTCACCGCAGGCCTCGCGCCACCCTCGGCTACCTTCGCGGTGCCCATGGTCACTTTAGTGGCTGAGGAGCGCTCGTTAAAAGGCAGCTACATGGGCAGCAGTGTGCCTTCACGGGATATTCCTCGGTATCTGGAGCTGTTCAAGCAGGGTCGGCTGCCCATCGATCAGTTGGTCACGCACAGGCTTGGGCTGGATGAGATCAATCTGGGTATGGACCGGCTGCATGAGGGCAAAGCGATCCGTCAGGTGATTACCTTCTAATACCTTGTGGGACCGGCTTTAGTCGGTAAGAGGTCGGTAAATTCCCTGCATCTGGGTCGCCAGTACCCCGCTTTCCCGGCTAAAGCCGGTCCCACTACCGGTGTTCAGGCGGTAAAGGCGTTTCGGCATCGGGCATCAACGTCGCAATCAGCGCCCTGACCGTACCGGGCAACGCGTCCAGTTCACGGACCAGAATGCTGCGCTCGCGCACGGCCCAGGGTTCGTCGAGTTCGATGGTGACCAGTTGCATGGTGCGGCTGTGGCGAATGGCTGCGGACTCCGGTATGACGCCGATGCCTACTCCAGCTTCGACCATGCGACAGATCGCTTCGAAACTGGAGACTTGAATCCTCAGGGACAGGCTCTTGCCGATTCGCTCGACGTGGTCACGCAGGAAGCTCAGCAGCGTGCTGCCTTCGTGAAGGCCGATATGCTGAAACGCCAGGGTCTGTTTCAGGGTGACCGTCTTATGGTTTGCCAGCTCATGGCCCATCGGTACGATCAGCACCAGCCGATCAGTGCTGAAGTGCATCACCTGCAAACCCGCTGCCTCCACCGGTCCGGCAATAATGCCCATGTCCGTGCTGCCATCAAGCACGCCGCGCACGATGTCACGGGACAGTCGCTCTTGCAGGTCCACCGTCACGCCGGGGCGTTTGGCGAGAAACCCTGCGAGCACTTCCGGAAGAAACTCGGTCACTGCCGTGGTGTTGGCGAAGATGCGAATGTGGCCGGCCGAATCAGTGCCGAAATGGGTGAACTCGGCTTTCAGGTAATCCACCTGGCTCATGATCAGACGTGCATGACGAAGCAGTTTCTGCCCAGCGGGCGTCAGCTCAACGCCTCGGCTATCGCGGTACAGCAGACGGGTGTCGAGCTGTCCTTCCAGGGCCTTGATCCGCGCACTCGCCGCAGCCGGTGAGAGAAAAGCCCGGCGCGCCCCCTGGGTCAGGCTCGGGGATTCACCGATATGAATGAAGAGGCGCAGATCAGCCAGATCGAAGTGCATGGTTGTGTCCGTACATGACCAGGGCGTTCAGCATACATGAACGCCGGATTACGCAAATGCAAATTCTCAGAATGCCAAACGACTCGCATCATCTGCCCATAACAACAAAGACAGAGGCTGCAAGGTTATGAATGCTTCGAGCACCCCCACGGATTTCAGTGCCTGGATTGGTCGCACCCAAGAGGCGGACGACGTGCTGAGCCGTAACCTGATTCAGCGCATTGCCGCGACTTTCGGTGAGGCAACACCGGCTGATGGCGATCCTCTCCCGCCTCTCTGGCAGTGGTGCTTTTTCCAGGAGCCAGCGTTTGAAAACCAGCTGGGGGCAGATGGGCATCCACAGCGCGGCGGCTTTCTCCCGCCTGCTGCCAATCGCAACCGGATGTGGGCCGGGGGGCGCGTCGAATTCCTTGAACCGCTGAAAGTTGGCGGCCCGGCCAAGCGTGTATCGACCCTGCTGAACGTCGAGGAAAAGCACGGTCGCACCGGTTCGCTGCTGTTCGTCACGGTGCGCCACGACTACTCGCAGAACGGCCTGCTGTGCGTGCGCGAAGAGCAAGACATCGTCTACCGCGAGCCCAACCCGCCCAAGCTCAACAGCGGCGCAGCGCCGGAACCGGGGGACTGGAGTGAAATCATCGTGCCCACCCCTACCCTGTTGTTCCGCTACTCCGCCGTGACCTTCAACGGCCACCGCATCCATTACGACTACCCCTACGTCACCGAGACAGAAGGCTACCCCGGCCTGGTGGTGCACGGCCCGATGATCGCGACTTTCAACCTGCGCGCCTTCATCCGCGCCAACCCCGACAAGCGCGTGCGGCATTTCGCCTATCGCGGGGTGCGACCGCTGAACGTGCCAACGCCATTTCACGTAGGTGGCCGCATCGTCGAACCCGGCAAGGCGCAGTTATGGGCCGGTAATGAAGATGGCGTGGCCCAGAGTGCAGAAGTGCAGTTCGACTGACCCGCCAGCTACCGACATTCAAACAATGATCATGACCCCGACTACGGCAGGCCATGGCACCGAGGACAAACAATGAATCCCTACGAAGACGACGACCTCAATGCGATCCGTGAAGGCGTGCGTGCCCTCTGCGCAGAATTCGACGCCGCCTACTGGCGCAAGATCGATGAAGAAAAAGGCTTCCCGGAAACCTTCGTCAAGGCCCTGACCGACGCGGGCTGGCTGTCGGCGATGATCCCGACCGAATACGGCGGCTCAGGCCTGGGGCTGGCCGAAGCGTCGGTGATTCTTGAAGAAGTGAACGCCTGTGGTGGTAACTCCGGCACCGTGCACGGCCAGATGTACAACATGTTCACCCTGCTGCGCCATGGCAGCGACGCGCAGAAAAGCTATTACCTACCCAAGCTCGCCAGCGGTGAACTGCGCCTGCAATCCATGGGCGTCACCGAACCCACCACCGGCACCGACACCACCAAGATCAAGACCACCGCCGTCAGGCAAGGCGATAAATACGTCATCAACGGTCAGAAGGTGTGGATCTCCCGGGTTCAACATTCGGACCTGATGATCCTGCTGGCACGCACCACGCCCCTGGCCGAGGTGAAGAAAAAGTCCGAAGGCATGTCGATTTTCCTGGTCGACCTGCGTGAAGCCATCGGCAAGGGCCTGACGGTTCAACCTATCGCCAACATGGTCAACCATGAAACCAACGAGCTGTTCTTCGACAACCTGGAACTGCCTGCCGACAGCCTGATCGGCGAAGAAGGCAAAGGCTTCAAATACATCCTTGACGGCCTCAATGCAGAGCGAACCCTGATCGCCGCCGAGTGCATTGGCGACGGCCGCTGGTTTGTCGAGAAAGCCAGTGCCTATGCCCGTGATCGCGTGGTGTTCGGTCGGCCCATCGGGCAAAACCAGGGCGTGCAGTTCCCCATTGCTGAAGCCCATATCGAGATCGAAGCCGCCGACCTGATGCGCTGGCGCGCCTGTGCGGAATACGACGGCGGCAAGAACGCCGGGGCCAGTGCCAACATGGCCAAGTACCTGGCGGCCAAAGCCTCCTGGGAAGCCGCCAATGCCTGCCTGCAGACCCACGGCGGTTTCGGCTTCGCCTGCGAGTACGACGTGGAACGCAAATTCCGCGAAACCCGGCTTTACCAGGTGGCCCCCATCTCAACCAACTTGATTCTTTCCTACGTCGCCGAGCATTTGCTCGAACTGCCGCGCAGCTTCTGAGGACTTGCCCATGAGCCATACCCAAGACCTGGCCACGTTTCTGGCGGACCTGAATTACGAGCAAATCCCCGGCAGCGTTCTCGATAGAACCGAAGACCTGTTTCTGGACTGGATCGGCTCCGCGCTGGCTAGCCAGAATGCCCGCCCTATTCCGCTGTTCGAGCGTTACGCCCAGCGCATGGGGCCAGCCACCGGCAAGGCGAAGATTCTGGTCAGTGGGCGCAATACCTCGCCCTACTTCGCGGCGCTGGTCAACGGCGCATCCTCTCACCTGGTTGAACAGGACGATTTGCACAACAGCTCGGTGCTACACCCGGCAACCGTGGTGTTTTCGGCAGTATTGGCAGCCGCTCAGGACTTGAACAAGTCCGGCAAGGATCTGCTGCTGGCCTCGGTCGCGGGTTACGAAGCGGGGATTCGCATCGGCGAATTCATGGGCCGTTCCCACTATCGGATTTTCCACACCACCGCCACTGTCGGCACTTTGGCCGCGGCCGTGGGTGTGGGCAAGCTGCTGGGTTTCAATAAAGAGCAGTTCATCAATCTGCTGGGTAACGCGGGCACCCAAGCCGCCGGTCTCTGGGAGTTTCTGCGCGATGCCGCAGACTCCAAGCAGCTGCATACCGCCAAGGCCGCCGCCGACGGGTTGCTTGCGGCCTATATGACCGAAGACGGCCTGACCGGCGCGCGCAATATTCTCGAAGGCGATCAAGGCATGGCGGCGGGCATGTCCAGCGACGCCAACCCGGCCTGCTTGTCGGATCGGCTGGGCACGCGCTGGGCGCTGGTGGAAACCTCGTTCAAGTTTCACGCCTCGTGTCGCCACACCCATCCTGCCGCTGACGCCTTGCTGCACCTGATGCAACGCGACGGCCTGAGCCATCAGCAGATCACCAAGGTTGTCACCCGGGTCCATCAGGGCGCCATCGATGTGCTGGGCCGGGTGGTTAAACCGACCACTGTGCATCAGGCGAAGTTTTCCATGGGTGCCGTATTGGGCCTGATTGCCGTGCATGGCAGTGCGCAGTTGATCGAGTTTCGCGACCTGGCGCTGACTGATTCGGCTGTCGATACGTTTCGCGAGAAAGTCAGCATGGAACTGGACCCGGAAGTCGATGCGGCTTACCCCGGACGCTGGCTGGGCCGGGTGATTGTCACCACCATGGACGGCCGCACGCTGAGCGCCGCCATCGACGAGCCCAAGGGTGATCCCGGCAATACCTTGTCGCGAGCGGAGCTGGAAGCCAAGTTTCAGAGGCTGCTGGCGTTCTCCGGGGCGCGTACTGAAGCGCAAGGCAAGGCGTTGATTGCCAGGGTCTGGGCATTGCGTGATGCGTCGAGCCTGGTGGATTTGATTTGAACCGGCACGTGTCTTGTAGGAGCGCGCTTGCCCGCGATGACATCGGCACGTCCAACGTTGATGGAGTCTGACGCAACGCAATCACGGGCAAGCGCGCTCCTACAGAAGAGGGCAATCCCCGTGGGGAAAAGGCCCTACCAGACACGCAGCTGTATCTTACACACCGCTTTCGCAGCCTTCGGCAGCTCCTACAGGTTTCAAGAGGTAAGAAACATGACTCAACTCAATCCCCGTCCGTTGGACGGCATCACGGTTATCAGCCTGGAGCACGCCATCGCCGCGCCCTTCTGCACCCGGCAACTGGCCGATCTCGGCGCTCGAGTGGTGAAGATCGAGCGCCCTGGCACCGGTGATTTCGCTCGCGGTTACGATCAGCGCGTGGATGGGCTGGCCTCGCATTTCGTCTGGACCAACCGTTCCAAGGAAAGCCTCACCCTGGACCTGAAACAGGATGCCGCCGGAGCCATTCTTGATTCGTTGCTGGGCAAGGCTGACGTGTTGGTGCAAAACCTGGCGCCAGGTGCAGCGTCGCGCATGGGCCTGTCCTTCGAGGCACTGCATGAGCGTTTTCCCAAGCTCATCGTTTGCGATATTTCCGGTTACGGCGAAGGTGGGCCCTATGAAAAGAAAAAGGCCTACGACCTGCTGATCCAGAGCGAAGGCGGTTTTCTCTCGGTCACCGGCGGGCCGGGTGAAAACGACATGGCCAAGGCCGGTTGCTCCATCGCCGACATTGCGGCGGGCATGTATGCCTACACCGGCATCCTCTCGGCGCTGATGCTGCGGGATAAGACCGGGGTAGGCAGCCGCATCGATGTATCGATGCTGGAAAGCCTGGTGGAATGGATGGGTTACCCCATGTATTACGCCTACAACGGCGCGCCGCCACCGCCGCGTGCCGGGGCTTCGCACTCGACTATCTATCCTTATGGGCCGTTCCCCACTGGCGGTGGCGGGACCATCATGCTGGGTTTGCAGAACGAGCGTGAATGGGCCTTGTTCTGCGAAAAGGTCCTGCTGGACAAGGTACTGGCAACAGACGAGCGTTTCTCCGCCAACTTCAAACGCTCAGAAAATCGCGATGTACTGCGGCAGATCATCGTTGATGGCTTCGCCTCGTTGTCGGTGGACGAAGTGGTCGCGCGCCTGGAAGACGCGCAAATCGCCAATGCCCGGGTCAACGACATGCAAGGCGTCTGGGACCACCCGCAGCTCAAGGCCCGGGACAGTTGGCGCGAAGTGGACAGCCCTTCGGGAAAACTGCCGTCACTGCTGCCACCTGGCCGCAATGCCGCCTTCACCCCGCGAATGGACGGCGTGCCAGCCTTGGGGCAGCACACCTCCGGGATTCTCGATGAACTAGGCATCACAGGTGAAGAACAGGCTCGGTTGGTTGCAGCCGGGGTGGTTTGAGCGGGATGGCCAGGAACGACGCAGGACCTGTAAGCGATCACGAGCACTGCGAGGCAGCGATGGCCGCACCTCTGACAACCTGCAAACGCGACCTTCGTGGAAGCGAGCTTGCTCGCGAAGGCAATGTATCTACTCACCAATCTCTATCAAATTCACCGGCCCTTTCGCGAGCAAGCTCGCTCCCACCAGACAGCGCTGCGTCAACAGGCAATAAGAGGAATCATCCATGCCCCCATCCATCGTCCGCTCTGCGCTGTTCGTACCGGGAAGTCGGCCCGAGCGGTTTGCCAAGGCACTGGCCGCCGGTGCTGATGCCGTCATCGTTGATTTCGAGGATGCGGTCGAAGAGCCCCTCAAGCGCCAGGCCCGGGACAATCTGCACGCTTTTCTGGATCAGAACCCACAAGCGTCGGTCTGGGTGCGAGTCAATGCGCCAGAGCATCCCGAGCATGCAGCGGATCTGCGCTGGTGCGCCAGCCAACCGGGCGTCGCCGGAATTGTGCTGCCCAAGGTAGAAAGCGCTGCCCATGTGGCTGCTGTCTGGCTGATGGGCAAACCCGTCTGGCCGATCATCGAAAGCGCCAAAGGCCTGCTAGCCCTGGGACAGATCGCCCATGGCCAGGGCGTCGAACGCTTATCGTTCGGTAGCCTTGACCTCGCCCTGGACCTGAACCTCAACACCGGCACTGCTGCGGCACTGGGCTTTCTCGATCAGGCTCGCATGGCGGTGCAATTGCACTCGCGAGGCGCCGATTTGCTGCCCCCACTTGATGGTGTCTACCCCGCCATTGGTGACCCCGACGGACTGGAACAGGCCGTGCGTCATGCCTATGACATGGGCTACGGCGGTGCGCTGTGCATTCATCCCAAGCAGGTCGCGATCATTCATGCAGCCCTCACCCCAAGTGCCGATGATTTGGCCTGGGCGCAGAAAGTTGTACACGCAAGCGCTGCAGCCCATGGCGCAGGTGCATTCCAGCTGGACGGACAAATGATCGACGCGCCGGTGCTGCTACGCGCACAGCGGTTACTGGCATTGGCGAAGGCATAGGCAGGAAAACCGCCGACTAGCGCGCCAACTGCTACCGTTGAACTGCCATCTCTGGCACCCGCGTTCGGCGCTGCCGAACACGGGGTTATACAAAAGCTGATTCTGCCTATGCACGGCATTGGGCCATCGTAAGGTTTGCAACGCTTCACAGGCGCCTGCCCGGCAGATGGCCTGCAACAGTCTATAAAGCTGAAATCCACTACAACAATAAAAAGGTGATATCGATGTTGAAGCTGACCAAGGCGCTAGTTTGCGCCGCTGTAGTCTCCATGACCGGCGTCGCTCAGGCGGCCGAGCCTGTAGTCATCAAGTTCGCTCATGTCGTGGCAGAGAACACGCCCAAAGGCCAGGGCGCCTTGATGTTCCAGAAACTGGTGGCCGCCGACCCGCAGCTCAAGGACAAAGTGAAGGTCGAGGTGTACCCGAACTCTTCGCTGTTTGGCGATGGCAAGGAGATGGAAGCTTTGTTGTTGGGCGACGTGCAGATGCTGGCGCCATCCCTGGCCAAATTCGAGCACTACACCAAGCAGGTGCAGATCTTCGACCTGCCCTTCCTGTTCAACGACCTGGCAGCGGTTGACCGCTTTCAGCAAGGGCCTCAAGGCCAGGCGTTGCTCAAGTCCATGGACGACAAAGGCATCCACGGCCTGGCCTATTGGCACAACGGCCTCAAGCAGCTGTCGGCGAACAAAAAAGTCATCCTGCCCAAGGATGCTCGTGGCCTGAAGTTCCGGGTCCAGGCCTCCAGCGTGCTTGAAGAGCAATTCAAAGCAGTGCGCGCCAACCCTCGGAAAATGAGCTTCGCCGAGGTGTATCAAGGCCTGCAGACCGGCACTGTGAATGGCACCGAGAACACCTGGTCCAACTACGAGAGCCAGAAGGTCAACGAAGTACAGCCGTTCTTCACCGAGACCAACCATGGCCTGATTGACTACATGGTCATCACCAACTCCAAGTTCTGGGACGGTCTGGCGCCAGATGTCCGCGCTGAGCTGCAAAAGATCATGGATCAGGTCACCGTCGAGGTGAACAAGCAGGCAGAAGCCCTGAACCAGACTGCCAAACAGAAGATCATCGACTCCAAGACCAGCGAAATCGACCCGCTGACCGACGCACAACGTCAGGAATGGCGCGAAGCCATGAAGCCGGTATGGGAGAAGTTCTCCGACGAAATCGGTGCTGACCTGATCAAGGCTGCGGACGCGTCGAACAAGGCGTCCTGAAGTTCGGCCCCTCGTTGAGGCGAGCGGGCTGCTCTGGGAGTGACGTCTGTGCGGCTACTCTGTCCGGGGTGGCTGCCCTTTCTTGGCTTGGAGAATACTTATGCAATCGCTCAGGCGAGTCTGGGAGCATTTCGAGGAAGGCATGATTGCCTTTCTGCTGGCTGCCATGACGCTGGTCACATTCATCTATGTGGCGCTCAACAACCTGTACACGATGTTCTACACCCTTAGCGACAAGTGGGCGTGGAGCAGTGACGCTTTCGCCTGGGTCGGCGATCACCTGATGGGCTACGCCCAGGAAATGACCTGGAGCGTCGCCCTGACCAAAGCACTGTTTGGCTGGCTGATTTTCTTCGGCATTGCCTATGGCGTGCGCACCGCGGGCCATTTGGGTGTGGATGTACTGGTCAAGAAAACCAGCAGACCGGTCCAGCGAATCCTGGCAATGCTGGCTTGTGCCTGCTGCCTGGCCTACGCAGGGTTGTTTCTGGTGGCGAGCATCAAATGGGTTTCGGCAATCCTGGTCGCCGGGATCGGAGCCGAAGACCTTGACCGCTACGGGATCAAGATCGGCCATATCGCAATCATCGTCCCGATTGGGTTTGCCCTGATCATCGCGCGCTATCTGGAGATTCTGTACCGCATCTACACCCATCAACAGACGGGTCTTGGGTTGGCGGATGAAGCGGCAGAAGCCACCAAGCTGGCCAACCCTGCAGAGGAGCAACACTGATGACGGTTCTCTGCCTGTTTCTACTGCTGTTCGTCTTCATGTTCCTCGGCGTGCCGATTGCGATTTCCCTGGGCCTGGCCGGGGCCGTCTCGATCTTGCTGTTCAGCCCGGACTCCTTGAGTTCGCTGGCCATCAAACTGTTCGAAACATCCGACAGTTACACCTTTCTGGCGATTCCGTTCTTTCTGCTGTCTGGCGCGTTCATGACGACTGGCGGCGTTGCTCAGCGGCTGATCGACTTCGCCAACGCCTGTGTGGGGCATATCCGGGGTGGCCTGGCCATTGCGGCGGTGCTGGCCTGCATGCTGTTCGCCGCGTTGTCGGGTTCTTCGCCAGCGACGGTTGCGGCCGTGGGTTCGATTGCCGTCGCTGGCATGGTGCGTTCCGGCTACCCCAGAGAGTTCGGCGCCGGGATTATCTGTAATGCCGGTACTCTGGGCATTCTGATTCCGCCATCGATCGTGATGGTGGTGTATGCCGCCGCCACCGAAACCTCCGTGGGCAAGCTGTTCATGGCCGGTGTCATACCCGGCATCATGCTCGGTGTGATCCTGATGGTGGTGATTTACATCGTTGCCCGGGTCAAAAACCTTCCAGCCCAGCCCCGCGCGACTTTCCGCGAGTGGCTGCATACGGCGCAACGGGCCTTCTGGGGCTTGCTGTTGCTGGTGATTATTCTGGGCGGGATCTACAGCGGTATGTTCACCCCCACCGAAGCGGCTGCGGTGGCCGCCGTGTACTCGGCATTCATCGCGCTGTTCGTCTATAAGGACATGAGCTTAAAGGACTGCCCGAAAGTCTTGCTGGAGTCTGGCAGGCTGACGATCATGCTGCTGTTCATCATTGCCAACGCGATGCTGTTCGCCCATGTGCTGACCACTGAACAGATCCCGCAGCAGATTACCGCCTGGGTGCTGTCCGAAGGGCTGACGCCGATCGGCTTCCTGATCATGGTGAATATCGTGCTGCTGGTGGCTGGCAGCTTCATGGAGCCGTCGGCGATCATCCTGATCCTGGCGCCGATCTTCTTCCCGATTGCCATGAAGCTGGGCATCGACCCCATTCACCTGGGCATCATCATGGTGGTGAACATGGAAATAGGGCTGGTGCATCCGCCGGTGGGGCTGAACCTGTTCGTCACCTCAGCGGTGACCGGGCTGACTCTGGGCCAGACGATTCGCGCCGCCCTGCCCTGGCTGTCGATCCTGCTGATGTTCCTGATCCTGGTCACTTACGTGCCGTTCATCTCTCTGGCGCTACCGAACTGGCTGGGGATGCCGTAGCAGCGCTGAACATGGCTCGGTGGGACCGGCTTTAGCCGGGAAGGCGCCGGTTCGGTCTCCGCATATGCAGTGGATGTCGTGGCCTCTTCCCGGCTAAAGCCGGTCCCACAGAGTTGAGATTGCAGGTAGGCGTTATCGCGAGAAATGATTTGCAGCAGAAACGAAAAAAGGACCCGAAGGTCCTTTTTTCTATGGTTTGCAGCACTTGTTGTAAACGCTGCAAACGCAATGTTTGGAGCGGGAAACGAGACTCGAACTCGCGACCCCGACCTTGGCAAGGTCGTGCTCTACCAACTGAGCTATTCCCGCATCTTGGTGACGGGCGCTATTCTAACGTTTCAAATAGCTCCGTCAACCCTTTGTTTTAAAAACTTATTTTTTTTCTGCCGTGGTTTTCAGATGAGGCCACGCCGCCCTCAGGTACTGCACCATCGACCACAGGGTCAGGCCAGCCGCCAGCAACAGCAAGGTATAACCCAGCAACACCCAGAAAGTGAATGCAGGGGGGTTGGCCAACAGAATGACCAGGGCCAGCATCTGCGCCGCTGTCTTCCATTTGCCAAGGTTGGACACAGCCACTTGCGCCCGCGCACCCAGCTCCGCCATCCATTCGCGCAGCGCTGAAATGACGATTTCGCGACCGATGATCACGGCCGCCGCCAACGTCAGCCAGATGTTGGCGTGGGCCTGCACCAGCAAGACCAGTGCAACCGCAACCATCAGTTTGTCGGCCACCGGGTCGAGAAAGGCGCCAAACGGCGTGCTTTGCTCGAGCCGACGGGCGAGATACCCATCCAGCCAATCGGTCGCCGCTGCAAAAGCGAACACCGTACTGGCCGCCATATAGCTCCAGTGATACGGCAAGTAGAACAGCAGAATGAAGATCGGAATCAGTAGGACACGTAGAACGGTGATCAGATTAGGGATATTCATCGGCACAACTTGCTACGAGGTGAGCGGGCATTCTACTCGCTGTGCAGGTTTGCATAAATCGACTCTGCAAGCTTTTTGCTGATTCCGGGTGCTTTTGCAATTTCTTCGATGCTGGCGCGGGCCAATTCCTGCAATCCGCCGAAGTGTTTGAGCAAGTCCCGACGCCTTGTCGGCCCTACGCCTGCGACCCCTTCAAGGGTAGAAGTGCGACGGGTTTTGCCACGCCGGGCCCGGTGTCCGGTAATGGCAAAACGGTGGGCCTCATCCCGGATCTGTTGAATAAGGTGCAACGCCGGAGAATCTCCCGGCAAAGTGAACTCGTGGGCCGCGTCATTCAGGTACAGGGTTTCGAAACCCGCCTTGCGTGTCGCGCCCTTTGCCACCCCGAGCAAAATCAGATCAGGAACGGCCAGTTCGTTGAGCACGTCACGGGCCATGGACAATTGGCCCTTGCCGCCATCAACGAGCAGAATGTCGGGCAACTTGCCCTCCCCGTCCTTGAGCTTGCTGAAACGTCGGGTCAACGCCTGATGCATCGCCGCGTAGTCATCGCCAGCGGTGACGCCTTCAATGTTGTAGCGACGATAGTCGGCTTTGATCGGACCCTCCGGGCCGAACACCACGCAGGAAGCCACCGTCGCCTCGCCGCTGGAGTGGCTGATGTCGTAGCACTCAAGCCGCAGCGGCGGCTCATCCAGGTTCAGCACCTGCGCCAGCGCATCGAAGCGCGCGGCCACATGTTGTCGATTCGCCAACCGGGCTGCCAATGCCTGCTCGGCATTGGTTACTGCCATCTGCTGCCAGCGCGCACGAGTACCGCGCACCCGATGGCTGATCACCAGTTCGCGACCCCGTGACTCCTCGATGGCGTCGATCAAGGTCGGAAAGTCTTCATGCAGCACATTCACGATCACTTCGCCGGGCAGCTCACGGTCCACACCGCCCAGGAAGTACTGCGACAGAAAGGCCGACATCACTTCGCCAACCTCCTCCTCGATGCCCACCTGCGGGAAGAAGTTCTTGCTGCCCAGCACTCGCCCGCCCCGCACACTGATCAAATGCACACAGGCACCACCCGGGTTGACGAATGCCGCCACCACATCCACATCACCGGTGCCGCCGTCCATGCTTTGCTGGTCCTGGACGCGGCGCAGCAAGGCGATCTGGTCGCGCAACTCGGCGGCCCGCTCAAAGTCCAGGCTCATGGCGGCCTTTTCCATGGAGGCATTCAATTCGTCGGTCAGCGTGTTGCTGCGCCCTTCGAGGAACATCACCGAGTGACGCACATCTTCGGCATACACCTCTGGCTCGACCAGGCCGACGCAAGGCCCTTTGCAGCGCTTGATCTGGTATTGCAGGCAGGGCCGAGTGCGGTTCTTGTAGTAGCTGTCCTCGCACTGGCGAACCAGAAACGTTTTCTGCATCAGGCTCAGGCTTTCCCGAACCGCCCCGGCACTGGGGTAAGGACCGAAGTAGCGCCCTTTGGCTTTCTTGGCGCCCCGGTGAATGCTCAACCGCGGGAAGTTGCCGTCCGAGAGATACACGTAAGGGTAGGATTTATCATCGCGCAGCAGGATGTTGTAGGGCGGACGCCATTCCTTGATCAGCGTCTGCTCAAGCAGCAGGGCCTCGGTCTCGTTGGCGGTAATGGTGGTTTCGATCTGCGCGATACGCGCCACCAAGGCACTGGTCTTGGGGGCGTGACCGGTCTTGCGAAAGTAGCTCGCCAGACGGTTTTTCAGATTTTTGGCTTTGCCCACGTAAAGCAGGCGCGCCTCGGTATCGAACATTCGATACACGCCAGGGCGGCCGCTACAGGTTGCAAGAAAGGCACTGGGGTCAAACGGTTGGTTCATTTCAGGCGCTGGCATCGACCATGCCGTGACGTACCGCTAACAAAGCCAGCTCGACATCACTGCCGATCGAAAGCTTTTCAAAGATACGGTAACGGTAGGTATTAACGGTTTTAGGGGACAGGCACAGCTTATCGGAAATGGTCTGGACTTTCTGGCAGCCGACGATCATCAAGGCGATCTGTATCTCGCGTTCCGACAGCAGGTCAAACGGTGAGTTGTTCACCTGTGGCTGGAAAGACTTCAATGCCAATTGCTGAGCGATCTGCGGGCTGATGTAACGTTGGCCGGCAAACACCAGGCGAATGGCCTGAACCATCTCGGCAAGCCCGGCACCTTTGGTCATATAACCTGCAGCGCCGGCCTGCAGCAGGCGCGTCGGGAACGGGTCTTCTTCACAGACGGTCACCGCCACCACTTTTATTTCCGGATGGCTGCGCAACATTTTACGTGTGGCTTCGAGGCCGCCGATGCCTGGCATCTTGACGTCCATCAGGACCACATCGGGCTTCAATTCACGGGCTTTCTTCAGAGACTCTTCACCCGAGTCAGCCTGACCCACAACCTGCAGGCCGTCTATATCGGCCAACATACGGGTGATGCCTGTCCGAACAAGATCATGGTCATCGACTACTAGCACCTTAATCAAGCGGACACCTCGCGTAACGGTCATAACGAATGCTGGTCACCATAGCAAAAACAGAGAGCCGGACCTAGCGCCATGCAAGGTCTGGCTCTCATTAAGCGTAAAGCAGCTCCAATCGGGGCCGCCGCCTGGCTCATTTCAGCTGTCTTCGCGGCTATCGGGTTTTGATTTGATTGAATAGGAGGCGGACAACTCGGCCATGGTCATGGTCAGCCGTTTGATCGCGTCCTGATCTTCTTTATGCAGGGTTCTGTAGCTGCCCAGCACCTTCTCCTCGGAGGTGCTGAGATTGTCCACGGGGACGGGAGTAGGTTTTCCGGTCAGGACATACAGAATGTCCACGCCCTTTGCCGCCACAGCGGCCAGGTAATCGGCTTTTGGCGCACGATCCCCGCTTTCGTACTTTCCTTGAGCATTAGCCTCAACACCGCCGATTTCGCCGAAAGCTCGCTGAGACAAGCCCAAGCGTTCTCTTTCTTTTCTTAGTCGGGCACCAATTCCACTCATTTGAATGCACATTCCTGTTGACCCCATCCTTACGAATGGTAGAATCGAGATAAAATTAAACTGATTTGAACGGTTTTGAACTATGCCCGGAATACGCACCGCTGCACAAGCCAAGGCGTGGCTTGAACAACAAGGCAAATCTGTTCAAGAGTTTGCTCGTGAGAACAGCGTTGACCCGGCGACTACTTATCAAGTATTGGCGGGTCGCAAAAAAGGCCGACGCGGCGAATCCCACAAGGTTGCGGTGCTTTTAGGTATGAAGATTGGCATCATTCCCGAGGCTCCCGCAACGCAGGGCGCGCCGCCCGCTGAACAGGATTGATCAAGTGGCAGGCCTGATAACGCGAATTGAATTCGCGTCATGTTAAAGCGTGGCATTACGCCGCTACCTGAACTTGATTGATATTACTTATTGAACAGTCAAGCCACGCTGAAGTAAGCTCGCCGAACTAAACGGAGAACTAGCATGTTGCCATCTACTTCACAGCAATCGTTGCCGACCGACGCCAAGCGTCTGGTTGCGGGCAGTGCTGTGTCCGTAGCAGTGGGCAGTGCTGTCGCAAACCGTCATTTTTATTTTGGGTATTGGTATAGCCACTGGCGCGCCTGATACCCATCCGGCGCCCAGATCAACGGGACGCCAACCAAGAGAATTCTCTACCCCCGGTCGGCTCCCCGACCGGGGGTTTTGTTTTTTCGGGCTTTGTAAAACCGTTCCACACTCTGAATTTTTCTGATTGATCACGAGGATGCACCCATGACTTACCGCACTTATTACCGCTTCGACATCAGCTACGCCTGGCGATTTAGCACCCTCCGTTCGGGACCAGCAGCCGCCTCCGACCGGTCACTGTCAGGTGGCAAAACCCTTACGCCCCATTGTCGAACACCCCAGTAGGGCTGGGCGGGACACCCCCCGCCAGCCCAGGAAGCGAACATCATGAATTCATCCGTCGCCGTAAAACCCTCCGACCTGTCCCACAGCCGTCTCACCGCACTCGACGCCCGCCCGGCACCTCAACGCCTGCCCAGCAGCCTTGAACTCAAAGCCCGGTTACCCCTCAGCACCGCCTTGAGCGCGCAAGTCGCCGCCCACCGACGTGCGGTGCGCGCCATTCTCGACGGCGAAGACTCCCGCCTCTTGCTGATCGTCGGCCCGTGCTCCCTTCATGATCCTCGCTCAGCCCTTGAATACGCCGAACGTCTTGCGGACCTGGCGGCACAGGTCAGTGATCAGCTGCTGTTGGTGATGCGCGCCTACGTTGAAAAGCCGCGAACCACCGTCGGCTGGAAAGGCATGGCCTACGACCCACAACTCGATGGCAGCGACGACATGGCCCAGGGCCTGTCCCTGTCACGGGGTCTGATGATTGAAATGTTGCGCCTGGGCTTGCCGGTTGCGACGGAAATCCTGCAACCCATGGCCGCCGGGTACTTCGATGACGTGCTGAGCTGGGTTGCCATTGGCGCGCGCACGACCGAGTCGCAGATCCACCGAGAAATGGCCAGCGGCCTGCCGATGCCCGTGGGCTTCAAAAATGGCACCGATGGCGGCGTCGCGGTCGCCAGCGATGCCATGCGTTCGGCTGCCCACAGTCATCGCCATTTCGGCACCGACCCTCAGGGGCACCCGGCGATTATCGAAACCCTGGGCAATCGCAACACCCATATAGTCTTGCGCGGCGGGCACAACGGCCCTAATTACGATCAGCACAGCGTGAGTCAGGTTCGAGCCGGTCTGGCCAAGCATCGGATTGCCGAGCGCATCATGGTCGATTGCAGTCACGCCAACAGCGGCAAAGACCCGCTTCGCCAGCCCCAGGTGTTCAGCGACGTGCTTGAGCAACGCCTGCGAGGCGACCATTCGTTGATTGGCATGATGCTGGAAAGCCACCTGTTTGAAGGGTGCCAAGCGATCAGCGATGACATGCGCTATGGGGTTTCAGTGACCGACGGTTGCCTGGGCTGGGAGGCGACTGAAGAACTGTTGCAAAGCGCAGTCCAGCGCCTGCGCTACAGATAAGCGATTGGCACAGGCTCAGAAAAGAGACAGCGCCGGGGGCGTTTCAGGCCTGGCGCGTGACGCCTACCCGGAACTTTTATCGCAAATGCTTCCCTTAATCCGGTAGGCTCTTTCTTTTTTTTCACAGGAGTAATTCCAAATGCCTAAAGCCACTGCCCGCCACATCCTTGTTTCCAGCGAAGAAAAGTGCAACGAACTCAAGGCTCAGATCGAAGGCGGTGCTGATTTTGCTGAAGTCGCGAAATCCAACTCCAGCTGCCCTTCCAGCCGCCAGGGCGGTGATCTGGGCTCGTTCGGCCCAGGCCAGATGGTCAAGGAATTCGACACCGTCGTGTTCAGCGCACCTGTCAATGTCGTCCAGGGCCCGGTGAAAACCCAGTTCGGTTACCACCTGCTGGAAGTGACCAGCCGCCAGGATTGATTCCTCGCTGTTGATTGCCTGAACGGCCCGCTGAGAAGCGGGCCGTTTTTGTTTGTGCCGCCCAACGCACCAATGACAGATTCATCCTACCCGCCTTCAATGCATCATCCAGTTACAAAGGCCGCCGCTATCCGGTAACGTGCAGCTACGTGAGAACGGCATATGAGAATCGCCGCGCCGTGTAACGTCGGACTTTTCTTCGATCAAGCCCTTAACCCTGATATTCGCCTGCGGACATCAGTCAGGATTCGTGTAATGCGTTTTGCTTCTCTTTCGCTGATCGCTGTCGTGCTGGTGCTGGGTTCAGGCCCGCAATATTCATTCGCTGCCGGGCAACACGCGCTCACGGTCTATGGCGAAGCTCCACGCTACCCTGCCGATTTCGAGCACTTCGACTACGTCAATCCCGACGCCCCGAAGGCGGGGAGCATGCGTCGATCCGCCCAGGAAATCGGTCAGTTCGATCACCTGCTGCCCTATATCGATAAAGGCACCGGCGTCTCACAGATCAACGGCATGCTCTATTCACCGCTAGCCGTTCGTTCACTGGATGAGCCGTACACCGTTTATGGTCTAGTGGCGCAGAAGATGGAGCGTGGCGCAGATGGCCTGTCGCTGCGGTTTTACCTCAACCCCAAGGCGCGCTTCGCCGATGGGTCGCCGATTACTGCCCAGGACGTACGCTACACCTACGACTTGCTCATGACCCAGGGCAGCCTCTCGTACCGCACCGAGTTTCAGGACGTCAAAGGCGTGGAAGTCGAATCGCCGACCCAGGTGCGCTTTGACTTCAAGAGCAGTGAAAGCCGCACCCTGCCCCTGGACCTTGCCTCCATGCCTGTTTTCCCCGAGCACTGGTGGAAAGCCCGAGACTTTGCCGCTGGCGGCGGCTTCGAAGCGCCACTGGGTAGCGGCCCGTATCGAGTCGCCAAGGTTGATCCGGGACGCAGCATTACCTTTGCCCGCAATCCAGACTGGTGGGCCAGGGATTTGCCTGTCAGTCGTGGCCTCTACAACTTCGACACCTTCAGCGTCGAGTATTTTGGCGACACCGACGTCGCCCGCCAGGTACTCAAGGGCGGTGCTTATGACTACAACCGCGAATACTCGGCCACCGCCTATTCCATCCTGTATGACAGCCCGGCACTGACTGATGGCCTGTTGCAGAAGGCCCATCTGGCCAAGGGCGCCGTCCAGAGTTCACAAGGTTTCGTGTTCAACCTGGACCGGCCGATGTTTCAGGATCGCCGGGTGCGTCAGGCGCTGGCCATGCTCTGGGATTTCGAATGGACCAACCGGCAGATGATGCGCAACATGTACATCCGCCAGAACAGTTACTTTTCCAATTCGAGCCTCGCGGCCTCCGAGCTGCCCACCGCTGCGGAGCTTAAAATCCTTGAGCCGCTACGCGACAAGGTTCCGCCCGAAGTCTTCGACAGCGTCTTCCATACCCCTAAAACTGACGGCACGGGCTTCATCCGTGACAAGCAGCTTCAGGCCCTGGCGTTGCTTCAGGCAGCAGGCTGGAAACCCGAGGGTGATCATTTGGTCAACGCCCAGGGCGAGCCGCTGAACTTCACCTTTCTCAATGCCCAGGCGGGTTTCGAAAAGATTCTGCTGCCGTATAAACGCAACCTTGCGCAAATCGGCGTGGGCTTCGACATCCGCCGCATTGATTCGGCCCAGTACCTGAACCGGGTTATGGCCCGGGATTACGACATGATCGTCACCGGCTACCCCGTATCGACCTCCCCCGGCATGGAGCTGTACAACAACTTCGGCTCCAAGGGCGCCCGTGACCCCGGCTCGAGCAACTACATGGTGCTGCAGGATCCTGCCGTGGATGCGCTGATTGGCGGGCTGGTCGCGGCCGACCAGAAGTCCACCATGGTGGATTACGCCCACTGCCTGGACCGGGTGCTGCAGTGGGGCTTTTACTGGATCCCCAACTATTACCCGCCCGGCTCCTCAACCGTCTGGTGGAACCGGTTTGGCATCCCCAAGGTGCAGGCCAGCAATGCCGAGGCCATCGAAACCTGGTGGGAGATAAGCCCCGTGCCGCTGACCAACGAGCAATTCGCTGCCAAACGCGGCGCCTCGGCCATCGCTTCGGAGATGAAGTAAATGCTCGGTTATCTCTTGCGACGGCTGCTGCTGATCATCCCAACACTGCTGTGCATTCTGCTGGTCAATTTTTTCATCGTGCAGGCCGCGCCCGGCGGGCCGGTCGAGCAGGCCATCGCCAAGCTGCAAGGGATCGGCGGCGCCAGCGTCGGCAGTGCGGGTTCCGAGACGCTCAGCAGCAGCCCATCACGGGCCGCACGCGGGCTGGACCCGAAGTTGATCAAGGAAATCGAGCATCAATACGGTTTCGACAAACCGCTGCACGAGCGCCTGTGGCTGATGCTGAAAAACTACGCTCAGCTGGATTTCGGCAACAGCTTCTTCCGGGGTGCCAGCGTCACGGACCTGATCCTGCAAAAGATGCCGGTGTCCATTTCCCTGGGCTTGTGGGCCACCTTGCTGACGTACCTGATTTCCATTCCGCTGGGCATTCGCAAAGCCGTGCGCCATGGTAGCCAGTTCGACATCTGGAGCAGCACGGCAATCATCATCGGCTACGCGATGCCAGCGTTTCTGTTCGCCATGCTGCTGGTGGTGATGTTTGCGGGCGGCACGTCGCTGCACTGGTTCCCGGTACGCGGGCTGGTGTCGGAAAATTTCGAGCAGATGAGCATGACCGGCAAGATTGCCGATTATTTTTGGCATCTGGTGCTGCCCGTTTCCTCCCTGGTGATTGGCGGCTTTGCGACGCTGACGATCCTCACCAAGAACTCGTTCCTCAACGAGGTGACACGCCAGTACGTGGTAACCGCCAGGGCCAAAGGCCTGAGTGAGCGGCGCGTGCTGTACGGCCATGTGTTTCGCAATGCGATGCTGCTGGTGGTGGCGGGCATCCCCCAGGCGTTTATCAGCGTGTTCTTTGCCGGTTCCCTGCTGATCGAGGTGATCTTCTCCCTGGATGGCCTGGGCCGCATGAGTTACGAAGCGGCGGTGTCCAGGGATTACCCCGTGGTGTTCGGCTCGCTGTTCATCTTCACGCTGTTCGGCTTGCTGATCAAACTGGTGGGCGACATCTGTTACACGCTGGTGGACCCGCGAATCGACTTCAGCGCGAGGAACGCCTGATGCGCAGACTTTCTCCGCTGGCCCAGCGTCGTCTGGATCGTTTTCGCAGTAACCGCCGCGGCTGGTGGTCGCTGTGGCTGTTTTGCGGGTTGTTCGTGTTGAGCCTGGGCGGCGAACTGATCGCCAACGACAAGCCGCTGGTGGTCAGTTATCAGGGCTCACTGTATTTCCCGGCATTGAAACGCTACACCGAGCAGGAGTTCGGCGGCCAGTTGCCATTTCAGCCGGATTACCGCAGTGATTACGTTCGCCAACTGATTGACAAAGACGGCGGCTGGATGCTGTTTCCTCCAATCCCCTTCAGTGACGACACGCCCAACTACGACTTGAACCGCCCTGCCCCCAGCCCGCCGTCCGGCGAAAACTGGCTGGGCACCGATGATCAGGCCCGGGACGTGCTGGCCCGGGTGATTTTCGGCGCGCGTGTGTCGATTCTGTTTGCCCTGGCCCTGACCGCCATCAGCGCTCTGATCGGCATCACCGCGGGGGCACTGCAGGGTTATTACGGCGGCTGGATCGACCTGCTCGGTCAGCGTCTGCTGGAGGTCTGGTCAGGCTTGCCGGTGCTTTACCTGCTGATCATTTTGTCCGGCTTCGTCGAACCCAACTTCTGGTGGCTGCTGGGCATCATGGCGCTGTTTTCGTGGCTGGCGCTGGTGGATGTGGTGCGTGCCGAATTCCTCCGGGGCCGCAACCTGGAATACGTGAAGGCCGCCAGGGCACTGGGCCTGAGCGACCGTACGGTCATCGTGCGGCACATCCTGCCCAATGCCATGAATGCGACCTTGAGTTACCTGCCCTTCATCCTCACCGGCGCGATATCAACCCTGACGGCGCTGGATTTTCTCGGCTTCGGCATGCCCGCAGGCAGCGCGTCCCTGGGTGAGCTGATCGCTCAGGGCAAGCAGAACCTGCAGGCGCCCTGGCTGGGTCTGACGGCGTTCTTCACCCTGGCGCTGATACTGTCGCTGCTGGTTTTCATTGGCGAGGCGCTGCGCGATGCCTTTGACCCGAGGTCTTGAAATGTCAGACAACCTGATCGAAATCCGCGACCTGAGCGTCGCCTTCAACGGTCAGACCGTGGTCAGCCACCTCAGCCTGGATATCCGCCCCGGGGAATGCCTGGCGCTGGTGGGCGAATCCGGGTCCGGCAAGTCAGTGACCGCGCATTCGATCCTACAACTGTTGCCCACTACTGGCACCGTGAGCACCGGCAGCATTACCTATCGAGGCCAGCAATTGCTGGGCGCCGACGGCAAGACCCTGCGCGAACTGCGTGGCAACCGCATCGCGATGATCTTTCAGGAGCCGATGACCTCCCTCAACCCGCTGCACACGGTGGCCAAGCAGATCGGCGAGACCCTGCTGCTGCACAAGGGCATGACCGGTCGAACGGCGCAGAAACGCATTCTCGAACTGCTCGAACTGGTGGGCATCCAGCACCCGCAGAAACGTCTCAAGGCTTACCCCCACGAGCTGTCTGGCGGACAGCGGCAGCGGGTCATGATCGCCATGGCCCTGGCGTGCGAGCCGGAGCTGTTGATCGCCGATGAGCCCACCACCGCGCTGGACGTGACCGTGCAGCGCAAAATTCTGCTATTGCTCAAGCAGTTGCAGCAGCGCTTGAACATGTCGCTGTTACTGATCAGCCATGACCTGAATCTGGTCCACAGCATCGCCCAGCGGGTGTGCGTGATGCGTGCCGGTGAAATCGTTGAGCAGTCCAACTGCCATTCGCTGTTCAAAGAACCGCAGCACCCGTACAGCAAACTGCTGCTCGACGCCGAACCCGCGGGCGAGCCGTTGCCTCGGGACAGCCGGGAAAAGGTACTGGAAGTCGATAACCTGCGGGTCTGGTTCTCCCTGGGCGGCGGGATTTTCCGGCGTCACAAGGAATACCTCAAGGCCGTGGATGACATCAGCCTGAGCATCGAGCGCGGCAAAACCCTCGGAATCGTGGGCGAATCCGGCTCCGGAAAGTCGACACTTGGTCAGGCAATCCTGCGTCTTCTCGAATCGCGTGGCAGTATCCGCTTTCAGGGTCAGAGCCTGGACGGCCTGAACCAGAAGCAGATGCGGCCCTGGCGCAAGCAGATGCAAGTCGTGTTTCAAGACCCCTACGGCAGCCTCAGCCCGCGGATGTCGGTGGCGCAGATCATCAGCGAAGGCTTGGAAGTGCACAGCCAGCTAGACCCGGTGCAATGCGAAGTCGAAGTGATTCGTGTGCTGGAGGAAGTCGGTATCGACCCGCAAAGTCGCCATCGCTACCCTCACGAATTCTCAGGCGGCCAACGTCAACGCATTGCTATCGCTCGGGCACTGGTGCTCAAACCCGCGCTGATCCTGCTGGATGAGCCGACCTCGGCACTGGATCGCACGGTACAGAAACAAGTGGTGGCATTGCTTCGACAACTGCAGGAAAAACACGGCCTGACGTATTTGTTCATCAGTCACGATCTGGCCGTGGTCAAAGCCCTTGCTCATGATGTGATCGTGGTCAAGGACGGGAAAGTCGTCGAACGTGGCGCGAGCCATGACCTGTTCGACGCGCCTCAGCATCCTTACACCCAGGAATTGCTGGCGGCGGCACATCCCGGTTTCAGCTGAATAAGGGGCATTCTGTGCGGCCAGACGCCGGTTTCAAGTTTCGGAACCCTCTATGACAGAGCCCATGACAGACCCGATGAAAGAAAGCCACAGCCTCGATGATTACCTGCGGGTCAGACAACTGGCGATTCGCTCGCTGTTCGAAATCATCGAGCAGTCCAGCGAGGGCACCGTGATCGTCGACAAGGACGCCAACATCGTCTGGATCAACGAACGTTACGCCCGACGCTTTGGCCTGCAGGACGCCAGCGTTGCCCTGGGCCAGCCGTGCGAAAAAGTCATCCCCGGCAGCCTGTTGCGCCAGGTTGCAACCAATGGTCGGCCGATCCTGCTGGACATGATGGACACCGCCAAGGACCCGCTGGTAGTCATGCGCCTGCCCATTCATGACGACGCAGGCGGGCTGATCGGTGCAATTGGTTTCGCCCTGTTTGATGAATTACAGGCCCTCTCCCCGCTGCTCAAGCGCTACCTGAGCATGCAGGAGGAGCTGGCGTCGACGCGTTCGCTGCTGCGCGAGCGGCAAGCCAAGTACAGCTTTGCGCATTTCATTGGCACCAGCGCCGCCAGCCTTGAAGTCAAACGCCGGGCCCGGCGCAGCGCCAGTGCCGACTCCCCGGTGCTGCTGTTGGGCGAGACCGGCACCGGCAAGGAGTTGCTGGCCCACGCCATTCATAGCGCTTCACCCCGGGCGCATAAAGCGTTTGTCAGTATCAACAGTGCCGCGATCCCGGAGACCTTGCTCGAAGCAGAGTTTTTCGGCACCGCGCCGGGGGCGTTTACCGGTGCTGATCGCAAGGCGCGGCCCGGCAAACTGCAGATTGCTCAGGGCGGCACCTTGTTTCTCGATGAGATCGGCGATATGCCGCTGCCTCTGCAAAGCAAGCTGCTGCGGGTGCTCCAGGAAAAAGAATACGAGCCGGTGGGCTCCAATCAGGTGGTCAAAAGCGACATCCGGTTGATTGCCGCCACTTCGACGGACCTCGAAGCAGCCATCAAACGTGGCGAATTCCGCGCTGACCTGTATTACCGCCTCAGTGTAGTGCCTATCCAGGTTCCGCCACTGCGTGAGCGGCTGGATGATTTGCCTGCCCTGAGCGAAGCCATTCTGGAAGAACTGCGCAGCCAGCACGAACTAGAACCCAGTGCCTTGACGCTGCTGGCACAGCACGCCTGGCCCGGCAACATCCGCGAATTACGCAACGTGCTGGAACGCGCCGCGCTGCTCAGCGATGACTTGGTGCTCGACGCCAGAGAAATCCGTGCCGCTATCGGCAATCTGATCCCGCTAACCTGCTCTGCCAGCCTCGAAGGCGGCGCGACAACCTTCGAAACCTTCAGCCAGGCTCGCCAGCGCTTTGATCGGCAGGTTATCGAACAGGCGCTGCTGCAATGTGCCGGCAACGTGGTCAACGCTGCCAGCCAGCTGGGGCTGGGCCGCTCGACGCTGTACAAGAAGATGGCAGCCCTGGGCATTGTCGAGTCTCCATAACGAGACAGCAGTCCCGAAAAAGAGATTTACGCCCCTTAAGCGGCCAGCAGCTCTAGCTTGCCAGCTGTGTTGATGCAGGCGTCGCGACTCCCGCCTTGCAAGTCTCTGTAGAGAGACTGCTGCTCGTCCGCTCATTCTGTTAAACCGAATAAATTCATTAAATTCAATGGCTTGAAAATTTGGCACGGAAACCGCTACGGCGTCCGTGCGGCACCGCCGCAGCCGAAAACAATAACAATATGCCGACAGATTCCAGCACGCCGTACAGAGCGCCTTCGGCAGCCTCTGAGTTCGCCGGATTCCCAGGCCAGGAGACACTCAATGAGTGTGATCATCGCCTTGGCAGCTCTCGCGCTGTTGATGCTTGCTGCCTACCGTGGCTACAGCGTTATTCTCTTTGCTCCCATCGCTGCCATGGGCGCGGTGTTGCTGACCGACCCTTCAGCCGTCGCGCCTGCCTTCACCGGGGTGTTCATGGACAAGATGGTGGGCTTCATCAAACTGTACTTTCCGGTTTTTCTGCTAGGCGCCGTGTTTGGCAAGTTGATCGAGCTGTCCGGTTTTTCCCGCGCGATTGTGGCGGCGGCCATCGGCGTACTCGGTACCCGCCAGGCGATGCTGGTGATTGTGCTGGTCTGCGCGTTGCTGACCTACGGCGGTGTGTCGCTGTTCGTGGTGGTGTTCGCGGTCTACCCGTTCGCTGCCGAAATGTTTCGTCAGAGCAATATTCCCAAGCGGCTGATCCCCGCGACCATTGCCCTGGGCGCGTTCTCGTTCACTATGGACGCCCTGCCCGGCACGCCGCAGATCCAGAACATCATCCCGACCACCTTTTTCAACACCACGGCCTGGGCTGCACCCTGGCTGGGGGTAATCGGCACGATTTTCGTGTTCAGCGCCGGCATGCTGTACCTGCAACGCCAGCGCAACAAAGCGCAGCGCGCAGGCGAAGGGTACGGCACTGAGCTGCGCAACGAGCCAGAAACCGCCGAAGACATCAAGCTGCCCAACCCGTGGATCGCCCTGTCGCCATTACTGTTGGTGGGCGTCATGAATCTGCTGTTCACTTGGTGGATACCCCAGTGGTACGGCAAGACCCACACCCTGGCATTGCCTGGCATGGCCACGCCCGTGCAAACCGAAGTCGCCAAACTGACCGCCATCTGGGCGGTGGAAGCGGCATTGCTGGTGGGCATTGTCATGGTGCTGGCGTTCGGCTTCACCGCCATTAAGAGTCGACTGGCAGAAGGCAGCAAGAGCGCGGTCAGCGGCGCACTGCTCGCCGCAATGAACACCGCCTCCGAATACGGCTTTGGCGCAGTCATCGCGTCGCTGCCTGGCTTTCTGGTGTTGGCGGACTGGCTCAAGAACATCCCCAATCCACTGGTCAACGAAGCCATTACCGTGACCTTGCTGGCCGGGATTACTGGGTCGGCCTCGGGCGGCATGAGCATTGCTCTGGCGGCTATGTCCAATACCTTCATCAGCGCCGCCAACGCAGCGAACATTCCTCTGGAAGTCCTGCACCGCGTCGCGGCCATGGCCAGCGGCGGCATGGACACTCTGCCGCACAACGGCGCGGTGATTACTTTGCTGGCGGTCACCGGGTTGACCCACCGCGAGGCTTACAAAGACATCTTTGGCATCACCATCATCAAGACCCTGGCGGTATTTGTGGTGATTGGCACCTTCTACGCCACTGGCATTGTGTGAGGCACTGAATATGAGTCTGCAAGGTAAAACGGCATTGGTCACCGGCTCCACCAGCGGCATCGGCCTGGGTATCGCCCTGAGCCTGGCCAAAGCGGGCGCTGACCTGATCCTCAATGGCTTTGGCGACGCCTCGGCCGTGGTCGCCGAGGTGGAGAAATTCGGCGTCAAGGTGGGCCATCATCCGGCCGACGTCAGCAAGCCTGAGGAGATCGCTGACATGATCGCTTACGCCGAGCGCGAGTTTGGCGGGGTCGACATTCTGGTCAACAACGCGGGGATCCAGCACGTCGACACCGTCGAGGCGTTTCCGGTTGAGCGCTGGGACGCCATCATCGCCATCAACCTGTCCTCGGTGTTCCATAGCACCCGCCTGTGCCTGCCGGGCATGCGCAGTAAAAACTGGGGGCGCATCGTCAACATCGCGTCGGTCCACGGGCTGGTGGGGTCCACCGGCAAGGCCGCCTATGTGGCGGCCAAACACGGCGTGATCGGGCTGACCAAAGTCGTCGGCCTGGAAACCGCCACAACGCCCATTACCTGCAACGCGATCTGCCCCGGCTGGGTGTTGACGCCTTTGGTGCAGCAGCAGATCGACGACCGCGCAGCCGTCAGCGGCGACCCTGATCAGGCCCGGCATGACCTGCTGGCCGAGAAACAACCCTCGCTGGAGTTCGTGACGCCATCGCAATTGGGCGAGTTGGTGTTGTTTTTGTGCAGCGAGGCTGGCAGCCAGGTGCGCGGCGCGGCGTGGAATATTGATGGGGGATGGTTGGCGAGGTAATGGCTCGACGCCCGTAGGAGCTGCCGAAGGCTGCGAACAGCGGCAGGTCAGACAAACCGCCTTCGCAGCCCTCGTAACCTCGGTCAACTCCTACAGGACAGTGGTGTGTCTGACATGACGCAAACCTTGTAGATACTCCGTTGGGGGAGCCCTAATACCCTGTATATCCAGCAGCGGCGGTGACGCTGATTCACCTTTGCGCCCTTACGGCGCGTCACTTTCGAAAAGCCGGGATGCCGGCCCAGACGAAAGTAACCAAAGCGCTCCCGCTCCTCTGTCCGGGTCTTCGCCAAGGCTCAGACTTCCCTCGCTCCGGCATTGCTCCGTGGGCCGCCGCAATGGGCCATCCATGGCCCGGTGCGGCTAACCCGGCATCCATGCCGGGTTGCCCACTACTCAATACCTGCGCTCGGCCGGCCACAAGTCGCAATTTATGTCGCTCATAAATTTTGCGCAGACCCACAGAATCAAAAGCAGCGTGTGGGTCAGGAAGGAATTGATGCTAAAAATCTGCAAAGCAGATTTGCTTTTGCCTTTGCTTTTCCTGCCACGATTTCCCAGACGACGCAAAATGCGCGTCGGGAGGCTGAGTGGAGGTGCCGTGGGGTGGGTCGCTCGGCATGGATGCCGAGCGAGCGCCGTTGGGCCATGGATGGCCCGTCGGCGCGTGCCCGCCCCACGGTGCCGGAGCGAAGGGACCGCCGCGAAGCGGGGGCCGTACGCCAGCGCAGAGGTTTTGGTTACTTTTGGCACCAAAAGTGACCCGGCCGTCAGGACGGAACCTGACTCAGCAGCGACTGGATGCTGTTGTTGCCACTCGATTCAAGGCGCAGTGCTTTGATTCGTCGAAGCTACAGACATACAAGGAACTGCCGAAGACTGCGAAGGCGGTGTGTCAGGTGTGTCAGGTGTGTCGCCTTCGCAGCCTTCGGCAGCTCCTACAGATGATCGCCTCTCTACGGTCTAACTCTGCCCACCCTGATCCCCTTCATCCACCAACCCCCAATCCGAAGGCCGGTTCGTGCCCACCGGCGCCGCCGGTGCGACTGTGGGCGCGGCGGTGACGCCTTCGCCATGCAGCTTGAGGCGCAGGCGCAGGTTGTTCTTCGAGTCGGCGTACTTCACCGCCTCCTCTTCACTGATGATCCCGCCTGCGGTCAGCTCGAACAGCGCGCTGTCGAACGTCTGCATGCCCAGGTGGCCAGACTTCTCCATGATGCCCTTGAGGTCATTGAGCTGGTTGCGCTGGATCAGGTCACGAATGGTCGGCGTGCCCATCATCACTTCCACCGCCGCCCGGCGTTTACCGTCCAGGGTTTTGACCAGGCGCTGGGACACAAACGCCTTGAGGTTGTTGCTCAAGTCGTGCAGCAACTGCTCGCGGCGTTCTTCCGGGAAGAAATTGATGATCCGGTCCAGGGCCTGGTTGGCATTGTTGGCGTGCAGGGTTGAAATCGCCAGGTGGCCGGTGTCGGCAAATGCCAGCGCATGCTCCATGGTTTCCC